>WYBR01000083.1 GCA_011525805.1 Vicinamibacteraceae bacterium
ACGAGGAACATCTTCTTCATTGGACAGACTCCTTCTGGGCAGGCTGTCCGGCCCAAGGCCGGACAGGGTGTCTTACTCCCGGCCCCGCCGTCGCCCCAAGCGACCGCAGGCCGGATCGAGCATTCACTGTTGCGGGAGTATACCGCCCCCGGGGCGTTCGGGTTCGCCGGAATCCGCCCTATTCGCGCAATGCCGCGCCGAGGCGCTGCCCCGTGGCCGCCACCACCGCCGCCACCTGCGGGTCCACTTCCTCGTGGCGCAGCGTGCGGTCCGGGTTGCGGAAGGTCAGTCGCAGCGTGACGCTCTTGCGCCCCCTTTCGATCGGCTTGCCGCGGTAGGTTCCGATAAACCGGATCGATTCCAGATCGTCCAGGTCAAGGCCCGCGATCTCCGACTCAATCGCCCGCCACGAGACCGACTCATCCACGATGAGCGAGAGGTCGCGCTGGATGCATGGAAAGGTCGAGAGCGGGCTGAGTCCGCGCTCCTGCCGGTCGAGTTCGAGGATGGACTCAAAGTTGATCTCAGCCGCCACGACGGGAGTTTCAAGGTCGAAACCAGCCTGGATCTTTCGATTCAGGACGCCGAGGACGCCCAGGCGTTTGCCCTGAACGCTCAGGGAGGCAGCGGCGCCCGGCTCGAACCACGCCTGGTCGAGCGGGTTGATCTGCACGTCCGACGCCGAACCGAGGAGCGAAGTGACCATCGCATCGATCGCCGTTCGCATGGCGCGGAGCCCCTGTTGCCGGTCGGGCGCATCGAGGCACAGGCCGAGCATGACGTGCTCGGCCTTGCGATCCCCGATCATCGCGAAGCACGCCGCCTTCTCGAACAGTCGCATTTCCTTGTGGCCGACGTCCTGGTTGCGCTTGCGGCAGCGCAGCAGGCCGGGAAGGACGCTGGGCTGAAGCGCGGGCTCCGCCTTGCGGCGGTCGTCCTGGAGAGTGAGCAACTCAAGCCCCTCATGCAGAAAGGTCCGCGCCTCCGCGCCCGGAAGGAAAGAATACGTGACGACTTCGTAGAAGCCGCACGCCGTCAACGCCTGCTCGACGGCCCGGCGGCGGAGCACGGCCTCCTGCGGCCCGACCACGTTGATCTCGATGCGCTCGCGCGGCGCGATGCGGTCGAGGCCGTGGATGCGCACGACTTCCTCGATCAGGTCGATCTCGCGGGTGAGGTCGAGGCGGTGGGGCGCGATGGCGCACTCGATGAGCCGCTCCCCCTGCTTCTCCGTCGGTCGCAGGCCGAGTCGCGCGAGGATGCCGACCATTTCGTCGCCTGGAATGTCGATGCCCGCGATGGCGCGGCATCGCTCGACGCGCATGGAAACGACGGGGTCGACGGGGATCGGCGCGCCCGCCACCACGGCGCGGCCGTCCCAGGCGCCTCCCGCGAGTTTGGCGATCATCGACGCCGCCCGGTCCGCCGCCGCGGCGACGGTCGCGGGGTGGACGCCGCGCTCGAAACGGTAACTTGAGGGCGACATGAGACGCAAGCGCCGGCTCGTGGCGCGGACATTGGCCGCATTGAACGCGGCGGCCTCGAGGACGACGTCGGTGGTTCGCCCGCTCACTTCCGTGTCCTGCCCGCCCATCACGCCGCCAAGCGCCACGGGGCGCTGCGCATCGGCGATCGCGAGCATCGCCTCGTCGAGCATCAGGCGCGAGCCGTCGATCGCGGTCATCGTCTCGCCCTTCCGCGCGCGGCGAACGACGATGCGGCCGCCCTTGAGCGTCGCCAAGTCAAACGCGTGCAGCGGCTGGCCGAGTTCGAAGAGGATGAAGTTGGTGACGTCGACGACGTTGTTGACGCAGCGCTGGCCGATGCCCTCGAGGCGCTGGCGCAGCCACGCCGGGCTGGGACCGACGCGCACGCCGCGAATCACCCGCGCGCTGTAGTAAGGGCACAACTCGTGATCGAGGTTCTCCACGCCCACGAGGAGGCTCTGCGAATCGCGGGCTGCGTCCACGCCCACGATGAGGCTTTGCGAATGGTGGGATGGCATTTCCGGCAGCAACAATCTTCGCCCCGTCACCGCCGCCGCCTCGCGCGCCAGGCCGACCACGCTCACGCAGTCGCCGCGGTTGGAGGTGATCTCGATGTCGAGGCGCACGTCTCCGCCGGGCAGGTCCTCGCGCGATTCGCAGCCCAAGCCGGCATTCGCCAGGGCCGCGATGACCTCCTCGGCGCTGAGAGGGCGATCGAGGTATTCGTTGATCCAGTTGACGGTGATGATCATGGAAGGTCAAGGGTAGGAGAACAGGGCGTAGACGGCGCGCGGTCCGGGCCGGTCTGTTTCGCCCCCGCAGCGGGCGGTCGGATTCAGGGCATCACCCGATGCCCACCGAGGGCGAACGGTGGAATAATAGGATATCTGTATCTGTTTTGTTCAGCGTTCTTCCATTCCTCCCTTCACTCTCCGGAGGTCACCATGCCGACGCTGTCAAACGCTTCCCGCCGCTCGATTGACCTCTTCCCCGCCGCCGGGCGCCGGTCCGGTCTTGCGCTGCTCGCGGCGCTCGCCGCGGCTGCCGCGCAGCCGGCCCCGGCAGGGCCGATCGAGGATCTCACGGCGCAGGTGAGCGTCGCGAGTTACCGACACATCCTCGACGACCTGCTCTACACCCATCCGGGGCACAATCGCGGTTACGGCGCTGAGCACGACCTCGCCCGGCAGAACATCTTCGACCACTTCACTTCGCTCGGGTTCGAAACCTCGCTGTTCCCCTTCCAGTACGGCGGCAGCACCTACTACAACGTCGTCGCGGTTCATGAAGGCTTCGCACGGCCCGAGGAGATCTACATCGTCGGCGCGCACTACGACTCGGCGAACAACCCCGGGGCGGACGACAACGGCAGCGGCACGGCATGCGTGATGGAGATCGGCCGCGTCCTCGCCTCGCACCGCTTCGAGGCCACCATCATCCTCATCGCCTTCGACCGCGAGGAGCAGGGCCTCTACGGCAGCCGCGCCTACGCCGCCGCGAACCGCGACAAGGACATCCGCGGCATGATCTCCACCGACATGGTCGCGTACAACCCCGGCGGCGCAAATCGCGCCGCGATCTACGGCTCCTCGAACTCCAGTCCCTGCAAGCAGGCCCTCGCCGATGCGATGACCCAGTGGGGAGGCATCCAGCCGACGCAGTACGGCTCGATGGACCGCAGCGACCACGCCCCCTTCGAGTGGGAAGGTTTCGAGGCGGCGCTTCTCATCGAGTACAGTTGGGGCTCAAACCCCCACTACCACCGCTCCACCGACCACGTTGAGACGCCCGACTACATCGACTACGACTTCGCTTCAAACATGACCCGCGGCACGCTTGGCTGGCTCGCTTCCTCGGCCGTCCTTGTGGACGCCGTCCTGGCCGGGCCCGTTCCCGGCAACGCGGGCGTGATGAACCAGTGGACGATCAGCGGCGCGGCGCCGAACACGCGGACGTTCTTCGTCTACGGCCTGAGCACCGGTTCCTACGAAGTGCCCGGATGCCCCGGCGTGTTCCTGAACATGGCCGGACCGGCGCTCGCCGGCAGCGCGATGACCGACGCGCTCGGCGAGGCGGTGTTCCAGCGGTTCGTTCCGTCGACGGCGCGCGGCCGCAACGTCGGCCTCCAGGCGGTGCAGCCGAGCGCCTGCTTCATCAGCAACGCGGTCTGGCACGAGTTTGACTAGGCCGATCAGCGGGCCGGGTCCGCCCGGCTCCGCTTCAATCTCCCGCGCCCGGAACGCCGCCACTCACGTTCCGGGCGTGCGGTTTTTCTGGATCGCTGCAGCTCCGCGCGGAGTCTTCCTCCCTCATCAGGGCGCTTATGCTAATGGCGATGGAAGCGCTGCTCCTCGCTCTTGCCGCCGGTCTGGGCTTCATCGTCGCCTACCACACCTACGGGCGCTGGCTCGGGCAGCGGATCTTCGCCCTCAGCGCCAAGGCCGTCTGCCCCTCGCACCGCCTGTGCGACAACGCCGACTACGTGCCGACGAAGAAGGCGATCGTCTTCGGCCACCATTTCACCTCGATCGCGGGTACGGGGCCGATTGTCGGGCCGGCCATCGCGGTCATGTGGGGCTGGCTGCCGGCGCTGCTGTGGGTCGTCTTCGGCTCGATCTTCATCGGCGCGGTGCATGACCTCGGCTCGCTCGTCGTCTCCATGCGCCACAACGGTCAGACGATCGGCGACGTCGCCGGCCGCGTGCTCAACAAGCGCGTGCGGATTCTCTTTCTGCTCATTCTCTTCATGGGCCTGACCATCGTGCTGGCGATCTTCGGCCTGGTCATTGCCACGGTCTTTCGCCAGTACCCGGCTTCGATCTTTCCGTGCATGGTTCAGATTCCCATCGCGGTGGCCATCGGTGTGTGGCTGCACCGCCGCGGCGCGAGCCTGCTCGCGCCCTCGCTCATCGCGCTGGCGGTGATGTATCTCACCGTCGTCATCGGCGATGAGAACTTCAAGACAGACTGGCCGGTGCTGACGCCGATCATGCACGGCCTGCACGGGGCCAATGCGTGGATGGCGTCGTGGTCGAACATCACGTGGGTCATCGTGCTGCTGCTGTATTCGTACGCGGCATCGGTGCTGCCGGTGTGGCTGCTGCTCCAGCCGCGCGACTACATCAACAGCCTGCAACTGCTGTCGGCGATGGGATTGATCGTGGTCGGACTGGTGGTGGCTGCGGCGATCGGCGGGGCGCCGCCGGTCGAGGGGGCGGAGCGCCAGCCACTGGAGATCGTCGCGCCGATGTGGAACCCGCATCCGGCCGGGGCGCCGATGATCTTCCCGTTCCTCTTCATCACTATTGCCTGCGGGGCGGTGAGCGGCTTTCACTGCCTCGTCAGCAGCGGCACGAGCAGCAAGCAGATCGACACCGAGCCGGATGCGCGCTTCGTCGGTTACGGGTCGATGCTGACGGAGGGGTTTCTCGCGACGCTGGTGATCATCGCGTGCGTTGCGGGGTTGGGGTTGGGGGTGAGAGTCGCCAGCGCCTGGTTGCCGGCGCCTGGCCAACCGGATGGGGCTCCGCAGGTTCACATGTCATACTCGGGCGGATTCTCCGCTGTGCTCGGTACTTCAATCCGCAACGAGCAGGTAAGAGTTGAAGAGGGAAGGAACTCGCTGACTGTGCTCGACATGTTCGAGATCCCGCTCCCTCCAGAGCTTCAGTCGAGCGATGATCCCCGCGCTCTGCTCACCGATGACGGAGTCTGGGTGGCGTTGCAGAGTGGCGATTTGGTCCTCCGCGCCGTTGGAACGTCCGCGTGGAACACCCGCTACGAGTCATGGACAAGCGCCGGTGGCCTCGCGCGGACTGTAGGGTCGTTCGTCGACGGCTCGGCGAATCTGCTGCGAGCGATCGGGGTGCCGTTAGGTGTGGCGCTGGCGCTGATGGGGGTGCTCGTCGCGTCCTTTGCCGGCACGACGCTCGACACCGCGTGCCGGCTGCAGCGCTATGTCATCCAGGAACTCGCCGCGACGTTTCTGCCGAAGAACGACTCGACGGGCTGCCCGAAGTGCGGGTACACGCTCTGGCAGCGCCGCGCTGGTTCCTTCGCCCCGGAGGGGCGCACGCGTGTAGCCACGGGTGGAGCGAGTCGCGAAGCGACGAGCGGAACCCGTGGAGACGAAGCGCAGAAACATTTCCGCCCCGGAGGGGCGGCGGAAGCGCACGACGACGCGGTTGCGCACGCCTCCGATGAAACTCGCGAAGCCGCGAGCGGCGATGTGCGCTGTCCTGAATGCGGTGAGATCATCACGCCCGAGCAGATCGAGCGCGCGGGCGAGTCGATGCTCCCCGCCGCGTTCAGCGCGGTCAACCCGATTCACTGGCTCACCAACAAGCACGGCGCGACGATCTTCGCCATCGTCATCGCCGCGGCACTGGCGGCCCTGCCGCCTGCGGATGTGGCGCCCGGCTTCTGGAGCACGCTCTTCACGAGCGGCGCAGCCGATGCGTGGACGTGGCTGACAACCAACGGCGGTCGCGGCGGCGTGATCCTCTGGCCGCTCTTCGGCGCGACGAATCAACTTCTCGCCGGTCTCGCGTTCATCGTCATCACGCTCTACCTGCGGCGGCGCGGGCGCAGGCTGTGGTTCCTCATCGCGCCGATGGGCTTCATGCTCCTCATGCCGATGTGGGCGATGTCGTGGCAGGTCTTCGTCGGCAGCGCGGATCAGCCGCGCTGGCTGCTGCCCGCGGTCGGCGCGACGAACTGGCCGCTGGCGCTCATCGGCATCGCGTCGATCGCGATTGAGATCTGGATGATGGTCGAGGCGCTGCTTGTATGGCCGCGCGTGCGCGGGGTGATTGAACGCGGCGCGACGGATGCGGCGCAGGAGCGGGAGCGTGCGGGGAATGCATCCCGCGATTCGCAGAGCCTCATCGTGGGCGTGTGACGCGCGCGTAATCGCGCACGAAAAAACCGCCGTGCGAAGCTCCGACACCCGCACGGCGGCAAGAAGACCGCGGCGACAAACCGCGATGTCCAAGGATAGACCGTCGCCCTGACGTTAGCCGCCTTCGAGCGGGCAAGTCAATGAAGAAATCCGCAGTTCTGCAAAATCGTATAAGTCCAGTATTTGCAATGCGTTACGAGTGCCGCCTTTCGCGGCGGCCCTTCCGGCCTCCCAAACGCCGGTGCGGGTTGTTAACAACCTGACATTTTGCGAACACAACGGCCCTTCCCCCGGCCGTTTCCCCTGACCCCCGGCTCACCGGCGGCTTGGGCCCGATCGGTCGGATGGGCGGGCATGCGTCAAGAAGCGACCGCGCGGGTTGGCGGCTCGGCCATGGAGTGTGGAGAACGCGGGTTGAGGGCGATTCCGGAGCCTCGGGACGGTTGACCCGGTGGTGCATCGCCCCTATCTTGCCCCCTTCATATTGTGGCCTTTTTCACAAGGGTGGTCCGGGTGCTCCTGGCACAGCAATCTCAGACGCTCGAACCGGTCGCACCGTGGCTGTTCTACCTCTTCGCCGGGGTGGCCGTCCTCGGAGCGCTGGGGGTGGTCCTCTCCCAGCAGATCGTCCGCATGGCGGTCTTCCTCCTCTTCACGCTCGGCAGCGTTGCCTTTCTGTACTTCTTCCTCGAGGCGGAATTCCTGGCGGCGATTCAACTGATCGTCTACGTCGGCGGGACGCTGATTCTCATCATCTTCGGGGTGATGCTCACGAGCAAGAACCCCTTTGTCCGCCTGACGGTGCCGGTGCCGCAGCGCCTGCTGGGCTGGGGGATCGGGCTGGCGCTGGCGCTGATGACGGGGTTTCTGGGCGTGAAGTACGTGGCGTCGCAGGGCGCCGCCGCCCACGATTCGCCCAGCCTCATCGCCGACGCACCCCACGATTCGCAAAGCCTCATCGTGGGCGTACAGGGAGCGGAACACTATGGGGTGGCGGACCTCGGGCGCAACCTGCTGGGCAAGTACGCCCTGCCTCTGGAACTGGCCGGCGTGCTGCTGCTGGTCGTCATGATCGGCGCGGCGTACATCGCCAAGGGTCGGCACGCCGACTTCGAGGAAGGCGGGGCCCAGCCGTGATCGGTCTCTCCCACTTCCTCGCCCTCTCGGCAATCCTCTTCGGCTGCGGGGCGGCGACGATCCTCACGAAGCGCAACGCGATCGGCATCCTCATGGGGGTGGAACTGATCCTCAACGCCGCCAACGTCAATCTCGTGGCCTTCAACCTCTACAACTGGGCGGGCGAGGCGGTCGCGCAAGGCGCGGCCCCGGCGGTGGACGGGCTGATGTTCGCCATGTTCATCATCGTGCTCGCGGCGGCCGAGGCGGCCATCGCCCTGGCCATCTTCCTCAACTTCTACAACCACTTCTCCACCATCGACATCGAACGCGCGCGAATGTTGCGCGGCTGATCCATCTCAATCAAATCAAACCAGAGAGGCACAGAGGACACAGAGAGCGCACTGAGGTGAGAGGCGGATTGAAAAGTCATCGTGATCTTCTCTGTGTATCCTCCGTGCCCTCTGTGTCTCAGTGGCTGGCTTTCGACTTCGATCGGATTCGGACTGAATGACCCCCGAGAATCTCCTGGTGCTGGCGACGGCTCTTCCGGCGATCGGCTTTGCGATCGTGATCCTGCTCGGCGCGCGCGTCGCGAACGAAAAGGTGTGGTCGTGGTTCACGGTCGGCATGGTGGGCGGCTCGCTCGTCTGCTCGGTGATCGCCTACGTGAACTTCATGGCCGGGAGCGGCGAGCCCGTCTCCATCGCGTGGAACTGGCTGCAGATCGGCGTGAACGCGGACGGCAGCGGCCGCTACCTCCAGATCGGCCCCTACGTCGACAAGATGACGGTGCTGCTGTTCGCGATGGTGACGATCATCTCGACGCTGGTGCACATCTACTCGATCGGGTACATGGAGGGCGACTCGCGCAAGACGCGCTTCATGGCCTACATGCAGTTGTTCACGTTCTCGATGCTCGGCATCGTGCTGGGAAACAGCCTGCTGCAGCTGTACATCTTCTGGGAACTGGTGGGCATCTCGAGTTACCTGCTCATCGGGTTCTGGTACGAGAAGCGCGGGCCGCAACTGGCGTGCAAGAAGGCGTTCGTGATGAACCGCATCGGCGACATGGGCTTCGCCGTGGGCATGGGCATCCTCTTCTTCAAGTGCGGGGGCGATCTGGTTCTGCGATCGGCAGAGTCCGGGCCGGGCATCTTCGGCACCATTATGGACCGCCTCGCCATCGATCCCCTCAACGCCGGAGCGGACAACTGGTGGCTCACCCTCGCGGGCATCGGCCTGTTCATGGGGGCGATGGGCAAGAGCGCCCAGTTCCCCCTTCAGACCTGGCTGCCCGACGCGATGGAGGGGCCGACGCCGGTCTCGTCGATCGTGCACAGCGCGACGATGGTCGCCGCCGGCGTCTATCTCACCGCCCGCATCTTCCCCCTGCTCACGCCCGCGGCCCATCTCTTCGTCGCCACGATCGGCCTGATCACGCTGATCATGGCCGCGCTGATCGCCTGCGTACAGACGGACATCAAGAAAGTGTTGGCCTATTCAACCCTTTCGCAACTGGGGTACATGGTCCTCGCGCTCGGGGCGGGCTCGTACACCTACGCGATGTTCCACCTCGTCACGCACGCGTTCTTCAAGTGCTGCCTCTTCCAGTGCGCCGGGTCGGTCATTCACGCGGCGCACCACGAGCAGGAGATGACGAAGTACGGCGGGCTTCTGCGAAAGATGCCCATCACGGCGGCGTGCTTCGCTGTCTGCACGCTGGCGATCGCAGGGGCGTCGATTCCGTACACGGAGATGGCGCTGTCGGGCTACTACTCGAAGGACGGAATCATCGCCGCGACGGTGAACTACGGTGACGCCCTGGCCGCGCATGGGATGGACTGGGGCAAGGTCTTCTACTGGGGGCCGACGATCATCGCGTACGTGACGGCTTTCTACATGACGCGGGCGTTCGTGCTGACCTTCCTCGGCAAGCCGCGCGACCGGCATCTCCACGACCACGCGCACGAGGTCAACTGGACGATGTGGTTCCCGCAGGTGGTGCTCGCGTCCTTCGCCGTCTTCATCGGATGGAGTTTCTTCAAGGTTGGCGCCAACATCCACGAGACGGCTCCGGAGATGGCGCAGCCGTTTGACCCGGAGCACGACCTGGCGCACGGGTTCCACTTCGTCCACGCCGCGCTGCTGCACGGCTTCGGATGGATGATTTCGATCGGCCTCGGCTTCGCGCTGTACGTCAACGGCCTGTCGATCGCGTCGAAGATCGCGGCAATTCCGGGCATCGCGCAGATCCATTGGTGGCTGTACAACAAGATGGGCTTCGACGGCCTGTACGACATCATCGCCGTCAACCTCGGCAAGGCGCTCTCGTCGATCCTCGGCGCCTTCGACCGCTACGTCGTGGACGGCGCGGTGAACGGCGCCGCGTGGATCGGGCGCGAACTGGGCTTCCTCGTGGGCGGGTTTGACTACCAGTACGTGGATGGAACGGTGCGCGGCAGCGGACGCGCCGCGCTGCGCCTGGGCTCGATCCTGCATCGGACGCAGGCGGGCAACATTCGGATGTACGTGCTGATTCTTTTCGTGGCGGTCTTCACGGGGCTGGCGATCGCCACGCCCTTCGCGCTCGGATGGGTGTGGTTCGGCCTGCCGTCGCATTGACGCGGCGGAGGCGTGTGATGAGGCGGCCCCTGGCGGCCGGCAACGCTCATGAATGAACTCTTCGTCAATCTGATCATCTTCCTGCCGCTCCTCGGCGCCGTCGGCTGCCTGCTGCCGCGCGACAACCCGGCCCTGAGCCGGATGATCGCCATGGTCACGGCCGTGGTCGTCCTGCTCATCAACGTGGCGCTGGCGTGGTCGTTCTACGGCGAGGCGGGCGGCACGTCCTACCTGCCCTCGGGCGGCGAGAGCGTCGTCCGCTACGTGACCGACCTCGTGTGGATCGAGAGCGTCAACATCCACTACCTGGTCGGAGTGGACGGCCTGAGCATGCCGCTGCTGCTGCTCACGAGCATCCTCAACGTCCTCATCATCGCCGCGGGGTGGAACGTCGAGAAGCACACCAAGGCCTTCATGTCGCTCTATCTGGTGCTCATGTTCGGGATGTACGGCGTATTCCTGGCGCTGGACTTCTTCCTCTTCTACGTCTTCTTCGAGGTGAGCCTGCTGCCGATGTATTTCCTCATCGGCATCTGGGGCGGGCCGCGCAAGGAATATGCGGCGATCAAGTTCTTCATCTACACGCTGGTGGGCTCGATCTGCCTACTCATGGTCATGCTCGGGTTCTACTTCCTCGTGCCCGATGTCGCGACCGGCGCGGCGGCCGCCGGCGGCAAGCCCTCGTTCAACATGATCGCCCTCGCGGCGGACGAGGGCGTACAACAGGCCTTCAACCACGGCGGGCAGTTCTGGACCTACGCCAAGTGGTTCTTCATCCTCCTGTTCATCAGTTTTGCGATCAAGGTGCCGGCGGTGCCCTTCCACACCTGGCTGCCCGATGCGCACGTCGAAGCCCCCACGCCGATCTCGATGATCCTTGCCGGCGTGCTGCTCAAGATGGGCGGCTACGCATTGATGCGCATCAGTTACCCGATCTTCCCCGACGCGGCGAAGTGGGCGTGGTTCGGCGTGGCGATCGTCGGGGTCGTCTCGATCGTGTATGGCGCGTTCTGCGCCATGGCGCAGACGGACTGGAAGAAACTCGTCGCCTACTCCTCGGTGAGCCACATGGGCTACGTCATCCTCGGCCTGGCAGTCCTCACGGAGGCCGGCCGCAACGGGGCCTACTTCCAGATGATCGGCCACGGCATCTCTTCGGCGATGATGTTCTTTCTCGTCGGAGTGGTCTACGAGCGGGCGCATCACCGCGACCTCAACCGCTTCGGCGGATTGTGGAACACGATGCCGGCGTACACGGGCCTCGCGGCCGTAGGCTTCTTCGCGGGCCTCGGCCTGCCGCTGCTGTGCGGCTTTCCCGGCGAGGTGCTCAGCCTGATGGGGACGTTCGGGGCGATCGAGTGGATCGAGAACGCGCCCTCCTGGGTGCCCTTCTCCGGCGCCGGTTCATCGGCGACGGTGATCACGCTGGGCGTCTTCGCGGCCTCGGGCGTGATTCTCACCGCCGGCTACATCCTGTGGATGTTCCAGCGCGTCTACATGGGGCCCGCCAGGCCGGAGTACACCTACTCGGGCCGCGACATGGTCAACGGCCGCGAGTACTTCGTCATGGCGGTGCTGGCGCTCTTCGCCATCATCCTCGGCGTGTGGCCCGCGGTCGTCCTCGACATGATCAGCAACACCTTCAACGCGATTTACGCGCCGTTTTCGAGTCTGGCGAGTGCGGCGGGGTTCTGAAGAAAGTGGCACGAGGCATTAGGCACTAGGCATTAGGGAAGGCTTCGAGGGATCGAGACGACGAAGGATTGAGTGAACGAATGGAATGCGCTGGTCGAGACCGCTTGCGTCTTCGCATCGCATTCTGGAGATCTGAAAGACAATGACGATCGGTCTTCCGTGGTCTGAGGTTCTGACGCTGCTGCCGGAGTTGTGCCTGCTGGCGGCGGTGTGCGTGGCGCTGGTGGCGCCGGTGCTGCCTCCGCTGCGGGCGACGTTGCGAGCGTCGCATGGTCCGCTCACGGCCCTGGCCGCCGCGGCACTCATCGCCGCGGTCCTTTCCGCGATCGCCATCCTCGCGGGCTGGGGCGGTCTGAGCGTGCCGGAGAGCACCGTCCTGCATGGCATGCTGGCCGTCGATCCCTTCGCGCTGAGCGTCAAGATCATCATCTGCCTCTTCACGCTTCTCGTGATCGTCCTGTGGTCGAACACGACGCGGGGCTCGGTGCGCCTCGCCGACGGGCCGGACTACGTGTCGCTCGTGCTCAGCGGCGCGCTGGGCATGTGCCTCATGGCGTCGGCGACGAACTTCCTCATGGTCTTCCTCGCCATCGAGGCGGCATCCTTCCCCAGTTACGCCCTCGCGGGCTTCAACAAGCAGACGCGCCGCAGCAGCGAAGCGAGCCTCAAGTATGTCCTCATCGGCGCCGCCGCGTCGGCCCTGATGCTCTACGGGCTGTCGATGCTCTACGGCTACTACGGCACGCTCGATCTCGTTCCCATTGCCGAGCGCCTCGCGGCCGAAGGGATGAGCGCGGGCCTGCTCATGGGCGTCTTCGGCCTGCTGATCGGCATCGGCTTCAAACTCTCCGCCGTGCCCATTCACTTCTGGTGCCCGGACGTCTTCGAGGGCGCTTCGATCGAGATCACCACGTTCCTGAGCGTGGCCTCCAAGGCGGGAGCGATCGCCCTGCTCGTGCGGATCATGATGACGTTGGGGCATTTCAGCGCCGGCGAGGAGGCGAGCCGGATCCTGGTGGGAATCGGTTCGTTCGTCGGCCTGGTCGGCGTCGTCACGGCCACGTGGGGCAACCTCGCCGCCTACTTTCAGACCAACGTCAAGCGCCTCCTGGCCTACTCCTCCATTGCGCACGCGGGGTACATGATCATGCTGGCCGGGCTGCTCACGGCGGCGATGGATCGCGCGCAGCCCACGGCCGTCGCCTACGCCCTGCTCTTCTACCTCATCGTCTACGCCTTCATGAACCTCGGCGCCTTCGCCGTGGCCGCGGTCGTGGCGAAGGAGACGGGCAGCGAGTCGCTCGACGAGTTCGCGGGCCTGGGTCAGCGCAACGCCTTTCTCGCCGTGGCAATGGGGTGCTTTCTGCTGAGCCTCTTCGGGATGCCGCTCACGGGCGGGTTCTGGGGCAAGGTGCGCTTCGGGTTTGAAATGTGGGACGAGGGGATGTGGTGGCTCGTCGTCGCCCTCATCGTCAACACCGTCTTCAGTCTCTACTTCTACCTCAAGCCGATCATCATCATGGTGTGGAAGCAGCCGGAGTCGTCCCGCGCCCTCACCATGGCGCCGGCGATGTACGCAGTGGTGCTCATCGCGCTCCTGGGCGTCTTCGCGACGGGGCTGGCCCCCGACCGCGCCACGGCGTGGGCGCAGCGGCACTCGACGATGGTGTTCACCATGCCCGTCGTTGAGGCGGAGGCGCAAGCGGGCCTGGATGAGGTGCAGAGTTCGGCAGCGGCGACAGGCATCGTTTCGGAGGCGGGGCGATGACCTCAGCGACGGACATCCAACTCGATGACGCCTTCATCGTCGTGCCCGATCCCGCAGCGCCGGATTACGCGCGCACGATCGAACTGCTCAACGAGCTCTACATCGCCGAGTCGCGGAGTTTCTTCCGCTACCTCGAATCCTGGGAGCCGTACACCGACGCCAAGACGATCCGCCTGCGCACGGCGTGCCGGCGGATGATGAAGACGAGTTTCGAGCACTCGGACCGCCTGGCGCACCTCATCGAGTCGCTCGGCGGCGTGACGATCGCGGGGGCGTACTCCAAGGACGCGAGCCACTCCAACTTCACGAGTTGGGCCAACCTCGTGCCGCGGCTGATCGACACGAAGCGCGACATGATCGCGCGCGGTGAGATCGTGCTCAACGCCGTCGCCCCGCTTCCCGGCGGCGACAACGTCGCGCCTGCCCTGCGCGAGATCATCACGGAGGATCGGGCCGACCTCGCCGCCCTCCAGGAGTGGACGCGCCGCCTCAGCCACGGCTGATCGCGCCCCGGCATACGATTGCCCGAATGCTCGCGCCGATCCCCGAGATTCTCGAAGACCTCCGCCGTGGCCGCCTCGTCATCCTTGTCGATGATGAAGACCGCGAAAACGAGGGCGATCTCGTCGGCGCCGCCGAACTCGTCACGCCCGAAATCATTCACTTCATGACGCGGCACACGCCCGGCTACCTGTGCCTGGCGCTGGCCGGCGAAGAGTGCGACCGGCTCGAACTTCACCCCCAGACGCCCGTCAACACCTCGCTGCGCCACACCGCCATGACGGTTTCGATCGACGGTCATCCGCGCCATGGCGTGGGCACCGGCATCTCCGCCTCCGACCGCGCCCGGACCGTCCGCATCGCCGTCGATCCCAACTCCGGCCCCGGCGATCTCGTCCGCCCCGGCCACATGGTGCCGCTGCGCGCCCGCGACGGCGGGGTGCTGGTGCGCACGGGTCAGACGGAAGGGTCGGTTGATCTCATGCGTCTTGCCGGCCTGCGCCCCGCGGCGGTGATCAGCGAGATCAGCCGCGACGACGGCGAGATGGCGCGCCTGCCCGACCTCGAACGATTCGCGGCTGAACACCAACTCAAGATCTGCTCCGTCGAGCAGATCATTCACCACCGCCTCGAGCGCGAGCGGCTCATTCACCGTATCGAACCGGCGCAGGGCACGTTGATTGAGACGGACCACGGCCCCTTTACGCTCTACGCCTTTCAGAGCGTCGTCGATCCTCTGCCGCACATCGTGCTGGCGGCCGGCGGCGTCGGATCGCTTGATGCCTCGGGGCGCGTTGTCGAACATGCAGAGCCGATCCTCGTGCGCATGCACCGGCGCAACGTGCTCGGCGACATCTTCGGCGACCGCAGCCAGCCGACGAATCGGATCCTCGCGGCTTCGCTTCGACTGATTCAGGAAGAAGGTCGCGGAGCGCTTGTCTACCTGCGACCCTCGGGCGTGGGTGAAGGACTGCTCGGGCGGCTCCAATCCCTCTCAACCGCCGCCGATCGCGCTTCGGATTCACAGCCGAACCTGACGGACCCGCGCGGCGTGGGAGGCAAGGCGGTGCCGATGGATCGACGCGACTTTGGCGTCGGCGGACAGATCCTGCGCGACCTCGGCCTCACCCGCCTGCGCATCCTGAGCAATCATCCGATGAAACTCCACGGCCTGAGCGCGTTCGGGCTGGAGATCGCCGAGACGGTGTCGATCCCGGGCGTGGAGGTATGAGCCTCTGGCCGGCCAAACCCCTCGCGGATCACCTTCCCTGCGCCTCATGCGCCTACGACCTGCACGGCCTCAAGCCGTGCGGCCTGTGCCCCGAGTGCGGCTGGCCGATTGAGAAGACGCTCGAAGCGGGCGGGCTGGACTACAAGTGGCTGGTCGCGATCCACTCCGGCGTGCAGGCGCTGCTCGTGGCGCACTACGTGCTGCTCGGCTCGGCGGTGATGTGCTTTCTGCTGCCCGTTGGGCTTTGCTTCTACGTCATCCTCATCCTCGGCGGCGCGGTGGAGCTCGGCACGCCGCATCCCGAGGCGCCGCCCTCCGACACGCGATCGAGGCGGCCGGCGCAGGTTCTGGGAGGCGGGATGATGGCGGGCATCCTCGGCGCGATTCTTCTCCTCGGCGCGCCGTTCCTCGGGGCGGCGATCATCGTGCTCGGCGTCGGCGCGATGGGGGTGGGAAACGCGATGCTCTGGCGGCACTTCGCGGCATTGATGCTCCAGCGCTTCAGCCCGGCCGCGGGGCACAGCGGACGCGCCGTGGCCTGGGCGCATGGGCTCATCGTCGCGACTCTGGCGCTCGCCGCCGGGCTGGCGCTCTGGCCCGACCCGAACTTCGGCGGCGCCCAGGTGGGGCCGGCGCTCGCGATGTTCGCGGTCCTCCTCTGGGGCATCTGCGCCATCGCCGCCCTGATCACGCTGCACACGGCCAGCAAAGCCCTGCGCCAGGCAATGGGCGACTCCCGTCCGCTTGAGCCGGCCGCCGAGCCGCGGGTGGTGGAGGAGAACGCGCGGCCGATCCGATAGTTTCACCATGGCATCGCCGCCGCGCGTCTCCATCCTCATCCCCAACTTCAACAACGGCCGGGCGTCGTCGCGCTCCGGGCAGCGCGACTTCATCGCCGACCTGCTCAACTCACTCGACGAGACCCTGCGCGACGAGACGACGCCATTCGAGGTGCTCGCCTTCGACGACGGCTCGACGGATGACAGCATCGACACGCTGCGCGAGTGGGCGGCGAACCGCACCTGGCCTGACGGCCGGCCGTTTCTCACGCTGACCGAAGCCCCGCACTGCGGCATCCTCGCCATCACCGCCAACAAACTGAGCGGCGCCGCGCGCGGAGAGTACCTCGCCCGCCTCGACGGCGACATCATCTGCCTCACTCCCAACTGGGTCAGCCGCCTCTGCGCGATCTTCGACCAAGGACCGCCGAACCTGGGCATCATCGGCCCCAAGCAACTCAACGTCCACGGCCTGATCCACGAGTTCGGCGACTGGCTGCTGCATCCCAACGGCTACCACCACAACGGCCACGGCCTGCCGCGGCAGGCCGCGACCTGCGCTCAGGAAGTCGATGACACGATGGGCTGCTTCTACTGCTGCCGCAAGCGCGTGTGGGAGGAGATCGGCGGCTACGACGAGACCTTCCTGCGCGGGCAGACGGTGGACTTCGGCCTGCGGGCGCGGCTGGCCGGCTGGCGCTGCTGGGCGGTGCCCGACATCGAGTACATCCACGCCCACTCCGAGCGCGGCGACCGGCAGACGACGGCCGACTCGAGCGCGGGGTTGCAGAAGTCCATCGACCGCTTCGAGGAGAAGTGGGGTTTCAGCCGACTCGCGCCGGATCTTGACTATGTGCGCGACAAGTTCGCCGGAACGCCGCTGCTTTGGAATCCGAAGTGGTTCGGCACGGGGGTGAGCGAAAGCACGGCGAGCCGGTGGAAGGAAAGCGATACTCCAACCGCGGCGCCTCAAGCCTCAAGCCCGCCGCTATCGCGGCAACCTGCGGCTCCCGCCGCAGGCTACGGCCCCAAGCCCCAAGCCTCAAGCCCCAAGCCTCACATCTCAATGATTTCACCAGACCACACCGATTGGAAGCGTTACCGTTCCGATGCCGGCCTGCGCGCGGCGATCGAGTTTCGCGTCAAGGTGGCGCTGGACGTGGTCAGGCAGGTCGGGCCGCGCCGCCTCGCCGTCCACGTCGGCAGCGACTGCGGCGTCTTCGGCCACCTCCTCGCGGCACAAGGCTTACCCTATCTCGGCCTCGATGAGCGCACGGAGATGGTCGCACTCGCCCGCGCCATGACGCAGCGCGAGAAGTACCCAAACGCGGCGCCGCGTTTCGAGCACCTCGCCGACCGCCGCCGCCTGCCCCTTGACGATGAAAGCGCCGATCTCGCTTTGCTCTTTGACGTCGTCGAGCGCCACCCCAACCCCGTCGGCCTGTTCCACGAGACGGCCCGCATCCTCGCGCCCGGCGGCATCGTCATCGTCGTCTCGAAGCGCGCTCAGCCCGCGCTCGAATGCATGACCGACCTCGAGCACCGCTACAACTTCCACCAACTCGCGACGCAGATGCTTCTGACCGGCGCGTTCAAGGCGATCATCGACGCGAAGCGCGATGACCCTTCGCGAGAGATTCTCATCGCCATGCAGCGCCTGCCGCGCGAGCAGTGGGCATGCCGGGTTGCGTCGCGCGATGAGGCGGCGCCGGGGCGCGTGCCTCAGCGCGGCGGCGTTGCGGCGGCGGTGTAGCGAAACGTGCGGCCGGAGGTATCAAAACTCTCCGCGCCGCCGCGCAGTGCCCACGCCGCGGCCATGATGTCGAATTGCAGCGCCGCGACTTCGTCGCTCCAGGGGCAGAGAGGCGCGACCACTGCGGCATACTCGGGCAGAAACCGCTCGATCAGCCAGGCGCGTTCGAGCATGGTGGCGCTCGGCGCGGCGGAGGGCGCGGTAAGAACCGCCTGAGCCGCTTGCGCGTCGCCGGCTGCGAGAAGCGCCGCCAGCGCCGCAAGGCGGTGGCGCGCTTCACCGGCTTCGAGCACACGCCACGCATACCCCGGCAGCGCGGTCTCCCGCTCACCCTCCATCAGCAGCGCCAGTCGCGCATGGACGCGGAATGACTCATCGTGACTGCCGGCGTAGGACTGCCGGATCGGCTCGATCGATTCGCCAATCAGCGCGAGAAGCATGGCTCCGGCGGACCGGACTTCATCTGAATCGCGTGCCATCCACTCCCGACCGCGGCGAGCCGCCGCTTCGCGCGTGAGCAACCGCTCCGCGAGCAGGACGGCGGCCCAGACGCTGCCGTCTTCCGCGACGGGATCTTCGAGCAGCCGGTCCGGATCTCCCTGACCGTGGCGCCACGCCGACCATCGGGCGAGGGCTGCGTCCTCGGTAAAGTCGATCGGACCTCCCAGCCAGGCCCGCTGCGGGGCGGGCAGTTGTTCAATGCCTACGCCCCACCGCTGAGCGAGGTGAAGGGCCGCGGCGCGGTGCCCGTCGATCGCGAGCGCTTCGAGTCTCTGCCGCGCCGCTTCGTCATCGCTGCGTGAGAGCAGCCACGGCAGTGCCGTGGTCGGCCAGGGCGACTGGTCGCAGGCCATAAGCAGCGCCGAGGCGTCGAGCGGATTCGTCGCCGTCGCCGCCCACAGCATTGCCTCGGCCACGCGCGGCTCCTCTCCCTGCCACACGGCGGCGTACCCCGACGCCGGACTCAAGTGTCCGAGCAGGAGCCAGGCCAGTCGGCGCACCCGCGGATCATCGTCATCGCGCGCCGCCGCTGCGAGCGCTTCGATGGCGTCGGCGTCAAACCATCCCGCGGCCTGGCGCAGCGCGCCTAGCCGAATTGATGCATCATGCGGCCAAGCGAGAAGTCGCCCCCACAATTGGCCGGCGTTGGCGTCATCGCGCAAGACCTCGGCCGCCGCCAGTTCGTCGAGAACAGTTCGCGCCGCCTCGCCATCCTGGGAATCGAGGATGAGATCGAGCCGCCGCCGCCAGAGGTTCGTCGAAATCGTGGGCAACTGCCACAACCCCGCCTCCCGCAGCAGCGCAGCGACGTCGATGAACGTCGCCTGATCTTCGGTCGATTCGAGGCGGGCGAAGATGCGCGTCGAGCACGACGGCCATCGTCCGATGCGCGGCGGCGGGGCGCCGGCCGGTTGCTCGCTCCACCAGAAGACGGCGCGGCTCCGCTGCTCTGCCACATCGCTGAACAGCCGCCGCAGCATCCACTCGCGTTCGACGGTCGGCCAGAGGAGGGCGCCGATCGCCGCGCCCAGCAGCAGCGCTGCACCGAAACCGAGAAGCCGTCGGCGCCTCATGAGCAGCGCCGCAGCACGGCAGGCAACAGGTAGTCGGCGATGCACCGGCACAGGCGCTCGCTGAGGCGCTCGAAGTCGGGCATCCACCGGCGGGTCGCGGCCAGGAGTTCCTCGTCGGACAGGCCGGCGGCGCGTCGCTGCGCGGATCGGGCCTGCGACCAGCGCTCGACCGCGGCGGCGTCGGCTTCGACGTGCGCCTGGAAGCCGTAGGTCCGGATCCCCGCTCGCCACGCGAGGGAGCGGCACGCCGCCGATCCCGCCAGCGGCGCGGCGCCCGCCGGCAACTTGGTCACCTGCTCGCTCTGCCAGACCAGCATCATTGAGCGCCACGGCTGGCCGGTCAGGACGGGATCGATCGTGCCGGGGAACGTCAGTCGGCCCTCGCGCCAGCCGACCTCGACCTTTCCCCCTTCCAGAGGCGCGATCAAGCCGCCAAGCGCCGCGGCGAGGATCAGGCTGCCCGTCCCGAGACCGACGACCGGCAGTTCGCGCTCGTGCGCCGCCTTGAGCAGCGCGGCCTCCGACCCGCGCCACGCCTGCCGGGTAAGGTCGGCGAGCGCGACCGGCGCGTCGAGACACACCACCGCTTCGACGTCGTCGAGGTCGGGCGGAAGCGCTTCGCCGGCCCAGAGGCGCCGCACGTTGAGACGGTGGCCGTACTGGACGAGCACACGGCCGAGCCGGCCTGGCCCGCACTGCTCATCATGTTCAAAAACGAGGATGCTCATGGCGCCCCTTCCGCATAAGTGCCGCGGCGCAGCGTACCGCCCTCACCCCCCGCCGGCAAGCGCCGCGGCGGCGCCGGGCTGAACCGCCGCCGCAGCCCTCCTATCGTTGAGACCCACGGATCGACCCGTTCATCACGGTTCAACACGAGGACAGAAAGGATCACCCCAATGAAGACTCGCAACTGGCTGATTTCGGCGGCCGCCGGCGCTCTCTGCACGGGCGCCATGGCCGGAGTCGCGCTTCTCGACGCTGTCGACTATTCCGTCATCCCCGTTCCCTTCTCGCGCATCCACAACACGCTGACGAGCAGCGGCGCCAGCCTCGCCCGCGCGATCGAAGTCGCCCAGGAAGCGACGGGCGGCGTCGCCACCAGCGCCAGCGTCGACCTGCTCGGCAAGGAGACGCTCTTTCAGGTGAACACCTACACCGCCGAAAGCGGCTGGACCGTCATCATCAATGCCGACGGTTCCATCAAGGAGAAGAAGGAACTCGCCGACGTCCCGGGTGAGAAGGTGACCGGCGACTGGGTCGTGCTCGACTCGGGCCTGCGCTACTTTGAACTCAAGGAAGGCGAAGGTCCGCAACCGCCGAGCAACACCGCCATGGTCAAGGTCCACTACACCGGTTGGACGGTGGACGGCAAGAAGTTCGACAGCAGCGTCGATCGCGGCGAGCCGGCCGTCTTCCCCCTCAACGGCGTCATCGCCGGCTGGACCGAGGGCGTCGGCTCCATGAAGGTGGGCGGCAAGCGCAAACTCATCATCCCCTACAAACTCGCCTACGGCGAATACGGCCGCCCCGGCGCCATCCCCCAGCGCGCCACGCTCATCTTCGACGTCGAACTGATCGAAATCGTCGAGTGACCCGGTCGTACGGGCGTCCCGGTGGCACGGCCCTCCGCCTGTACAAGTCAACCATAACGCAACGCCGCGAGCCGCGCCTCGCGGCGTTGTGCGTTACCGCCATCGCGCCCTGCGGGATCCTGACGCGCCTGCGGCGCCGACAACGGATTCTCGCCCGCGCGGCGGCAGAGCGCGCAAAGCCCCGGCACTCCTGTGCCGGGGATGATCGACCGCCTCATGAAGTGCGTCGCGGTCCCATGGTACAATCCCGCGCGGCGCCCTTCGCAATGTGCTACGGTGTTGGCTAAGTCGCAGCCGTAGGAGAAGCACGCGCATGCCCAGGCTGCAGCAGGATCAGCAAGTGACGACGAGCCGCGCGCAGGAACTCCTGCTCGAGTTTCTGCGCGAGCACGACGCCGCCTGCCCCGTCTGCGGCTACAACGTGCGGGCGCTCACAAGGCCGATCTGTCCCGAGTGCCGGCACGATCTGGTGCTCACCGTCGGCGCGGCGCAGCCGCCCATCGGGTGGCTGCTCGCCGCCGTCGCGCCGGGTTTCTTCTCCGGCATCGCGGCACTCTTCATGCTCGTGCCGATCATCGGGCGGGCCATCTTCGGCGACGGCGTGTGGATGCCGCTGGCGATCATCGTCGATCTCTTCGGCTGGTGCAGCGGACTTTTCGCAATTCTCCTCGCAACGAAGCGCCGCCGCTTTCTCGCCCAGCGGCGAGCGCGGCAGCGATGGCTCGCGTTGACGATCTGGCTCATCCACGTCGCAGCGCTGGGCGTGTTCATCCTCATGGCGGTGTTGTTCTTCTGAAGTTCGCGACGGGTGTTCCGGTCAGCGCGTAGCCCAACTGCCGGGCCTGCGCCGAGCCTTGTCCCGACCTACCACTCGCGCGGCGTGATATGATCGCTTGATGCGACGCAGACTGCGAAGCACGTGCAAGTGGGGCGGGACGGTGCTGACCGTGCTGCTGTTTGTGGTGTGGGTGGGGAGCGCGTGGTGGTGGTACAATTTCATTCCCAGAAGCGCCTCTTATGCGATGGCGATCGAACGCGGTACACTCGCAGTCGAATGGGTGACGCCCGCTCCAACATTGCCTGACAGATACCTCGGCTGGCATACGGGCTGGAGTAGGCCGTTTCGATTGATGTGGTGGTTTCGCGGTGAGAGCGGAACGGTCGTTCGCGGGGGTACCGCTACTGAGGTAGTAGTGCCGCTGTGGTTTGGAGCGATGATCTTCGGCCTCCCGACGATCATCCTCTGGTACCGCGACCGTCGCCGCGCGCCGGGCCTGTGCATCAAGTGCGGCTACGACCTGCGCGGGGCGGATCACAAGGTGTGCCCGGAGTGCGGGGCGACGCCGCTGCCGAGTCGAACGACGTCAT
This sequence comes from Vicinamibacteraceae bacterium, assembly GCA_011525805.1. GTDB lineage: Bacteria > Planctomycetota > Phycisphaerae > Phycisphaerales > UBA5793 > UBA5793. The sequence continues at coordinate 22,390 of WYBR01000083.1, forward strand.
AGGATCACCCGATGCGACGAGCAGAATCATCCGGCGCGCTCGGCAGGTTCGGCGGGCGGATCATCATCTGCCTCATCCTCGGGGCGGTGCTGCAGTATCTCGTGGCCGCGGGATTCGGGTTAGGCAATTCGTACGGTGAGCCCGATCGAGAATGGATCCTTGGAATCTCAGATCATGGCCAAACCACGAGGCTCTTGCTGAGCCGACATCGTGCGATCGGCAGAGAAGTTCTCGTGGGCGAAGGCTGGGCCACGCACCGCGGTTACGGTGCCACATGGGTCTCCGATGGGGAGCCGGACTGGAGACGGGGCGAGTGGCTTGAGTCTCAATTGGCGGGCGAACTGTTGAAACCTCCCAGGAACGACCTACCGCGCACTCCTCCCTCGTGGTCGCGATTCGCAAGGATCACGAGAGATCCGACCTTTGACGAATACGCCCCACCACGTTTTGGGATTTGCATCGAAGTCGGATGTGGCTGGCCCATCCGCAGTGCTTCATACTTTGCAGGAGAGCCGATCGGGGGCGGTTCACTTGTAGTGCGTGAAGGCATTGTGGTCTCAAAGGCCGCGCCTGCACCAGGGCTCTTGCCGCGCGTCATTCCGCTCACCGTGCATTGGCCCGGAGCGATTATGAACACTCTTGTGTACGCTGCTGTGCTGTTTGTGCCATTCAACCTCGGGCAGCTGATGCGCGCTCGACTGCGCCGACGCGCGGGGCGATGCGTGGTGTGCGGCTACGACCTTCGCAGCAACGTGAGTGGGGTGTGCCCCGAATGTGGGAACGGTTGAACGCCTTGCTTGCGCGTCGGGCTCGCTTCGGGCTCGCCTGCACGTTCGCCGCGCTCCGCTCCGAGGCCATCGCGTCGCGGCTAACCGCGGCCCCGCGATGCGTCAATCCCTCGATCCCTCGATGCCCCGATGCCCCGATGCCTTGATGCCTCGGTGCCTTACTGCCTCTCCACTCACGTCGCGGCGGCGTGCATCACTTCGCGCACCGTCGTGATGCCCGCGCGGGCCTTGGCGAGGCCGTCTTCGATGAGGCGGATGAGAAGGTTGTCCTTCTTCGCCCGCTCGGTGATGCGGGCGGCGTTTTCGTGAGCCATGATCATCTCGCGGATGTCGTTGCTCACGGTGAAGAGCTCGAAGATGCCCACGCGGCCGCGGAATCCTGTGCCCCGGCACTCGCGGCAGCCCGCGGTCTCATGCCATGTCGCGGGCAGATCGGGCGCCCCCTTGGGAAGCGGGGCCTCCGGCGTCTCGACGGGGCGCTTGCAATGGCTGCACAAGCGGCGCACGAGGCGCTGGGCGAGCACACCTTCGAGCGAACTGGCGACGAGATAAGGCTCGACGCCCATGTCGAGCAGGCGAGTCGTCGCGCTCGGAGCGTCGTTGGTGTGCAGCGTGGAAAAGACGAGGTGGCCGGTGAGGGATGCCTGGATCGCGGCATCGGCCGTTTCCTTGTCGCGAATCTCGCCGACCATGATCACATCGGGGTCGTGTCGGAGAATGGCGCGCAGGCCAGCGGCGAAGGTCAGGCCGATCTTGTGGTTCACCGGAATCTGATTCACGCCCGACAGGTTGTACTCGACGGGGTCTTCGACGGTGACGGCCTTGATCTCCTCCGAAACGATGCGGTTGAGCGAGGCGTAGAGCGTCGTCGACTTGCCCGATCCGGTCGGCCCGGTGACGAGGAGGATGCCGTGCGGCCGGGCGATCAACTGGTCCCAGGCGGTGAGAATCTGCTCCGTCATGCCCAGCGAATCGAGGCCGAAGCGCACCGACGTCTTGTCGAGAATGCGCAGCACGACGCCTTCGCCGAAGATCATGGGGATGATCGAAACGCGCAGGTCATACTCGTTGCCCTTGTGCCGCAGGTTGATGCGGCCGTCCTGCGGCTTGCGTTTCTCGGCGATGTTGAGGTTCGCCATGATCTTGACGCGGCTGATGATGGCGTTGCGGAAGCGCCGGATCGACGCCGACATGGAGGGCTTGTAGAGCACGCCGTCCACGCGGTAGCGGATGTCGAGACTGCCTTCGTAAGGCTCGATGTGAATGTCGGTGGCGCGCTCGGAGATCGCCTCGATGAGCAGGTCGTTGACGAGTTTGATGACCGAGGCCTGCTGGGCCTGCTCGAGTTCGTTCTTGGTCTCGTCGTCGGCGGCCGCGAGTCGGGCCTGCTCGTCGAGGTTGAACTCGGCCGACGAGGCGAGTGCATCAAGCGTGTCGCCGGCCACGCCGTAGTGCTCGCGGATGAAACTGTGCAGATCATCCTCGTCGGCGAGGACGAGTTCGATGGAGGTGCCCGTGAGGAGTCGAAGTTCGTCGAAGGCGGAGAGTTCGAATGGGTCGGATGTAGCGACGCGCAGCGTGCCGTTGGAGCGGCTGATGGGAACGCAGTTCTGCTTGTAGACGAGTTTGGCGGGGAGGGTGCCGAGGACGTCGGCGTCGGGCTCGATCTCGGAGAGATCGACGATGGGCATGTCAAACTGGTCGCCAATCGCCTTGAGCACGTCGCCCTGGCCGCAATAGCCCAGGCGCACGAGGGTGCGGTCGAGCCGCTCGCCCGTCTCCTTCTGAAGCGCGAGGGCATCCTCGAGTTGCTCGCGGGTGATGACGCCCCGCTCGACGAGTATGCTGCCGATTCCCACGAACGATTGTACCGCCCAGGAGCGGCGGAGGATTCACCTCAAAACGCCCCGATTCGCGCCGGACGCCGGGGCGGAGACTCTGCACCGCCCCGGACTCGGCGCGGCAATCGCCCGCAAACGTGATCGCCTCGTCCGATCGCCCCCTACCGCCGCAGTTTGGCGAGCAGGCGGAGCATCTCGATGTAGAGCCAGACGAGGGTGACGAGCAGGCCGAAGGCGCCGTACCACTCCATGTACTTGGGCGCGCCGTTGGCGATGCCCGCCTCGATGAACTGGAAGTCGGCGACGAGGAAGAACGCCGCGAGTCCGATGCACAGAATGGTGAACCCGATGCCCAGCGGCGAGGCGTCCGCGAAGAGGTTGGGGAGATTGAGGCCGATCAGCCCGTTGCCGATGAGGATGGCGAGGGCGTAGAGGCACAGACCGCCCAGCGCCACCGACATGATCTTCATCGCCATCGAGTTGATGCGCACAATCCCGGCGAGGTAGAGAATGAGCATCGCGGCCGTCACGGCGAAGGTGGCGCCGATGGCCTGGAAGATAATGCCCGTGTCCGCGCCGCCGAGCCAGCGCTGTGTGACGAAGAGGGAGAAGCAGGCGAGGAACGCTCCTTCACAGACGGCGTAGGGCACGCCGAGGAATGGCGCGGCCTTAGGCGAGAAGGAGATGATCAGGCCGAGGATCAGCCCTCCGAGCAGGCCGCCGAGCGTGAACGGCATGAAAAGGTGCTGGTACCCTGGATCCGTAATCAGGTTCCAGACGAGGATCGCCGCCGACGAGCACGCGGCCAGCATGAAGCCCAGTGCGATCGCCGTGCCGTTGAGCGTCATCGTCCGGGACGACTCCATCCGGTAGGTGTCAGCCTGGGTGAAGTGCGAGAGGGCGGGGTTGGCGGTGCGCATCAGTGTGCTCCTCACAGGGGGGTCGCTGGACCGGACCGCCGCCCCACAGGCCGGCGGAGAATGGTCCATTTTACCTATCGGCGAGCGCCTTGCCAAAACATGACCAGGCGGAGTTGCAGGCGGTCCCGGTCGTCCGGAACGGCTCAGTCGCCTTCATCGTACCACCCCTCGGCCTGCGACCGCACGGCCGCCCGGGCGGGCTCGGCTTCGCGCTGCGATGGCTGGCTCACCCCGAGGCTCTCAAGGATGAACTCGCGTGTGCTGCGCGAGTAGTGGCGGTTGAAGATCCCGTGGCGGAAGCCGGGGTAAATCATCAACTCGAAGTCCTTGTCTGCGTCCTGCAAAGCCTTGACAAGGCGGATGGTGTTCTGCATGTGGACATTGTCGTCCATCGAGCCGTGAACGAGGCGCAGCCGGCCGTGCAGGTTGCCGGCGGCCTCGATGACGGAAGTCGCGCTGTAGCCCTCGGGGTTGTCCTGCGGCGTGCTCATGTAGCGCTCGGTGTAGATGGTGTCGTACTCGCGCCAGTCGGTCGGCGGCGCGCCGGCGATTCCGCAGCAGAAGAGTTTGCTGTGGGTCATGGCGAAGGCGGTCATGAAGCCGCCGTAACTGTGCCCCGTCATACCCACGCGCGACCCGTCGACATACGGCTTGTCGGCGAGCCAGCTGATGACGTCTTCAATGTCGCGGAGTTCGGGCACGCCGAGTTGGCGATACGCCGTCCACGCCGAGACGGCGCCGCGCCCGCTCGCTGAGCGCGGGTCGCTCTTGGCGATGATGATGCCCTCGTTCGCCAGGGCCTGGTCGCGCGTGCGCCCGCCCCCCCACCGATCGGAGATCGTCGGCGCGTGCGGCCCCGCGTAGGTCGTGAACCAGACGGGATACCGGCGACTCGGATCGAAGTCGGACGGGTAGAGAATGAGCGCATCGAGCGGATAGCCGTCTCGCGCCGAGATGACGACGCGCTCCTCGCGACCGAGTTTCCATTCCTCGAGCACGTAGACGGGGTTGGAGTCGATGACGCGCAGCAAGCGGCCGTCAGTCGCGTCGCGCAACTCGACGCGCGGCGTCTGTGTGAGGCTCGACCACGAGTCGATGAAGTATCGGCCGTCCGGGCTGATGGAGACGCTGTGGGACCCTTGCCCATTGGTGAGGCGCGTGACACCGCCGTCAGTCATGCTGATGCGGTAGAGGTCGGAGCCGAGGTGGTTGTCGCGCGTGCCGGAGATGAAGATGAGGTTGTTCTTCTCATCGAGGCGCTCGATGCGCCTCGCCTCCCACTCGCCGGAAGTGACCGGGCCGATCTCCGCGGCGTCCTTGTCGTAGCGGTACCAGTGCTCCCAGCCGGTTCGTTCGCTGGTGAGCAGGAAACCGCCGTCGTCGAGGAATCGCGGCGAGCCGGGCGAGGTGATCCACGCCTGCGTCTGGTCGCGCCACAGCCTCGTCAGGGTTCCGCCGCCGGCCGGCGCCCGGCAGGCATCCAGCCACGTCTGGATGCGGTTCTGCACGTAAAAGTAGATCGTCTCGCTGTCGGGCCACCAGCCGACGTGCGAGATGAGGCGGTCGTGCTCGTCGTAGCCTGAGAGATCGACCCACTGCACGTCGCCGCCCGCGGCCGTCACAGTGCCGAGGCGAACGACGGGATTGGGTTGGCCCGGCTTGGGATAGCGAGCCACTTCCACGATCTGGTCGTAGACGTGATCGCCGACGATGGTGAACTCGGGGACCGTGGAGGAGTCGGTCTCGAGGAAGGCGATGCGCGAGGAATCGGGGCTCCACCAGTAGGCGTTCCACCGCCGCCCGAAGAGTTCCTCGAAGTAGACCCAGTCGGCCTTGCCGCGGCGCAAGGTGTCGCTGCCGCCGGTGGTCAGCGCCCGCTCGGTCGCCGTCTGCACGTCAACGACGAAGAGATCGTTGTCGCGGACGAAGGAGACGAAGCGCCCGTCGGGGCTGAACTGCGCGAGTTCCTCCGGCTGAGGCGTGCTCGTCAGGCGCCGAGCCGCGGACCCGTCCGCCGCGACGTAGTAGAGATCGTTTTCATGGTTGAAGAACGCGCCGGTGCGGCCGGAGTCCATGCTCGATCCCGCGCGATTGGCCAGGCTGCGCGCCGTGCGCCGATCGATGGGGGCGAGCGTCTCAAGCGCGGCCGCGAGGGGACCGGTATCGAGTTCCGGCGGCGCCTCGTAGGGCTCCGAGCGGCCGCTGAGGGCGTGAACCTTGCGCAGCTGCCCGCCCTTGTTCACGAGGTAGTGCTCCTCATCGAGCCAGCGCGAGACGTTGACGGCGCTGCCGCTGAAGTTCGGCAGTCCGCGGCGCGACTCGAGGCGATCTTCCGTGATGACCTGCCCGAACGTGCGATCGTCGTCGAGGGGCCGGTGCGGGACGGTGAGCAGAGGCTCATCGTCGCCGGGGAGCCGCACGATCGGATAGTCCTCCCCCTCGCTCAGCCCGGTTACCAGACCCCAGAGCGCCAGCCCGTCCTCGCCCTGCGATTCGAGCAGGTAGGCCGCAAGGCGGCCGAGCGGCTGATCGGTGCGGACGACGAGCGTGCCGGCGGGAACACCCATCATCCCCGATCGCCGTTCGATCTCCAGCATCGACGCGCTGCGGTTCTGGAATGGGCGCGCTGATTGGCGCAGCGAAACGACGCGATCGACTTCGACGTTCAATTCGATGTCCTCGCGCAGTTCGAGGACCGCGACGCCGTGCCACTGAAGATTGTGAACGACGTCGCGCTGCGAGGCGGGGATGAGGTACGCGGCGGGCAAGGGGACTTCGAGCGCCGCTTCGAACCGATCGACGAGGTCGACTTCATACTCGCGAGGCTGGTCGGTGGGGCGCCGGCGGTCGCCATCCTGCTCCTCGACGAAGCCGAGAATCTTCACTTTGTCCGGCCGGGCCGCGGCCCGGCTGCGCAGCGCGATGGTCTCGCCCGGCCTTCGGCGCGAGGCGGCCTCGTCCGCCCGCTTGAGCAGCGCCTGCACCTCTTCGCGATGGTCGCGCAGGTCGCGCAGGCACTGCCGCACAAACTCGAGCGTGCCCAGCACGCGGTCCTTGTAGGGCGCGTAGGAGTACGCCTCGGAGAGGATGCTCAATCGATGCCGCAGGCCGAAGTAGGTCGTGCCGTAGCGCGCCTCGGCCGGGAACGTCTCCCACCTCGTCTTCTCGCGATCGAAGTTGCCGTAGAAGAAGGACTCGTACCCGGTCCGCTCGCGCAGCGCGGCGGAAATGCGCGGCATCATCGCGTCGTGCGCGTAGTCGAGGATCGAGGAATCGCCCGCGGGCGACTTCGGGCCGGCGTAGGTGATCAGGTAGCGGTGATACGAGCCGTTGGTGGTGTGCGTGTCGATGAAGACGTGCGGATCCCACTGCCGCATGAAGCGGACCAGCGCGCGCGTCTCCGGGGCGTCCAATTTGACGAAATCGCGGTTGAGATCGAGCCCTTGCGCGTTGGGTCGCTCGCCCATGCCTTGCTCAGGTCCAACCTGTCCCGGGCGATTGTCCGGGCTCATCTTCTCGTTGCCGTCCGCGTTGTAGATCGGCACGAAGCAAAGGACGAGGTGCTCGAGCAGACTGCGATCTTCGCCCGCGAGAATGTCGCGCGCCAGCATGAGCAGCGCCTCCTTGCCGGCCACCTCTCCAGCGTGAATGTTGCCGAGGAGAAGAACGACGAGTTTGCCCGATTCCTTTGCCTCATCCGCCGAGCGCACCGCCGGTTCGGCCAGGACGAGCACCGGGATGGACCGGCCTTCGACCGTCGCCCCGAGTTCCACGCGGTACGCCAGCGGCGACGCCTCGGCCAGGGCGTTCATCATCGATACCACGTCGTCGTACTTCGACGTGGCCTTCCATTCGCTCGCCTCCGCGACGGTCCGGAGGTGGTGGACGCCATCATCCTGCCGGCCGGCGGCGGCGGGGCAGAGCGCGAGCAAGGCGGTCAGAACGGCTGATACGAGACAGCGACGAAGCATGGCGACCCTCCGAAACAGGGCGAAACTCAACGCCGGACCCAACGATCATCGCCTTCGCTCCCACTCGGTCAACGCCGGGCTGCGGGCGAAGGCCGCCTTAGCCGCTCGAAGCACCGCCCGCCGCCTCCTCCACCTTCGCGACCGTCTCGATGATCCGCTCGGCCTCGCGCCCGAGGTAGCGGTCGATGATGGCGTGGAGGATGTAGAGCAGGGGCGTAACGGCGAGGGCGACGGCGAACTTGAAGATGTAGCCGCTCGTCGAAGTGTTCAGGAAATTGGCGAAGGTGAACGGCTCGTCCGACTTCGAAAAGCCCAGACGCCAGGGCAGATAGAGGCCGATGAACCCGACGACGAAGGTGTCGATCGACTGGCTCACGAGCGTGGAGCCCGTCGCGCGGAGCCACAGGAGCCGGTGTCCCGTCCGCCGGCGCACGAGCCAGAAGACCGTTACGTCGATCAACTGCGCGAGCAGAAAGGCGGTGATCGACCCGACGATGATCCACTGGCTCTGGAGGAAGACGCGGTTGAAGGAATTGTCGTCGATGGGCGAGAAGCCTGGGGCTTTGACGAACTGACAGATCCATACGGCGAAGAAGGCATAGGCGATGACGGCCGCGGCCAGCAGGCTCAGCCGCTTGACGCCGGAGCGGCCGAAATACTCGTTGATGATGTCGGAGGTGACGAAGACGACGGGCCAGATGATCACGCCGCAACTGAGCGTAAAGGTGTGCCACGGGGTGTCCACCTGAAAGAGTTTGCCGCCGACCATCTCCGCGATCAGGGCGTTGCCGAGAAAGACGCCCCCGAGCACCATGAAGAGCGTCTGGCGGCGCTGCTCGAGGCTGTGGAGCGGCGCGAGCGTCGCTTCATCTATTGACTCGCGGTTGATCGTCATCCCCGTTCTCTCCTTCGTGGCCCAGCAGTGTATCTGAGCCGCGGGCGGCGGGTCCGGATACTCCGCGGCGTCGGGTACTCGGACCTTCCCGATTTTCGGAGTTTGGCTGCTGGGCGGCCGGGACGGCTCTACTATGGAACATGCTGTCCCGAGGCCGATAGACAGCGGGATTCCCCGCGTTTCTTGAGCGGCCGGCCGCGCGACACGTTGGTTGGGCGAATCCAGGCAGGCGGTCGTTCATTCAGACCTCCCGCCCGTGGTCCATCATTCTTCGGCCGCGTTTCTCGCGGCCGCTGCGCCGGAGTCTTCTTTCGAGGATCAGAAGCGATCAATGGCGAGCGAGGAGACGAAACCGGTTGACGCGAGTGGCGGCCGCCTCGCCGATGTGCTTCGTCCGCACTCGCGGCGCCTCGGACTGGTCGTCGGGCTGCTGGCGATGCTCGTCGCGACCAACCTCGTGCTGCCCTACTCCGTCAAACTCCTCATCGACGACGTCTTCCCCCACGACGACGGATCGGGCGGCAACTGGGGGCTCCTCTGGCTCATCCTCCCTCTCCTCGGGATGATCTTCGTCATCCGCAACGCCCTCTTCTACCCCAGCCGCATGCTCGCGGTGCGCGTCAGCGAGGACGTGTGCTTCTCGATGCGCCAGCGGCTGTTCGAGTATCTCCAGCAGTTGAATCTCCGCTTCTACAAGGCGCAGCAGCCGGGCAAAGTCGGCTCGCGCCTCCTCGACGACACCTTCAAGATCCAGTTCTTCATCCAGGACAAACTCCCCACGCTGCTGCTCAACCTCCTGCTGGCGCAGGTGCTGCTGATCATCCTCTACGCGGTGAACTGGCGATTGGCGCTGGCGAGTTCGCTCGTCCTGCCGCTGCACTTCGGAACCTACTGGTTCTTCAGGCGGCCGATCAAGCGTCGGCACTCGGAGGCGCAGGAGAACGTGGCGGCCGCGTACGGGAACGTGGTCGAGAAGTTCCTCGGCATGGAGGTGGTCAAGGGCTTCACCGGCGAGGCGCGGGAGAAGGCCCGCTTCCACAGCGCCATCGACGCCAGCCGCCACAGCCAGATCGGCACGCAGCGCTACGAGTTCATGCAGAAGGTCGTCGCCGACCTCTTCGTTGGCGCGGGGACCGTCTTTCTCTTCGGCTTCGGCGCCTGGCAGGTCATGCAGGGGCACATGAGCGGCGGGACCTTCATCATGTTCTTCGGGTACGTCGGAATGCTCTACCCCGCCATGCAGGAAGTCATCAGCGGCACCAGCCACCTCTCCAAAACCACCGCCTGCGTGGACCGAGTCTTCGAGATGCTCCAGCAGCCCGGCGCCGAGTCCGACCCCGCGCCGCCCGCCGGGGGTGCGGCGGACGTGCCCATCCTCGGCGCCGTCGAGTTTCGCAACGTCTCCTTCGCCTATGGCCACGGGCGGACGATCCTCAAGAACGTCGGCCTCTCGATCCGTGCGGGCGAGCGCGTCGCGATCACCGGCCCGAGCGGCTCGGGCAAGAGCACGCTGCTCAACCTCCTTCCGCGGTTCATCGATCCCACGGCGGGAGAGGTGCTCATTGACGGCCACGACGTGCGCTCGATTCCGATCAGCCGCCTTCGCAGCGCCATCGGCATCGCGTTCCAGGAGGTCTTCCTCTTTGACGCCTCGATCTCGGAGAACCTGCGGTACGCCCGGCCGGACGCGACGCTCGAGGAACTTGCCGACGTGTGCCGCCTCACCGGCGCCGACCGGTTCATCGAGAAGCGCGCCGACGGGTACGACTCGCGCATTGGCCCGTACGGCAGCGACCTGTCGCGCGGCGAGCGGCAGCGCATCAACATCGCCCGCGCCCTGCTCAAGAGCCCGCTCGTGCTGGTGCTGGACGAGGCCGCCGCGTCGATCGACAACAAGTCCTCCGTCGCCGTCATGCGAGCCATCTTCAAACGCTTGCGAAATCGGACGATCATCATGATCACCCACAAGCCGGAACTGCTTCAACTTGCCGATCGGGTGGTGGTGATCCGCGAGGGGCGCGTGGAGTTCGACGGCCCGCCGACCGAGTACACCCTGCTCGACCTCAAGGAAACGCCGCTTGCCGGATTCCGGCCTCCCGAGACCGCGGGCAAGGCGCCGCTTCGACTGGTCAATCCCGTGCGCGAGGCCGAGCCGCCGGCGACCACGATCCCGCAGCCGGCGGCGGCCGCCACGACCGAGACGCCCCCTTCCGCGCCTGAGCCGACCCCGGAGGAAGTCGTGGCGAATCGAGGCCGCACGCGGACAATCGCCACGGCGCTGCTGGTGCTCGCGGGCGCGTCGCTGCTCGGGCCGCCCGCGTGCGTCTCCGAGAGCCGATCGACTCGCTCCTACGGCGTCGAGTCGGCGCGCGCCAGCGGAGGCCTGCTGATTGCCGACGCGGGCGATGACCAGGCTGGACAACTCCGAGCCGCCATCGAAGCAAGTGAACTTCGCAGCGCCGCACTCGCTCCGCATCTGCGGTCCGCGGGCGGAGGGTTCGCTCCCGATCGCGAACAGATCGAGTTCGCCGGGGAGGTGCTCGGCGGCGCTGTGCGCGGGGAGGGCGGCCGAGCCGCACCGGTGGAGCGAAGCGAACCCGCCGCGCAGGAGCCCGTCCCCGTCGGGTCGCCGCTCCCGCCGGATTCCGGACGGCTGATCGCCCTGCCGAAACTCGGCGCAACGGAACTCCGCGAGGCGATCCACAGCCTTGCCCTCAGCGCTGCGACGGAGCAAGGCTACCAGCGGGTCGAACCGGAAGCGGTCGTGGGGCTTCCGACCTTTCCCGAGGAGATCAACGAACTTGCCGTCCTTCGCCGCCGCGACGACTCCGGCGCGGAGGCGGTGCTGTGCCTGGGCTATCGCACGTTCCTGTCCCAGCCACCGCAGGTGTGGGTGGTGAGCCTTCAGCGCACCGGCCTCAACGCGCCCTGGGTCGCCGGAGGTGATCTACCCCTCGTGCAATCGCGCGTCGAGGCGCTGGTCGCGGGTCTCACGGCGATGCGATCGAACCTCACCCATGAAGACCTCTCTCGCTCCGTCGTGCAACTCAGTTACATCGACGGCCCCGGTGCGATCGGCGCCCTTCAGGGACTGGGCGTGAGCGTCATCGCCGACGCGGCGCAGGTTCCGCAGTCGATCGAGTACGCCCGGCTCCCCCTCGTGATCCTCATGCCGACGCCGACGGCGGAGCAGACGGGTCTGGTGGGAGATGCGGGGCCGGCGGTGCGCGGCAACTTCGGCAACACGATGCTCCCCAACACCGCCACGCCGCTGGCGCCCAACCCCGTCACCTCTCCGTCCTCGCGCCTCCTGGTGCTCTATCACCCCGCCAACCCGGGCCAACTCGCCCGCGTGCGCAATCTTCTGAGCGACTACATCGATCGACCCGCCCGGCAGATCTTCGTCGAGGGCATGGTGCTGGAGATCAGCGAAGACGGGCTCAAGGATCTGGGCATCGAGTGGCAGTTCCGCGAGGGACCGATCGACCTGATTCTCGGCAAACTCACCGCGGGCGGCGCCATCGATTCGCTCACGTTCTCCAACGTCGATTCGCGCGATGTGCCGCTGGACTGGTCGGTGCGCATTCGCGCCCTGGTGCGCGAGGGCAAGGCGGAGATCCTCTCGCGCCCCGGCGTGCTCACCATTGACAACCGACAGGCGACCATCCGCGTCGGCGAGGACATCCCCATCGCCACCAGCCAGGAGGGAACCTCGGTCGGCTCGAACAAACTCTCCTTCAACTTCCAGTACATCCCGACGGGCATCCTCCTCAACGTCCGGCCGCGAATCACCGAGCAGGCCGACGAGATCAGCATGCTCATCGACACGATCGTCTCGGCGGTGGTGCCGGGGCGCGACCTGGAGATCCGGTCCAGCGACGGCGAACTGCTCGCCACCGCCCCCACGATCTCGACCCGACGCGTGCAGACCTACGCCCGCATCGACAACAACACGCCCTTCATCATCGGCGGCCTGGTGAGCCGCGACCTCACGGTCACGCGCGACAAGATTCCCCTGCTTGGCGACCTGCCCTTCGTGGGCATCTTCTTCCGCGCCGAGCGGACGGAGCGCACCAAGCGCGAGGTGATCATCGTCCTCACTCCCTATGTCCTGCCCGAGGAGTCTTATACGGCCGGCGTGATTCCCAGGGACGACGACCTGTTCGACTCCTTCGGCAATCAACTCTTCCGCGAGTCGTACCGGATTCGCGCGGAAGACGTTTTCGACCTGCGGTTCCTTCCCGAGAACCGCCGCATCGTGGCCTACAGCGACCTGGCGTCGAAGGTCGTGCGGCGCGACGCCCGCCTCGCCGAGGCCCTCCCCTTCCGCGACTTCGTTCGCGGCCGCATTCCCGGCGAGGACATCCTGGTCCACCGGATGATCTACGAAGTGATCAAGCGCCTCGACGTGAAAGGCCAGCAATACGACCTGCCCAAACTCATCGCCGCTGACCGCATCATCTTCCTCGAGTCCGAGCAGTTCGGCGGCTACAGCGTTCAGTTCATGGAGCGCGTCATGTCGCGCTTCGGCGGCGGCGCTGATTACGCCTCCTTCTTCAAGAACAAGCGCGACAAGGCCCTCGCGTTCACGTTTCACTACGATCGCGAGTCGGACGATCCGCTTCACCTCGCCACCGAGCCCATTCCCGAGGTCGCCATCTACGACTGTCCCGATCGCAAGGCGTGGGGCCGGCTCCTGTGGGAACTGAACCAGCCCGGCCCGGACGGGCGCAAGCGCTTCAGCATCGTGCTCAACGACGAATCCGACCTGACTCGCCTGCGCCGGGCGATCATGCTCAAGAAGGTCATTGCCGCCAATGGTGGCGCAGAACAGGTTTCGCTGGCGAACTTCAGCGTCGGCAAGGTGCTGATGATGCCCGAGACGAAGGAAGGGCAGACGCACATCCTCGACGCCGACGTCGCCCGCCTCTTCTTCCACACCGAGCACTACTACTCGGCGGCGATCCAGGTGATCGAGCAGCGCCTTGCTGAACTCGACGCCGCGCTGCGCACGCCGGAGATCGGGCCCCTGCTCGACGGGGCCGAACTGCCGTGAGCCGGCCGAACGTGCGAGTGTCACTGCGTGGCATGGCGTCGCGCCTCGCGTCGCTATGCCGTGGCGCCTGACGCTTTCGAACGTCGTTGCTCGTTCGGGCCCAGCCGGGCGAAGCGCCAGGCGATGCCACGCGATGGCGCGGAGCGCTTGCCCCGGTCTCGCCTGCGGCTCACACGCGGCGGATCAACTCGGCGAGGTGCGCGCGGATTCCCGCGTGGCCGCGATCGAGGCGGATTCCCAGCGAGCACGCGGCGTCCTTCGTGAACCTGTTCCGGGGCTCCGCGGGACTTGAAGTGTCGATCTTCACCTGGATGCCGAGCAATTCGGCGGCGATGAGCGCCCAGTCCGCCCACCGGGCATAGCAGTCCACGAGGTTGTACGCGCGTCCGGCTGTTTCGGGATTGCCGACGCAGGAAACCGTCGCAGCCGCGACGTCATCGACGTGGACGAACTTGCCGCCGCCGGGCTTGTCCACCGACTCGCCGCGACGCAGTTGCTGCACGAGGCCAAAGCCATAGGATCGTTCGAGACTGGGGTCGAGGCCGTAGACGCCGCAGGGCCGAATGGCGCAGGTCGGTTGTCCGTGTCCGAAGTGCGCCGCCCAGCAGTGCGCTTCAACGGCCGCCTTGTACGCGCCGTACCACGACGCCGGCCGCAGCGGATGATCCTCATCGATTGCACCGCCCCAACGCGGCCGCATGTCGTGATGCACGGCGATCGTGCTGATGAAGATGAACTGCCGCGGCGCGGAGACCTGCAGCAGTCGGATCGACCCGAGCAGGTTTCGCCGCAGATGCGCTTCGAGGTCGTTGCCTTTGAGACTCTCCCAATCGACGCCGCAGTGAATTACGCACTCAGCCCCGTCGAGCAGATCGGGCCAAGCCGTTTCGTCAGCCAGGTCGCCCTCGACAACGCGAGCGATGTACGGCTCGACGTGTTTGCGCCGGCTCGTCGGGCGCATGAGGGCCGTCGTCTCATGCCCGGCGAGCGCGAGGTCGCGCGCGATCGCCGAGCCGATGAACCCCGATGCCCCGGTGAGTGCCGCCCGCATGATCGTTGTGGTCTCCGCCGCCGGCGGTGCGCCGGCTCAGTCGCCGCCGATGGGCAGCATGTCCTTCGCCTCGCCGCGGCCGTACTGCTTGACTCGAGGCAGGACGAGGTCGGTGATGACGATCTTGATGCACGCGGCGGCGGGAATGGCGAGGAGCATGCCGTAGACCCCGCCCACCGCCCCGCCGGCGAGTACTGCCACGAGGATCGACACCGGTCCGAGATTCGTCGCCTTGCCGGCAATCAGCGGCGTCAGGCCGTAGCCTTCGATCACCTGCACGAGGGCGAAGACGACACTGGGCCAGAGGAGGATCCCCCACCACGCCATGCGCGCTTCGGCAGGCAGTTCAGCCTGGCCGATCCACAGCAGGCCGATCGCCAGCGGCAACCCGACCCCGCCGAGGTACGGCACGATACTGAACAGGCCCGTGAGCAGGCCGAGCAGCAGCCAGTACGGCACGCCGCACATCCACCACCCCAGGGCGAAGAGCACTCCCATGATGGCGCAGATGACGATCCGCCCGCGCACGAACCCGCTCACCGCCGCATCCATCTTCCGCAGCATCGCATAGGCGCCGGGCGAGTGCTTCGTCGGGAACGCCTCGACGACGGCGTCGCGCAGCACCGGCCAGCCCGTCGAGAACGCGAAGAAATAGAACGGGATCAGGAAAAGCGTGAACGCGATGTACACCGTCGATCCGACGATGGAGAGGATCATCCCCAGCGCATCACCCGTCGTGCGGACCGTCGCCTGGAAGATCGTGCCGAGATTGGCCCGCAGCCAGGCCTTGATCTGCTCCGCCAGCGCCTCGGCGTCGACGCTCCGTCGGAGAGGAGTTTCGGCGCCGGGTTCGAGGTCTGCCGGCGGAGCGTCCTCGGCGACCGGGGGCGTCGGCTCCTGTCCGGCTTGCTCAGGAGGCGACTCCGGCCCAACGAGGCCTTCAAGTCCGTGAAGGACCGACTCGCCCAGCGCTTCGGGGAGGTGTTCATCGACAAGGCGGATCAATCCCTCCGCACGCTCCGGCAGCGTGCGCAGCAGATCGACGGTCTGGACGACCGAGAGCGCCACGCCCAGGAGGACGACCGCGAACAGAACCGCCACGGCCCCGACGAGGCTGCCCGCGACCATCGGCCGGGTGATGCGCGGATTCCGCGTCAGGCGCAGGACGATCGGTTCAAAGAGGTAGGCGAGCGCGAGAGCGATGAGCAGCGGCACCGTGACCGCCCGCAGCCAGTAGCCGCAGAGCACCAGCAGCACCACAGCCGCGATCACCGCGACGTCGCGCACCGCCTGGATCTGCCAGAGGTGCAGGCGCTCGATTCGTGGTTCGGGTTGATCCGGGAGGCCGCGGCCCGCTTCGCGCTCGCTCATGGCGAATGCAGGATACCGAGCGGGGCGGCGGCGACAAGTCCACGGACGGCTGATTCAGGACACCTCGGTCCGCCCCGAGGGTCGCCGCCGCTCAGTTGCGCATGATGGAGTTGAGAATCCGCTGCTCGTCGAAGGCCTCGTCGAAGGAGTAGACGGCGGTGAAGTCCTCAATCCGATCCTCGTCGCTGCAGGTCAGTTGCCCGGTCTCGATGAGGGCGTAGACGATGCGGCCGAAGTCGTCAGTGCGATGAATGTTCCAGTGTTGCAGAACGCTGCGGGCGAGCAGACCGTACTTGCTGATCGCGTAGTCGCGCAGGCCGTGGCAGAGTTGCCGGCCGCTGATGTGGCGCTTGGCGGGATCGACTTTCCGAGGATCGCCGTGCAACTGGCTCACGGTGTACCCCAGCGCTTCCTGCACGAAGACGTAGGCGCTGCGCGGATAGGGATGTCCGGCGGGCGGAATGAGCGCCTCGCGGCTCACGGACTTCACCTGCTGTTTCTGCTGCTGCGTCACTCGAATCCTCCGGAAACACGGCGGCCGCCCGCGGTCGGGCCGGACGAGGTGATTATAGTCGGGGGCCGAAGGAGCGTGCCGGCGGGAACGGCGTTCGTTTCGAGGGGGTAGAATCGGCCCGCCTTCCCGAGCCCCACCCCTTTCTTCGCCGCGCCGCCCCGCCAGGCCAGTCCGCCGATGCCGAACCCCACCGCTGACCAAGCGTCCTCGGCCGAACACGATGCTCGACAGATTCCGTTCGGCGAGGCGCTGCGGGTCTGGACCTATATCGGACTGAACAGTTTCGGCGGTCCGGCCGGCCAGATCGCCGTCATGCATCGCGTCCTGGTCGAGCAGCGGAGATGGGTCAGCGAAGCGCGCTTCCTCCACGCGCTGAACTACTGCATGCTCCTTCCCGGCCCGGAAGCGACCCAACTGGCGACGTACATCGGCTGGCTGATGCATCGCACGCCGGGAGGGATCGCCGCCGGCGTGCTCTTCGTCCTGCCGGGCTTTGTCACCATCCTGCTGCTGAGTTACGTCTACGCTGCATGGCACGACGTGCCGGCGGTGGACGCGACGTTCGGCGGGCTCGGAGCGGCGGTGCTGGCCGTGGTCGTCGAGGCGGTGCTGCGGATCGGCCGTCGGGCCCTGGCCAATCGGTGGATGGTGATGATTGCGATTCTGGCGTTTGTCGCCATTCACTTCCTCGAGACGCCCTTTCCCGCCATCATCGCGGCCGCCGCGCTGGTCGGCTTCATCGGAGGGCGGCTGGCCCCAAGCGTCTTCCTGCCCGCCGGGAACGGGCGGCGCGGGACTCAGGTTGATGAAGGCACGGCGCTGGACCGGCACGACTCCGCTCACACCAGGCCTTCGGCTGCGCGGGCGATGCGGACGCTGGCGGTCTGCCTGACGCTGTGGCTCGGCCCGCAGATCGCGCTCGCCGCGCTGCTCGGGCCGGACGATCTCTTCGTGCAGGTCGGCCTCTTCTTCAGCAAGGCGGCCGTCGTGACCTTTGGCGGCGCTTACGCGGTGCTCCCCTACGTGGCGCAGCGGGCGGTTGAGACGCACGGCTGGCTCACCGCCACCGAGATGCTTCGCGGCCTGGGTCTGGCAGAGACCACGCCGGGGCCGCTGATTCAGGTCGTGCAGTTCGTCGGCTTCATGGCCGCGTTTAACCACCCCGGCCACTTGCCGCCGATGCTTGCCGCTACGCTCGCGGCCGTGTTGACCACCTGGGTCACTTTCGTTCCGTGCTTTCTGTGGATCTTCCTCGGCGCCCCCTATGTTGAGGCGGCTCGCGCCAGCAGGCGACTGGCCGCGGCGCTGGCGGGCGTGACCGCCGCGGTCGTCGGCGTCGTTCTCAACCTCGCGGTCTGGTTCGCGCTGCACACGCTCTTCGGCCAGGTGCAGGAGTTCCGGGGGATGGGCGTTCGCGTCCTGGTTCCGCAGTGGGCCACCATCGATCCTGCGGCGCTGCTCATTTCAGGCGTCGCATTCGCGGCCCTCTTCTGGTGGCGTCTGGGAATGATGCGCACGCTCGGGCTGTGCGCGGCCCTCGCGCTGGCGCATTACATTGTGTTTGAGGCCTGAGGTTTGGGGCCAGACAACCTGTATGCACACCGGGGCGCCGTGGTCTGAGCGACGCACTGAGAGCGCGGGCCACGCCGGCGCGCGAGGGATGAGCGGAACTGTCCAATCGCCCGTTTGCGCGATGGCGTGGCTCTCCGGTCGCAGAGCCTCCCTCCAGACCAGGGCACCGGGCCCCTTCTCCCCACTACTCGAACACGGTCTTGACGACGTTGCTCGGCGTGCAGGAAGACTGCTCAACCGCCTGGATGAAGATCGTCCGCCCTCGGGCGGCGCTTCCGACCTGCCGGCTCAGCGTCGCCACTCCGCTCCCGTCCGCCACGGCGCTTCCGGCGATGGCGGGCGCGCCGAGGAAAACCGCCAGGCCCGAGCATCCCGGCACGTTCGTCACGCCGCTGGAGAGGCCGTAGGCGAAGTACACCGTCGCTCCGGGCGCCGCGTTCGAGGCGACGAGGCTGTTGACCTCGTTGACGCGGCCGGGCGAAGGCGGCTCCAGCGCAAGGCTTCGATTCCGGATGGTGTGGACGAACATGTCGGTGTCGCCGTTCTGGGAGGAGACGTAGTTCGGGTAGGCGAAGTCGCCGCCGAGGCCGAGCCCGTTGTAGTCGCCGAAGAACTGCTGGCCGCGATTCAGCCCGTCGTTGTCGCTGTTGAAGGACTGCGGCGTGAGGCGGTGTTCGCTCCACGTCGCGCCTCCGTCGGCGCTCATCGTGTAGTAGGCGTCGAACATGCCGTTGACGACGCCGTCGTTCTGCACCGTGTGGCGCGAGTCGTAGAAGAGCATGTGGATGCGCCCGGCGCGATCGACCTCCAGCCAGGGGAAGAACTGGTCGCCCGGCGGGCTGTTGTCGCCGTTGATGACGCGCGGCGCGGACCACGTCGAACCCTTGTCCGTCGACTTGCTGAAGTAGAGATCGACGTTGCGCTGCCCGTTGACGATGTTCGTCGTGTCGAAGTAAACGCAGTAGAGCACGCCCGAGACGGGATCGACGGCGAGGGAGTTCAGCGGCGGAACGCGGAAGGTCCCGGGGAAGCGCGAGCCGTCCTGCGTGCTCCACGTGTCCAGTCGAGTGGCGATGCGGATGGCGGGGTCGAAGGTGTTGCCGCCGTCGAAACTGCGGCGGAGCATCACGCCAGTGCCGAAGTCCCAGTAGGCGACGTACAACTCGCCCTCGGGACCGACGCGCGGCAGAAAGCCGATGCCAGTGCCGACGCTGCGGGGCGTGTTCCACGTCAAGCCCATGTCATCGGACCAGATTACCCCCTGGTTGTAGGCAATGTAGACGCGAGTGCTGTTCGGGTTGCCCGGGATGATGCCCGCCGCCATCCAGCCCTTGTCGGCGCCGCTGGTCGCACGGGCCATGACGGAAGGCTGAAAAGTATTCAGCCCCGGGTCTTTCCGCGCCACGTACAGCCCGCCGTTGCCCGCGAAGGAGATCGCGCCGACCCAGAGCGTTCCCGTGCGCTGATCGTAGCACGACATCGGGTCGCCCTCGACGCTCGACTGATTCGGCCCTGGCGGGCGAACGAGAAAGTCGGTCCACGTCGCGCCGAAGTCGTTGGAAACGGCCACGGACATGCGGATGATCTCGTTGCCCGTGCTTTCGCGCCAGTCGTTGGCGGTGGCGACGATCTCGTTGGGCGCGCCGTCCACCGAGGCCGCGGACGTTTCATTTGCCGCCTGCCGCCCTCCGCCCACGTCGACGCGCACCTGCGGGCCGATGACCGGCGGGTCGGCAAGGGCGGAGCGCGGGGCGATGAGCGCCGCCGCGAGGCCGAGGGATGTCTTCAGGATCGATGCGGGGCGAACGAAAGCGGGCATGTTACGTCTCCTCGGCCGCGAGCCGGGCATGTGTGGACTGAAGCACAACGACTACTGGCGGGCCGGCTCGCTCAACTGCGCCGCGAGCAGCGGGCGGAACTGCGCCGGAAGGCCCTGACCCAGTCGCTCCGCCGCATGAACGTGCCGCCACGACTCTTCGTAGCGGCCGGCGAAGTACAACTCGATCGCCAGGCGCTCGTGGGCCTTGGCGTGCTGCGGATCGCCCGCGACGACGGCGAGCCACTGCTCGACGGCTTCGGCGCTGCGACCGCTCATCTGCAGCATCTGCCCCAACTGGAAGCGCGCTTCGTGAAACTTCGGATCGAGGTCCAGCGCCGTGCGGAACGCCGATTCTGACTCGGCGATCTTGCCTTTGTAGAGCAGCGCGCGACCCAGCGCCTCATAGGAATTCGGGTCTCCGGGGTTGTGGATCACCGCTCGAGTCAAGGCGGCGATCGCAGCGTGCCGGTCGTTGAGTTCCATCAATTGCCGCAGACCCTCGCTCCGCTCGACGACTGCCAGCGAGGGATCGGGCCGGGGGACGAGTTCCCGCGCGACCGATTCATCGAGGTGGACGCGCCCCGAGTCGTAGTGCAAGCCCCGCATCGCGATGCGGTCGCGCTCCCGGCGGTAGTCGCTTCCGGGATCGACGGCGGCGCCCCGATCGCCCGCCACGCCGGCGCTTGTGCCGGCCTGAGGGGACGACTCCAAGGTCGTCTGGCACCCGCCGGCGGCGAGCGCGGCGGCGAGGAGCATGACCGACCAGTTCCTTGCATTCATGACACACCTCCAGCCCGACAGCGGGCGCTCAACGATGTCCGGCCGCACAGTCAAACCTTGCGGCGTTCCACTTTATTCTCGATCCAGGCGTCAAACGGCGGCCAGGTAGGCCGCGAGCAGGTTTCGCGCAGCCTCCAGGTCGGTCCGGTGGACCATCTCGGTCACGGTGTGAATGTAGCGAGTCCCGACGGAGATGGTAATCGCCTTGGCCCCGGAACCCGCCTTCTGGAGCGCGGCGGTGTCGGTCCCGCCCCGGCCGAGAATCGACCGCTGATGGGGAATGCGGTTCTTCTTCGCGATCGCCTCGAACTGCTGAACGAGGTCGTAGGAGGCGATGACGGAACTGTCCATGACGGTGATCGCCACGCCGTCGCCCTGCCTGGTGACGCGCTCGGTCTCGGGGACGCCGGGCGTGTCGCAGCAGAGGGTGGTGTCGATGCCGACGCCGATGTCGGGCTTGACGGTATAGGCGCTGGTCATCGCGCCGCGCAGGCCGACCTCCTCCTGGACCGTGAAGACGCAGTGAATCTCGCAGGCGTGGCCGCCGCCGGCGCCCTTGCCGCGGGCCTTCTTCGCCCCGGCCACCTGGCGCACCGCCTCGATCCCGAGCCAGCACGCGACGCGGTTGTCCATCGCCTTGCTGACGAAGGCGTCCCCCACTTCGATGAAGGGTTCGTGGAGCACCACCATGTCGCCGATGCGGACGGTCTTTCTGACCTGATCGGCGGGCAGGCCGAGATCGACGTAGAACTCGGACACCTCCGGGATCTTCTTGCGGTCCTCGGGCGAGGAGATGTGGATCGGCTTGCCGCCGGGGTTCATGACTCCGAGCAGGTCGCCCTTCTCGGCGCAAACCAGCACGCGGCGGGCGAAGAGGTTGCGGGTGTCGAAGCCTCCGGCCGCATTGAGCCACACGAAGCCCTTCTCGTCAACGTGCCGGACGTAAAAGCCGATCTCGTCCATGTGGCAGGCGAGCATGACGCGCAGCGGCTTGCTTCCCCGGCCCGGCTGGCGCGTCGGGCGGCGCACGCAGATGAGCGAACCCATCGGGTCGGTCCGGACTTCGTCGAACAGCCCCTTGACCTCCGCTTCGATGAGGGCGCGCACGCGCTCCTCGCGTCCGGGAACACCGGGAGTTTCGCACAGCCGCCGCAGCAGATCGACATTCATGGAGTCTCTCGCCCTTCTCTGACTTATGATTGATCGTGCGAGCGATCGATTCGCCCGCCCGGAAACGTGGAGGCAGATGGTATCTTCGTCCCTCGCGCCGGACCCTTCGCCCCGGCTTCGGGCCGGGCGGCCGGCGGGACGTGAAACGGAATTCCACAGCGACATGGCACTCAAGAGCCCATTGCGGCAACTTCAGGAACAGGCCGAGGCCGAGTTCATTCCCTATGGCCGGCGCGAGGGCGGTCCGCCACCGGGCGCCGCGGTCGCGGAGATCGAAATCGTCTCGACGTTCGGCGAGATCGAGGCCGAGTACGCCTCGCTGCGCCGCTCCGCCGGTCTGATGGACTGCCCGCAGCGCGGCACGCTGCGGCTTACCGGCGCCGACCGCGCCGACTTCCTCAACCGCATGCTGACCAACGAGTTCAAGGGGATCTCATCCGGCCAGGTCGTGCACGCCTTCTGGCTCAATCGCAAGGGGCGCATCGAGGCGGACGTCGCCGCGATCGAACTCGGCGACGAGATGCTCCTCGCCGTCGACGCCACGCTGGCGCAACCGACGGTGGAGTCGCTGGGCCACTTCATCTTCAGCGAAGACGTCTCGATCGAGAACGCGACGGATCGCTTTCACGGCCTCTCGCTGCACGGCCCGCGCGCCGTCGAGTTTCTGCGCTCCGTGCTCGACGACGACGCCGGCGCCGCCCTCGCCGACCTCACTCCCGGCCGCGCCATGCGCTGCGCCGCGCACGGGCACGCGCTGATGGTTCATCGCGACGACCAGATCGGCGAAGTCGGGCTGCACCTGCTCTGCCGCGCCGACGAGGCCCTGGCCGTTCACGAGCAACTGCTCGAAGTCGGCCTCGGCCGCGGACTGCGCTCCGTCGGCTGGCACGCCTTCAACATCGCCCGCATCGAAGGCGGCACGCCGATGCACCTCGTCGATTTCGGCCTCGACTCGCTCCCGCACGACACGGGCATTCTCAACCGCCGCGTTTCCTTCACCAAGGGCTGCTACCTCGGCCAGGAAGTCGTCGCGCGCATGCAGAGCCTCGGCCATCCCGCCAAGGTGCTCGTTGGCCTGAAGATCGACGGCGAGCAGATGCCCGTTACCGGATCGGCGATTCTCGATTCGCCTCGGCCCGACGGCGAGATCATCGGCGCCGTCACCAGCGCCACGCCCAGCCCCATGCTCGGACGGACCATCATCGCGTTCGGAATGGTCAAGTACGCCCTCGCCCGGGTCGGCTCAGAGGTCGCGGTCGTCGCGGAGGGCCGGCGCGCCCGGGCCGTCATCCACGACCTCACCTTCTGGCCGCGCGAGTCGCCGGCAACTTGAGACTCCCTGGCATCATGCCTTTCGCCGCATCGCAGCCGCATCGTGATTCCAGACTGACGCGCCAGGGAGGATGAACAGCATTGCCGCAATACAAGGCATAGAAGCGCAAAGGGCGAGTCAAGAAGTCTTGGCGACGTTGAAGTGGCGCCGCCAGTCGGAAGTCCGGCCGCGCTACTTCTTCCACGGATCGGCGATGTGGCAGGGGCGGCCCGACTTTGAGACGTAGTCCTGGTGATACTCCTCAGCCGGCCAGAAGGTCTCGGCCCGCTCCACTTCCGTGACGATCTTCCGACCGCGAAACCGGCTCGTTTCCTGCTGCTGGCGGATGAACGCCCGCGCCTCCTCAGCCTGCTTGTCGCTCGTGAAGTAAATGCCCGAGCGATACTGATCACCCACGTCCGGCCCCTGGCGATTGAGTTGGGTCGGGTCGTGCATGACGAAGAACGCCTCGAGCAGGCGGCGATAGGAGATGCGCTTCGGGTCGAAGACGACCTTGACGGTCTCGGCGTGGCCCGTCTCGTCGCCGCAGACGTCCTTGTAGGTCGGATGCTCGACGTGCCCCTGCATGTAGCCGCTCACCGCGTCGATCACGCCCGGCCCCTGCTGAAAGTAGTGCTCGATGCCCCAGAAGCACCCGCCCGCGAAATACGCGGTCTCCGTCTCGACGGGACGGCTCTCGGGCGGAAGAGTCTCGCCCTTCTCGAAGAACTTCAATGACGCGGAGTTGAGGCAGTGGCGCCGGCCCGTGGGCCTGGGCCCGTCATCAAAGACGTGGCCGAGGTGGGCCGTGCACCGCGCGCATTCGATTTCCGTGCGGACCATTCCGTAACTGCGGTCTTCGACTTCGGCGACGTGGTCGGGATCGAACGGACTGTGAAAACTCGGCCAGCCCGTGCCCGAGTCGAACTTGTGCTCGCTGGAAAACAGCGGCAGGCCGCACACGACGCAGACGTACATCCCCTCCTTCTTGTTGTCGAGGAGCGTGCCGCAGCCGGGCGGTTCCGTCCCCGCCTTCTGCGTGATGCGGTACGTTTCCGGATCGAGCGCTGCGGCGAGTTGCGCGATGCGCTCCTTCGACAGCGGCGTGATGTCGTAGGCGGACTTGGAGTAACGCGGCTGAATCTGGCCGCTCGATGTCTGCGTGGGCACTTCACCGGCCTCCTGTCCGGGAATCGGATTCTGATGGAGCGCGATGCGCGTCGCGGCGGCCAGAGCCATTGCGGCCAGCGCTCCGCCCGCGGTGAGCACGAGAGCGGCGGGTCGAATCACGGTCGTTCCTCCTGAGGCGAGCGCGGGGCAGGCCCCCCGTCGCGGCCCTTCACGGATCTGCACGAGTGTACGCCCCGCTTCGATGCCCGGTCCGCCCGCGGGGATACGGGCAGGCGATCGTCGGCTTCCTGACGGCCGCGCGGAGGATCGCAGCCTCGGGGCCGATCGAGTGGTTTCGAATCCGATCTGATACGATCTCTCCTCGCACTCGTGCGGAAGGATCGCCTTTGGGGGCAAGGCGAAGAAATCGGGATCCCCTTCGGTGTGTTTACTCGATTCTCACCACATTGCTCGTTGTACAGGTGGCCACATCAAGGACGACGAGGCGGCCGCCGCAGGCGGATGGAGGCACGGTTCCGGCGATGGCGGCGTTGCCGTGGCCATCGGCACGCGTCGTTGAAACCAGTTGCACGCCGCCGCTGATCGGCAGGAGCGTACCCGCGCACGGGCCGGAGGGGATGGTCGTCTGACCGGCGCGCTGACCGAAGATCAGCGCCACCGTGCCGCGCGGCGTCGCGCCGCTGATGCTGGCAGCCATCTCGCCGGGGCACCTACCCGAAAGCATCAGGCTCGGCCAGGCGTGAATCGAGCCCACGCGCACGTTGTCGATCATGAGCGTCTGGATTGCCCGCTCGTTTCCATCCCGCGCCACGTTGTCGCGCCCACCCGGCGTGCTGTACGACCCGACTCGAATCTCGTCGAACTCTCCTCCCACGAGGCCGACGGTCTCCCAGCGCGGCATGTCCACCAGGTAGTCCGCGATGGGAACACCGTCAAGATAGGCTCGAATCCAAAGGTAGTTGTAGCACTGGTCCACAATCCCATTGCCCGCATTGAATTCGATCGCGTCGAACGCCTCGCGATCCAGCCGCGTTACGCTCAGCATGTCCTCGGCCCCGCCCACATACAGCGCCTTTGTGCCGTTGCCGCCGCAATACTCCCGACCCGAGAAGTACTCCGTGCAGCCGTCGTGGGCTCGCGTGAAGAACATGCCGCCTTCCTCAAGACAGGAGGGAACGACGCCGCAGCACAGGCTCTGGTTGAAATCCGCGAGTCCTTCGGTCAGCCCAATGCGCGCGCCGAAGTACAGTTCCGGCACGGCGTAGGTCCGCGCCGCCTCCGTCACGGCGCAGGTGGTGAGGTCGAGGGCGGCGAAGGCGACCTGGCCGCAGCCGCCGGGGAGGTCGAAGTTGAACTCGACATTGCCCTCGGTGTCGGCGGTGAGCGTCTCGACGAGCGCGGCATTGCCCAGCGGGACGACGGCGCCGGCGCACGGGCCGTTGGGAATGGTCGTCTCCCCGCCGCGCTGGCCGCGCAGCAGCGCGACGCGTCCGCCGGGGGTGGCACCGATGATCGAAGCCGTCATCGGACCGGGGCAGTTGCCCTCCAGCGCGAGTTCGAAAGGCGGAAAGACAACGCGACCGCGCAGGCGGAACATCAGGTCGCCTCCAGGGTAGGTGCGGTCGAATTGAGAACCGTGGAAAAGGGCGTACCGACCATCGCCCGGTGCGTTGATGAACGCCTGCCCCAGTTCCCATCCGCTCCCCGAGACTCCGATCCAATAGCGAGTGTTCGGACGCAGCAGGACCGGATCAAAGTCGAGACTTACTTTGTAGAGATCCGTTCCATTGTAACTGCCGTCAAGCTCGTATCTCGTGTGCGGCATGTCCCAATTCAAGTGATCGTTGCCCGGCTCGCCGTAACCATCGTCAAAGAGGATTCTTACGTGAAGTTCTCCACTGGCGGCAGGAACGCAAGTCCACACATCAATTCCAACGAGTTCCGTGAAGTCCTCGAACTCCACATCCTCGGCGCGATTCTTATCAAGAATGTTGCTTTCAGGATGACAACGGTCGTACTCACCGGTGCCGGGTCCGAAGTCCCAAATAATGTCGCCGGTGAGCGCTGTATCCGCGCTCACCGGCGAAACGACGAATGCCGCCAGCCAGAGTGCCACAACCGAAGTAGCTCGGCTCGCCTCAATCAAGATAGGCCGCCTTCGCGATCGACGGAATCCCCGTATCGTCAATCAAAACAAGCATGTACGGACCGGGAGGTGCGTACTCGGCCGGGGGCGCAGTCACGTTGATCACTTCCTCCGGATCAACGTCGTCCAAGACATGCGGAACAATCAAGTACCGCTGCGTCATGTTTACGGAGTGCGTGACGGCGGAGAGGCTGAATTAAGGCGACTCTGGCTCCATCTTCGTTGTCCATTGATCGCCCATTGCCGACCGTATACGCCACGTCGAACACCTCCTCCGGCTCGACCGACGCCTGCACATCGGTGATCGTCGGCCGCGAGGCGTCGAAGAAGTACGGCGGGCGGTAAATCTCGACACGGTCTCCCCCGTGAGGCCACGTCTCCGTCTCCGGAGCGCAAGTCGGGCACGGCCCGGGAACTTGACAGGACGAATCGACGTTCTGCCCTGCCGTCCACACGCTCCCGTCCATCAGCAGGAGCGCCACACTGTGGTACATTCGCGGGTGCGTGTGCATCGCACTCGTGAGCGCCGTCCAGTTCTCGGTCGCGGGATCGAACACCTCCGGCACGAAAATCGGGCACTCTTGTTCACTGATACTCCCGCCGCCGACAAGGAACACCTCCCCATTGGCGAGCAGCACGGCGTTGGCGTGTCCGCGGCCGCAGGTCAGGTTGTCGGCAGAGCCATCCCACTGCCACTGCGGCTGGTTCAGCCCACTAGCAGAAGCCGAAGTCGCGCCGATCGCCACCACCGCAGCGATGAACAGTCGTCGCATGACCTTCCTCCCGTGCGGTTGATCCGCCTGCCAACCCACTCCAGCCACCTCCAGTATACTGGAGAACCGATCAATCCGGTGCATGATTGCCGGCAATCCTGCATTTGTTGACAAGCGCTGTGTCTGCAAGGGCTTGCGAATACCGGTCCAGAGACCCGATTCCGAATTCAAGCAAGACCAGAGAGTCAGAATGCACGGCGCCAGCCGTCGGGTTTTGCCCGTCGAATGATCTGAAGACCGCCCCTGCCCGACCACCATCTCTGAGCGTTTCACCCGTCGGTATCTGACGGATGAACCATGTGCTTCCACCTCCCCTCGGCCGCTGCTCGGCCGTGAGATGCCCGGGGTCGAACGGCTGGACGACCCCTTGGCAGATCGGCATTGAGTTCGCCGGCCGCAACGAAAGCGACCGCGCCGGGGTGTTCCGGCGCGGTCGCGGAAGCGGTCGGGGGAGGGTCGCTACTGGATGACGGCCTCGACGATGTTCGAGGCTCGCTGATACTCGGCCGCCTGGAGCCAGACGCGCCGGCCGCTCGTGCCGCCGGGCACCTGCTTGCTCAGGCTGGCCGCGCCGTTCGCGTCGGCGGTGCGCACGCCGGCGAGGACGGGACTGGCGATGCCGACCGTCACGTCCAGCTGCGGAATGTAGGTGTTGCCCAGGCCGACGATCGAGTAAAGGAACGCGACCGTCTGGTCGGGCGTGGCGCCGGTCACATCAAGCGTGGCGCGGACGCCGGCGAAGAGCGGAGAGGCGACGAGAGTCATCGGCGGCGCGCCGATGTCGTAGCGCGCGATCCAGGTGCGCCACTGCCCGTTGAGGGTGTACTCGTGATGCCCCCAGAGCGAGCCGACCGACACCGGGTCTTCCTCGGTGGCGCTGTAGTCCCCCCAGCGGCCGCTCGTGTGCGGCGCGGTGCTCTCCTTGACGAACTCGGGAGGCTGGAAGGTGTTGGGCGGATCGCTGAAGCGGCGCACCGCCCGGCTCATCGAGATGTACTCGTCGGGCGAGGAGCGGGCGAAGGTGATCGCGGCATTGCCCTCTTCATCCACGCCGATGCTGGGGAAGAAGGTGTGGATCGTTCCGCCGTAGTCCAACTCGCCCCACTGCGCGATCACCGGCGTGTTGCCGCTCTCCGGCCAGCCGCGCATGTCGAACTCGTACCACCGGGCCCGCGCCCGCTGGTTGTTGACGTGGTGCACCGCCCAGAGCGAGCCGTTGCGCTGCATGCAACTCCAGAAGCGCGGCTCGAAGAGGAACGGCCGCGACGAAGAGCCCCGCTGCGGCGGCTGGTTCGGATAGGTGTACGTCGGAACCGTCAGGGTGTACGTCGTGCGGCTGTAGGTCCCGAAGGGATCGCGCACGGCGTGGAAGATCACCGTCGTGTTCGTCGTCAACTCGGTGGACTGGAGGATGTACTGCCCCGGCGCGCTGGCGTCGTACATCACCGGGATGCCCATCGACTGCTGTCCCGCGCCGGTGATGAGTTCGTGCCGCGTCACCGGCGTGCCGCCGTTGAGGATCGACGCCTTGGTGATGAAGTACAGGAGGTACTTGTCGGGGCCGAAGAAGTCCGCCGAGAGGAGCACGTTCTCATCGTCCACCGCCATGTTCGGCGAATCGATGTCGTTGTCGGAGATGCTCGTCACGTCCAGGCGATACTTCCACCAGTCATCGCGCGTGTTCGGGCTGCCCGTCTTGGAGACGGCGAGGAGGAACATCGAGCGGCCGTTGTCGCTGCGCTCGCACGCCATGGCGAAGAACCGCTGGTGGTGCGGATCCCAGAGAGCCTCGGGATCGAAGACGAAGTTGTTCGCCCCGAGTTCGCCCCAGAAGCCGAAACTGTTCTCGATCTCGTCGCGGAAGAGGTTGTTGCCCGTCTTGTCGAAGCAGGCGATCTGCCCGTTGACGATCGCGATGATGCGATCGGGTCCGACCGCGAGTTCCGGATCGGGAGGCGTCCAGCCAGTGCTCGTCACGCCCTCGAAGCCGAAGTCCGGTCCGTCGCCGCCCGGCCCGTCGAAGGGTTCGAGCGCGACGTGGTTCGGATCCCAGATCGGCGGGATCGGAGTCTCGAGGTCCATCGGCCCGGGCTGGTACGCCAGCCGCTCGCCCTCCCAGGTGGTCGGCGCGACATCCAGCCCCGCCGGCACGCGCACCGTCAGGTTGACCGACGTCTCATCGCCTTCGCGGGAGGCGCCGTTCCAGCAGACGGCCAGTCGCCCCGCGTCGTCAACGAGAAGGCGCGCCGCGCCCGTGGACGCCGTCATCGACTGGGCGCCATCGACGTGGGTGTTGACCACCGCCGCGTCGCCGAGGGCCTGGCCGTCGCCGTCAAGGAACCGGACCATCACACCCGCCCCGTGCCCGTCTCCTCCCGCCCCGTCGCTGTTGTAGACCACGGCATACTGATCGTCGCGCACGCGGACGATCCCCGCGCCGCTCTTCCAGCCGTTCGCGGCGGCAGCGGCCGTTACCGCTTCACCGGCCGGCTTGCCCTCGCGGTCGAATCTCTGCACGAGAATGTCGAAGCCGAGATCGGCCGACGCGTGCCACGCCGCCATGAATCCGCCGTCCGCCGTCGCGGCGAGTGAAGGCTCGATGTGATCCCGTCCATCCATCTCGTTGAGGACCATCTCGTCGCCGACGAGCGAGCCGTCGGCCGCCACCCGGCGCGCGATCACCGTGTTCGGGTTGTGCTGTGCGTCCGTGCGGCCCCAGGCAACGAGGAACTCTTCGCCCTGCCGGATGACCGTGGCGCAGGCATCCCTCCCGCTCTGGTCTTCGCTGAGCAGGAGTTCGCCGCTCGTCGGCGCGCCGTCCGCGCCGATGAGGCGCAGCATGACGCGGCCCCGACCCGCCGAATCATCGATCCAGACGATCGCCGCGCCGCCGCGGCCGTCATCGACGATCGCCGGCGCCATCTGGTGGCCCGCCTGCGTCTCGTTGACCGCGATCTCGGGGGAGGCATCCGCCAGGTCGCGGCTGAATCGGCGGGCGACGATGCCCGAGCCGCTCCCGTCCTGCCCGTGCGACTGCCAGACGAACCAGACGTTCTCACCGCTTGAGGCGACGGCGGCGCACTCCTGCATGCTGCGCATGAACGCGTTGACAGGCGTCTCGCCGCCGACCGGACGGCCGAAGGCGTCAAAGCGCTGGGCGACAACGGCGTAACTGCCGTGCTCCTGGCGCCGGCTGTCCCACACGGCGACGAACCCGCCGCCCGGAAGGGCGGCCAGCGCGCCGCGATCCTGCGTGCTGCCCGTGAAGACGTTGGCCTGGGTTTCCAGGATCGGCCCGCTCAGAAGCGAATCGATCACCGACGGCGCTGCCGACCCGACCCGATCATCGACGAGGTTCGCGCCGGCCGCGACCGCCCCCCCGACGAAGCCGAAGCCCACCAGCAGGGCCATGCACCCGCACGAACGCGCGATCCGCTCCAACCGATTCCTCCGCTGCATCTGGCTGTCCTCCGTGTGTGGATGAGGTGGCTGTGGCCGGCGACCCGTTCACACGAGGCGCGGCTCCTATCTAACCGTCGACCCCCCTCCCCGTTATGCACGAAAACGGGAAAAACCCGCCGATTCGCACCACTGGGGGGGCGGGCGACGCCGGGGAGAGGGCCCAAAGTGGAGGTCGATAAGTCGCGTTCAGGCGAATGCCTCCGCCGGGGCGGGTGCCTTGGCGAGTCGCCGCAGTCCGAACCGGGCGGAGGCAAAAATGGCCAGAGCCGGACTTGAACCGGCGACCCCAGCATTTTCAGTGCTGTGCTCTACCAACTGAGCTATCTGGCCGCAATGCAAAGAGAATACGCCCGGCCCCGGCACGGTCAAGTCGCACCACCAATCGAGCGTGCTTCGCTTGCCCCGGGCCGCAGCACGGCGCGCCGGCGCAGTGAAGTGAAAGTCGTCCCTTCTCCGGGTGTTTCCTGCCGCTCGGCCACGCCGAGCACATCGCGGGCCCCTGTTGCCCCTGCCGGTCTGGACCACGCTCCCGCCCTGCGGGCACAGACATCGGCGCCCGCCAGCCTCGGGCTACTACTCGATCACAACGCGACGGAAGTTCCCGGAGATGTTCTCCAACTCCGCCGCCTGGACCCAGACTTCGCCGAGCGGGACGGTGGCGGGCACGGTGAAGTACTTCACCGCCGTTCCCGCTTCGTCGGCGGTGTTGCTGCCGAGGAAGTAAACGGTTTCCGCAATTTCAAGTGTGACGCCGAGAGCCGGGATGTAGGTTGAGCCGCAGCCGGCGTGCGACTAGTACCAGCGCACCAGGTTGCCCGGCGCCGCGCCTTGAACGGTCAGCGTCACCTCGTTGCCGCGCGCAATCTCATCCGGCTCACACGTTTCGCACTCGTATTCGATATCAAGAGTGAGTGACTTGTTGAGGTCGGTGCGCGTCAGCCAGGTCTTGCGCGTCTCCGTCGGCTCAAACCATTCGAGATGGCTCCACATCACGCCGGGGTAGTCGGGGTCTTCCTCCATGCAACTGAAGTCCGCCCAGCGCTCGTTCTGGCCCGAGGGCGAACCCGCGCTCTGCTTGAGGAGGAGGGGCGCGCGCAAGTCTCCGTCGTCATCGTACCACTTGCGGATGCGGCGGTAGATCGCGGGATGCTGTGAGGACGAAGACTGGTTGTAGGCGATCGCCATGTTGCCTTCGTCATCGGCGCGGATCGCCGGATGGAACACACTCGTCGCCGAATCGGGAGGCTCGATGAGCCCGCTGTGCTCCAGAGTCGGATCAAAGTCCGTCACAGGCCAGCCGTTGAGTTTGATTTCGTACCACTGGACCTGGCACTGGTCGGTGCCCGTCACCCCGATGTCATGTGCGGTCCACAGGGAGCCGTTGCGGTAGATGGGCCACTTGAAGTCGTGGCCGGACGTGTGATTGAGGGTCGCGTTGCCCGGGATGGGGATCGAGCGAGGACAACTGCGGTAATCCGGCACCGTCAGGTCGAAGTGGTCGAGCGTGTCCTCCGCCGTATTAAGGGCGTAGAGCCGGACCATGTTGTTCATTGTCTGGCCCTCCCGGCTCTTGTGCGAATCCGTGATGAAGGAGCCATAGCCGGAGTTGATCTGCTCATACTCGCGAACACAGCCAATCATGCGAAGGTACGAATCGTCTTGTCCGGAGATAGGACTGATGGAAAACGAGTTCAAATCAGGAGGCGGCCCACCGTCGAGCAGCTCAGCCTTGTCGATATGGAGGATCTCAGCCTTTCCGGCACCACCGCCCACCCGGACGTAGGTGACAAAGACAGCGTCTTCGCTCACACTCATGCTCGGATAATCGCAGTTGTTCGGCGGATCCCACTCAAAAGCATGCCACCTTTCGGCGGTATGCAAATCGAATACCTCCGTCGTAGACACTGTCATTCCAAGATTGCCAGTTCCCGTCAGGGCAGCCATGAACCAGCGCTCTGAAATCGAATCAAAAACGCAAAACACATCCGCAATAAACTCAAGGTCAAACTCGGCAAAGAAGAGAAGGGGAACCCTTGAACGCTCAAGATTCACGTTTCCGTCGCGATCAAAGACGAGAATGTTGAAGTTCGTAATTGCGAGGACGTCCGCGCCTTGAATGACAATCCCGCAATCGGCTCCTCGGCTATCGTTGACGAATGAATCCGCCGCAACTGCAAAGTCGACCGGCCGACCGCACTCTTGCGCCTGGGCAACCATGACGACGAATGTGCAGGCCGTGAACGTCGCAATGGGGAGAACCGACGGGAGGATGGATCGCATGGAGCACTCTCTCTATGGCAGCCGAATCTGAAGTGATAATTGGGCCGGTGAAGCGCTTGCGCTCGACGATTAATCTATTTCAACGACGTTGCTCGTGAGGCACCCAGCTCCCGGAAACGTCAACGCCTGAAGGAACCCTCCACAGGCTCGCTGACTCGCGATTCCTTCGAAGACAGCGAAACCGAACTCGTCCGCATTGCGGGCGTCGACGGCGCGAATGTTTCGCCGGCCCAAGCCAAGCTCAACTCCTTCGCAGTACTGCCAAAACGGAATGCGGAAGGAGCCCGTCTCAGAGGCGAAGAGAAGCCAAACTCCATCGCGGGGAGGCGCGCCGCTCACCTCCGCCCTCAACATTCCGGGACAACTGCCCTCCAGCGTCAGGACGGGTTCGTATTGAGCCATCGCCGGCGCGGCCCATAGCGCCGCGCCCAAGCCCCACAGGGCCACCCTGAATGAGCCTCTCGGTTTCATGACCATCTCCTTTCCGCCCGCGTCACTGAGATTGCACACGCTCGCCCCTGCTTCACCACGGCCAGTCATCAGGGATTTGACCCTGTTTTCGCCGCCCGCTTTCCGGCCCGACCTCTCATTCAATCCGGACAACATTAGTCGTGTCGCATCCAGCAATTGGCGAGGTCAGCGCTTGAAGGTAGCCACCACACGCGAACGGGCCTGCCATTCCCTCGAAGACAACCATACCGAATTCGTCGGTATTCTGGGCGTCAACTTGCTGCAGATTTCGCCGCCCGAGGCCGAGGATAACACCTCCGCAATGCTGCGAGTACGGCGGAATTCGGAATGCGCCCGTCTCCGAGGCAAAGAGCAGCAGAACCGTGCGACGTGGTGGAGCTCCGGTGACCTCCGCTCTCAATTTTCCCGGACAACTACCCTCCACCATCAGCACGGGTTCGTACTGCGCCATCGCCGGCGCAGCGCAGAGCGCCGCCGCGACAAAGCCCCACAGGGCCAGCCTGAATGAGCCTCTCGGTTTCATGACCGTCTCCTTTCCGCCCCCGTCATTGAGATTGTACACTCTCGCCCCAGCCGTCCTTAAGAACGCCTCACAGAATGAGCCGTCCGGGTCGGTGGCACAGGCTTTCGAGCCTGTACGATCGTGCAGGCTGGAAAGCCTGCACCACCATTCTGTGAGCCGCCCTTGCGGATGCAGCAGGCGACCTCGGCAGCGGGCTCGCCGGCGAAGTCACTCCCCGTGAACAGTCTGTCCGATCCAGCGGCCGCTGCAAAGTGGAAATCAGCGCAAAACGTTCAGATATCCCAGGGACGCTCTCTCCCAGCCGGATTCCATCGCATCGGAGCGTCGCGCCGGCGCCCCGCGGTGATTTATCTACTCCGCCTCCATCTGCGCGCTGGGCTTGCGCACATCACATGGCCCCGGCGTCCCAGCCCTATCATCCCCGCCCATGTCCTTGCCGACCGTCTGGATCACGGGTGTCGGCCTGCTCACGCCTCTGGGCAACTCAGCGTGGGAGACGCTGCGCGCGCTTTTCGCTGGGCGAACCATCACCGATCGACTTGACCGCCTCACCGAGCCGATCAGCGCCGAGCAGATCATCCGGGGGACCGGCGCCATCGCGGATGCCCGCCACGGCAGCGGCGATCCGGCGGCGGGCCTCGCCCTCCGCGCCCTTCATGAAGCGATCACCAGCGCCGGCCTCGCCGCCGCCGATCTGGCGACGACGCCGATCATCCTCGCCTCGAGCAAGGGGGCGATCTCAGCCCTGCTCGATTCGATGCGATCGCGCGATGCGGCGACGCTCGGGCCGCACGGCCTGCTCAGTTCGCTCATCCGGTCGCGGACGGGCGCGCCCTGCTGCCGCGCCGTGGTTGCGGCGTGCGCCTCGGGGTTGGTGGCGCTTGATCACGCCCTGCGGATGCTTCGTCGCGGCGAATGTGATCGTGCGGCGGTGGTGGCCGTCGAGGCGTCGCTCATCCCCCTCCTGATGCACAGTTACCGGCGGCTGGGCGTGCTGGCGCCGCTCACGCCGCGCGGCTACCGCGCGCGGCCGCTGGATCGGCGTCGCTGCGGCTTCACGCTCACCGACCTGGCCGCGGCCGTGATTCTCGAGTCGCGCCCGCCGGCCCGACGACGCCCCTCAGCCGCCACGCTCGCGCCGACGAGGTTGCTCGGCGTGCGCACGGCGGCCGAGGCGCACCACGTCATCAAGTCGCCGGCCGATTCCGAGGCGCTGGGGCGCCTCTCGAACTGGGCGCTGCGCGACTGCGGCCCGATCGACCTGCTCCACCCGCACGCGACGGGGACGGTGGAGAACGACGAAGCGGAACTGCGCCTTCACGCCCAGGCCCTCGGCCCGCGAGCCGAGGAGACGCCGGCGTACGCGGTGAAGGGCGCGCTCGGCCACGGCCTGGGCGCGGCGGGTTTGGCGAGCGTCGTGGTGGCGGCGCTGATTGGCCGGTGCGGCCGCGTGCCGCCCATGCCCTGGCTCGACGATCCGATCACCACGCCGCTGCGCCTCTTCCGCGAAGGGATGAAGGGCGAGTTTCGCCGGCACGCGGTCTTCGCGAGCGGGTTTGGAGGTCACTGCGCTGCGGCCGTCATTGAGACGCTGACCGACTGACGCCGGACGCGGGCGGGGCTACCACTTGAGCGCCTTAAGCCGCCGGATCACCTCCGCGATGCGATCAACCTCAACGGTGAGGGCGGCGCGGAAGTAGTGGTTGGCGCTGGGCGCAAAGCCCCCGCCGGGCACGAAGACGACGTTCGCCTCCTCGAGGCATCGGGTGCAGAACGCGAAGGAGTCATACCCCTTCGGGCACGGCGCCCAGACGAAGAACGAAGCGCTGGGAGGCCGGACGTTGACGCCGATGGAGCGCAGCCCCTCGCACAGGACATCGCGCCGCTGCCGATAGGTCTCCCGCATCGCCGCCACTTCGGGATGCTCACTGTGATCGAGCGCGACGGCCCCGGCCTGCTGGATGGCGTTGAACTGGCCCGAGTCGCAGTTGCCCTTTACGGCGCCGAGAGCCGCGACAACCTCAGGATGCCCGACTGCGAAGGCGATGCGCCAGCCCGTCATGTTGAAGGTCTTGCTGAGCGAGTGGAACTCGATGCCGTGGAACTCGTCGAGGCTCAGTCCCGGAACCTGCCACATCGAGGGGGGCTTCACTTCGAAGAAGACCTCGCTGTAAGCGTTGTCGGAAGCGAGGATGATGTCGTGCTCGGCGCAGAGGCGGGCCGCTTTCGCGTAGAAGTCGAGGTCAGCGACGGCGGCGGTCGGGTTGCCGGGATGATTCACCCACATGAGCCGGGCGCGCTCCAGCGCGGCGGGCTCGATGGCGTCGAGGTCGGGCAGCCAGCGGCGCTGCTCTGTGAGGGGCATCTCGATGTACTCGGCCCCGGCGAAAATGGCGCCGCTGCGGTACACGGGATAGCCGATGTCCGCCCCGAGCACCGCGTCGCCCGGATTGACCACCGCCAGCGGCAGGTGCGCGATCCCGTCCTTCGAGCCGATGCACGTGAGCAGGTGCCGATTGGGATCGACTGTCAGGCCGAAGCGCCGCTTGAGGAAGCGAGACGCGGCCTGGCGAAAGTCGGGATGCCCCGCGTCGAAGGGATAAGGATGGTTGCGCGGATCGCGGATCGCCTCGGCCATGGCGTCGATGATGAATGGCGGCGTGGGGCGATCGGGATCGCCCACGCCGAGATTGATCACGTCCGCGCCGGCCGCGATCTTCGCGCGGCGCTTGCGGTCGATCTCGATGAAGAGATAGGGCGGCAGGTCGAGGAGGCGCTGCGAGCGGATAGGGCGCTTGTGCGTCGCGGTGAGGGACATGCGTGCCGGGCTCCGAAAATTCCGATGGTTGGGACGGCGGCGGCGATCTTCGGGGCCGAGACCCCGCGGTGCTCGCCCGCCGACGGGATCGGCTCAATGCGATGACGTCGGCTCTTGGCGCCGCGGCGACCCCGATGACTGCGACAGGCGCTGCTGGTTGCGGTAGAGCGCGTAGCCCAGCGAGCCGACGACGGACGCGGGCACCGCGAGCATGACGATGACGGAGAGGGAGAAGCCGAGCGCGACGTTCACGCCCGTCTCCTCCTGTTTGACTTCGTTCTCCTCGCTGCACAGCGGGCAGGCGGTCGCCGTCCGCGCCGGCAGCGCGCTGAGCAGGATCGCCGCCAGGCAGAGTTTCACGGCATGTCGAGTGCGGATCATCATCGGGCAATCCTATGCGCCGCGCCGCGGCGCGGCCTCGACCAGCGCCTGCGGCGCCGCCTCGCCTGCCTGCCGGTACTTGAGCAGAGCCGGATGAAGTTGGTAGAGCATCAGGTAGACGATCACGCCCGTGACGGCGACGTACATCCAGATCGGCCAGGTGACGCGCGCCAGGCGGCGATGGGCGTCGAAGCGCCCCTTAGAGGCGAGCCAGAGCGTCCGGATCGCCAGCGGCGGCACCGTCGCCGCGAGAACGACGTGCGAGATCAGAATCGTGTAGTAGATTCCCCGCCACGCCCCGGCGACCCGCCAAGGCGTATGGCCGACGCCTTCGGCCATCTGCCGCAGCGTGTGGTAGGTGATGTAGGAAGCGAGAAAGGCGACGGAAACAAGTAGTGCCGCGATCATCGTCCGGCGGTGCGCGGCGCGCTTCCCCCGCCGAATGAGCCGCAACCCGACCACCAGAAGCGTCGCAGACACGGCGTTGAGCGTCGCGTTGAGAGCGGGCAGATACGAAACCAGCCCCATGCTCTGCGGGTGGGCCGCTGCGGTCGGGGTCTCGCCTGACTCCATCGCCAGGCGCGCGTCGGCCAGGAGGCGATCCATCTCGGCCGCGTCGGTGCCGCTGTACCATCCGCGCACGAAGCCGTCGGGCCCGACGAGAACGAAGCGGCTGCTGTGAACGATCGGTCCGCCGTGGTCGCCGGGGTCGTCGGCCGGCGCGGCGCCTTCGCGCGTCAGGCGCTCGGCCTCCTGCTGGGGATTCTCGACGCTCAGGAGCAGCGCCCGCGCGTAGCGTTGAATCTCGCCGTACTCGCCGGTGAGGAAACTCCACTGCCGCTCATCCGCGCCGTAGGCCTGCGCATAAGCGGCGAGCGCCTGCGGCGTGTCCCGCCACGGATCGCAGGTGATCGAGACGAGGCGGAGACGATCCGTCGGGCCGATCGATTCCTGCAGCGTGCGCATGTTGCCGGTCATGATGGGGCACGGGCCGGGACAGTTCGTGAAAATGAAGTCCACGATCCACGCCCGCCCGAGCAGATCGTGCGAGTCGAACGCCTCTTCGCGCTGGTCCGTGAGGGTGATGCGCGGGGCCTTGATGAGCGGTGGCGGCGCCGCGCTCTCCGAACCCGCCGACGCGCGAGGCCCGGGCGCGAAGCGGAACCACGAC
Organism: Vicinamibacteraceae bacterium; assembly: GCA_011525805.1. Taxonomy (GTDB): domain Bacteria; phylum Planctomycetota; class Phycisphaerae; order Phycisphaerales; family UBA5793; genus UBA5793. The sequence continues at coordinate 60,606 of WYBR01000083.1, forward strand.
CAGACGATGAGCGCGGCGCACAGCGCGACCATGATCGTCCAGACCGTGAGGTCCACTCTTGTCATGCCGGAGCGGGCAATGGGGCGCATGCGTCAGTGCCCCCCGGAATCAGGCGCGGCGACCACGACAACCGCCGCGCCGATCGCGGCCGCAGCGCACGCGCCCGCGATCGCGAGCGGGAGGATCGCCGCCTCGCCGTGCAGCGGCGCCGCGATCGCCTGCGAGCACCACGTCAGCGGGTTGGCGAGCATGAGCAGCCGCAGCGCCTCGTGCTGCTCATGCACGGGGAAGATCGCGCCCGAGAGCGCCCACATGGGCATGAGCACGAGGTTCATGACGGCGTGAAAGCCCTGCGTCGTCTCGCTCTTCCAGGCGAACGCCACGCCGATGCCCGTCATCATCAGCGTCGTCAGCGCCAGCGCAAGGAGGATCGCAGCGAGGTTCACCGGGGCCGGCCAGTGCGACCAGACCGGCGGCGCCAGCAGGAGCGCGGCCGCCTGCACGAAGGCGAGGATCGCCCCGCCGACCACCTTGCCCAGCGCGACCGACCAGCGCGACGCCGGCGAAACGAGCACCGACTGAAGCCAGCCCTCGTTGCGATCGTCAATGACGGAGATGCTCGAGAAGATGGCCGTGAAGAGCGCCACCATCGTCATCATGCCCGGCAGGAGGAACAGGCCGTACCCGCCGCGACTGCCGCCAGAGGAGGGTGCGACGATGTTCGAGAACCCGGCGCCGAGGAACGCCCAGAGCATCAGCGGTGTGCCGATCGCGGCGGCGATACGCGTCGGCTGGCGGCGGAAGCGCACCACCTCCCGCCAGACGAATATCCCCAGGACGCGCAGACCCGACGTCCGGGCCACAACCCGATGCGCACTGGCGGCAGCGCTGAGCGTCATGTCAGGATGCGCCGCTGGGTCAACCATGGCCGCCCGCGCCTTCCGGGCCTGACGCCGCCTCCGGCTGATCGTTGAGCGCTTCGCCGGTGAGTTCCACGAAGACGTCCGCGAGCGTCGGCGGGGCGATCGTGAAGGCGATGCCGCGCCGCGCCAGTTCCAGCGCCGCCTGCTCGCGCTGCGACTGCCCGATCGGTGCGACCCACTGGCTGCCCACCGCCTTCCACGGCACATCAAGATTCAACGTCGGGCGGCCGGGCGAGTGCACCGTCACGAAGGCGCCGCCAAGGCCATGGCGGAGGTCCGCCGGCGCCCCGTCGGCGACGATCCGCCCCCCGTGCACGAAGACGGCGCGATCGCAGCGATCCGCCTCGTCGATCAGGTGCGTGCTCATGACGACGGTCATGCCCGCTTCGCGCTGGCGCCTGTCGATCGAGTCGAGGAACATCTGCCGCGCCGCCGGGTCGAGTCCGACCGTCGGTTCATCGAGGAGGAGGATGCGCGGGTGGTGAAGCATGGCGCGGGCGAGATCGACGCGGCGCTTCAAGCCGCCCGACAGCGTCTTGACGAGCGAGGCGCGCCGGTCGCCGAGATCGCCGCGTTCGAGTTCCTCGTCGATGCGCCGTCGGGCGTCGCGGCCGCGAAGCCCGTACAGGCCGGCCTGGCAGAGCAGATTCTCCTCGACCGTGAGGTGGGGATCGAGGCCGTTGGACTGAAAGACGACGCTGAGCAGCGGTCGAAAGGCCGCCGGATCGCTCTCACCGCCGACGATCAGGCGGCCGGAAGTCGGGCGCATCATGCCGCAGATGATCCGCATGAGTGTGGATTTGCCGCTGCCGTTGGGGCCGAGCAGCGCTGCCGATCCACCCGCGGCGAGGCGCAGCGAGATTCCCTTGATCGCCTCGCAGGCCGCCTGGCCGCGGCGCGCAGGATAGACGAACCGCAGGTCGGCGATCTCGATCGCCGGCGCTGCGGCCGCGGCCGGGGCGCCGGTTGCGGCGGTGATCAGTTCGAGAGCCATCGCGGCAGCACCACGGCGTCAACGACCATGACGCCGAGCAGAACGGGCAGGTAGGTGATCGTGAAGAAGAATAGCCGCCGCGCCGCCTGCTGGGTTCTCTCGATGGCGACGCGCGCGGCAACGTACAACTGCGCCAGCCCCAGCAGCAGCGCCACGAGCCAGTAGACCGGTCCGACCATGCCCAGCACGCCGGGCAGGAGCGTCGCGGGCAGCAGGACGGCGCTCCAACTGAGCACGCTCGCGGAGGTCTTCGCCCCCGTCGGGTCGGTGACGGGCATGACGGGAATGCCCGCCAGCGCGTATTCATCGCGGTAGAACCACGCGATGGCCAGAAAGTGCGGCATCTGCCAGATGAACATGATGAGAAAGAGCGTCAGGCCGCGGGCATCGACGCTCCCCGTGGCCGCGGCGAAGCCGATGAGCGGCGGCAGCGCGCCGGGCACGGCCCCGATGAGCGTGGCCGTCGAACTCACTCGCTTCATCGGCGTGTAGATGAGCGCGTAAGTGATGAGCGTCGCGAAGGCGATGAGCGCCGCGAGGGGCCGCTGCGCGAGCCAGGCCAGTTGCGCCACCCCCGCCACCGCGAGCAAGGCGCCGAAACGCAGCGCGGCCGAGGGGGCCATCCGCCGGTCGGGCAGCGGCCGCTTCGCCGTGCGCGCCATCAGGCGATCCGTGTCGCGCTCGAACCACTGATTGAGCACGGAGCCGGCGCCGGCGCACAGCGCCGTGCCCATCAGCGAGTGGCCCAGCACGGCGACCGACTCGAGCGGCCGCGATCCAACGCCCATTGCAAAGCCGACTGCCGTCGTGATGAGCACGAGGGTGTTGAGGCGAGGCTTGGTGAGTTCGACGTGGTCCCGCCAGGCGGTGGAGAGCGGCCGACGCCCGACTTGCGGCGGCAACGCGGCCGCGGACTCAACCCCGACGCGTTCGATTCTCACGCTGCTCATGAGGCGCCTCCCGGCACCGCGCGCGGGGAGGTGCGATCGGGCGTCTCGGCGGCGGCCTTCGACCCGGCCCGCATCGCCGAGGGGGCGGCGCCGATCATCAGCGTCATCAGCCAGGCGAGAAGCACGATCATCGCGCCGAGCACTACATGCGAGGAGACGATCGCGGCGACGCGCAGGTCGAGCACCTGGTCGAGGCGGTCAAGCCGCGTCGTCATCCACCACGTGACGGCGCCGAGCAGCACTTGCGCCGCGACCGACGCGATCAGCGCCCCGGCGCCGAGCCGCGCGCGGCGCGAATCCGAGTGCATCATGACGACCGACGCGAGCACGAGCGCGGCCGCCACCACGGCCAGCGCGCCGAAGACGTGGACGAGCAGCGCCCAGTCGAACCCGAAGTGCCGCGTGATCGCGCCGAAGACCGTCTGACAGAACGAAAGCGCGACCAGCGCAAGCCCGATGCGCACCGCGGCCAGGCGAATCGCCGGCGAGGGAAGCACGGCGCCCGCGCCCCGAGCCGCGGCGCCTTCATCCGCGCGGCGGGAGAGGCGGAACAGGAAGAAGGTCAGCATCCCCGCGGCGAGCAGGAACAACTGCGCCGCGCAGGCGTGAACCACCGCGAGCACGTCCGCCGCCGCGTGCCCGTAGGCGTTGACCATCGTCACGCGCTGCCCGCCGAGCACGCCCTGAAGGACCACCAGCAGCAGCACCAGCGAGCCGAGCACGCTCATGGGAAAGCGCTGAACCACTTGCGGCCAGCGGGAAAGGAATCGCGCCGCCCGTCCGGGGCGCTCATTCTGCTCGCGCCATGCAAACCCGCACTCCGGGCAGCGTCGCATCGTCAAGCCACGGATCGAGTATCGGCAGCGCGGGCAGCGGCCCGACTGCAGTGCGATGCTCGTTCCAAGCCGAGGCGGCCGGATCCACAGCCAGATGCACAGCGTCAGCGTCTGCAGTCCGACGAGCGAGCCGATGAGCCGATGCGCGTGCTCGTAGTAGATCCCCCCCACCATCTTGGTGAAGGGAAAGAGGAACATGTTGTAGCCGTAACTCGTCGGCCAGTCGGGCACGGCAAGCCCCACCTCCAGCGACGTGACCAGGCCGCCGACGGACATGAGGCACAGCGTGGCGCCGAGGATGACAGCGCCGAGGGTTGCCTGGCTGCGCTCGCCGGCGGCGGGCGGGGTAGGCCTCGACCCCGACAACGACCGGCGGGCGAATGCTCCGATGGCGCCGAAGACAACGCCGACAGTCGTCGCGGCGATCAGACTGCCGGGAATCCAAGCCCAGTCCGAGAGCGTTACGCGGGCGACCTCGGGGGTCGCCGCGGCCCGGCTATGCACCGCCGACCCGACGAGCAGACAGTTGACCAGCCCCGCGACGAGAAGGCTCGACGTGCTCAGCGTGATCGAACCGCTGATCCAGCCGATGAGCGCCGCTCCCGCCGCCATGATGGCGATGAGCAGCGCGAGGAGGATCGGGCTGGCAAGCGGCAGGTCCGGGAGGCGCGCCGTGAAGGCCGTCATCCACACGAGCGTGGCCAGCGCCATGCCGAAGGGCAGCGCGCGGTCCATCCCGCCGGGCGCCGCCGGCCATGGGCCGCGCCGCTCGTCGGACTCGGGAAGAAGGTGGTCTGGCGTCATGCGTCCTTCCCCGCTGGGCCGGATGGCGCGGGCCTGCTCAAACGGTGTTGCCGGCCTGCGGCGGGCGGTCAGTGCCCGCTGGGCTCCTCAACGCCTTCGGGCAGTTCATCCCACTGCGGCAGATAGTCATCGCGGCCGCAGTGGTGCGCGGCGGGCGAGGAGAACTCGTAGGGTCCGCGGTGAACGACCGGCGTTACATGGAAGTTCTCATGCCACGGGGGGCTCGTCGCGTACCACTCGAGCGAATTGGCCCGCCACGGGTTGGAACCCGTCGGAGCGCCGAATTCCATCTCCTTGCGGCCCCACAACAGGAACCAGGCGAGGCCCGGCACCGCCATGAGCGCCGAGAGCGTCCACCCGAGGCGTTCCCCGCTCCACGCCACAATGCGGAACTCGCCCGTGCGCGGGCTCTTCCACGTTCGAGAGACGCGCTGGCCGGCCAGGCGCTCCTGCTTGGCGATCTCCGCCATCCAACCCGTCACCATCAGCCGGTGGCTCTCGACGAGCGTGCGCACTTGCTCGGGGAGCGAAGCGAGAAGATCGGCCCTGACCTCGACCTGATTGTACTTCTTGTGCTTCATCGGCGCTTGGCGCACCGCCTCGGCCAGCGGCGTGCTCTGCCAGTCGACGTTGGCCGCTTCGGCCGCCTCGTAGAAGGGCTTGAAGTTCAGCAGGTAGGAGGTTACGACCGGAGTCGCGGCCGCTTCGCCCGTCGCCTCGACGCGCAGGATCGCCGAAGGTTCCGTCTGCGCGGCGTCGACCGCCATCGGGTAGGGCTGCATCGGTGAGCCAAGGTGGTGCTCGGCGGACATGACGTAGGTCGTGCTGTTCACGCCGAGCCACTCCCAGAAGTCGCCCTTCCCGAAGACGGGGAAGAAGAACAGCGGAAGGGCGATGATCCACACGGCCCAGAGCAGTCCGCGATTCAGCCCTCGGCCCCAGTCGAGCCGGGCGGCGTTCGTCGCCGCGGCGTCGAGCAGCGCCATGAGAGCGGCGAGCAGCGCGAATCCGAGCAGCGGAACGAGCAGCGAGTGGCCGTCGCCCATTTCCCAGAGGCGCGAGGCAGGCTTGAGCGGCGTGAGTTCGAGCAGCGCGATGATCAGCGGATAGGCCACGATCCGGTTGCCGAAGCGCCCGATCGAGCAGAAGAAGTTGATCACGAAGGGAATCTGCGACATGCCCAGCATCAGGGCGCCGATGGTCATGAAGATGTTGAGCGGCTGAAGGTGCTCGAGCGAGGGGTACTCGAGGATCGTGGCGTAGCGGCGCGGATGGGCGCCGATGCCGACGATGTGCATGACGAAGAAGGTCAGGTTGAAGGCGATGAGCGTCAGCCAGAAGTGCAGCACGCCGAGGCGCTGGTTCATGTTGCGGCCGAACATCTTGGGGAACCAGTAGTAGATGCCGCCGAAGATGCCGAAAAGCGACCCGCCGAAGAGCACGTAGTGGATGTGCCCGACGATGAAGTAGGTGTCGTGGAAATAAATGTCCACGGGCGTGCAGGCCATGAAGATGCCCGTCAGGCCGCCGATCACGAACATCGAGACGAATCCGATCGCGAAGAGCATCGCCGGCGTGTAGTGAATCTGCCCGCCCCAGAGCGTGCCCAGCCAGTTGAAGGTCTTGATGGCCGAGGGCACGGCGATGAGGATGGTCGAGGCCATGAACGCCGTCCCGAGGATCGGGTTCATTCCCGACGCGAACATGTGGTGGCCCCACACGATGTAGCCGAGGAAGGCGATCCCCGCCAGCGCGAACACCATCGGCTTGTAGCCGAAGATCGGCTTTCGCGCAAAGGTCGCGAGGATGTCGCTGGTCATCCCCATCGACGGCAGGATCATGATGTACACCGCCGGATGGCTGTAGAACCAGAACAGGTGCTGCCACATGAGCGGCTGGCCCGAATCGAGCGTGGACGCCTCAGCGCCGCTGCGCACCGCTGACGAGATCGTGAAGAAGGTCGTGCCGAGGTGGCGGTCGAAGATCAGCATGAGCAGCGCCGCGGTCAGCACCGGCGTGCTCATCAGAATCAGCACCGACGTGACGAAAAGCGACCAGACGGTCAGCGGCATGCGGAAGAGCGACATTCCCGGCGCACGGAGGTTGAGGATCGTCGTCAGGTAGTTGATCGAGCCCATCAGGCTGCTCGACCCGACCAGGATGAGCGAAATGAGCCACAGCGTCTGCGCCTGCCCGGAGAAGGTCGCCAGCGAGAGCGGCGGGTAACTCGTCCAGCCGCCCTGCGCCCCGCCGTAGTAGAACGCGGCGATCATCACCGCGCCTCCGCTCAGCGCCACCCAGTAGGAGAGCATGTTCAGAAGCGGAAAGGCCATGTCCTTCGCCCCGATCTGGAGCGGAATGAGCACGTTCCCGAACGCGCCCACGAGCAGCGGGATGATCACGAAGAAGATCATGAACGTCGCGTGCATCGTGAAGAGCATGTTGTAGAAGTCGCCGGTGATGAGCACCGACTGCGTCGCCGGCTGGAAGAACTTTGCCGACAGCCCCGGGATCGGGTTGGCGGGGTCGAACGGCCAGGCGATCTGCCATCGCACCGCCAGCGCCAGCAGCCCGCCCACCACCATCAGCAGCAGCGAGGTGAAGAGAAACTGGATCCCGATGACCTTGTGGTCCATCGAGAAAACGTACTTGCGGATGAAGCCGATCTCGTGGTGATGGGCGTGATCGTGCCCGTGGGCAGCATGGTCAGCGGGAAGCGTCGTCATGGCGGGGAACATTCCATGGGGTCAGGGGATCTCTCAGCCGCGTCCCGACGGGCGGGCTCAATAGTACTCGTCTTCGGCGCCGGCCTGTTCGGCCGCGGTGATCTTGGACATCACGTGGACGTACGTCTCCCACGTCTGGCGGTCGAGCCAGTCCTTCACCGCGTACTCGTCGGCGTCGAACTCCTCGAGCCAGGCGGCGCCGTCCTTCGCCAGCGCGTCGGGGTGGATCGGCCCGCTGGGCATGACGATCACCTTGCCGCGCATCGAGTAATGCTGAAGGCCGCACAACTCGGCGCAGATCAGGTCAAAGTACTCGTAGCCCTGCACGTTCTTGCCGGGCACCTCGAACCACAGGCGGCCGCCGTTCATCCCCGGCACCGCGTCGTGCTTGACGCGGAATTCGGGGACGTAGAACGAATGCAGCACGTCATTGCTCGTGAGGAGAATCCGCACCGGGCGGTCGGCGGGGATGCGCAACTCGGCCATGATCGTGTAGTCGTCGGCGCCCGGCGGCTGCTCGCCCGTCCAGCCTGCGGGAACCGCCTGCCGGTCCACCATCCACGGGTCGGAAGTGTTGTTGGCGGCGATGGCCTCGGCGAGGCGGTCGGTGTCGCGCGGGCCGAAACTCCCGTCGTTGCCGGGGTAGCGGAAGTACCACGCGAACTGCTGCGCGATGCACTCAATCTGCACCGTGTCTTCGCTCTGCGGGGCGTTGTAGCGGATGTCGTTCCACGTCCCCTTGCTCAGCGCCGCAATGAGGACGAGGATGATCGAGGGGATGATCGTCCACGCCGCCTCGAGCCGGTTGTTGCCGTGGATGAACTTCGCCTTGCCACCGGGCACCGCGCGGTAGCGAATCGTGAAGTAGACCAGCGCGATCTGAACGGCGATGAAGACCGCCCCCGTCAGCAGGAGGATCCCCCAGTAGAGACGGTCGATGTCGAAGCCCACCTCCGTCACCGACCGGCGCATCGGGTGCCAGAGGGAGGGATCGCCCCCCCCGTAGGACGCCCATGCCGGCGCCGCAACCAGAGCCATCATCGCACATCCAACGGAAAGCACGCTTCGCTTCATGGTCGCCACGGGCCTCTCTTCGCGTCGATCAAAGCCGCAACGCCCGTCGCAGCCGGGCTGCGACGGGCGCGCGTTCATTCACTTGCGGTTCCGCCACGCTCAGTCATCATTTGGGCGGCTGGTAGGTGAAGTTCACTTCCGCCGTCCCGCCGTCCGTTACTTCAAAGGCGATCTCCGACTCGACCGGCGTGAACCGATCAAACTCGTGCCACACCGTGAGGGTGTAGTTGCCCGCGGGCAGGTCCTTGATCTCGAACTCCCCGTTCTCATCGCTGACGGCGAAGAAGGGATGATCGAAGACGGCGATGTGGGCGTTCATCCAGGTGTGAACCTGGCACTTGAGCCGGATCGGCGGATCAAACTCGGCATTGGCGAACGTCACGTCCTTGACCATGCCCTGCACCGGCTGGCCCTCGTTGAAACTCGGGTTGTTGGCGGACTTGAGGTCGAGGTTGTGGGCCGTCGCGTCCGAGTTCCGGAACTGGATCTTCTGCCCCTTCATCACGCCGACGACGTGCGGCGTGTACTGGCAGCCGACCTGGTCGATGAGGGCCGGCTTGCTCGGCGGCTCAAACGTGCCGCTCACCGGACCCTTGACGTACACGAGCACGTTGCACAGCGTCGCCTTCTCGGTGTTGAAGACGTAGGTCTCCTCGAAGAGCGGCGTCGTCTGGTGCGCCTGGATGCAGAAGGCGTCGCCCGCCACGCGGACCTTTTTCGGCGTGGCCATCTTGCCGTCGAAGTTGATCTTGCCCTTCACCGACCCGCCCGCCAAAGCGGTCGCGCCGCTCGCCGCGGCCGCACCCGCGGCCGCCAGCGTCCATATCCACATTCGTTTCATCACTGAGATCCCTTTCGCTTTCCGGAGAGTTTCCCTGATCGGGGCCGCTGAACGACGCGGTCCGCCGCAGGCCGCGCCTCGTGCCCCGTATGGCCGACGCGCGTCGCCCGCGATTATTCACTGGCCCCGAAGACCGTGATGATATGCACCGCGAATCTCGGGTGTACACCCCACGGCCTCGGACTCGCTCCGGTGGACGACTCCGCCCGCCTTCGCTCACGCCGGCGGGTACGCCCTGACGATGCAAATATCCCGCACACGGCGTTGGCCCCCGCCTCTCTCCCCCATACCATGTCGCCCTCTATGAGCACTGCCATTCCCCACCACAGCGCTGTCACCCACGATCACGGACACGGCGAGACCGAACCGGCCGCCATCGGCCTGCCCAACGTCAAGCTGTGCATGTGGCTCTTCCTCGTCAGCGAGGTCATGTTCTTTGCCGGACTCATCGGCTCCTACATCGTCATCCGCTTTGGAACCGCCGGTTGGCCCAACCCGTACGACATCCTCGCCGTCCGCATCACCGCCTTCAACACTTTCCTGCTTATCTGCTCCTCCGTCACCATGGTCAAGGCGTTCCAGTGGTCGGACGCGGGCGATCGCGGTCGCGCGAAGAAGTACCTCCTCGCGACGATCCTCGGCGGAGCCACTTTCGTGGGCATCCAGGTCTACGAGTACCGCCACCTCCTTCACGCTCCCTCCACCGCCCTCTTCCACGTCGTCGAGCACGAAATGGAGAAGCGCGGCCTGCACGCCGGAGAGAGTGAGAGCCATGCGGCGGCGGAGGCGTCGCGGATCGTCCTCGCCTCGACCGGCCTGTCTCAGGTCGAGCAGCAGAATGAGCAGTTGCTTCGCCTGCACGAGGTGCTGGCCACCGGCCGGCCAAAAGTGAAAAAGACGGCGCCCCCGTCGCAGCAGGCGCCGCTGCGGGAATGGGACCGCCGGGCGCTCGAAGAGACCATCAAACTCGCCGCGCTCTTCCCCGAGGACGATCCCTTCCGGGCGAAGATCAGCAAGATCGGCAAGCACCACAACATCTATCCGGAGGGGTTCGTCCCCGGCCGGGACAACTTCACGAGCACCTTCTACATCATGACCGGCTTCCACGGCTTCCACGTGGCGGGCGGCGTGGTGGCGCTGCTGGTCATTCTCGCGTTCTACGCCCTCGGCCGCGCGGGCACCATGGCCATCGAGGTCGTCGGCCTCTACTGGCACTTCGTTGACCTCGTCTGGATCATCCTCTTCACCATCGTCTACCTCATGTGATCGTCCGGAGTCGCACCGTTCCCATGTCCACCGCCGCCGCCACTTCGCACGCCGCCGCCCCCGCCGCCGGCCACAGCCACCACCCGAACTACATCGCCATCTTCATCTGGCTGGTCATCCTGACCGTCATCGAGGTCAGCATCCCGGAACTCGTTCACATCAACGGCAAGGGGCACGACCGACTGACTCCCTCCGTCCTCGCGCCGACCGCGTTTCAGGAAGAAGGCGTGGACGAGGCCGTGAAGCAGGCCGCCGCGTCGATGGCGCCGAGCGAGCGGTTCCAGGCCGCCGGATGGGCCATGCGCATCGGGGTCCTGAGCGTTCTCGCGATCATCAAGGCCGCCCTCGTCGGGGCGTTCTTCATGCACCTGCGCTTCGACGGCTGGAAACTCAACTTCATCCTCGCGATGCCCACCGCCCTGTTCGTCTTCATCATCATCATGCTCGCGCCGGACATCGCCGTGGACTGGCCGCAACTCTACTGACCGCTTTCCCCAACAAACAGCGTGTACTGGCTGCTCGGCTTCGGCCTGACCATCCTCGGACTCGCCGGCCCGATCCTCACCCTCGTCGGCCTGCCGGGGACGTGGTGGGTCATCGCCCTCGCGCTCGTCGCGCAGTGGCTCGCGCCTGAGACATTCAGTTGGTGGACGCTGGGCGTCTGCGGCGCCGCGGCCCTGGCCGGCGAAGCGATCGAATTCGCCGCGGGCGCGGTTGGATCGAAGAGCGCCGGGGGCACGAAGTCGTCAAGCGTGGGGGCGCTGGTCGGCGGCATCGTCGGCGCGATCGCCGGCGCCGCCTTTCCGCCCGTCATCGGCGCCATCGTCTGGGGCGTCGTCGGCGCGGGCGCCGGCGCCGTCCTCGGCGAGTTCATCGCGGGCAACCGCAGCGTGCGGTCGCATCTCGCGATCGGCGGCGGCGCGGCCGCCGGAAAGGCGGTCGGCTCCATCGTCAAGTCCGCCATCAGCGCCGCCGTCTACGCGATCCTCGTCGTCGCGGCGTTCATTCCGTAGCGATCGCATCCGGAGTCCGACATGAATCCTTCGCGTCAACTCATCTCGACCGGCACGCCGTGGGAGCGGGCGGTCGGTTACAGCCGCGCCGTTCGCGTGGGAGGCCACACCTTCGTCTCCGGAACCGTCGCGGCCGACGAGAGCGGCCGCATCCACGCGCCCGGCGATGCCGGGGCCCAGGCGAGGTACATTTTCGAGAAGATCGACGCGTCGCTGCGCCTCGTCGGGGCGTCGCTGCGCGACGTCGTTCGCGTGCGCGTCTATCTCGTCGACATGAGTGACCTTGAGGCCGTCGGCCGCGCTCATCACGCCGCCTTCGCCGAGGTCCGCCCCGCGAATACGACGGTCGCGGTTGCGGCGCTTGCCTCGCCGGAGTGCCGCGTCGAGATTGAAGTCGATGCCGTGACCGCCGGCGCCTGAGCGCTACTCACTCAGAAGCCGATGCAGCGCAGCGCCCAGTCGCTCGTACTGCTGCGGCGCGTTGTAGACCTGGGCCGAGAGGCGCACGAAGGTCCGCCCGTCCACCTGCATGAACGGAATCTCGATGCGCTCGCGCTCATAGAGCCGTGCCTGCATGGCGCGGGCCTGCTCGATCGTCGGCGGATTGAAGCGGCGCGTGATCTCGATGATCGCCATGGCGCCGGAGTTCCCGGGCGAGTCCGGCACGGGCAGCGAACCGCCGACCTTTTCGGCGACGACGCGGCTGCCGTAGCGCGCCAGCGCATGATTGTGCGCATGCACCCGAGCCCAGCCGAGCGACCCCATGAACTCGATCGCGGCCGGCGCGCTCAGGTACGCCGTCGGATCGTCGGTGCCCGTCCAGAAGAACTCCTCAGGGAACATGGCGCCGTAGTAGTGCGAGGTCACGGCCGGCGCGATGCGCCTGGAGAGTTCAGGCCGCACGTACAGCACCGCCGCCCCCTTGGGCGCGCAGGCCCACTTGTGCAGGTTGCCCGTCCAGAAGTCCGGCTGCATTGACGTCAGATCGACCGGCACCATCCCCGGCACGTGGGCGCCATCCACCAGGACGAGGATCCCGCGCTCCCGGCAGGCGCGCACGATCTCCCTCGCCGGCAGAATCATCGCCGTGGGCGAAGTGATCTGATCGAGCACGACCAGGCGCGTCCGATTGCTCAGCGCCGCGACGATCGTCTCGCCGATCTCATCCGTGGTTTCGCGCGGAAAGGCGATCGGCAGGCGCACGAGCGAGGCGCCCGTGCGATCGGCCACGCGCATGAGCGTCTTGATGACCGCCGGGTAGCCGTGCTCGATGATGAGCAGTTCATCGCCCGGCTCGAAGCGCAGGGACTGCACGACCGAATTGATCGCGTAGGTCGCGTTCGGCACGAAGGCGAGGCAGCGCGGATCGGCGCCGAGCAGGCGGCCCACGACTGCCAGCGCCGCTTCCAGCCGCGCCCGCAGCGTTCGATCGAGAAACTGCACGGGCTGGCGCTCCATCTCAGCCCGCAGCCTCGCCTGAGCCTCGAGCACCGGGCGCGGCGTCGCGCCGAACGAGCCGTGATTGAGGAACGTGACTTCGGGGTCGAGCGTCCAGTTCGATCGCACCGCGGCCCAGTCATCGCCCCAGAGAGGGTTGTCCATGCGTCGCGTCCCGGTCCTTTCGAGTCCACTGCCCACTTCACGCCCACGATGAGGCTCTGCGAATCGTGGGGTGCTCTTTTCCACTCTCACTCCCCCGCCGTCTCCGCCTCCACCGCCTCCTCGCGCCGCCACGACACGTTCGGCCGCGTCGGCCTCACTCCGCTCAGCGCTTCCGTGTTCCAGCACCCGACCCAGTGCTGCGCTGCCACTTCCGCCAGCCGGTACTCCTCCGCCCCCGGCCGCTGGAGGAGGTCATCTGGCGGATCATGCTCGGGCCACCACGGGCGCACACCGGGGTCCAGCCGCTCGAACTCCGCCGCGTCATCGATCACGTCCCGGATCGTCCCGAGGCGATCCGGCCGCGCGTCAAGGCGGGGCATCGAGCGCAGCAGTCCTCGCGTGTAGGGGTGCAGCGGCTCGTGGAACAGGTCGTCGACTCGCGCGTACTCGACGACGCGGCCGGCGTACATGACGCACACCACGTCGCTGTTCTCCGCCACGACGCCGAGGTTGTGGCTGATGAGCATCATCGACATGCGCCGCGAGCGCTTGAGGTCGTCGAGCAGGTCGAGAATCTGCGCCTGGATCGTGACGTCAAGGGCGGTGGTCGGCTCGTCGGCGAGCAGCAGGCGCGGCCGGCACGCCAGGGCCATCGCGATCATCACCCGCTGGCGCATTCCCCCGGAGAACTGGTGTGGATAGTTCCCGAGGCGCCGCGCCCCGCCGGCGATCCCCACGTCCGCCAGCGCCTGCGCCGCGATCTCCTTCGCCTCGCCCCGGCCGACGCGCTGGTGCAGGAGGATCGCCTCCATGATCTGGTCGCCGATCGTGTAGACGGGATTCAGGCTCGTCATCGGCTCCTGGAAGATCATCGCGATCTGCGCCCCCCGCACCTCGCGCATCTCGCGCGGCGTGAGACTGAGCAGATCCCGCCCATCGAAGAGGATCGACCCGCGATCAATCCTTCCGGGAGGCGAGGGGATGAGGCGGAGGATGCTCATCGCCGTGACCGACTTGCCGCACCCCGACTCCCCCACCACCGCGAGCGTCTGGTTCGGGTAGATGGTCAGGCGGGCGCCGTTGACCGCGACGAGGCGAGGCCCGGCGCCGTTGTCGAACGAGACGGCCAGGTCCGCCACTTCGAGCAGCGGCTGCTCATCCTCCTCGACGCTCGACGCCGCGATCGTCGGCTGGGCTGTGAGGTCGCTCATCGGTCGGCTCTCGGCGCCGCGGCATGCTCGGCGCCCGCGATGGTACGCACGGGCGGCCCGCGCGTCGTGAAGCGCGGTCCCGACGACCTCCTCCGGCGCCGCGCGCCGGGGAAGCCGCGCTACACGTCCGAACGCAGCCCCGGTCCGGGCGCCGCCGCCGGCGCCTCGATCTCCTCGCGGTGCTCGAGGAGGATGTCGTCGTGGACGCGGTCCTGAATGACGCGCACCTTGTGCTGGCGCACCAGTTCGAGCGTCGCTAGAAACAGGCCGATCATCTCGCCGCGCGTCCGCCCGGCGCACGCGGCCCGAAGCGAAAGACGCCCGCCCGCCGCGCGGGACAACTGGTCGAGCAGGTCCGCCTCGTGCAGGACGATGGGTGTGTCGTCGTACTCGACCTTGTGGTCGCCCAGACGCCCGAAGTCCACCGCCTCGGTGATGCGCTGAAAGACTTCGAAGAGGTCCCACACGCCGATGTCCTCAAGATCCGTCGGCGGGGGTTCGTGGTCAGGCGGATCCTCGGCTGCTTGCGGCTTCGCGAGCGCAATCCGAGCCAGCGGCGAGCGCTGCAGCCACTCCTCGCGCCGCTCGGCCAGATTCTCAGCCGCGTCGCGGAACTTCTTGTAGGCGAGCAGTTGCTTGACCAGTTCATAGCGCGGGTCGGAGGCGTCCAGGCCGCTGATCGCCTCCGCCTCGCCGGCCGCGTCGCTCGCGGCCGACCGCTCCGCCGGGGGCATCAACATGCGGCTCTTGATCTCCATCAGCATCGCCGCCATGACGAGAAACTCACCCGCCGTCTCGATGTCGATGCGGTCAAGCCCCTTGAGATGGGCGATGTACTGGTCGGTAATCGCCGCGATGGGGATGTCGATGATGTCCACCTCGGCCCGCTTGATGAGGTGCATCAGCAGGTCGAGCGGCCCGTGAAACGCATCGAGTTGTACGGTGTAGTCCGGCTGCGACATGGGTGATGGAGGATAGGCGATTCGCCCGGCAGCGGATCGGCCGCGAAGAGGCGCAGAAGGCGGAAGGAAAGCGGCTCAACGGAGCCCGAAGCGCGAGCAAGGAGGCGAGGAGCGCAGCGACGAGCGGTCGACGGCAATGACAATCGCCACCAGGCCGAAGCGCCGGCGAGGATGCGAGGAGCAAAGGGGCGAGGAGTCGAGTGAAGGCGCCGATCCACGCTCGCGCGTGGGGCTGGTCAGCGCGTGGACGCCCGGCGCGCCGCGTGCGAGGCCGCCGCGCCGCGCCCTACCATCCACCGATGCGACGCAGACTGCGCAGCACGTGCAAGTGGAGCGGGGCGGTGCTGACCGTGCTGTTGTTTGTGGTGTGGGTGGGCAGTGCGCGATGGATGGTCTGGAGCGAGCCTCGCGACGATCTCGGCTTGGGGATCCGGTCCGGGTGCTTCCTTCTCGCAGTGGATGAGTCGGGACGGATGATGAGCGGAACTCGCTTCGAGCTCGCTCGAAACGACCATTCGTTCACTTGGTGGTTCTGGACTCTCTGGATCAGTCTGAATCCCGTGGTAGGCGTTGTGTCCATACCGGTCTGGTTCCTCGCCCTGCTCCTCGCCGTGCCAACCATCTGGCTCTGGTACCGCGATCGGCGTCGCGCGCCGGGCCTATGCACCAAGTGCGGCTACGACCTGCGCGGGGCGGACCATGCGGTGTGTCCCGAGTGCGGAGCGGCTGTGACTCGAAGAGGTACAGCAAAACCTGCTGCGAGACGCGACGGATCTGGTGCCGTGTGAACCGCTCAACCGTCGGCTGCCGCCGACGCTCTTGGCGCATCTCTCCTCAATCACGACATGAGACTTGTGCATCAGGGCGGTTTCCCTGATTGCATCCGCGCCTTCGCGCGCCATCGATACTCGGGAATACCCGGCGCCGCGCCGGCGATTCACTTCGGAGGCGGCGGTGCGCCGTCGCCGGGCCGAAGGGAGCAAAGATGGACCGGATTCACCTGTGCCGTTTCGCGGATGGGCATTCACTGCGACTTCTTCTCATCGCCGCGTCGTTCGCGGCCGCGGCCGCCGCACCGGGCCAGCATCCCTATCCCTCTCTTCCCGACTGGGTCTCGGGTGACCTGCGCTACTCGACGGGCGGCGCGCTGGCCGACATCAATGGCGACGGCCTGCTCGACCTCGTCGTCGCCAACGGCAACGACATGCGCCGCGAGCGCGTCGCCGTCTACTACAACCGCGACGGCGCCTTCCCGGCCACGCCCGACTGGGAATCGAGCGACGTCGAGTACAACGGCCACCTCGACATCGCGGATGTCAACGGCGATGGCTGGCTTGACGTCGCCGTCGCCGTCCTCCTGCCCGACGTCAGCAGCGCCAAGGTCTACCTCAACAACGCCGGCACGCTCTCCGCCTCGCCCGACTGGCGCTCCAACGAGTCCGACGCGACCTTCGGCTGCGCCTTCGGCGACATGAACGGCGACGGCCGGCCCGACCTCGCACTCGCCTCCGGATGGATGTACGGAGGCAACCGCTTCCCCGTGCGCATCTATCTCAACGTCGGCGGTGCGCTTTCGACCTCGCCCGGATGGTCCTCGCGCCTGGCGTACGGCCACAACGGCTGCGCGTGGGAGGACGCCGACGGCGACGGCTGGTTCGATCTCATCGAGGTCGCCACCGGCGGCGAGACGGTGATCTTCCGCAACGAGGGCGGCACGCTCGGCGTCGATCCCGCCTGGTCCACGAGCGACGCCTCGCGGCAGGACGCGATCATGGTCACGACCGGCGACGTAACGGGCGACGGCCGGCCCGAACTCTTCGTCACCGACAACACGCAGTTGAACGGCTCGGGCCGCTTCCGGCAGTACGACGGCCTGGAGACCGGCTACTACACCCGAACAATGACGTGGAATTTCTACGAGGGCTACGGCTCGGCCGTCGCGCTCGCCGACGCGAACCTCGACGGCCTGCTCGATCTCGCGACCGGGGCGTGGTGGGACAACGCGCGGCTCTTCTACAACGAGGGGGCCGGCCTGCCCGCGGCGCCGTCGTGGTCGAGCGGCCGAACGTCCGTCATCGAGAAGATCGTCTTCGGCGACATCAACCCCCACTGCGGCGTCGAGCAGCGCCACACGGACGTGTTCGACGCGCCGCAGGGCCACCCGCGGCAGTTCCATCTCTCGCACAACCAGATCGGCACGGTGACGGCGGTGCGGCTCGACGGCCAGAGCGTCCCGCGCACCGCCTTCACCTTCAATCGCGATCGCGGCTGGGTGAGCGTTGACCTCAGCCGGCCTGGCCGGACGCTCGAGGTTGACTACACGTGGTCGCCGGAGATCGACATGGCGATCACGAACTGGGATCCGTCGGTGGGCAACTTCCTCTATCTCAACCGCCTCTTCGTGGACTGCAACGGCAACCAGCAGCCGGATGGATGCGACGTGTTCAACGGCACATCGGAGGACCGCAACGGCAACGGCATTCCCGATGAGTGCGAAGGGCCGCGGCTGATCGTCGATGCGGCGTGTCCGGGAGGCGGGTCGATCCGCATCGACTGGAGCGGCGCCACGCCGGGCGGGCAGGCGGCGCTGATCTTCGCGCTCAATCGCGGCTCGTTCGCCGTGCCGCCGCAGTATCCCTGCGGCGGAACCAGGCTGGGGCTGGGCGCCAGCCAGATCCGCATTGCGTGGCAGGGCGGCGCCGGGACCGAGGGGAGTCGCACGCTCAATGGCACGATCCCGCGCGGCGCCTGCGGAGGGTACATGCAGTTGCTCGACATCGCTTCCTGCCGCACGAGCAACGTGGCGCGCGTGGAGTAGCGCACGGTTCCATGCGCCGCGGCTTTGAGCGAAGCATGGTGAACGTGCAACAGCGAACGCACGCCCCTGCCCGCCGGCACACATCGCCCGAAGCGGGTCGAGATGTGTGGCGCCCGCGAATGGGAAGGGACGCCGCACCGCATCGCGCCAGGGTGCTGGGCGCGGCCGTGCAAACGTCAACAAGCGTCGTTGCCCGCCACCGCCCCGGCGCGCCTCTCAGCGCTGGAAGGTCGCGTCGGCGCGGACGGCCTTGCCTGCTTCGACGGTCGCCTTCTGGACGTGCTCGCCGAGCACGGGATGGTGGAAGACGATCTCGTACTCGCCCGGCGGCAGGCCCGCGATGCGGAACACGCCGCGCTCCCCCGTCGCGTGGTGGTAGGGATGGTCGAAGGAGTAGATGAGCGCGTTCATCCAGGCGTGAACCTCGCACTTGAGGCGCATGCCCATCTCCGCCGTGCCGAACTGCTTGGTCTCGACCATTCCCTGCACGGGCTGGCCGACGTTGAACGAAGGGTTCTGTTCCGCCGCGAGTTTGAGGTTGTGGTTGAGCGGGTCGCTGTTGCGCAGACTGAGCGTCTGGCCGGTGGTGATGGTGGTGACGTGCGGGTGATAGATGCAGCCGACCTGGTCGATCAGTTTCGGGCCGTCGAGGGGGTTGCTCCCCGCCGGCGCATTGCGCACGAAGACGACCACGTCGGTGAGCGTGCCGTTGGCGTTGACGACGATCTCGCTGGTGAGCGGGGCCGGCAGCCCGCGTTGGCGCGCGATCGCCTGGCAGTTGGCGTCGAGGCGAATGCGGCCGCGCCGCGGCGGCTGGCCTTCAAACAGCGCCAAGCCGGCGATCGAACCGGTCGCAGCGTCCCCATTCGCCATCGCGTCGTTGAGGGCGGCCTCGCGGTCCTCGGCCTGCTGCTCGGGTGTGAGGTTCTTCGGCGCCTCCGCGGGCGCCGCGGGCGCGGGCGCTTCGGCGTCGCCCTGAGGCTCGGCGGAAGGCTCGCTTTCCTGCGGCGGCGCGGGTGATGGCGGCGGCGCCTCGCCGCGAGCCTCGGCCTCGGCGCGACGCTGCTGCGCGATCGCTTCGAGGTCAACGCCCGCGGCCGGCTGTTCCTGACCGCCGAGCAGATGCGCGCCGACCGTGTAGCGCCGCTGTCCCGCGGCGAAGAGCCAGCGCACGATCAGGTCGATCTGCTCCTCCGGATCGTCGCCGAAGAGCAGTTCGTTCTTGCGGCGAGTCTCCTCCGGGTAGCCGGCGAAGGCGCTGACGTTGCCGTTGGGGCCGAAGAGCGTGGGCATTTTCGTGCCCGGCATGATCGCCAGCGGCTTGCGCAGCCAGTTCTTGACGTAGTCCTCCTGCAAACGGACGTGGACGAGGCTGAGGTTGGGCGCGCTGATCGCGTCGTAGAGGCTCGGCTTGCTCTCTTCGGCGGGCGCTTCGGCGCCGTAGGGATCCTGCTCTTCGCCGCCGCCGTAGGGATCTTCCTCGGCCGCGGCATAGGGGTCGGCCTCCTCTTCCCCGGCGCCGTAGGGATCGGGCTCCTCGCCCCCTTCCTCAGCGCCCTGCATGAGTTCGGCCTGCTGAATCTCGAAGATACGCTCGAGTTTGTCCCACTCGCCCAGGCGGTGGCAGGCAAAGCAGCCGAGGTCGGTGACGAGTTTCTCACCGAGCGCGAACTCCTCGGGGGTCATGTCGTCCGGCGGGGGCGCCTGGAAGGGATACTCGACGCCGTTGTAGACTTCGCGAAGGAAGTGCAGGTCGTACCAGATCTCGCCGTGCTTGCGCGCGAAGTCCTCCTCGGAGTCGCGGCGCGAGGGGAAGAGATTGGGGGCGTAGAGGCCGTACTCACGGGCGGACTGCACCAGCGCCTCGCGCGTCTTCTGGAAGGGCTCGGGCATGAGCATGCGGCCGACGGCTTCCTGCGCCGCCACGCGGGCCAGGTCGTCGGCGGCCTTGGCCGTCGCGCCGCCCGCGAGCGCTTCATCGAAGCGCGCGCGGTATCGCCGCTGGTACTCATCGGCGAGCGCCGCGTCGACGCTGCGCAGGTGCCGGTCGATCTCGCGGGCGTCCATCGTCGTCTGGCCGGCGATGTACTCGACGAGCCACTGCGTCTCCTGCGGCGTGAGATTGAAACTGGGCATGCGGACCTTGAGCCACGGCCGCAGCATCTCGACGTTGTTGAGGAAGGAGTAGAACCAGGCGTGCTGCGTCTTGGCGCCGTTGCCGACGATGCGCGGCGGCGCGTTGGGCAGGTTCTCCTGCGTCAGCGAGTAACTCACGCTCCCGTCGCGCCCGCGCACCTCGAAGTACTGGCGGATGTTCGGGGTGTTGTTATCGATGTCGTGGCAGCCGAAGCAGTTGAACGCCTCCGCCATGAGGCGCCCGCGGGCCCGCATCGTCGTCAGGTCGTCGGCGGTGTTCTGAAGGTTGCCGCGCACCAGGGGCGGCTTGAGGCTCGTCACGTACGCCACCAGCGACTCCGCCTCCGAATCGCGCAGGAAGAAGCGCGGCATGCGGAGTTTGAGGTACGGCTCGCCGACCGAGCGGATCTCGACGTCGGCGTCCGTCAGCCCCGAATCCTTCCTCGTCTGCGCATCGACGTAGCGCCCCTCCACGCGCACCAGCCGCAGCGACGGGTCGCGCCGGCTCGTGTAGACGATCTCGCCCGCGTCGGTCATCTCCCCCTCGTTGCGCAACTGGTTGCGGTCGAAGATGCGGCTGTTGTGCAGTTTGGCAAAGAGGTAGCCGCGCCGGTCGTTGCTCACGTGCTCCCACGCGAGCGTGCGGTCGACGAGGCGGGGATCGCCCGGGTCGCCCTGCACCTTCACCGCATCTTCCGTGAGCCCTTCGCGCTGCACGAACCAGAGATCGACGGATTCGGGCCGCTGGTGCTCGAAGATGTGCTCGTAGAAGCCGAAGTCGAGTTTGTGCGGATCCTTGCGCCCGTAGGCGGAGAGGTTGGCGGAAACGGCGAGCGAGGAGTCAAAGCCGGAAACCTGGTGGCACCCGAAGCAGCCGTAGTGCTGGATCATCCGGTTGCCCAGGTCCATCTGCTTTTCTTCGAGGGACATCGCGGCGACGCGCGTGCGGGCCGCACCCTCCGAAATCGCGTTCTTCTGCAGGTTGATGAGCAGGGCGTCGATCATCGGCTCGTCGGCGTCGAAGTGCTGCGGCTCGTAGGCCGGGTGCGTCTGCTCAAGCAGGTAGGCCGCCACGTCGAGCGCTTCCTGCTCGGTGAGGCGGAAGCGCGGCATGATCGTGTAGTCAGAGTAGTGCGTCGGGTTGCGCAGCCAGTCGAAGAGCCACGCCCGGGCCTCTTCGCGGCTTCGGCCGTGCAGGAGTTTGGTCGCGACGCCGGAGAGTTCCGGGGCGACCTTGCTGTAGCGCTCGCTCTCGTGCGCCATGAGGTACCAGTGAAGGCGGGTGTACTGCTCGGGCTTGATGCGCGGCGTGGGCCGGCCCGAAGCATCAAGGGCGAAGAAGCCGACGTTTGACTCCTCCGTTTCCGCGCCGCTGACGCCCTCGTTGGCGGCGGCATCCGCGGCGATGCGCTGGAGCGCGCCTTCGCGGTCGAGGCCGAATCGCTCCTGGAGATCGAAGGTCACCCAATCCAGCCCGGATTCGTTGACGTTGGAGTGGCAGGCGAGGCAGCCGACCGCCTTGAAGAGTTCACGGCCCGCTTCGACGCTGCCTGCGGCGTTGATCCCCTCGCTCGCCGGGACAGGCTCCGGCTCGTAAGCCGGCTTGGCGGCGTCGGCCGGCGCGTTCACGAGGTAATGCGCCATGGCCGCCACCTCCGCGCGCGTGCGGCGGATGTCCAGCGGCGAGGAACTGTTGGAGGTCATGAAGAAGTGCGGCATGCGGGTGTTCGGGCGGAAAGCCTTGGGCGCCCACGTCCACGACGCGATCATGTCTTCGCTCATCTTCTCCTTGACGTGCACGAGGCTCGGGCCGATCTGCCGCACGTCCGGCAGGCCCGACTGCCCGCGAATCGGGCTGCCCAGCGAGTCGACCGCGTGGCAGTTCACGCAGCCGAGGTCGGTGAACAGCAGCCGGCCTTGCGCGAGGACGGGCGCGGCATCGTCAATCTCCATCTCGTCGGTGTGGCAGCGGTTGCACGAGGATTCGACGTAGCGGAGTTCGTGCATCGGCCGCTCCCAGTAGTGAAACTCGATGGGATGCCAGCCATAGCGGTCCTCCCAGAGGCGCTGCTGCTTGACGGCGCGGTTCAGTTCGCCGCGGCGAACGTCCACGTACGCCGCCGCCTCCGCCCCGTGCGCCTCGTTGGGCATGCCGAAGGGGTCGGTGTAGCGAGCCGGATCGGCGTACCAGTGCGCGTCGTGGAACATCTCGGCGCTGTGCTCCTGGTCTCCGGCGTGCGCTTCCGGCGCGTGGCCTGCCGGTTCTTCGAGCTTCAGGCCCGCGAGCACAACCTGCGGCGCCGGCTCGCCTTCGGGACGTTCGACGCGACGCGAACCCGCGCCGCCGCGAAGTTGCCGCGTGATCTCCGCTTCGCCCCCGACCGAGCGGACGAGGAAGTCCGGCACGAGCATGCCCGTGCGGGCGTCCACCCACATGTTCTGCGGCGCGTGGGCCGTGTGAACGAACTGCGTCTCCTCTCCGGAGCCTTCGTGGCAACTCGTGCAGCCCATCGTCGCGATCGGGTGCTTCGAGTCCGGATCGGCGTAGAGATCGAGTCGCGGGTGGGCGAGGATGAGGCGGCTGGGGCTGAGGCGGCGCCGGCCTTGGGCCGAGGCCTGTGCGTTGTACTCCTCCACCAGCGCGTGGCGGTACGAATCGCGCAGCGCCCGGCGCTGCTCCTTGCTCAACCTCTCATCGACGATCTCGCCGAGGGTCAGGCGATACTCGGCCAGCGGCCGGTACCACGCCTCCCAATCCTGCGGCCAGTTTGCGATCAGCGCATCGAAGAGCGAGCGAACGTCCTCCATGTCCGAGACGCGGCCGCCTTCCGCCGGCTTCCAGGCCGACTTGACGGGGTGAGACGCGTCTGCCGAGTCGTAGAGCGACGCATAGATGGAGACGAGCGCTCGCTGCGCCTCGTTGAGCCGCCGCAGCGAGCCTCCGCTCGTGTCCGGGACCGCTTCCGTCGTGCGCTCCCAGAAGGCGAGCATGGAGACCGCGGGCAGGTTCTCGCGGACCACGCCCAGCGCCGCCTCTTCGCCGCCCTTCGCGAAGCGGTCGCGCATGACCTGCATCTCGAGGAACTTGAGGACGTTGTCCTCGGCGAAGAAGGGATTGTCGATCGTGACGTGGCAGGTCATGCACCGGTCCAGCGTGGGAACCTGCGCGAGATTCACGTCGGTGAGGATGTTGTCGACTTTCTGCTGGCGAACCTTGATCGAAGGGTTGAAGGCGTCGAGCAGGGGCTGGCTCCGCAGCCAGTTGCCGATGGTTCCTGCGAGTCCGGGCTCGAGTTCTTCGAGGCGGCTGACGGCCTTATCGACTTCGTCGTTGATCGACTTGATCTGCGCCGCGAGGTCCGTGATCTCCTTCTCCATCTCGCGGCGGCGGGCCTTGAGGCCTTCGATCTCGGCTTCGTAGGCCTTGACCTGGTCGTCGCCCTCGCGCTTCTGCGCGAGGAGCACTCCCAGCGCCTCTTGCTCACCGCGCAGTTCCGCTTCGTGCGCTGGCGTGCCCTCGTTGGCCTGGATGAGGGCACGCAGGCGCTCGACTCGCTGGATCTTGGGGGAGATATTCCCGTCCACAAACAACTGGAGTTGCTTGTTCAACTGGTCGCGCTGGTTCGTCAGTGCGGCGATCTCCTCGGCGATGCGCGCGTGATCGGGATTCGAATCGACGGCGGCCCTGGCCTCCCGCAGCCTCGTCTCAAGCGCGTCGATGTTGGCGAGCCGCGCGTGGAGCGACGCGACGGACTTCTGCCACCGCATCATCTCCGTTTCCCACCGCACCACCTCGATCTGCGGCTGGCGATACTCGTTTTGCCAGTCCTGGAACACCGCCACGATCACGGACAGCGCCAGCAGGATCGAGGACACGGCGAAGATGACGTGCAGTTTGTTCTGATCCCGGAACGTCTTGGTGGTGACAGGCACGAGGCGGCTCCTCTTCGCTCCGCTTCAGTTCATCGACCCGGACTCCGCGAACCTCACCCACCCGGTCGCGCCCGCGTTGGCGGCGGCGCGGGAGTGAACAGCCCGCAGGGGCGGAAAGTATATTGTGGGCCTTCAATCACTCCAAAGAGCCGGAGGCGAAATCGTGAAAAAATGTACGAAGCGCCGCCGAATCCGCCACCCGCGTCCGGAGTCCCCCCATGCCCGACCGCGTCCCGCCCGCGATGATGCCCTATCGACCGTACGAACCGCCGATCCCCGCCTCCGCCGCCGCGAGCGCTTTCCATGACATCCTGGCGCAGCGCCGCTCGGTCCGCGAGTTCAGCGATCGCCCCGTCCCGCGCGAGGTGATCGAGAACGTGATCCGCGCGGCGGGAACCGCCCCGAGCGGCGCCAACAAGCAACCCTGGCGCTTCGTTGCCGTGCAGGATCCCGCTCTCAAGCGCGAGATTCGACTCGCGGCCGAGGAGGAGGAGCGTGAGTTCTACCATCGGCGCGCTTCGGAGCGGTGGCTGACGGATCTGCACCCGCTCGGGACAGATGAGCACAAAGAATTCCTCGAGACGGCGCCGTGGCTCGTCGCGATCTTCAAACTCATCCACACCGACGAGGGCGGACAGGTCTACTACGTGGACGAGTCCGTCGGCATCGCGGCCGGCTTCTTCCTCGCCGCGGCGCATCTCGCCGGCCTCTCCACGCTCACCCACACCCCAAGCCCGATGAGGTTCCTCTCGAGAATCCTCAATCGCCCGCCGCATGAGCGGCCGTACCTGCTCATTCCCGTCGGTTACCCGGCGCCGCAGTGCGCCGTGCCCGACATACGCCGCAAGTCGCTCGACGAGATTCTGGTCTTCGACCGGTGAGCGCGGGGCTCGGGACCGGCATCCTGAGCGGGCCGGCGCCGCGTGCCGGACAGCATCCGAAAGCGGAAGGGCCCCAAAAACGGAAGGAACCCGATCCGTGGCAAATCGGGTTCGCGTCCCGTACCGTATCTTTCCCCGCCGCGCTATTCGAAGATGCTCGTGGGTGACACCCTCGAACAGTGTCCCGTGCGGCGGGAACGGCTTTGCGGCGACGGCACTGCGTGTGGCTGCCCTCAGGTGAAGGGGGATGCAGCGCCGGTTCGCCGTTCAATGCTTCGCATCCACTTCCCGAGCGGTTCCAGGCATTCTCGATATTTCCCGGCGCTCCCGCGAAACGCCCCGTCCGAAGGCTGAACGGCAGCGGACAATCAGGTATACTACCTAGAGTCCGAGCGGCGCCCCCGACGCTCACGGCTTTCGCGGGGTCTTGGGTGGCGAGCAGCGTCCTCAAGCCCGGCCTCGTGGCAAGAGAGCGATCTGTCCCGCGTTCTATCAAGGGGACCCGCCCCGCGGTCCCCTGTGCGGCGCGGCTGGCGGGAGGTTGGCCCCCATGCGAGAGAAGCGCAACGCCCTGCTCGTGGTCTCCGTCTTCGCCTTCTTTGCCTGGGCGTTCTGGGCGTGGTTCATGGCCGGGGCGGAGACGCCTTCGCTCCTGCTTCAGCGCCTCGGCAGCACGGGCCTGTTCATCCTCGCATGCGCGGGGCTCTGCTGGGCGCTGTGCTTCGAGGACAAACTTCCCGACACGCTCGGAAAGTACGCCGGCGGGTTGTACTACGAGCAGAACGGCCTGTGCTTCATCCCCGTCATGCGCAAGGAAGGCGAGCAGGCCTACATCCACATCTACTTCGAGAACCGCTACGAAAACGACTGTAACGCCATTATCCACCTGCGCCCCCCGCCCGAGTCGATCCAGCATCGCCCCGACGCCGAGGACATTCACTTCTCCTTCTCCGTGCCCGGCGGCGGCGTCGGCGTGATCCAGCAACCGGTGGCGGTCCATCCGCGGCTGCAAGGCTCCGTCATCGACGTCGAACTCGCCGCAGCGGTGAACTACCCGCACACTCAGGGCGACCAACTCCGCTCGCACAAAGGGCTGGCCTGCGGGACGTTTCACGTCGACTGGGGCGAGTCATTCCGCACGGGAGCGCACGAACTCTCCAGCGAGATCGAACTGGTCAGCCCCGTCACCATTCACCTTCCGGTCCCGCGCAACGTGACCAACCGCATCCGTCGCGGTCAGCAGTGGAAGCAGCAGATCTTCTCGCGCTACGAGAAGTGACCTTAAAGCGGCTTCGCGCCCATCCGTGACCCGGCCGGATGCCGGCAATCGGTCGGGGCGACTTGCCAATGGCGGTCCTCCGGGCGACACTTTGACCATGAACAGGGAACCCCGTCGCGCCGCCTTCCTCCCTTCAACCTGCCTCGCGCTCGCGGGCGCTTCGCTGCTGGCGTCATGCCGGCAGGCTTCGCTGCCCCCGCTCGCCGACGATGCGGAGGTGGCGAAATCCGCCGCGCCGGGAAGGCCGCTTCCCCTCGCCTCGGCGATCATCCAGCGCATCCCCGCGCGCACCATCCAAATGGACGGCCGTTTCGAGGACTGGACCGGTCTCCCCGTCGTCGCGCGCGGCCGATCGACCTACGAAGGGAATGCGTTTGTCGAACTCGGCAGCGTCTGGTGCGCTCATGACGATCGCTGCGTCTATCTGCGCATCGAACTGGGGCGAACCGTCAACGTGCAGGCGCTCACCGGCACGCTTTCGCTGCAACTTGACGCGGACGGCAACCCGCTCTCGGGCGACATCCGCACGGCCGGCGAAGGCGAGGCGGGGCTGGCCGGCGTCGACTTCGAGATGCACTTTTCCCCTCGTCTGGCCGAGGGCGGCTTCGGAGGCGTGAGCGCCGAAGTCGTCGAATCGGGCCTGCCCGCGGCTCCGGCCAATCCCTACTGGTTCGAAGCGCTCGTCGCGCCGACATTCGCCAGCCGCGAGATTGAGGTGCGGCTGGCTCGCGGCGGCCTGATCCCCGGCGCGACGGTATCGCCCTTCGCCTCGCCGCACTTCACCGCCAGGCTGGTCTTCAGCGACGAAACCGGCTCGATCGTGGATCGGACCGAGGCGTTCTCGATCGCGCTCCCTCCCCTGCCCGTCGGCAACGTCGATCTCATGGCCGACGATGCGGGCGCGAGCGAGGAGGATGAGGCTGAGACCGACGCGGCGCCGCCTGCCCCCGACGAAGCAGTGCCGACGGAGGGAGAGCCACCGCCATCGTCCGACGGCGGCGAGGAGGGCGCCGCCGAGGCGCCGACGGCCACCGCCGAGGAGGGCGACCCAGCGGCGCCCTCGCGCTTTCCGCGCCTCGACGGGCGCGACGTCCGCGCCGTGTCGTGGAACGTCTGCAACGGCGCGATCTTCCAACAGCCCGGGCCATTCGCGCGCATCCTCACCGCTCTGCATCCCGACGTGATCTGCTTCCAGGGGCTTGGCGCCGACGCCTCCGAGGCGACGCTCAAGGCGTGGCTCGACGAGCACCTCCCGACGACCTACGGGTGGGAGGTCATGCTCGAACCCGCTTCGGGATGCGCCGCGGCGAGCCGCCTCGCGGCCGTCCGCGTCCGCCCCGGCGCCACGGAGGGGGCGGCCTTCGAGGGACTGCGCGCCTCGTCGCTCGTTGTGGCGGCGGTCCAGCGGCGCCTCCTCGTCACCAGCGTGCAACTCCAGCCCGGCGGCCGCATCGGCGATCCGCGCGACTTCGCCCGGATCGAGCAGGCGAACGCCGTCCGCCGGCTCCTTCGCGCCGCCCAGTTCGAACTCGCTCCCTCCGGTCTGCTGCTGATGGGCGATCTCAACCTCGTCGGCTCCTTCGAGCCTTTGGAGATCATCCGCCACCAGAACGACCTCAACGCGACCGACCTGCTCGTGGTGGATGCGATGGTGGCCGGCGACCTGTCAAACGCGACGTGGCGCGACGCATCGCAACCCTTGCTGCCCGGCCGCCTCGACTACGCCTTGCTTTCCGACTCGGTGCTCATGCTCTCGCGCAGCCTGGTCTTCGACACCGAGCGCTTCAGCGAGGCGGCTCTGGCGCGTCTGGGTCTGCGCCGCGCGGATTCGCGCGCGTCGGATCATCTGCCCGTCGTTGTCGACTTCCGTTGAAGGCCTTCGCTTCCCATGGCGCGGGCGCACTCGGGCGCTCGGCCGCTTCGGGCGGAGTTGATGGCGCAGCGAAAGGCCGCCGGTTCGGTGGAACCGGCGGCCTCGAGATGATCCATGAACGTCGGGGCGATCAGCCTTCGTTTACCTTCTTCATGAACTCGGCGTCGGCCTCGTAGGCCTTGACGAGGTCGGCGGCCTCCTTGGCGGCGGCGGTTCCCGGGAACTGCTCGACGATGTGCTTGAGGCGCTTGTAGGCCATGACGTGCTCGCCGGCGTCGGCCTGGGCCTTGGCGCGCTTGAGCATGTTGTCGGCGCGGCCTTCGAGGGCCTCGTTGCGCTTCGACGCGAGCACTTCAGGGTCGGCTTCGAGTCGCTTGAGTTCCGCGGCGGCCCGGTCCGCAATGGGCAGGCCCTTAAACTCGACGCTGACGCGCTTGAGCGTGGCGAGGGCGTCGCCGTAGTTCTTGGCGCGGGCGGCGGCCATGCCGCGGTCGAAGTCCGCCTGGGCGAGCGGGGTGAGGCGGTTGACGATGCCGTCGTAGCGGGCGCGGTGACCCTCACGCGCGTCGAGCGACTTGAGGTCGACGCGACGGAGCATCTTGACGGCTCCCTGGTTGTCACCCTTGAGCAGCGAGGTCTCGATCGAGGCGAAGACCTTCTCGTTGTGGTCCGGCCCGCCGCCGAGCAGCCGCGTGGGCGGATTGCTGGCGATGAGTTTCTCGAGTTCGCGGTCCAGGCCGTTGCGCGGGTGGCCGATCCAGCGCACGGTGCCGGTGGGATCGATGAGCACCGAGTGAGGGATGGCGTTGACGCCGTACGCCTGGTGCGTCTCCTTGCCGCCGGAGGCGACGAGGTACTTCATGCTCTTCTGCTTGACGAAGGGGGCGACGACATTGTCGGGCTCGTCGCTGATGCCCACGAGCAGGACGCCCTTGTCCTTGTACTTCTCGTGAATCTCGTTGAGGTGGGGGATCGAGGCGACGCAGGGGCCGCACCACGTCGCCCAGAACTCGGCGATGACGATGTGCCCCTCGAGGTCGTCGAGTTCGACCTCGAACTCGTTGTTGTGGAGGTTGCCCACCTTGAGGGGCTTCATCTTCTCGCCCACGCTCACCTGCGCCGACGCCGGGGCGGCGAGCAGCGCCGCCAGCGAGAACGCGACGACTCCGGATACAAATCGCTTCATGTTCATCTCCTTTGGGACCTTGAGTGGAACGGACGAAAGCCGACGGGCCGGCGGTGAACCACGCCGGGCGACTGATAGAGTATACTGTGCAAACGCCCCAGGGTTGGGCTTATTCCCGAAAGATTTCAGCCGATTATTGAATGCTACGATGACCCACTCTTCCGCTCAACCCCTCATCTCGGTGCGGAACCTCGTCAAGCGGTTCGACGGCCGCACCGTGCTCGACGGCATCAACCTCGACGTCATGCCCGGCGAGATCATGGTCATCATGGGCGGCTCGGGCAGCGGCAAGTCCACCCTCCTGCGCCACATGATCGGCTCGCTGACCCCCGATGAGGGAACCGTCCGCCTCTTCGGCCAGGACCTGGCCAGCGTCGACGACGAGGGGCTCAATAATGTTCGCAAAAAGTTCGGCATCCTCTTCCAGTCCGGGGCCCTCTTCCAATCCATGACCATCGCCGAAAACGTCGCGCTGCCCCTGCAGGAGCACACCACCCTCGACCAGAACATCATCAACATTCAGGTCAAGATCAAACTCGAACTCGTCGGTCTGCGCGAGCACGCGGACAAGTACCCGGCCCAGATCTCCGGCGGGATGAAGAAGCGGGCCGGGCTGGCGCGGGCGTTGGCGCTCGATCCCAAGGTTCTCTTCTACGACGAGCCGTCCGCGGGCCTCGACCCGGTGACGAGCGCGGGCATCGACCGCCTCATCATCGACCTGACGAAGAAACTCGGCGTAACGAGCGTGGTGGTGACCCACGAGATGGACTCCGCCTTCGCCATTGCCGACCGCATGGCGATGATCGACAAGGGGCGGATGATGGTGGTCGAGAACCGCGCCTGGTTCGAGGAACTGCGCGGCCACGACGCCGGCGACCTGACGGAGGAGCGGGCCCTCGTGCGGCAGTTCATCCGCGGCGACGCGGACGGCCCCATCACGCAGCGCCGCACCGCGACCAACTACGAGGAAGACCTGCTCGGCGCCGCCGGCGTGCCGCGCCTCGCTCCCGGACCGAGCGTCGAATCGACCCGCATCGTGAAGTGATCGTCCCTCCACACGACCGGATGAACGGAACGTCCAGCCATGAGCACCAGTCGAACGCGGCAGCGCAACAACACGATCGCCGGACTCTTCGTTCTCGCGGCCATCGTCGGATTCGTGGTCATGGTGATCATCCTCTCCGACCTGGGCCACTTCGCCAGCACGCAGGTGGTGCGCATCGCCGTCCCCCTCGACCTGGGCGTGCCGGGGGTCAAGGTCGGCTCCGACGTCATGGTCGGCGGCATGAGCGTCGGCAAGGTGACGGCGATGTCGGGTGAACTCAACCAGCCCGAGCCGCGCTTCATCGTCTCCGTCGCGATTCCCGCGGAGTACGAAATCCGCGAGGATGCCTTCGCGGGGATGGTCGTCCCGCTCATCGGTGGAGCGACGGCCATCGACATTTCGCCGCTGGGAGTGAACGGCCCGCCGCTCGATTCGGAGTTCTTCCGCGCCGGCGGGACGATCCGCGGCGGGTACGCGCCCTCCGTCCTGCTCAAGACCGCCGGCATGGGGCCTGAAGACCTCCAGCGCGTCAAGGACATCATCCGCCGCGTGGACGGCATCACCGAGGACGTCAAGGAGATCACCGCCTTTGCGCGCACCACCGTGAACGAGGACGGACCGCGCATCGTCGAGAACATCCGCACGACTATCGAGGACATCCGCGCCGTCGTCGCCGAGGCGCGGCAGAAGTGGCCCGCGTGGAGCGAGCGGATCGCGCAGATTCTCGAGGACGTGCGCGCCACGATGGAGCGCGGCCCGGCCCTCGCCGAGAAGGCCCAGACGCTGCTTGACAACGTGGATGCCGGCGTCGGCGAGGTGCGCACCCTCGTCGCCGACGTCTCGCCCAACGTCAAGGCGACTGCGGAGAACGTGGCCGAAGTCACTCGTTGGGCGCGCGAGGAAGGTCTCGCCCGCGTTG
Organism: Vicinamibacteraceae bacterium; assembly: GCA_011525805.1. Classification (GTDB taxonomy): domain Bacteria; phylum Planctomycetota; class Phycisphaerae; order Phycisphaerales; family UBA5793; genus UBA5793. The sequence goes on from WYBR01000083.1 coordinate 91,878, forward strand.
AGAGCACCTTCGACCAGGCGGACGAGGCGCTCGCCCAGGCGACCACCACCTTCACGATCATAAACGAAAACCTGACGACGGAACTGCCGCAGGTTTCGCGGATTCTCGCCAACCTGCGCCTCAGTTCCGACAACCTGAAACTCGCCTCGACGGAGATCCGGGCCCAGCCCTGGCGGGTGCTCTACACTCCGGGCAAGGAAGAGGTGAAGCAGTCGCTGCTCCACGACGCGGTGCGAACCTATGCCGCGGCCGTCTCCGATCTCGAAGCCTCGGTCGTCAGCCTCAAGGCCCTGCACGACCGCTATGGCCCGGACCTCGATCCGGAGAGCGACCTCGTCCAGCGGGCGCTGTCCGAGTTCGAGGCGCGCTACGAACGCTACCAGCAGGAGGAGAAGCGCTGGGGCGAGATCCTCTTCGGAACGGGCGGCAAGCCCTGACGCGCGAGTGAAATCCGCGGCGAGCCTTCACGAATCGAGATGTGGCCATGCGAATGCGACTGATGATCCCGATGCTCGCGTGCGTCGCACTGATGGGGCGCGTCGCCGAGTCGCCTGGTCGGATGCAGGATGCCCCGCCGGAGGCCGCTGCCCCGGTCGCGGCGCCGGAGACGGTGACGCGGCTGGCGATCCCGCTTGAGGACGGGGAACTGCATCTGGGAGTTCTGATCGGCCGCCTTGCCGCCGAGATCGGCCTCGACGGCGAGGCGATCGCCGCCGCGTGCGATGAGTCCATCCCCGTCCGCTCGGCGCTGGGAAGCAGCACGATCCGGCTGATCAACTCGCTCACGAGCGACATCATCACCCTGAGCGTCGGCGCCGACGAGGTCGCCGTCACCGTTGACCGGGTGCGCTGGCGGCAGGAGAAGGCCGTCTTCCACAAGGGGATTCAGCGGCTCATCGAGTATTTCGCGCCCGATGCGGCCGCGCTGGCGCGGGCCTCTTTCGGCGTCGTCGTGCATCGCGCGGACGCGCCTTCGGCCGCCCTCTCTCCGGAAAGCGCGCCGCGCCACGCCGTCGTGCTCATCCACGGCCTCGACGATGCGGGCCGGCTCTGGCGGGTGCTCATTCCCGCCTTGCACCAGGAGGGTTACACGGCGCTTGAAGTCACCTATCCCGACGATCAGGCGATCGCCGAATCAAGCGCGTTTGTCGCCGGACTCTTCGAGCAGATGCGCTCCGCGGGCGTCGAGCGCGTATCCATCGTGGCCCACAGCATGGGCGCGCTTATCAGCCGCGACCTGCTCACCGGGGATTCGTATTACGCCGGACGTCTTGACGGCGGCGAGCGATTCCCCTCCGTGGAGCGCTTGATCATGCTCGGCCCGCCGAACCACGGGTCGCGCATGGCGCTCTTCCGCCTCGGGTCCGAGGCCCGCGACCAGGTAACCCGGGCGCTCAGCGGAGACGGCCTGCTCGTGGGCGGGTTCTTCGACGGCGCCGGCGAAGCGCAGGACGATCTCGTTCCCGGCAGCGACTTTCTCACGAATCTTGACGCCCGGCCGCTGCCGCCGAACCTGCCCGTCACCATCATTGCGGGTTCCGCCAGCCCCTTCGATTCCGACGACATCGCTTCCCTCGTAACGCGCATCGACAATCTGCTCGTGACCAAGTACGGCAAGGCGTTCGACGGCTCGCAGGTCGAGAAGACCATGAGCGACGTGGTCAGCGGCATCGGCGACGGCTGCGTTTCGATCGAGTCCACGCGCCTCGAGGGGGTGACCGACCACGTCGTTGTCGAGGCGAACCACCTGGGCATGATCCGGCCCTTCGGCTCGGTCGAACCCGCGACGCTGCCGCCAGCGATTCCGATTATCCTTGAGCGTCTTGGGCGCGACCGGGGCGCCGATCCGTGAGCGGCCGGACAGCCCCTCCCCGAAACCGCCCCTTTCCGGTGCGGGGCGAGGGGAAACGGGTGGACCGGAACGCAAAGATGACCGATCATCACCGGCGGCCGCGCGCAGCGGCTTCCACGGAGTTGGTGCGCCGATGCGGGTGCTCGTGACGGGTAGCAGCGGACTGATCGGTTCCGAAGCGGTCGTCTTTTTTGACCGCCTGGGCTTCGACGTGACCGGCGTGGACAACAACATGCGCGCCGACTTCTTCGGCCCCAAGGGGGACACGACGTGGAACCGCCGGCGCCTCGAAGCGACCTGCCGCCGCTTCACTCACCGCGAACTGGACATCCGCGACCGGCGCGGGGTGGCGGAACTGCTCAAGGGGCATCCCGCCGATCTCATCATCCACGCGGCGGCGCAGCCGAGCCACGACCTCGCCGCCTCGCGCCCGTACGACGACTTTGACGTGAATGCGGTCGGGACGCTCAACCTCCTCGAGGCGTGCCGCCGGCACTGCCCAGAGGCGGTCTTCATCCACATGAGCACGAACAAGGTCTACGGCGACGGGCCCAACTCCATCCCGATGCGTGAACTCGAGACCCGCTGGGACTATGCCGAGGAGCGCTATGCGCACGGCGTCGCCGAGGACTTCCCGATCGACCACTGCCTGCACTCGCTCTTCGGCGCGTCGAAGGTCGCGGGCGACGTGTTGGCGCAGGAGTACGGCCGCTACTTCGGGCTGAAGACGGGCATCTTCCGCGGCGGGTGCCTCACCGGCCCGCAGCACAGCGGCGTCGAACTGCACGGCTTTCTTAACTACCTCGTCCTCGTAGCGCTGCGCGAGGGGCCGTACACCATCTTCGGCTACAAGGGCAAGCAGGTCCGCGACCAGATTCACAGTTGCGACGTGGTGAGCGCGTTCTGGCACTTTGCGCAGAACCCGCGCCCCGGCGCGGTCTACAACCTCGGCGGCGGCAAGGCAAACGCCGCGAGCCTGCTTGAATGCGTCGAGATGATTCACCGGGCGACGGGCAAAAAGCCCCGGCTGACCTACAGCGAGACCAACCGCGTCGGCGACCACATCTGCTATTACTCCGACTTGCGCAAACTGCGGTCGCATTATCCCGACTGGAGCATCACCCGCAGCCTTGAGCAGATCGTCGAGGAGATGATCCGGGTCATTTCGGATCAGCAGCGAGCATAAGGTCAGGCGGGGCGGGCGGAGCATTCGGAGCGTCGGCTGATGCGCCTCACGATCATCAACCAGTTCTACAAGCCGGACCTCAGTCCGACGGCCCACCTTGCCGCGTCGCTCGCCGAGCACCGCGTCAAGCGCCGCGACGAGGTTCGAGTCATCGCCAGCGCCGGCGGGTACGTGCCGCAGTCGGGCGCGGCCGCGCCTTCCATGTTTGACAATCCGCGCGTCCACCGCCTTTGGACGCCGCGGCTGGGCAAGTCGACCAAACTCAAGCGGTGCATCGATTACGCGGCCTTCTACCTCCAGGCGGCGCTCACGGCCCTGACGATTCCGCGGCAGGACGTGATCATCGCGCTCACCACTCCCCCGTTCATCGCCTGGGCGGCGGTGCTGCACAAGTTCGTTCATCCCTGGACGCGGATCATCCTCTGGAACATGGACTGCTACCCGGAGGCGGCGGAGCGCACCGGCGTGCTGCGCGAGACGGGTTGGCCCAGTCGCGTCATGCGCTGGTTCAATCGCATGCTCCTGCGGCGCCTGGACCACCTTGTCGCCCTCGACACGGCGATGCTCGATCTGCTTTTTTCGCAGTACGCGCCGCCCTCGAAGGCGCTGCCGGCCACGATCATTCCCAACTGGGAGCCGGCCGCGCTCTTTCCGAGGAAGCGGCACGCCGAGGCGTGGAGCCAGGCTGGGCCGCTGGGGCTGGCCGACCGCTTCGTCGTTCTCTACCTCGGCAATACCGGCTACGGCCATCAGTTCGAGACGGTGCTCGACGCCGCGGAGATGCTCAAGGACGAGGGCGTCACCTTCCTCTTCGTCGGCGGCGGCTCGCGGTGGGATTCGATCCAGCAGGAAGCGAAACGCCGCGGCCTGGGCAACGTCCTCATGCACGGCTACGTCCCCAAGGAGCAAACGCCCGTCGTCATGGCCGGGGCGGACTGCGCGCTGATTACGCTGCGCGACATCGTGCTCGGAGTGATGAGTCCGAGCAAACTGCACGCGAACCTCGCGGCGGCCCTGCCGGTCCTCTACATCGGCCCGCCGAGAAGCAACGTCGACGACGCGATCACCCGATTCGAGTGCGGGGCGAGCCTGCGCCACGGCGACGCGGCGGGCGTCGCCGCCTTCATTCGATCGCTCAAGTCGGACCGCCAGCGCCACGAGGCCATGCGGCGCCGCGCCCGGGAAGCGTTCGAGGCGGCTTACTGCGACACGCGGACGCTGCCGCTCTTTGACGAAGTGATCGACGCGGTGATGCGGGCGACGGCGCCCCAGGACCGTCGGCCGGGCGCAACCGGGGCCGCGCCGGCGCTGCGCCTTACGGCGCCACCGGACTCCGAAGCGCCGCGCGCGAGCGAGGTGGCATGAGCGCCGCGGCCACGACCCTTGCGGGCAATCAGGCGCCGGGCGAGGCCCGCCCGATGCCCATCGATCCCCGCGCCGAGGCGCTGCGGGCCGTGGTGCATCCTGAGCGTCTCCCGCCGGGCCGCTGGCCGGCGATGGGCAGCGTTCCCCTGAGCGTTCTCATTCCCGCGCGCCATGAGCAGCGCAATGTCGTCGAGTGCATCCGGCGGCTGCGGTGGGCCGGGCACGTGGCCGTCGTCGATTCACAGTCGACCGACGAGACGATCCCACTCGCGCAGGCGATGGGGGCGGAGGTGTACCAGTTCCACTACTCGCGGCAGGGCTGGCCGAAGAAGAAGAACTGGGCGCTTGAGAGCGTCCCCTGGCCGCACGAGTGGATCCTCATCATGGACGCCGACGAACACATGACCCCCGAACTGGCCGAGGAGATTCGGCAGGTGGTGACGGGCGAAGCGGCCGCGACGCCGCGCCGCGACGCCTACTGGATCAATCGCCGATTCATCTTCATGGGGCGTTGGATCAGGCACTGCGGGTACTACCCCTCGTGGAACATCCGGCTGCTCAAGCGCGACGCGGGGCGCTACGAGCGCATCGGCGATCTCGGTGACACCGGCTCGGGCGACAACGAGGTCCACGAGCACATCGTCCTGCGCCAGGGCGAGGCGGGCTACCTCAAGCACGACTTCCTCCACTACGCCTATCCGGACATCGGGACGTGGGTGGAGAAGCACAACCGCTACTCGACGTGGGAAGCGCACGCGGCCGCCGCGGGCGACGCGGGCGAAGTGGCGCCCTCGCTTTTCGGCGGGCCAATCGCGCGGCGGCGCTGGCTCAAGGCGCGCTCGCGGCGCCTGCCCTTTCGTCCCGCCCTGCGATTCCTCTATTCCTACGTCCTCAGGGGTGGCTTCCTTGACGGGTATGCCGGCTTTGTCTTCTGCCGGCTGCTGGCCATCTACGAGTTCCTCTCCGTGGCCAAGCACCGCGAGATGGAGGCGGCGCGGCGGCGGGAGCACCGCCCATGAACCGCGAGACCGGACACAGTGAACCATGCGGCGCCCCGCCCGCCGAGCAGCGCCACCTCAGCACGTGGACGACGCGAGAGAAGATCGGGCGCGTGCTGTGGTACTGGATCGAGGCGACGCTCTTTCGCCTCAGCCCCCGGCCGATGTATCGCTGGCGGGCGTGGCTCGTGCGGCGATTCGGCGGCGAAGTGCATCCGACGGCCCGGCTGCGCTCCACCGTGCGCATCGAGGTGCCCTGGCACCTGAGCGTCGGCGCCGGCTCCTCCGTGGGCGACTTCGCGATTCTCTACTGCCTCGGCCCGATCCGCATCGGCCGCGGCGTCACGATCAGCCAGTACGCCCACCTCTGCGCCGGCACCCACGACTTCACGCGGCGGGACATGCCGCTGCTTCGGCCGCCGATCGTGGTCGAAGACGAAGCGTGGATCGCGGCCGACGCCTTCGTCGGGCCGAACGTGACGATCGGCGAAGGATGCGTGGTCGGCGCGCGTTCCAGCGTCTTCGCCGACCTGCCCCCGTGGAGCGTTTGCGCGGGCAGTCCGGCGAAGGCCGTCAAGCCGCGCCCGCGCTTCGATCCGAAGTGAGCAGCGCGGAGGCGAAAGCGCAAGCGACTCCGCTCCCGCGTGCCCGACGTCATCCAAATCCCTTGATGCCTTCCCCCCTCCGCGCCCCCTATGCTCTTGAGGCATGGCGCAGCGTCGTTTCCACTACGAGCAGGCGTTCGAGCACTACCTCCGCGCCAACCGGGTGCCTTACGTCGCGGTTGACGAAGCGCGCAAGGCGCTGACCAGCCCGCACATGCATCCGGTCTCGCCGGCGGGAGATGCGCTCAAGTCCTTCGATTTCGTGGTCTACAGCCCGGAAGGCAACCTCCTCCTGGACGTGAAGGGCCGCAAGTGCGCCCTGCGCCGCTCGGCCGGCCGCAGCGCCGCCGGGCGCCTCGAGTCCTGGGTCACGGATGAAGACGTCGAGTCGCTCGCGGCGTGGGAGCACCTCTTTGGCTCGACGTTCCGGGCGATGTTCCTGTTTTTGTACTGGTGCGAGGCGCAGCCGCCGGATTCGCTCTTTCAGGAGGTCTTCGCCTTCCGGGACCGCTGGTACGCGCTGCGCGGCGTCGATCTTTCGGAGTACCGCCGCTGCATGGTCCGCCGCAGCGATCGGTGGGGAACGTGGTGCGTCCCGACGGAGGCGTTCCGGCGCATCAGCCGCCCCTTTGCCGTGCATCGCCTCGTCCGGGCCGACGCGGCGGCGGCGGGAGCGAACTAGAATCGAAGGTCGGGGCGCGCGTGCGCCTCCGGCGGCAGGATCGGATGGCCCGCGATTGTGACCGGCCCGCGCCCCGGCGCATCCAGTGTCACAAGGAGACTTTCATGCACAAGAAACGCAACACCCTCGGCGGGCTCATTGCCCTCAACCTCGCCCTCGTCGTCATCCTTGGGCTGGTGACCTTCGCCCCCTCCGTCCAGGCGAGCGGCGCCGCCGCCGCGGCGGGCGACTACATGATCGTCGGCGGACGCATCAACGGCGCCACGAGCAACGCCGTCTACATTCTCGACCAGCGCACCGGAGCGCTCATGTGCTTCCTCTACGACCGCTCAACGAAGAAACTTAAGGGTCTGTCCGTCCGCAGCGTCGCCAACGACGCCAAGCGATTCAGTCCCTCGCGCTGACAGACGTGTCCCCCCGCCTCGCGAACTTCCTCAACGACTGGATGGACGCCATGACGAACCCGACTGTTGAAACATCACGACTCACCGCCACGGCCAGCCTGTGGGCCTCCGCTTTCGTCCTCGCCGCCTTCATTCTGGCGCAGGCGGGGCGCGTCGCCGGCAACCAGGCCCTGGCCGAGATGGCCGCCGACGGCAACGAATACGCCCTCGTCACCACGCAGGGCGGCAACGAGGAACTGCTCTACGTCCTCGAGAAGCGCGCCGGCCGAATCTTCGTCTACGAAGCGCGGCAGAACGACGGCCTCAACCTCCTGGACTTCGCCGACGTCGGCGAGGCGGTGACCCGTCTGACCGGCACAGGCGAAGGCAAGTAGCCTTCGCGCGCCCGAGGTCCCCGCAACGGACTCCCCCCGGCGGCTATACTCTGCGCGAGCCGGCTTCGGTCCGGTTCGCCTCGCGTCATCACCCCGCCGCGCCGATCAGGGAGCGCGGCGGGCGCCGATACCCCTCCCTGATGTCATTCCGGCTCAATCGACGGGGGCGCAGCGCCTCATCGCGCCCGCGCGCCCCTCGACAGCGCCGCTTCCGTGACGCGCGGAAGGACCGCCTCGCATGCCCATCGTCCCCCTGCCCCGCTTCGAGGCCGAAGCCGATCCCCGGACCCGCGGCCTTTCCGAAGAGGAAGTCCGAACCTATGAGCGGCTCAAGCCGCCCGAAACCGTGGTCGTCAAGTACGGCCAAGCGGGGCTCATCGGCGAGTTCCCCGCACGCCTCGACCGCGTCCCGGGGTGCGGGACGAAGTTTGTCCTCAAGACGCCGCGCGGGACCGAGATCGGCGAGATGCTCACGACGACTTGCTCCAACGGCGGGTGCGGAAAGAGCCTCACGCGCCGCGAGATGCTGGAGTACATCGAGAACTCCGGCGGGCGGCAGTACCCCTTCACCACCGCCGGCCGCGTTCTGCGCATCGCCTCCGTCGAAGACCTTCAGCACATGGAGCGCCTGCACGATCTCAAGCGGCCCATGCTCCAGCGCGTCCGCGAGATCGTCCTCGAGCAGAAACTGCCCATGAAGGTCGTCGACGTCGAGCCGATCCTCGGCGAGGAACTCCTCACCATCTACTTCCTCTCGGAGACCCGCATCGACTTCCGGGACCTCTCACCGCGCCTCTCCGAAGAGTTCCACTCCCGCGTCGAACTCCGCCAGGTCGGCGCGCGCGAGGAGGCCCGGCTCACGGCCGACTACGAGCGGTGCGGGCAGCACTGCTGCTGCAAGCAGTTTCTCAAGGTGCTCAAGCCCGTTTCGATGAAGTCGGCCAAGGTGCAGAAGGGAACGCTTGACCCGCTCAAGATCTCGGGGCGCTGCGGTCGGCTGATGTGCTGTCTGCGCTATGAGGACCAGACCTACGCCGATCTCAAGAAAAACCTGCCGCATCGCAAGACGCGCGTCGGCACGCCCGAGGGGGCGGGCGTCGTCATCGACTCGCAGATCCTGACGCAGCTGGTTCTCGTGGAACTGGAGGCGGATGGATCGCGCATCGCGGTTCCCGTCGAGCAACTCTGCGATCCGAGCGCGATCCCGCCGCGACCGGTTCCGGCGGCGCCGGCGCGCCCCGAGCGTCGCGCCGCGGGCGGCGGGCGGTCCGGCGGCGACGACCCGCTCCGGGGCCTGAGCGAAGCGGAGGTGAGTCGGCGCCTCGGGCGCTCGGCGGCTGAGGCGGGCGAGTCGCGATCCGAACAGCCCCTGCCGCGGCAGGCGAGACACCAGAATCGCGCTGCCGAAGTCGAGGCGGAACTGGGCGCCTCCGACGCGGATGCAAGCCGTGGGGAGTCCGAGCAGCCCCCCGACATCGCGCCCAAGCCCGGTCGCAAGCGACGCCGCGGCCGTCGCCGCCGCCGACCTGAAGCGCCGCCCGCCGCGACTGAATCCGCGCCGATCGAGTCGCGGCCCGAGGCGTCGGATCCATCGCCGCAGGCCGCGCGCCCGAGCGGCGACCCCCCCCGCGAGAGCGGACAGCGCAAGCGCCGACGGCGCGGCGGCCGTAGGCGCAAGCGCAAGGGAGGCCCGGAGGGAGGCGCTCCGCCCCCGCCCGCCTGAGGCGCGGCCGCGCAGCGCCGAGTCACTTTGCGAACTCGATCGTCCCCAGATCGATGACGGTGCGCCCCTCGGTGTAGAAGTCGGCGTTGAGCCGGCCTTCTCCGACGCTCGTGAAGACGAGGGCGTTGACCGCCATGGTGTGGGCGTATTCGATGTCGCCCCCGCCCGGCCCCGCGAACTCGGCGTTGCGGAGATCCTGCACGTGAAAGTGGTAGTGAAACGGCGCGAGGCAGCCCGCTTCGATCATCGCCGCCGGCGCGTAGTACTTCTGATCGTGTGAACGGTGAATCGGCGGATAGAGCGTTGCCCTGGCCTGCCCGTCGACGAGGTCGATCAGTCCGCCGTATTCCGTGCTCGTGTCCTCCCGGTCGCGTTGGGCCTGCGGGAAAAGTTGGCGGGCCATTGCCGCGTCGAAGACCATCTCTTCCGCGAGGCGCACGGTGAGCAGGTCGGGCCAGGTAAGGCGGGGCCCCCACTCGCGCAGGCTCTGCGGTCCGGTGTTGAGGGTGCTCGCCGACATGATCGCGTCGGGATGGAAGTGCGACTTGCCCGCGAAGCGGGCCTCGAGGGACGCGAGAAGCACCGGCGATGATTGCTCGAGCCATTGCGGGTGAGCCGCCGCGACGCGATCAAGCACCGGCAGGTGCCGCAGCCGCAGCCCCTGGCGTTGTTCCGCGCTCAGGCTCGCGACCAGGTCGCGGCAGCGCTGCCAGTGAGCGAGGTTCTCCTCGCGGCGCAGGTATTGCAGCCGCAGCACCTCTTCGCGCGTCCGCGCGATGACCGCGAGTTCGACAAAGCCCCGGCGCAGGTCCGTGAGCAGCGGATCGTCGGAATCGAGATCGGCCAGGCGCTGCTGCCAGAGGTCGGGCTCGCCGAGGCGGTTGAGCAGTTCCCACGCCGCAAGGCGCCACTGGGCGTGAACGACGTTGCGAGGCGGCTGCACGACGACCTCGAAGACGACTTCGCGGATGTCGCGCCCGCCGTGCAGGCGTTCGAGCGCGAGGCGCTCGGGGCGCATCTCGTCGGTGAAGGAGGGCGAGGGGCGGTAGAGCGAGCGCACGAGCGAGGGGGTCAGGTCGACCCACCCGCGCTCCACGATCAGTTCGCACGCCCACTCGACGAATCCCCAGGCAGGATGCGTCGGGAGGCGGTACTCGAGAACGGCTCGGGCTTCGTCGGGATTTCGCTCGTCGAGTTGCCGCCACGCCGCCGCGCGAAACTCGAGGGAGTGCCCCGGGCCGCTGATGATCTCTTTGAGGCGCTCGATGCGGCGCGGCTCCTCGGGAAACTTCAGCCGCGCCTGCTCCATCGCCGCCGCCTGCTCGCGCGCGGTGAGGCGCGGATCGGTCATCGCGGTGATGGGATCGTCGAAGTCGCGCACGGCGCCGCAGCCAGCCAGGAGCAGCGCGCTCAGCGCGGCGCAAGTCAATGTTGCCATGAGAGAGCGGCTTTCCCGGAGCATGGCCGATTCTAGCCGCAGCCCCATTGCCTTTGTGATCTGGATCACGCGCCCGCATCGGTTTACCATTGGTCGGTCTCGATCGCCCACGATGGAACGCCCTTGCGATGGCCCAGACGGCTGAACCAACCCTCTTCGAGCAGGTGGAGCGAGTCATCAACCTCATCCGCCCCGCCATGCAAGCGGACGGCGGCGACGTCGAACTCGTCGAAGTCACCGACGAGGGCGTGGTCCGCATCCGCTTTCACGGGGCGTGCTACGGCTGCCCATCGAGCACGCTCACGCTCCAGTCCGGCATCGAGCGCAACCTCAAGCAGCGCCTGCCGACGATCAAGGGAGTCGAGCCGGTAAACTGACGGCCTGCGATCGAGGCATTGACAACGCGAGTGCGGCGCGCGATTGTTGAGCATGTTCGCCCCCCTCCTTGCCGCGTCGTTACTCGCCTTCGCCGCCGCGCCTCCGGCCGATCTCGTCATCGAGAATGCCCGCATCTGGAGCGATGGCCTGGCGGGCTTTGCCCCCTTCGCCGCCGTGGTTGACGGCCGCTTCATCCACGTCGGCGAGCGCGATGAGCAGTGGATCGGTCCCGCCACGGAGCGGCTCGATGCGCAAAGCCGCGTCGTCGTCCCGGGACTGATCGACTCGCACGTGCACATGCTCGGCGGCGGGACCAACCTCGCCCAGGTCCAGTTGCGCGACGTCGCGGGCAAGGAGGACTTCATCCGCACCGTCGCACAGTGGACGCGGAAGTTGCGACCCGGCCAGTGGGTCCTCGGCGGGCGATGGTCGATCGAGAGTTGGCAGAGCCCTGAGTCGCCGACGAAGGAGTGGCTCGACGACGTGACCGGCGACCACCCCTTGTTTCTGAGCCGTATGGACGGGCACTCGGCGCTGGTCAACTCCGCGGCGCTGCGCCTGGCGGGCATCACGAAGGACGGCCCGGCCGACCCGGTCGGCGGCGTGATCGACAGGGATCCCGAGACCGGCGAGCCGACCGGCATTCTGCGCGAGTCCGCCATGCACCTCGTCTCGCGCTTCATCCCTGAACCGTCCGTTGACGACAAGGTTGAGGCGCTCCGCGCCGCCATGCAGCATGCGCTGGCGCACGGCATCACCGCCGTTTCGGACATCCCGTCGATGGGCGACCTGCCCGCCTACGAGCGGCTCGCGGCCGACGACTCTTTGCCCATGCGCCTGTTTCTCTATCCAACTGCCGGCGACTGGGCGTCGGTCGTGTCGCAGGTGCGGCGCTTCGGCGCGCGGCCTGGATGGATCGAAGTCCGCGGCTTCAAGGCGTACCTTGACGGCAGCCTCGGTTCGCGCACGGCGATGATGCGCGAACCGTTCCTCGCCAACCGCCCCGACCGGCCGGAGTGGCGCGGCCTCTTCGCCGAGGGAGTCGAAGACGGCTCATTCGCGAGAAATCTCAAGGCGGCGCGGGCGGCTGGGTTTCAGGTCATCGTTCACGCGATCGGTGACGAGGCGAATCACTTCCTGCTCAACTCGCTCGCCGCCGAGTTTCCCGATCTGCGCGCCGCGCGCTGCCGCAGCGAGCACGCCCAGCACCTGCTGCCCGAGGACATCCAGCGCTTCGGCGACCTCGGCGTCATCGCCTCAATGCAGCCCTATCACAAGGCCGACGACGGCCGCTACGCCGAGGCGATCATCGGCCCCGAGCGCAGCCGATCGAGTTACGCCTACAAGTCGCTCCTCGATGCCGGGGCCGTGCTCGCGTTCGGCTCCGACTGGCCCGTCGTGTCGATCGACCCGATGCTCGGCATCGAGGCGGCGGTGACGGGGCGCATCCTCACGGGCGAGACCTGGCAGCCTCAGGAGAACATCACGGTTTCCGAGGCGCTGCGCTGCTACACCTCGCGCGCGGCTTATGCGCTGGGGCGAGACGATGGGATCGGCCGCATCGCGCCGGGGTACCGCGCCGATTTCGTGATCCTCAACGCGTCGCCCTTCGACCACGAGCCGCAGTGGAGCGAGATCAAACCTGTCGCAGTGTATGTCGAGGGCGTCAAGCGCTACGAGTCGCGTTGAGCACTGCGCTGTATCCGCGTTGAGTGGCATGGCGTCGCGCTTCGCGTCGCTCTGCCGAACGTGCAAGCGTTATTCAGCGCCCTGGAACGCACGGGATAGCCAGGCGCCTTCGGGAGCCTCAGGCCAAGGAAGCGCCAGGCCATACCACCCCGCCGCCATATGCGGGAGCGGCAAGGGTGAACGAGGGCGCTTGCCCGTTCGGCATAGCCAGGCGAAGCGCCAGGCCATGCCACCCGGCGCCCGCGGCCGCGCTCAAGTTCGGTTCGACGTTTCGATGAGCCGTTCAAGACTTCGGCGGGCGGCGCCGCTGTCGATCGTCTCGCGCGCTCGGGACGCGCCTTCGGCCATGTCGACTGCGAGATCGGCCACAACGAGCGCCGCCGCGGCGTTGAGAACCGCCATGTCCCGCGCTGGTCCCTGCTCGCCGTCGAGCAGGCGCGTGATGATCGCGGCGGCGTCGTTGAGATCGGTTGCGATTGCGACGTCGGCCGCGTCTCCCTTCACGCCGGACGTCGACGGATCCTCCATACGACAAACCACCGCGCCATTGCGGCACTCGCTGATGCGATTGGCCCCGGTGAGCGAGAGTTCATCCAGCCCGCCGTCGCCATGCACGACCATGGCCCGCTCCGAGCCCAGGCGGCGCAACGCCGCCGCGAGCAGGTCTGTGAGGTGCGGGGCATAGACGCCGATGAGTTGCCGCCGCGCGCCGGCGGGGTTGGTGAGCGGCCCGAGGAGGTTGAAGATCGTTGGAAAGCCCAGCGCCCGCCGCGCGGGCATGGCGTGTTTGATCGCCGGGTGATGGTGGATAGCGAAACTGAAGCACAGCCCCGCGTCTTCGAGGCAGCGCGCCTGCGTCTGAGGCGAGGCGTTGACGTTGACGCCGAGGCGCTCGAGGACTTCGGCCGATCCCCGCCCCGTGCGCGAGCGGTTGCCGTGCTTGGCGACGCGGGCGCCCGCGCCGGCGGCGACGAGAGCCGCGGCCGTCGAGACGTTGAAGGTCTTGGGCGCCCCCCCCGTGCCGCAGGTGTCGATGAGCGAGCCGCACAGGTCCGCCGGCACGGGCACGGGCGTGACGTGCTCGCGCATGACGCGGGCGGCCCCGACCACTTCATCCACCGTCGGCCCGCGGCGCGCGAGGATCGTCAACAGCGATGCGATCGGCGCCTCGCCCGCCTCGCCCCGCATGATGATCGAGAACGCCTCGTGCGTCTGGGCTTCACTGAGCGAAGGGGCGGCGAGCGCCTGGGTGAGGATCGCCTGGAAGTTGGCGTTCGAGACGTCCGCCATCGCGGGCCGATTATACCAGCACGTCCACGGCGCCCTGGTGCGGCTGCGGCGCTTCGTTCGTATTATTCAAGGGGCGCCGCCGCCCGCCCATCCTTCCGATCGGAGCGCCCATGCATCGCTTGAATCGCCACCGAACGCTCCTCGCCGCGCTCGCGGCATGGTGCCTTCTTGCCGGCTGCCTCGAACGCAAGGAGCGGATCATCGTCAACGCCGACGGGTCCGTTGAGTTGCGCCTGCTCGTCGAGGGCGAGGACGTTGCGGACATGGACGAGGGTGACCGCCTGCCGCAGCCGGGCGGGATGTGGAACGTCCGGCGAACGACGCGCGACACGCCCGACGGCAAGCGCCTCCACCGTCTCGAAGCCGCGCGCCTCATCCCCGGCGGCGTGGAGTTGCCCTCCTCCTACGCGCCACGCGGCGACCCGCTTGAGAAGGCGTACCTCCAGTTTCCCGGCGAGTTGCGCATCGAGCAGCGCCAAGACGGGTGGTACTACCACTTCACACGGACCTACCAGCCCCGCGCCTACGCGCAGGTCGGACTCCTCCAGGACATCGCGGGCGAGCAGGCGGGCAAGTTCGCCCAGAACCGCGAGGAGGGGCAGGAGGCCGGCCTCGTCGAATTCAAGGGCGTCTCCGAGGTGCTCGTCCGCTTCGCCGTCTCGAAGGTGGAGATCTTCGCGCGCGAAGCGTTTCTCGAGACAAACCCGAATACGCCGCAGGACGTGTGGCTCGCGGTGCGCGAAGCGCTTGATCGGCTGCGCGCCGGGGCCGACTACGACCGCCTCGCCGCCATCCTCAAGAACGCGGGGCAGGAGGATAACTCGAAGGTCTTCGAGGAACTCGAGCGGGAGTTCGACACCGTTACGCTCAACACGATCATCACCACGCTGCAGAGCAGTTCCTTCGTGGTGAGCACGAGCGCCTTCCGGCAGCGCTACGAGTTTCACAAGAGAGCCTTCGAGATCACCGAAGACCTCGGCGACGACCGCTTCGAGGTGGCGGTGCAGATGCCCGGCACGATCATCGCTCACAACGGCGACCGCCAGGCCGGCGACTCCGTCGTCTGGGTCTTCCCCGGCAAGATGCTGTATGACCGCAAGGTGGAACTCATGGTGACGTCCCGCGTGGGGAATTGAGCGAGGGACGAGGCGAAGGCGCAAGCGGCGCCGCACGCAGCCCGCGCGGATGGTTCAGCTCGCCTGGGGGCTGCTGCGGGCGCGGGCGTCCGGCGCCGGCGCGTTCACCGTCCGGTGGCGCACGATCTGCCCCTCGTGCATGTAGATAATGTCCTCCGCCACATTGGTCGTGTGGTCGGCGATGCGCTCCAGCGCCCGCGAGACGCCGAGCATGTGGATCAGGCGCTCGAGTTCGTCAGGATTCTGGCGAATGCCGCTCTCGACGCGGGTGTACATCTCGCGGTTGATGGCGTCGACCTCGTCGTCGGCCGCGAGCACTTCGTACGCCAGGGCCGTGTCCTTGCGGACAAGCGCGTCGAGCGTCGTCTTGAGCATCCACTGCACCTTCTCCGACATGGCGAAGAAGTCGAAGGGCATTTTCGTGGGTGGCTCGCTCGAAAGGTAGAACGCGCGGCTGGCGATGTTTGTCGCCAGGTCGCCGATTCGCTCCAGGTCGTTGTTGATCTTCAACACCGCCACGACGAAGCGCAGGTCGTGCGCCACCGGCTGGTGCAGGGCCAGGACCTTGAGGCACTCCTCTTCGAGTTCGACCTCGGCCCGGTCGATTTCGGTGTCGGCCTTGATGACCTGCGTCGCGAGGCGGCCGTCGCGGTTCTGCACCGACAGGACCGCCTGGTGCACGCTTTCTTCGACCAGCGCACCCAGCGCCAGGAGGCGCTTCTTGAGGCGATCGATTTCGTGAATAAAGTGCTGCGACATGAGTGTGTTCCCAATACGCCCACGATGAGCGAGTCTTCGAGCGAATCGTGGGCGTTCTGCGATGAGACTCTGAGAATCGCGGGGTGCGTGAATGCGCCCTTCCCCGCTCCGATCACCCGAAACGCCCTGTGACATAGTCCGCCGTTTCCGGCACGCGCGGATTGGTGAAGATCTCCACCGTCGGGCCGTACTCGATGATGTGCCCGAGGTACATGAAGGCCGTGAAGTCGCTGACCCGCGCCGCCTGCTGCATGTTGTGCGTGACGATGAGGATGGTGTACTCGCCCTTGAGTTCGTGAATGAGGTCCTCCACCTTGCCCGTGGCGATCGGGTCGAGGGCCGAGCAGGGCTCGTCCATGAGGAGGACCTCCGGCTCGGCGGCGATGGCGCGGGCGATGCACAGGCGCTGCTGCTGGCCCCCGGAGAGGCCCAGCGCCGACTCGTGCAGCCGGTCCTCCGCCTCCTCCCACAGCGCCGCGCCGCGCAGGCTGCGCTCGCAGACTTCGTCGAGCACCCGCCGGTCGCGCTCGCCGTCGATGCGCAGCGGATAGACCACGTTCTCGTAGATGCTCATGGGGAAGGGGTTGGACTTCTGAAAGACCATGCCCATCCGCTTGCGCAGTTCGATGACGTCCACGCCGCGCCCGTAGATCGAGTCGCCCAGCAGCCTCATGTCACCGGCGATACGGACGATGTCGAGCAGGTCGTTGAGCCGATTGACGGAGCGCAGGAGGGTCGACTTGCCGCAGCCGGAAGGTCCGATGAGGGCCGTCACCTTCCCGCGCGCCACGGGCATGGTGATGTCGAAGAGCGCCTGCTTGGCGCCGTACCACAGGCTGAAGCGGTCGATTTCGAGGACGGCCTGTTCCGAGGCGAGGGACTCGTGCACGACGGGGGCTACGTCCTCGCCGGCGGCGATGGCCTTGAGGCGATCAAGCCCCGCGCCGGGGAGCGCGGCGACCGCGCGCGCGGGTCGGAGGGCGGGTTTCGGTTCGGCGGTCTCCAACGCGGTCATTCCCGTCTCTCCCAGGCTCAGAACTGATTCCCGACGAACTTGCGCCTCAGCCGCAAGCGCAGCCAGGCTGCGGCGAGGTTGAGGGCGGCGATGATGGCGATGAGCAGAAGCGTCGTCGTGAAGACCATGGGCTTGGCCGCTTCGCTGTTCTGGCTCTGGAACCCCAGATCATAGATGTGAAAGCCCAGGTGCATGAAACTGCGCTCGACGTGGAAGTAGGGCGCGATCGAGTTGATCGCGCCGGGCAGTTCCGGGGCCAGTTTCACCGCCCCCACGAGCATGAGCGGCGCCACCTCGCCCGCCCCGCGCGCCATGGCGAGGATCGTGCCGGTCATGATCCCCGGCATCGCGCGCGGCAGGACAATGCGCTTAATCGTCTGCCACTTACTCGCGCCGCAGGCGTAGGACCCCTCGCGCATCGAGTTGGGCACGGCGGCCAGCGCTTCCTCCGTCGCCACGATCACGACCGGCAGCGTCAGCAGCGCCAGCGTCAGCGAGGCCCAGAACAGGCCGCCGGCGCCGAAGGTCGGACCGCTCGCCGACTTGGCCCGGAAGAACAGGTCGTCGATCGTCCCGCCGACCAGGTAGCAGAAGAACCCCAGGCCGAACACGCCGAAGACGATGCTCGGCACGCCCGCGAGGTTATTAATCGCGATGCGAACGGCCGAGACGATCGCTCCCCCCTTGGCGTACTCGCGCAGGTACAGCGCCCCGAGCACACCCAGCGGTACGACGAGCAGCGACATGATGATCGTCATGAGCACCGTTCCGAAGATCGCCGGGAAGACGCCTCCTTCGCTGTTGGCCTCGCGCGGATTGTCGCCAAGGAACTCGCCCCATCGCGAGAAGTAGACCGCGGCCCTGCCTCCGAGACTGAGTTGATTCGCGGGATACGCGCGGACGATCTCCGCGGCCTCGAGGCGCTTCTCCTGCCCCTGCGCCGTGCGCAGCACCAGGACGTACCGGGCGTTCTCCTCGTTGAAATCGCGGATCTTCTCGCGGAGGTGCGCGAACTCCTCCTCGACCTCGCGCTGGACGCTTTCGAAGCGAGAGGCCGCGGCGGCGGCCTGCGTCGACTCAGCCCCGTGGTCGATCTCCGCCTTGCGCAGGGCGATGCGGGCCGCTTCCTGGCGAGCATTGACGCGGCCGATCTCGTGGACCTCCAGCCGACGCCGCGCTTCCCAGCGCCGGCGCGCGGCCGCGTGATGCTCGTTGAACGCGGCCCAGACGGATTCGGGAGTGTCGGCAACGACTTCGCCGTCGAGAAGAAACGCCTCCGGCTCGCCGTAAAACCGACCCCACTCGAGGCGCTCGACGACCAGCGCCCACGGCGGCCGCTCGCGCTGCGCCACTTCGTAGTCCGAGATCCAGGCGAAGTGCTCTCCCGTCAACTCGTAATTGCCGATGCGCAGGAGGCGGCGCTGTATCGTCCCGTCGCCTTCCGTCCGCCGGTCCTCCGCTCGAAGGCGTGATTCTTCGTCGAGTTGATCGAGCAGCGATTGATCCGGCTCAAATCGCTCGGAGCGCGTGGCTTCGCCCATCAACACCCGGCCGTCGTGCAAGTCGAACTGCTCGACCGGCACGGGCCAGAACGTCGTGCATCCCTGAGCGAGCACGAGCAGCAGCAAGCCGAGGATCATCAGCAGAGCCACCGCCAGCGCGCCGCCGGTGAGCCAGACCATGGGCTCGCCGTGCGCCAGCAGCGACGTCGTCGATCGCGCGCGGCGCCGCAGCGGCCGCCGCGCGGGCGCGTGCGAAGCACGTCCGCCGCTCGCGGCTTCGCCCGCCGTTCCCCATGATGCGCCGATCGCGTGCGTCACAACTGGTACGCCCTCCTGCGAAAGCGCAATCGCACCGTCTCCGCGACCGTGTTGAGGAGGAAGGTCATGGCGAAGAGGACCAGGGCCGCGAGGAAAAGCGTGCGGTAGTGCGTGCTGTTGCGGACGGCTTCGGGGAGTTCGACGGCGATGTTGGCCGAGAGGGTGCGGAAGCCGTTGAACATGTTCCAGTCCATCACGGGCGTGTTGCCCGCGGCCATGAGCACGATCATGGTCTCGCCGACGGCGCGGCCCAGGCCGATCATCACGGCGCTGAACAGCCCGCTCATCGCCGTGGGCAGAACGATGCGCACGGCGGTCTGCCAGCGCGTCGCCCCGGCGCCGAGCGAGGCAGCGCGGAGGTGCTCGGGCACGGTCGAGAGCGCATCCTCGGCGATGGTGTAGATGATGGGGATGATCGCGAAGCCCATGATGAAGCCGACGATCAGCGCGTTGCGTTGCACGTAGGTCCCGACGAACGAGCCGCGCGGATCGAGGCCGATCGCGGTCAGGAGAAAGGCGAGGAGCCAGGCGGCGCCGATCGCGGCCGCGGCCGCGCCGGCGAACTTGAGCAGGTCCATCACCGCCGCGCGCCGCCGCGACCAGTCGCGCGAGCGCGGCCGCAGCCACGGGTTGACGATCCGCGACGTAAACACGCCGCTGAGTATGGCGCACAGCGGAACCAGCAGGAGCATCCACGCCCCGAGTCCGGAGCCGATCTGCCCGTCCAGCCACAGCCGGATGTCTCCGGCGAAGAGCAGCCGCTCGACGAGCGGCCCGAGGAGCCACGCGGCCAGCACGCCGATCGGCGTCAACGCCAGGATGAAGAGGAATCGCCACCGATTGAGGCGCAGCACCGCCTGCTGGGGCAGCAGTTGCCAAGCGAGCGCGCCTGCCAGAAACGTCGCCGGCAGCGCGGCCACGAGCGTCAGCGCCGAAGGCACGACGTTTTCGACGAAGGGCGCGATGACCAGCGCCGCGAGAAATCCGAGCACGACGCTCGGCAGGCTCGCCATCATCTCGATCGCGGGCTTGATCGCGGCCTTGGCGCGCGGATGAAGGAACTCGCTGGTGTAGATCGCCGCGAGCAGGGCCAAGGGAACGCCGAAGAGCAGCGAGTACACCGTCGCCTTGAGCGTGCCGAAGATGAGCGGGTAGAGGCCCAACTTCGCCTCGAAATCGTCCGTGCCGCTCGACGACTGCCAGACGTGCGCCGGCGCGGCGTAGCCTTCGTACCAGACAGGGGTGAAGAGGGCCGCAAGCGTCGCCTCGGGATGGCGGGCGTCGAGGGTCCAGCGGTGCAGCGTCCCGCCGCTGAGCGCCGCAAATCCGTCGTCCTTGGGCGCCAGGGCCGCGAGACGCACCGGCCCATGCCCCGCCGACACCTCCGCGAGGAGTTTCCCGCTGGTGACCTGGTGCAGGCGCACGCGCCCGTCGGCGTGGCCGACGGCGACGCTGCGCGAGCGGACGGAGGAGGCCAGCGCCGTCACTGCTGAGCCGCGCCCGCGCAGCAGATGCGCCCGCACGAGCGACTCGGCGTTCGAGCCGCTCGCGTCGGCGGAGCGGGCGCGGAACCAGGCCCCGACGTTGCCGCGTGAGTCGCCTACGAGCAGCGTCGCCTTGCCGATGAGGAACTCGACGGCCTCGATCTGCGCGTCATCGCTCTCGAGCAGGTCGAGTTGCTCCGCCAGCGACACGGCCGTGATGTTCCGCGCGTCGTACCGCTCCGCGCGCCCGTCTTTCCAGATGAGCAGAACATTGTCTCCCAGTCCGGTGAGAAGCACGCGCATCGGCTCGCTGCGCCCGTGCACGGCGTCGTAGGGGATCGCGCCCTCCCGGACCGTGCGCGTCACCTTCTTTGTCAGCAGGTTGCTGCGCTCGGTGACCTGCTCGATCTTGAGTTCGCCGGCTTCGGTGAGGGCGATGAAGGTGCGGCCGGAGGTTGATTCGCTGTGGTCGATGAGGCGAATGGCCGAGTCGGCCACGGCGATCGGATCGTCCATGGCCCACTCGAAGGAGTCAAAGCGGAACTGCGTCTCGGAGAGGCGTTGCAGGACGCCGCGCCGGCCGCGGTGCTCGCACGCTGCGCGATCGCCGATGGCGAGCGATCTCGTCGGCTCGTCGAGGTCGGCCGCATCGACGAGCCTCGACGCAAAGCCGAATCGCGCGAAGCGGACCGTCCCATCCTCGAACCCGAGCGCGGCCGTGCCGAGCGCCGCGGAGGCGGACCAAGCGGTCAACCGCGGCTGGTCAAACTCCTGCGCCGTCTCGATCGTTTCGCCCGTGGCGGCGTCGAGGGCGACGACGCGGCCGCCATCGAGCAGCGCCCACGCCAGCGTCTGGTGCTCGCTCAGCGCCAGGTGCATGGGCGACGGCGCGGCCGGAGTGAGCGGCGCCGGCGGCTGCGGGACGCTTCGGGCCGGCAGAAACAGCGGCGCCGCCACCCACACGAGAAACACCGCCACCGTCGACACCGCCGCGATCGTCCCGATCCCTCCCACCGTGATCACCAGGCGCGAGACCACATCCATCACGCGCACCCCGCGGCGCGTGCGCCGCTCGCGCCGACGACCGGTGAAGGACGCCGCCGGGGAGGAATCCAGTCTGTCGCGCTCGGGCGCCAAAGGCGGGCGGCAGCCGTCGGGCCGTCACCCGCGAGGGTTGCAGTGCCGTGCCGCGAACCGCCGGCTCAGCGAATGCCGAGTTTCTCCAGGGTTTCCACGGCGATCTCGGCCGGCACGGGGTAATACCCGTCCTTGACCACGTCCGACTGCCCCTGCTTTGAGAAGACATAGCGGACGAACTCACGCCGCAGCGGGTCCATCTCCGAACCGGGCTTGTGGTTGACGTAGACGTACAGGAACCGCGCAAGCGGGTATTCGCCGGTGTAGGCATACTCCGGCGCGGCGGGAATGAACGGACTGGACGCGTCCGCGGCCAGCGGCACGGCTCGAACGTCCGCGGTCTTGTAACCGATGCCCGAATAGCCGATCGCCCAGCGGTCCGTCGCCACACCCTGCACGACCGAGGAACTTCCCGGCTGTTCCTTGACGGAGTCCTTGAAGTCGCCCTTGAAGAGCGCGTGCTCCTTGAAGTAGCCGTAGGTGCCCGAAGCCGAGTTGCGGCCGTAGAGGCTGATGGGCTGACTCGCCCAGGCGCCCGTGAGGCCGAGTTGCCCCCAGCGGGTGATCTCCTGGTCGTGCCCGCCGCGGCGCGACTTGGAAAAGATGGCATCGACCTGCGCGAGCGTCAGGCCGCTGATGGGATTGTCCTTGTGGACGTAGACAGCGAGCATGTCGATGCTCGTCGGGATCGCCGTCGGCTTGTAGCCGTACTTCTTCTCAAAGTCGTCGATCTCCTGGCTCTTCATCTCGCGGCTCATGGGGCCAAAGTTGGCGGTGCCCTCGATGAGCGCAGGCGGGGCGGTCGAGGAGCCTTTGCCCTCGATCTCGATCTGCACGTTGGGGTACACCTTGAGGAACCCCTCGGCCCAGAGCGTCATGAGGTTGTTGAGCGTGTCCGAGCCGACGCTCTTGATCGTTCCCGAGACGCCCTTGACGGGCTTGTACTCCGGCAGGGCGGGATCGACGCTGACCTGCGCCAGCGCCGGCCCGGCCGCCAGCGCGGCCGCCAGCGCGACGCCGGCGATCCGTCCAGTGTGCTTGTGCGCCATCGAATCTGCTCCTTGGCAAGTGTCTGTGAAGTGCGTTCCAGTCACGCTGCCAAAGAGTACCGACCGACTGTTAGCGTTCGGTTAATCGACCGATAGTTTCAGATGATCCCTCGCACCGCGCCGACAAACCCCGCCCCGCACGCCGGGGCGAAGGCTCTGTCGCAGACCCTGAGCCTCGCCGAAGGGCGCCGCCCCCCGGATTCGCTCGGGCAACTGCGTCCGGATCGGGCAGGCGCCGCCACGCCGTTTCCGCTTTTTCATTTTCTGCTCCACATTACCGGAATATCGCTTGCAC
>WYBR01000084.1 GCA_011525805.1 Vicinamibacteraceae bacterium
CGACAGTTGGTGCAGATGGCCGGGCTAAGGAAGCGGCGGCGGGGCCGCCGCTCCATGTTATGGAAGGCTTGCGGCGGCCCCGCCGCCGCAAACTATTGGAACGGCCACAGCACAACTTGACGTTAGGCCGACCACATCAAGCCATGGACGAGGTGATGTCACCTTCAGACCTCATACCGGGCGATGAGATTCCGTTCGTGCGTTGCCTCACACCGCGCTGCGGTGGCACGCCGCACCGCATCAGTCCTGCGTGGGCGCGGGCGCATATCGAGTACTTCCTCAAGGACGACCCCGCATTTCAACTGAAGCTGGCGTGTTCCGACTGCGGTCGGGAGTCCCGCTACTCACTCGAGTCGATCATCGGCATGATTCCCGCTACTCGGCGACCGCGTGCCCTGAGGGCGGACGAGCTTCACGTCCTTCTTTTGCTCGAGTTTGATACAGATACATCGATGGTCGATCGGGCGTTCGTCGGAGAGCGGGTGCTCGCGAAGCGTCGTGCGCAGACGGCATCAGGGGGCCTAGCGGAGCTTCGGACCACGCCGGCTTTGGCGCCGGGACTCGTGGCGGGCGACGTCGTACGGTTCGAGCATTGGGGTCGCTATGCTGTTGGCAAGACGCTCGTCGCGGACGCGCTCGAGTTGCCACTCCACTTGGAGCTCGGCAAGTCGAGCGGCGCGATTGGAGTATTCGTCGCCTCGAAGCACGATCTGCACGCCGCGCTGCGCCCAGGCAACATATTCTGCAGCAACCCGTCGTGTGCCATGGTGTTCTCTCTGACGTACTCGGAGTTCATGGAAGCGAAGGAGAAGGCTCGAACCCGCGCACCGATCCTCGGCGCAGCCGAGGCAATGATCTTTCTCACATGTGAGGGATGCGGCACTTCGCGAGTAGTGGACGATCGCAGTTTCGATGGGCTGGAGAAGGCATGATCTCATTTTTCGACTCGCAATCGAAGGCTCGTGCTGGCGCCGCAGGCGAAGGGTTCATGAGCGCGCCTTCTCCTCCCATCCGGCAGCACCGATGGGTGCGTCCGCGTCCATTCGCGCCGCTCAGCCCCTCTTCCTAGACGTAAGAACGCGCCAGGAGCATGACGTAATGCCTATCTTCACTCCGCGCGGCCTAAAGATCCGACTTGGCCCTATTTCGGCCTTTGCTCTTCTCGCCCGGCTCGAACCAACAGTTAGGCCGATCGAAGTCCTGCGAACGACTGAAGCCATCGAGAACGTGCCGTCGTTGGTCGGCGTACTTGCTTGCGTAGCGGCTGTCGTCGTGAGCGCACCGTCGTGGACGCTCTTCACGACTACCTTCGTCGCTATCGTCGGGTTCGGTGCCCTCATGCGTCACGGGATCTTCGTCATCCCGGGACTCATTTCGCTATCACGACTGTACTCTCGGTTCTCGGGCTGGGGTTTGTTCTCTATCGCGGCCATGCTTCTCGCGTGGAGCACCCTCGGATGGCGGGCAGCTCTCGGCTATGTCGCTGGTCGAGTTGGAGCGGGTGCCTTGAACTCATATTTGGAGTTGCGGCGCAGCCGGTTTTACATGACCGAGATCGGATCCCCGCTGACGAGCGCTGAGATCAACTTCTTCTCTGCATATAGACTACATGCACTTTCAGTTGGTATGACGACAGACATCACGACTTTCGATCACGAGAATGAAACTGGCGAGGTGTCTTTCATGAGATTCGCCTTAGAGCATCCGCAACTTGCGGCGCGGTTCTCGTGATTCCTTGCCCGGCGCCGCGGCCTAACGGCAGTTGGTGCAGTTGGCCGTGCTTCGGAAGCGGCGGCGGGGCCGCCGCTCAGTGGCCGGGGATGGCATGCGGCGGCCCCGCCGCCGCAACTTATTTGAACGGCCACAGCACAACTTGACGTTATACCGAACCGTGCGGCCGGACGGCTCTTGGGCTATCTTGATTCGACGACTCGACACCGGACGAGACCTATGGTGCGCTCCCCCGATACCCTAGAACGTGAACTTCTGCACCTACCCAAGGCCGATCGCGCGCGGCTGGCGCAGGTGCTCCTGGCGAGCCTCCACGCTGAGGAGGCCGCTGCCTCGCCAGCCGAGGTCGAGGCAGCCTGGGAAGTGGAAATCGCGCGCCGCGTTGCCGAGTTGCGCAGCGGGACCGTCGCCGGCATTCCCGCGGAGCAAGTGTTCGCGGAAGTACTCGACCGATAAGCCTGGGAGTGCTGCAGTCGGTCGTTTTTCATCCCGACGCCCGGATGGAGTTCCGCGCCGCGGTCGCTGAGTACGAGGCAGAGCGCGTGGGGCTCGGGCGCGCGATGGCCCGAGAGGTGCGTGAGCTCGTCGAGCTCGCGCGTGCGTTCCCCCAGATGGGATCGCCCTACTCCGTGCCGGGGGTACGTCGGCTCTTTCCCCGCACCTTCCCGTACGCGCTCGCCTACCTCGTCGTCGACGACACATTGTTCATCGTCGCCGTCGCGCACGGCCGGCGTGAGCCCGGCTACTGGCACAGACGGCTCGCGCCACCGACGGGGCCGGTATAACGACGCTTGCTGCCGACGGCCACTCTTCGGTAGCGCGGGCTGCGCCCGCGCGTTCTATTGGAGTGTCCGCAGCAGAAGCTGACGTTAGCTGGAACGATCACCATCGGTGCGAAGATGGAACTTGATGAACCGCGCATCGCCGCGACGAGGGTCGCTCCACCAACCGCTCGCCGTGGGATCATCCGAATGGCTGAATGGGCCCCGCCGCTTCCGGGGCGCGTCCGGTGGGTCGCCGGCTACTTTCGGTTCCTCGGCGTCACCGCAGTGCTCGCCACCCTGAGCGTCGGCATCTGGAATCTCGTGGTGTCTCCGGCAGGTCGCGTCGAGCCGGAGCTCAACCTCCTCCAGTTCGCGCTGACACTTGGGGCCGGCGCGCTGCTGTGGCAGACGGGCCGCCTGCTCGGCGCCGGACGTCGAAATGGTGCGTGGATGGCTCTGACCTACATGATCCCTGGCGTCATCGCGCTCGCGATGCAAGGTCAGCTGCTAAGCGTACCGGCCGCCATTGTGCTTGGAGCCGCTATCGGACTTGTCAGTGCCTGGCCGCAGCTCGAGTAGCGACTTCAGGTCTCGTGCCGCGTCCAGCTAACGGCGCTTGGTGACTGACGGCCGGGCTTCGGAAGCGGCGGCGGGGCCGCCGCTCCATGTTATGGACAGCATGCGGCGGCCCCGCCGCCGCAAATTGTTGGAACGGCCGCAGCACAAGCTGACGTTATGCGCACGTGCTTCTCCTGTCGCGCACACGAATATGCCTGCTGCTAGCGCAGCAGCGAGGGTCACGGCTAGGTGCCGACGCGGCAGAGGTGGGGAAGGGGGCTAAGGGCCGCCCACCCTCGCCGTCAGGACCAGCCCCACGCGCCGGTCCTCACCCTACTGCGCCGGCGCGCCCTCCAGCACCGGCTGGTACCCTCTGTCCCGCACGCCCTGGATCACCTGATCGACCTCGGCCGACGGGACCTGCAGCATCTGCAGGGCCATCGCGCCGAGTCGCAAGCTCGCCTCGATGGTCTCGGGAAAGGCGTGGACCGCGCCGGCCTCGCGGAACTGCGCGCTCGCTGCGAGGTCGCGCGCCCGCGCCACCACGGGGACCTGCGGGCAGGCGCTGCGCAGGTACGACAGCGCGCGGAGCACTGAGGCCGTGCTGTCGGTGGTCATCACGATCAGCGACGCCCGCTCCACATGGATGGCCGCCAGGAGGCCGGGATCGCCGATGTCGCCGTAGTACACCGCGTGCCCATCGGCGCGCCCTTGCTCCACACGTTTGGGATCGGTCTCGAAGGCCGCGAAGGGAATGGAGCGCTCGTGGAGCAGCACGGCCACCGTGTGTCCCACGCGACCGTAGCCGCCGATCACAACCTGCTGTTCCGGTGTGTCCGCCAGTGTGGGACTCGCCGTGACCGCCTCACTCGGCGCGCGGACCAGCCGTGCCGCAATCGCCCCGTTGAAGCGGATCAACATCGCCCCTGCGATCATCGATAGCAGCACTGAGGTGATCGCGATCTGGCCGAGACGCGCATCGACGACCGTGGCGTCGAGCGCGATGGCCGTGAGCGCGAGACCGAACTCCCCGCCCACGCCCAACAACAGGCCCGTACGCCACGCTATCAGCGAGTCCACGCCCACCTGGCGCACCAGCGCCGTGACGATGAACGTCTTGCTGGTCAGGATGAGCAGCGCGCCAAGCAGCGACCAGTGCCAAATGGGCACCACCGAGGCGGGATCGAAGCGCATCCCAATCCCGATGAAGAACAACCCCAGCAGCACGTCGCGGAACGGCCGGATGCTCGCCTCGACCTGGTGCCGGAACTCGGTCTCGCCCAGCATCATCCCAGCGATGAACCCGCCGAAGGCCAGTGACAGTCCGACCCTGTTGGTGGTCCACGCCGCGAGCAGGGCCACCAACAGCACGGCGAGCGTGAAGGTCTCCAGCGAGCGACGCTGCGCAATGAAGTGGAGTAGCGGACGTAGCAGCCAGCGGCCCAGCGTGAACACCACCGCCACCGCGAGGATTGCCTTGGCCAGTGCCCAGCCCAGCGTCACGGCGGGCGTCCCCGCAGCCACGCTCGAGCCGAGCACTGGGATGATGACGAGAAACGGCACGGCGGTCACGTCTTGGAACACCGACATCGCCATCCCGAGTCGGCCGTGCTGCGTGCTCTCCTCCCCGCGCTCGGTGAGCACGCTCGCGATGATCGTGGTGGACGACTGCGCGAACACCGCACCGATGACGAACGCCGCGGCCATCGGGAGCCCCGACAGCCATACCACGACGCCCACCAGCACGGTCGTGAACACCACTTGGCCGGTGCCCAGTCCGAACACCTGGTGCCGGAGCGCTTGGAGCTGCGGCAACGAGTAGTTGAGGCCGATCGTGAACAGCAGAAAGACGATGCCGAACTCCGCGAGCGCCTCGATCGCGGGGATGGCCACCGTGGGGCCGAGCGTGTGTGGCCCGACGATCACGCCCACCAGCAGATAGCCCAAGCTGGTTGGGATGTGGAGCCGCTGGAACGACACCACCACCACGATGGCGATGGTGAGCAGTAGCAGGATGGAGGGCAGCAGCGCCATATGGGCGGTGACGGGAGAGACTAGGAAATGGGGCGCGGCAGCTCCCAGAGTGTGCGCATCAGTACCGCCTAGCGTCCATCGCCAAAGCCAACGCAGGCCTCGCTGTCGTGGAGGGCGCAGCCGGTCGCGAAGCGCGTGCTCAGCGCCGTTTGCCGCGTGAAATCTGGCTAAAGGTAACCTTCCGTGGTGGCTAGTTGGAATGATGTTCACCCGATGTGGTGGACACCGCAACAGCTCGGACGGATGTTTCGAGCAGGAGGTGTTCCATGAGGAACGCACAGCCGAAGGCCCACAGCCTCGAGTATGTGGACTGGACGCCTGCCGAACGTTCGACATATGCTCGTGGAGCACACAGGACACGCAATCCGTCGCGACAGGTCCGAGGCGGTCCTCGACGGGCTGCAAGCCGTACTCGGGGGAATCCACCTCTGTTTTCGCCGCGGGCCGCCGCATAACGATGCTTGCTGCCGACGGCCACGCTATTGAAGCGCCCGCTACGCGGGCGCATCTTATTGAAGTGTCCGCAGCAGAAGCAAACGTTAGGCG
>WYBR01000085.1 GCA_011525805.1 Vicinamibacteraceae bacterium
AGTACCAGCATCTCTTCTCGCTGGAGGGCGCGCAACTCGAGTTCACCGACGACGCCCTGCGCTGCTTCGCGGAGCGGGCGATGGCGCGCCAGACCGGCGCCCGCGCCCTGCGCGCCGTCCTCGAGGAAGTCATGCTCGAGATCATGTACGAACTGCCCGACGCCGGCGCGGAGGGCGTCACCTACGTCATCGACCGCCAGGCCGTCGAAAGCCGCTGCCGCCTCAGCCAACTCGCCACGCGCCGAAAGAAAGAGTCCGCCTAGCGGCGTCTCACTCCAGGTGCGGCGAACGCCACGGCGCGCTCGCCGCTTTGGGCGAGAGTGGAGCGCGCGGCGACGGGGCGGACGCTTGCGCTTGTCCGTTCGCACACCGCACGTTGGCGCGATGCGGTGCGGCACCCTCTCTGGATCGGTGAATCAAGTATGGGTGCCACACATCGGCCCGTTTCGGGCGATGTGCGTCGAGGGGCAAGGGGGAACGTCCGCATGTGGGCGTTCACGCTTGCCCGTTCGCACGCGGCACGCTGGCGCGATGCGGTGTGGCGCCTTCTTTCTGCGCCGCCTGCGCTCGAAGGCTGCCGCATCATTGATTGCGCATCAGTTGAGTCAATTCACTTCTGGGTCGCCAGCCGTCGAAGCAGACTCGACGCCCGCGCGGCGCTACGCCGCCTCGCGGTCGGTTGGAGCGCGGCCTTCCTCAAAGCGCCGGGAGAGACGCGGGCCGCCCTTCGAGCGCTCGACCACGAATCGCTCCGCGCCGGGCAGATTCGCCAGCCACTTCCCGCCGAGAACATGCGCCCCGAGGGACGGGTCGTACCGGGCATGCACCACTTCCAGGCCGCGAACCCATCCGGCCTCGTTGCCGCCGAGCAGGAGGACGGCGCCGCGCGTTCCCGGCGGCACCGGCTCGGCGCTGATGATCCCGATCCCGCCCAGGCCGAGGTCGATGCACTCGAGTGTCCTCACGTCGCCGACAGCGTCCGAGGCGCCCTCGGTCGTGAACCAGCACACCTGCACCTTCGCCGGCCAGGCGTAGCGATCATGCGCGCGAAGGCCCCGGCCGGAGCCGACGCGTGCGTCGGATCTCCGCTCACTGCCGTTGTTGGATGCGTCATGAGCAAGCATGTGTCCCATCCCGCCGAATGGCAGAGTCAGAGGTCAGTTCTTCTTCCCCGCCGACGCCCGCCGCTGCCGGCCGAGGTCGCGGCGCGTCAGCGGCTGGCCGATCGACAGCCGCGGCCCGTCCGCGGTGATCTCGATTTCCATGTTGGGCATTCCCAGCGGCTCGGGAATCCAACGCGCGCCGATGAGGTGCGACATGCTTCCGAGCAGGTACCGGCAGTGCATGACCTCGATGTAGCGGAGATGAGCCCGCAGCAGCGCATCGACGAGCAAGACCGCCCCAACCGTGCCGGGATGGACCATGTTCGGACACAACAGACCGATCCCGCCGGCGCTCAGGTCCGTCGTGGTGACCACGATCGGAGCGACGATGCTCGACTGCCGCACCCAGCAGACCTGCACCCAATGCCGCCACTCGTACCGATCGTACAGTCGATCGCACCCAGGCAGGCGAGGTGAACCCGGCGTTTCCGGCCCGGCTTGCGAGAGATTGAACGCTTTTTCCGGCATTCTCGGACCCCCTCAGCGGCTTCGCGGCCGCCGTCACCGCATTCATGTCGCTCCAAAGCGGGGGCCACTTGAAGCCGCTTGCCCGCCGTGAGTCCCTCGGGTCATCAGGCCCGCGACAGCCCGCAGAGACAACCCGC
The DNA here is from genome assembly GCA_011525805.1 of Vicinamibacteraceae bacterium. Lineage (GTDB taxonomy): Bacteria > Planctomycetota > Phycisphaerae > Phycisphaerales > UBA5793 > UBA5793. The sequence goes on from WYBR01000085.1 coordinate 1,769, forward strand.
CTTCCGCCGGGCAGGTCCGGGTCGCCATTCGCCCGAAACGCCCGAAACAGGGCCCGGTTCGCCCCGTCCTTCCCGGGTTTCCAGCCCTACGGCCGCGTAAACGATTCGGTCTCAAACTCCAGACGCGGGCCGCCTGGCGCCTCGACAACTCGAACAGGCGGGGCGTTCTCCGGGGCCGGGATCCAACGGCATCCAATCACATGTGCCTTTTTTTCGGTGACGTAGCGGCCGTGCATCACCTCAAGCCAGCGGATCGAGTGCTGTCCCGGGCCGTTGGTGAGCAAAACCGCGCCGAAACGGTGCAGATGCACCCAGGATGCGGACAAAAGGGCGATTCCGCCGGCACTGAGGTCCATCGTCCGCATCGGCACCGAGGAGCCGTAGACGTGCTCCTCGAGCCAAAGAACCTGGACGGTGGTTTTCCAGGCATATCGGGCGAAGCGACGCTTTCCCGCCCCGTTCGGCTCCGCTGCCGTCGAGACCTGGCCCTTTCCGCCGGACTTTTCGCCTTCGGCCGACGCCATCGACCGCACTCCCCTCCCGCGCCTTGTCGGCGCGAACCGGACCCTCTCGTAGACAAATCGGCCAAACACGCGTCGGGTTTTGCTTCAATCGACCGCTTCCGGGGCGAATCCTGCATTCCTAAAGTGACCAGTTCGCCCCCCAATCCACCCACTCAGGGAGATGTCCATGCCCTCGCCCTTCACTCCCGACCAGGCCCGAGCCCTCATGCACGAATGGGTGGCCAGCCCGGCCTTGCGGATCCACATGGAGTGCGTCGCCGCCTGCATGGCCGCCTATGCCCGACTCCTTGCGCCGCAGGAGATCGAGCGCTGGATCGTGTGCGGCCTGCTCCATGACTTCGACTACGAAAAGCACCCCAGCCGCGAAGAACATCCCTTCGTAGGCGTCAGGCACCTCGAATCGCTGGGAATCGACGAGGAAGTCCGCAATTCCATCCTCGGGCACGCGGAATACAGCGGAACCCCGCGGAAAACCGCGATGGCGAGGGTGCTCTTCGCCGTCGATGAACTCGCGGGCTTCATCGTCGCGTGCGCGAAGGTCAGGCCGAACGGATTCGCCGATCTCGAGGCGAAGAGCGTGAAGAAGAAGTTGAAAGACAAGGCCTTCGCGGCCGCGGTGAGCCGCAGCGACATCGAGCAGGGCATCGTCGAACTCGGCGTAGACCGCGATGAGCACATTCAGCGCTGCATCGACGCGATTGCAGCCGCGGCACCGCGGCTGGGACTGTGAACACGAGCAGTCGGATCGGGGCCCGGGCACAAACCGGTCGTGGGTCGGCGGCCAGTGCGACAGGCGGCCTCGCTCTTCGCGCGGCGCCATGCTTCGCGGCTCTGGGCGAAGCATGGCGAACGTGCAGGTGCGCGAGTCCCGCAATGGGTGCCACACAGCATCGCGCCAGCGTGCTGTGTGCGAACGGGCAGGAGCAAGCGTCCGCCCTTGCCCTGCGCACTGCACTCTCGCTCAGAGCCGCGAGCGTGCAGTGGCACCCGACGAGCGCCCTTGCCCGCGCGTCATGCATTGACCCCAGAGCGGGTCAACGCATGGCACCGTCGAGCGCCCCGGCCCGCCTACCCTCCGGTGCAATGAGCGAGACGACGCCATCGCCACCGGAACCGCTGCTGGACGTGCGCAACCTGTGCACGCACTTTCCCATTCGGTCCGGGGTGCTCGGCCGGCGGGCCGGGGTGGTGCGCGCAGTGGACGGAGTCTCGTTCACTATCGCGGCCGGCGAGACGCTCGGCCTCGTCGGTGAGTCTGGCTGCGGGAAGACGACCGTCGGGCGGACGATTCTGCGGCTCACTCCGGCGACGAGCGGGGAAGTGCGCTACAAGGGTCGCGATGTTCTGAAGATGGGCCGGGCCGAGTTGAAGTCGATGCGGCGGGAGATGCAGATCATCTTCCAGGACCCGGCGGGCTCGCTCAACCCCCGGCGGCGCATCGGGCGGATCATCGGTGAGCCGCTGGAGGTTCACGGCCTGGCGTCGGGCGAGGCGCTCAAGCGGCGGGTGGAGGAACTTCTCGACCGCGTCGGCCTGCCGCGGAGCAGCGCCGAGCGGTTTGCGCACGAGTTCTCCGGCGGGCAGCGGCAGCGCATCGGCATCGCGCGGGCGCTGGCGCTGAGTCCGCGGCTGATCATCTGCGACGAGCCGACTTCGGCACTGGACGTGTCGATCCAGAGCCAGATTCTCAACCTGCTGATGGACCTGCAGCGCGACCTCGGCTTGTCGTATCTGTTCATCAGCCACGACATGGCGGTGGTGCGGCACCTGTGCCGGCGCGTGGCGGTGATGCTCGACGGCCGGATCGTCGAGATGGGCGAAGCGGAGCAGGTCTACGAGCGGCCGCAGCACGACTACACGAAGTGCCTGCTCGCGGCGGTTCCGGAGCCGACGCCGCGCCGGCGCCGCCGGCACGTGCCCTACACTCCGCCGGAGCCGCCAGCCCAGGCCGCCGCGGCCAGGCCGCCCAGGAAATCAGCCATCGAGTCGATCGCGGACGTCTGACCATGCTCCGACCCGGCGCCGATCCCGAGAATGTACAGATGTCCGACGTGCTGTGCGATTTCTGCGGCGCGGCGTGGACGGCGGATCTGCCGCTCATCGAGGGGCATCAAGGCAGCGTGATCTGCGGGCGGTGCGTGTCGGTGGCAATCGCCGAGACCGGCGAGTCGGCGGAGGCGGGCGCCGGGCCGATCAAGTGCCGCATGTGCCTTGAAGAGCGGGACGAGCCGGTGTGGGTGAGCCCGATGGACGAGTCGGCGCGCATCTGCCGCCGGTGCATCGACATGGCCGCGGAGGCGCTGGAAGGCGATGCGGAGACGAACTGGCGGCGGCCGGGGTAGAGGGCGGCCCGGCGACGGGCCGCGCCAGGGGTCGATTTGCGTCCTTTTTCCGTTTTTTCCGCGCCTCGGGGCGGATTGTCGGGTACATTTTGGGTACGGATGAGCGGGCGGCGTGCGCGCTGAGCGGGCCGCTCTCCGGGCACCAACGGGTCCGGGCTGCGGCCGACTCGGCGGAACGTGTTCCGCCGGGCGTTCTTCGAGGCTGCGATGCTCCTGTGGAAAGGACCCAAGATGCACACTCCATCACTGACACGGCCGGGAGTTGATCGATCGCGCGTCCGGCGCGGCCGGGGGTTCACCCTCGTCGAACTTCTCGTCGTCATCGGCATCATCGCGCTGCTCGTGGGCCTTCTGCTGCCCGCCCTCGCCGCCGTGCGCGAGCAGGGCAAGATCACGCAGACGCGATCGCTCATGAAGAACCTCGGCGACGCGGTGGACAGTTTCGTCCTCACGCACAACCGCCGGCCCGGGCCGCTGAGCGAGCGCCAGCACGCGAGCGACTCCAATTACTACTCCTTCATCAGCGGCACGGAGAATGCGCTGCTCGAACTCATGGGCGGGCTGACGCAGAATGGCACGGACGTCTTCGACCTCGCGGGGCTGACGATTTACCGCGATGACATCGGCCTCGGGCCGACGATCAACGGTGTGAAGTACGACGCCTACTTCAAGCCCAACCCGCGCGACCTCTACTACGTCAACGGGCAGGACGGCGGCTCGGGCGGGCAGCAGAACGTGGACAACAACCGGCCGCAGGACGGCGCCCGAGCCCTGCCCGACCTCGTCGACGCCTTCGGCACGCCGATCATCTTCTGGCCCAACAGCGGGTCCAAGCCCAAGGGGCTGCGCGACATCAACGGCCGGCCGGCGGTCGTCACCTTCAATTCGCAGTCGGGCAACATCAGTGAGGCCGCCCCCTACTACTACTCCTCGTTCCAGAGTTACACCAACTCGGTCGGGTTGCGCGTCGGCCCCTCGGGCGGTTCAGTGGTCAACCAGCGCACCCGCAGCCTCCTCGCCGCCACCGGCTTCTCGTCCGGAGGCAGCGCCACGCGCGAACTCGCCCAGGCGATCGCCTCGCACCCGACGCTCGACTCCACGCCGCGCGGCGGGTACATCCTCCTCTCCGCCGGCAAGGACACGATCTACTTCGACCGCGAACAGGTCACCAAGCCCCAGCAAGGCGGCGCGTGGAGCGACAATGACCTCAAGCGCTTTGACGATATCATTCAGTACGGCGGGTCGTAACCCGACGGATCGAATCAACCAACGAAGCCTCCCGGCGCCCGGCTCGAAAGGGTCGGGCGCTGTCGTTTTCTCCGCCGGTTCATTCGTTCCGGGGCTCCAGACATCGCCGAAAAGAAGCACAGCGGTTGCAAGAAGGGGCGCCACCAGGCCGACGCGCCAGCGAGGACGAGGTGCATCGCCGCAAAGAGGCACAGAGGGCCCAAGAGGGGATTGAAGCGATCGCACTGCCGATGACGGTGCGGCTACGTCAGGGCACGCATCGCGTGCCGAACGGCGCCCCACCGCATCGCGCCAGGGTGGCATGTGCGAGCGTGCAAGCGTGCTCTCATCCTGCCCCCCGCACTGGACTCTCGCGCAGGGTGGCGGGTGTGCAGTGGCACCCACTTGGGTGTGCTCGGTTGGCCGTACTCGCGTGCGTGTCCCGTTTTGTTGTGAGTGAAGTCGGGCGCAGACGTTATGATTGAGGTTGTGGCGGGGTTCCGTTCTGAACGCCTGCCGATCCCCACTCTTCACGGAAGGACGTTGCGATGAGCCGGCAGACACTGCTTGCGGTGGTTGTCGTGGTTTTGACGCTCGGATTCGGTCTCGGCGAGGCGAAGGGCCAGACGCTCTCCCAGGCCGGGCCGTGCCCGGGATCGAAGACGTTTACGGTGACCGGCGGCGCGCCGTTCACGCGCTTCGCGTTCATTCACTCGGCGAACACGGGTTCGTGGACGATTCCGGGGGGACTGGTGTGCTTCGGCACGACGACGGGCCTCGCCGCTCCGGTGACCCTCGCCGGTTACGTCCCCGCCAACGCGATCGGCACGGCCTCGGTGACGACCTTCATCCCGGGCGGCGTGTGCAACAACCGCTACCTCCAGGTCGTCGACACGATGACCTGCACTACCTCGAACGTGATCCTGATCAACTGACGCGGCGCGTCAGGGATCGGGATCGGGGGTGCGCAGCGTTTGGAGGATGGGGTCGTCGAAGCGGTAGTCGCCGGGGCCCGGGCGGGGGAGGCGGCCGCGGGTGGCGGCGCGGATTTTTCGGCGCAGATCCAGGCGCATGTCGTCGATGCGGCGTTCGAGCATTTCGAGCATTCCCTGCGGGCCCGCGGCGATGAGGTCGGCCGGGGCGATCGCCTCTCCGAAGCGGATGCGGATGTGGCCCGTGATCTTCGGCCGCGGCCGCCGGCGCGGCCAGGCGTCGAAGGCGCCTTCGATCGCCAGCGGCACCACGGGCACACGCGCCCGACGGATGAGCAGGGCCATGCCCGGCTTGAATCGGTTCATGGCGCCGTCGTGCGTGCGGTTGCCTTCGGCGTAGATGAGTACGACGCGGCCGGCGCGGAGGTGCTCGATCGAAGCCTTGATCGCGGCGGTGTCGGGCTTGCCCTGCTCGATCGGGATCGCGTTGTAATAGCGGATGATCGCGCCGGCGAGGGGATGACGGAAGAGCGGGAGTTTGGCGACGAAATGGAAGTGGCGCCGGCAGCCCACGGCCATGAGCGGCGGATCGAAGTTGGTCTGGTGGTTGGCGACAACCAGCACCCCGCCGCGGCGCGGCACGTGCTCGCGCCCCTCGACCTGCATGTGGTACAGGCAGGTGAAAAAGGCGCGGATGGGATACCAGCACGACTCGTAGGCGAGGAGGCGCGGCAGGGGGATGCCGGGGTTGCGCGTTCGGAGCAAATCGAGCAGGAGCATCGAGCGGCTTCCTCTCAACGGATCGGCCCGAGGCGGGCGCGGACGGCGCGCTCGAGCGCGGCGAGAACCTGTTCGTGCGAGAGGTCGGTCGTGTCGATGACGACGGCGTCGTCGGGGACGATCAGCGGGCCGGTCGCGCGGTTGCGGTCGGCGGCGTCGCGCTCGATGATCTCGCGGAGGAGGCGCTCTTCGTCCACTCCCTGGCCGGCGGCGCGCAACTGATCGGCGCGGCGGCGGGCGCGGGCCTCGGGCGTGGCGTCGAGGAAGAACTTGACGTCCGCGTCGGGGAAGACGACCGAACCCTGATCGCGCCCTTCGCTCACGAGGCGCGGATGCTCATCGCGCAGGCGGCGCTGGGCGGCGACGAGAATGGCGCGGACCTCCGGCAGGCGCGCGATGCTCGACGAGGCGAGAGTGACGTCACCATCGCGCAGGCGGTCGGTCACGTCGCGCGGACGGGGGCGCGTGAGGAGCAGGCGCGGGGGATCGGCGGCCCAGTCGAAGCACATCGCCCCCCGTTCGACGGCAAGCGCCACGGCCGGGCCGTCGGTGAGGTCGAGGCGCTGCTCGAGGGCGATGAGGGCGGCGGCGCGATACATGGCGCCGGTGTCAAGAAACTCGAGGCCCAGGCGCTGCGCCACCAGGCGCGCCGTCGTGGACTTGCCGGTGCCGGCCGGTCCGTCGATCGTGATGGTGAGGCGCTGTTTGGCGTGCATGGGCGGTCCGCGTCGGCGTTCGGGCGGGCGGCGCAGCGCGCGTCAGGCGGCTTCCCAGATCGCCTGAATCCGCGCCCGCGCGGCGTTGATCGCGGCAACTGAATCACCCGAGCCGTGATAGTCAAGCGCGAGAAGTTGTTCATAGCCGACGGCCTTGAGGGCGGCGATGCACTCGGGCAGTTGAGAGGGAGGCGCCGGCTGCGGCTCGGCCTTGGGTTTGCGCGCTGTCTTCTTCGGGCGCGTCGTAGTCGCGGCGGCGGCGCCCGCGGTCTTTCCGGGCGTCTTCTTTCTCGTCGTCTTCTTCGGCGGCGGCTCTTCGTCGCGCGGCTCCTCGGAGGATTGAAGCGCGGCCTCGGGGACATCGAGGTCGGAGAAGGTGGCGAATACGGCGCCGGCGTAGGGCGCCGTCTGACGCAACGCGGTGGCGCAGTCGGCGGTTCGGCCCGCGGACTCGAATGTGGGAAGGGTGCCGATGCGGAAACCGCCGACCTTCTTCACCAATTCGACGAGCCAGTCGGGCCGACCGAGCCAGCCCGCCGCCGGCTCGATGAGGATGTTGAGTTCGAGGCGGTCGACGCGCTCGATGACGCGGCGGTAGAAGGCGACGTGGAAGTCGAAGACGCGATTGTCAGGCTCGGCGGCGGTGCAGTCGGGCTGGAGGGCGAGGGCGTTGCAGCCGAGGCGATGCGCGGCGCGGGCGACGAGTTCGATGCGCTGCATGGGCCCTTCGCCGGCCCGGGAGGGGATCTGTCCGGAGGCCACAGGCGCTGACTCGCGCAGCAGGAGGCAGGGGCAGCCGGCCTGGTCGGCCTGGATGCGGAGCGTTTCGAGTTCGTCGAGTCCCCAGCCCTTGAAGAGGCCCGTGTCGAGCGCCAGGCCGCGCAGGGTGGTCTGCTGGAAGACGAATCGCGGGAGTTCGGAGATGGAGAGGGCCCGGGCGCCGCGAGCGTTGAGGCGGGAGGCCAGTGATCGGGCGGTGAGCGTGAGGAGCATGGTTTTGGCGGTGACGTTGACGGGACAGGCAGTCTAGCCGCCCGAGCCGTCTGTGCCACTTCTCGCAGTCGTGAGTCGCGTTGACGGGTGCGGCGGACGGCGCGCCGGCGACCGGGGTCTCCGATCGTGCAAACCGGTCCGCCAGCCTGTTGGGGCCGACGCCCGGGTCGCCGGGTGACCGGCTGGGGTGGATGGGCGGTTCGGGGGAATGCGGCAATAAAAACGCGTAGCCAACAGAGCCGGCTACGCGCGGAGGGGAGAAAGATCGCGTCAGTATGGCGTCCGGATGAAAGAACCCGAACGTCACCACTAGTATACGGGAGTCAAACCGAGTGGCAACCGATCTAGTCAAAATTTCCCATCTTATCACGTAACCCGATGAGAAATCACCACTTTCGGCGGCTTGGGGTTGTGGAAAACGTAACGGACAGGGCAGAGTGGCCAGAAGGCGCAACAACGCGCGAGAACGCGCAACTACAAGACAACGCGCGAGTTACGGCGCGAAACAGCGCGCGGAGCAAAGTGGCCAAGTTGAGCGGCGGATGC
>WYBR01000086.1 GCA_011525805.1 Vicinamibacteraceae bacterium
AGCGCATACGGTGATGTTGTTGGAGGAGCCGCCATTGATCCGGTTGAGTTCCATGCGACACTCTGGCCAAGCACAGGCGGAGTAATTGATCTGGGCACGCTGGGTGGCGACAGCAGCGGTGCGGCGGGAATCAATGAATTCGGCGAGATTGCCGGCTGGTCGAACTTCGAGCCGGGGGGCAGCGTCTTCGTGCGCCATGCCGTGATCTGGCGCGGCATGGAGATGATCGACCTCGGGACGCTCGGAGGTGAAAGCAGTTTTGCAAATGGAATGAATAACGTGGGCCAAGTCGTGGGCCAGTCTGAAATTGAGTGGGGTCGTTTCAACGGTCGGGCGTTCCTGTGGGAGAGCGGCGTCATGCAGGAACTACCGCGATTGTGCGAGTGCTCAGACTCTTCCTACGGCGCGAATGACATCAACGACGCTGGGGAGATTGTGGGCACGAATCCCAGTCCAGTAGGACCAATAGCAGTCCTATGGGTCAATGGCAAGGTCTTCGACCTCGGCTCCCTCTCAGGCAACGGCAGCCAGGCGCATGCCATCAACGAGCAGGGCGTGATCGTAGGTTACTCTGTGGCCGCCAATGGCCAGGGCCATGCGGTGAAGTGGGTCGATCGACAGATCATCGACATCCACTCACCATTGATCATCCCACCCAGCTTCGCCCGCGACATCAACAATGTCGGTCAGATCGTCGGCGACGCAGTCGGCTACACACGCGGCTTCATTCTCAATCCCGGTGAGCAGATGATTCTGCTCGATGATCTCGTGCCGCCGCACCTGCGCATGCCATGGTGGATCAATCGCGCTACCAGCATCAACGACGCCGGCCAGATTGCAGCGGAGGCGAAGGTGCCCGGTCGCCCCAGCGACTTCTGGGCTGTCCTGCTGTCACCGGTTGAATCGACGATGACCATGCGATCGCCCCAACCCGGCCGCGCCGGCGAGCCCAACCGCCTGCGCGTGACTGGCGCCACGTCCGGCGCGCGCGTCGTGTTCCTCTACTCCCGCCACGGCGGCGGCGCGCGCATCCCCGGCTGCGACCTCCAGCAGAACGCCCTCCAACTCGACAGCCCGACAGTCATCGGCACCGCCATCGCCGACGGCAACGGCGTCGCCACCATCACCCGCACCGTCCCGCCCGTCGCGCGCGGCCAGACGATCCTCTTCCAGGCCGTGGTCCAGAATGAGTGCGCCATCAGTCACCTCGTCGTGCATCAGTTCGAGTAACGAGCCGCGCGTGTGAGCAAGCGGATGGGGTTTCGAGGCGATAGGACATAGGCAATAGGCAATAGGCACTTGGCACTAGGCAATAGGCAATAGGCACTGGGGAGAGGCATCGGGGGATCGAGCCAGCAAGGCATCGACGGGCAGCGTTCTCCTGCTCACCTGTTCAACTCTCAACTCTCCCGGCGCTTCGCCGCCGCTCATCCGGTGATCCGCCGGCCAGGTGGCCGATGCCCCGAACGGAGACCACTTATGGCTGCTGCGGTCAGGCTCTGACCAGGTTCATGGGCCGGTCGTGCGCCGGGCCCGGCCGACGGATCACGGGATGAGGCCGCCCGGCGGCGCGGGCCGCGCTGGCGGGGCTCGATGGTAGCCGCCTCTTTCGGACCGTACAATCCGATCATGAGCGAACGCGCCTCGCTGCCCGTCAACATCCTCGACGACACCGAGCGGAACCGGGTCCGCGCGCTGATCATCATCCGCGGCGTGTTCCTCATCCTGCTGGTGACGGTCGTGATGCTCAGCCTCCTGCGCGGCGGGTCGGGCTCGGCCGACGACGAGACGACGCACATCTTCGTGCAGTACTGGTGGGTTCCGCTGCTCGTGGCGCTGTTTCTGGGCAGCGCGGCGATCACGGTGGACGCCCTCACGCCGCACAAGAAACTCTCGGGCATGACGGGGGCGCTCTTCGGACTCATCGCCGGCCTGCTCGCCACCGTCGCGCTCAGCTGGATCATCGAACTGCTTCTCGAGGCGCACGACATCAAGTTTGATCCGGGGACGGCGGGCAGCCGCGTGCTCGTGGCGATCAAGGCGGCGTTCGGGATCACGCTGTGCTACCTCGGCGTGTCGGTGGTGTACAGCACGCAGGACGAGTTCCGCCTCATCATCCCCTACGTCGAGTTCAGCAAGCAGTTGCGCGGCACGAGACCGCTCATCCTCGACACCTCGGCGATCATCGACGGGCGCATCTACGACATCGGCGCCACGGGCTTCCTGCTCGCGCCGATCATCATCCCGCGCTTCGTCATCGAGGAACTCCAGACGCTCAGCGACTCGGGTGACAAACTCAAGCGCAACCGCGGCCGGCGCGGCCTGGACATGGTGCGCAAGATGCAGAACAGCCCCCACGTCGATCTGTCGATCGTGGATGTGCCCGTGCCGGGCATGGGCGTGGACCAGATGCTCCTCGAAGCGGCCCGGGAGTACCGCGCCCACCTCGTCACGACCGACTTCAACCTCAACAAGGTCGCGGCGATCGACGACGTCAAGGTGCTCAACATCAACGACCTCGCCAACGCGCTGCGCACCGCCGCCGTCCCCGGCGAGCGAATGACCATCCACATCATCAAGCGCGGAGAGAACCGCAACCAGGGCGTCGGCTACCTCGACGACGGCACGATGGTCGTCGTGGACAACGCGGCCGACTGCATCGGCCAGCGCATCGAGTGCTCCGTCAAGAGTTCGCTCCAGACCTCGGCCGGCCGGATGATCTTCGGCGACCGGATCGGCGAGGGCGTCGTGGTCGAGGCGGAGGAGCCCGAGCCGCACACCGACGGAGGCGGACCGGCTGTCGCAGCAGCCGCGACGGCGACAGAGGCGGAGGCGGCGGCCTCCCGCGAACCGGACGGCTGGGCGGCCGGGCCGACGGACCGCGGCCCCCTTCACGCCGAGCCGCCCGAGCGCCGGATCGAAGCGCCCCTTCGGCGGACGTCCGGACCAACAGGCCGCAACCCGCGCCGCGGCTGACGGCTCCGGGCCGCGGGCGCCGCGCGCCGGTCGATCGGTCCCGCTCCGGACCGCAGCGAGGGAACAAACCCGGGACAAAGCCGGTTCTGTAGCGGGGTATTTCATGCGCGTGTTTTCTCGGTCCATGAGCCCGGTTCGCGTTGCGGGTGTGGCGATCGCCATGCCGCTTGTGCTGCATGGCGCCGCGGCCTTCGCCCGGCACGACCCTGGATACGAAGCGATCGATCTCGGAACCCTCGGCGGCGAGGCAAGCATCGCCCTGGGAATCAACCAGAACAACGAAGTGGTCGGCGCCGCACAGACCGTCGACGGCCGCTGGCACGCCTTCCTCTGGATCGACGGCCAGATGACGGACCTCGGCGTGCTCGAGGGGTTCGACGAGAGTTTCGCCCACGGGCTGAATGAAACGCGGCAGGCGGTCGGCCGGGCGGCCACGCTCGACGGCAGCGGTTCCCGGGCCTTCGCCTGGAGCGGGGGAAACCGCGTTGATCTCGGCACGCTCGGCGGGGCCGGTTCACGAGCGAGAGCAATCAACTCCTTCTCGCAGATCGTCGGCTCGGCCCAGACGGCGGGCGGCGCGTGGCACGCCTTCCGCTGGCAGGCTGGTCAGATGACGGACCTCGGCGTGCTCGGCGGCCACGTCTCGAGCGAGGCGCTCGCCCTCAACGCGGCCGGACGCGCCGTCGGCTGGTCGCAGGACGCGTCCGGCCGCCGCGTCGCCGCCTACTGGGAGGGCGGCCAGGCCATCGAGATCGGCACCCTCGGAGGTAACTTCGCCGAAGCCCTGTGGGTCAATCGCAACAACATCGTCGTCGGCCACAGCGACACCGGCAACGATTCCTCCCACGCGTTCCTCTGGGAAGACGGCGTAATGACCGACCTCGGCTCCTTCCCGATCGGCGGCGACAGCCGCGCGCTCTCGGTCAACATTCTGCGCGAAGTGGTCGGCGAGGCTTTCCTCGCTTCCGCAGGCGAGTACCAGGCCGTGCTCTGGAAGCCCGGGAGGACCATTGCGAACATCAACTCGCTCCTCCCGCCTTTCTCCGGCTGGGACACGCTCAATACCGCGTGCGGCATCACGGACTCCGGCCACGTCGCCGGCACGGGACGAATCACCTCGGGCCAGACCCGGGCGTTTCTGCTGCGGCCCAAACTCGGGCTCGCCAATCCCATCCCCGGCCGGGCCGGCGTGGTCAACACTTTCGACGCCACGGGCGCCACGCCCTTCTCAATGGTCCACGTGGTCTACGGCTTCCAGTACGGCAGCGTTCCGGTCCCCATCTGCCCGGGCGTGAACTTCGGCATTCGCGGACCATCGCTCCTGCGCAGCATTCGCGCCGACGAGACAGGTCACGCCATCTTCGATCTCTTCGTGCCGGCGGCGGCGCGACACCGGACGGTGCTCTTCCAGGCCGTCGAAGCAGGCTCGTGCGAGATCAGCATCATCACCATCTGGACGTTCCTCTGACGGTCGCACCCGCGGCGGAGCCACAGACCCATTCACCAACGTCAACAACCACGGATCGCCAATCGCAAAGACAGGAGTTCGGCCATGAAGTCGGGCAAGCGGAAACTTTCGGGACTCGTCATCGGACTTGGGCTTCTGGCGGGAGGAGTCGCCCACGCCGACGTCTGGTACATCGAGACCGACCTCTCTCACGATCAGCACGTTCCTCCGACGGGCAGCCCGGCCACCGGCCACGCCTCGCTCGTCTACGACGATGAGACCAACCTCCTCTCGTGCGACATCTACATCGAAGGGATCATGCACGAGGACCTGCTCTACGGGCACATGCACGAGGGGCGCGTCGGGTTCTATGGCGAGATGATCACGATGCTCGGCCACGGCCACATGTGGGAGCGCCAGGGCGACGGCCTTCACTACGCCGAATCCGGCATCCTCATCGACGAAATCTGGGAGCCGTTCATCATCACCGAAGGAAGTTACGTCAACATCCACACCGTCCAGTGGCCCGCCGGTGAGATTCGCGGCCAGGCGACGATGGTCCCCCGCCTCAGCCACACCGACCTTCAGCGCGGCAACCCCGCTGTCCTCAGCGTCAGCCGGGCGCGGGCGGGCGAGCGCGTCTACTTCCTCTATTCGATGGAAGGCGTGGGCGCGGGCCGGTCGATTCCCGGCCTCGGCGGTCTGACCCTCGATCTCGTCGATCCAGTCGGGCTGATCGGATCGGCAACGGCCGATGCGCGCGGCCTGGCCCGGCTGAACGTCACCATTCCGCGCAACGCGCCGCCCTTCCCGATCGCGCTCCAGGCGGTGATCCGGCGGGGGGCGAACGGAGAGGACTCGGTGAAATCGAACACGCGAACGACCGCGATCCTGCCATAGGGGCGGCTCACGGCTTAGTGGTGCAGGCTTTCCAGCCTGCACGATCGTACAGGCTCGAAAGCCTGTACCACCGACCCGGACGGCTCATTCGGTGAGGCGTTCCAGGGGCAGGGTCGGGAATGTATTGGACCGGTTCGCGGTTCTCTTTGGCGAGATTGGAGCGGAGCGGAGTCGCCCGGGGGCGGGTCCGGCGTCCGGTCGGCATGTCGCGCGCCCTCGAAGCCGCGAGTCAGATGAACACCTGCTGAGAACGAAGGAGCACCGGATGGCATCGATGAGGAGGATTCGGCTGGGTAGCGCCGTGATGGCGACGGCGATTGCCGCGATTGCGGCGGCATCCTCGCTTGCCCAGTTTCAATCGCACAACGTGACCCTGCTGAGCCAGATTCCGCTCAACCAGTTCCCGAGCAATCCTTCATCGGGCAACGACTGCTGGGGGTACGTCTCGCCTTCAGGGCGCGAATACGCGCTCATGGGCGTGCGCAACGCCCTCGCCGTCGTCGAGATCACCAACCCGGCCAGCCCGACGATCGTCGCGAGCATCGCCCACACGAGCAGCCTGTGGGGGGATGTCAAGGTCTACCGCGACCACTGCTACGTGAGCAACGAGGCGGGCGGAGGCATCCAGGTCATCAGCCTCGCCGACGTGGACAACGGCAACGTCACGCTGGTTCGCAGCCTGACCAACAGCGGCCTGAGCACCACGCACAACGTCGCGCTCGACGAGTACAGCGGGTTCCTCTACCTCTGCGGCGCCAACATCAACGGCGGCTCTCTCGTCGTCTTCGACCTCAGCGATCCCTCCAATCCCACGCTGGCCGGACAGTTCGCCGGCCCCTACGTCCACGACGCGCAGATCGTCACCTACACCGAGGGCCCCTACGCCGGGCGGCAAATCGCCTTCTGCGCCAACGGACGCACCGCCTTCGACATCGTCGACGTGACCGACAAGGGCAACATGTTCCGAGTCGGCCGCAACGTCTACGAGGGCATCAACTACTGCCACCAGGGCTGGCTCTCCGAGGACCGGCAGTTCTTCCTCCTCGACGATGAACTCGACGAGCAGAACGGCTACACGAACACGACGCTCACCCGCGTCTTCGACGTGAGCAACATCACCACCCCCTCGCTCGTCTCGACCTTCACCTCCGGCACGCCTTCAATCGACCACAATCTCTACGTCTCCGGCAACTACTGCTTCGAGGCGAACTATCGCAGCGGCCTGCGCATCTTCGACGTGACCGATCCGCTCAATGCCGTGCAGACCGGCTGGTTCGACACCTATCCCGAAAACGATGCGCAGGGCTTCGACGGGGCGTGGAGCACCTATCCCTTCTTCCCCAGCGGCGTCGTGATCGTCAGCGACATCAACCGCGGCCTGTTCGTGCTCGACGTCTCCGCCTCCCGCGCCAGCCTGTCGTTCCTCTATCCCAACGGCCGGCCCGACATGGTCCTGCCCTCGGGCGGCACGCGCATGCGCGTTGACGTCGAAGCACGCGGATCCGAGCCGCAGCCCGACACCGGCGTGCTGCACTTCAACGACGGCGGCGGCTGGACCGCCATCCCCATGGAGATCCTCGGCCCGAACTCCTACGACGCCGTCTTCCCCGCCTCAACCTGCGGCCGCACGGTCCAGTACTACATCAGCGCCGAAACCGACCGCGGCCAGGTCGTCAACGACCCGCCCGGCGCGCCGGCCGTCACCTACTCCGCCCTCAGCGCTTCCGCCCTCGATCCGATCTTCGAAGACGACTTCCAGACCGATCGCGGCTGGACGGTGCAGAACGAGAACCTCTCGGACGGCGCCTGGCAGCGAGCCATTCCCGCCAACGGCGGCAGCCGCGGCGATCCGCCCGCCGACTCCGACGGTTCGGGATACTGCTACGTCACCGGCAACGGCGCCAACCAGGACCTCGACGGCGGCCCGACGCACCTGCTCTCCCCCACCTTCGACCTCACCGGCCGCGCCGCCGTCCTTGTTTCCTTCGACCGCTGGATGTACAACGACGATCAGGATGACTTCCTCATCGCCTACGCCTCCGACAACGGCGGAAACTCCTGGGTCGAGATGTGGCGCACCTCCCACGATCCCGGCTGGAAGAACCAGTCCTTCCTCGTCAACGACTTCGTCAACCTCACGAGCAGCGTGCGCTTCCGACTGAGCGTCTCGGACAATCCGAACAACTCGGTCACTGAAGCCGGCCTCGACGCGTTCAAACTGCTCGAAATCGAGTGCGGCGGCGGGCCGCGGCTCACTCTCGCCGTCTCCGGCCAGTGCCGCACGCAGGGCGGGGGGCGCTTCGACTGGAGCAACGCCCAGCCCAACGGCACGCTCGCGCTCATCTTCGCCCGCAACACCGGCTCCTTCCGCGTGCCCAACAACAACCCCTGCGCGGGAACGCCGCTGGGCCTGGGATCGAACCAGATCCAACTCGCCCGCACCTTCAACTCGGGCAGCGGCGCCGGGTTCTTCAACGCCACGCTTCCCAACGGCGCGTGCGGCGGCTACTTCCAACTCCTGCAACTGAGCGACTGCGAAACGAGCAACGTCGCCCAGGCGCCCAACTGAGGCCTCCCGTCCGCAACGGCGGGACATCCACGAGCGCAACGACCTCGCCGCCTCCGCGAGGTCGTTGTGCTTTCTCACGCCCCGGCCCAATGCGCCCGCTCGCGCGCGGGGTGCCACTGCACGCTCGCTGCCCTGAGCGAGAGTGCAGTGCGAACTGGCAAGGGCGAACGAACGCGCTTGCACGCACGCGGGGTGCCACTGCACCCTCGCTGCTCTGAGCGAGAGTGCAGTGCGAACTGGCAAGGGCGAACGAGCGCGCTTGCACGCGCGCATCGATCTCCGCCCAGAGCAGCGGCGATCGATGCCACCCCCGCTCGCGCGCGGGGTGCCACTGCACGCTCGCTGCTCTGAGCGAGAGTGCAGTGCGAAGTGGCAAGGGCGAACGAGCGCGCTTGCACGCGCGCGGGGTGCCACTGCACGCTCGCTGCTCTGAGCGAGAGTGCAGTGCGAACTGGCAAGGGCAGACGGGCGCGCCCGCACGCGCGCATCGATCTCCGCCCAGAGCGGCGGCGATCGATGGCGCCCCGTAGCGGCAACTGAAATGAAGAATGAAGTCTGCCCTACTCCCCCTCGCACATCACCATCGCATCAATCACCGCGGCGACGGACCATGCCTGCGCGATGCAGCCGCCGGGCAGCCGCGGGCGGTCGGGCGACGTGTCGCCGTCGTACACCTCGGCGACCTGGCCGAGGCTGCGGCCGACGATCATCTGCTCGAGGAGCGGCTCGATGATCGCCCGTCCGCGCCGACGCGCCGCGTCGCTGAACTCGTCGACGCGCAGCACCGCTTCGACGAACGGCGCCAGAAGCCACGGCCAGGCCGTGCCCTGGTGATACGCCCGATCGCGCTCGAACATCCCTCCTTCAAACCGCCCCTGGTAGCGCGAGTCGCGCGGGCTGAGCGTCCGCAGCCCGACCGGCGTGAGCAGGTGCTCCTCGACCGCCGCGATCACCGCCCGCCGCTTCGGCTCCTCCAGAGGACAGAAGCGCAGCGAACACGCGATGATCTGGTTCGGGCGAATCGTCGCATCCTGCCCCCAGCCCCCGCGCTCGGGCACGAGCGCATCCGCGAGGCACTGCGTCTGCTCGCACCAGAACGCCCGCTCGAAGTGCTCGCGCACGCGCCGGGCCGTCTCATCGAGCATCGCAGCGCGGGACGCCTCAGTCTCCCGAAGCGCTTCCGCGAGCGAGCACAGACCGCCGTACCACAGGGCGTTGACCTCCACCGGCTTTCCGTGGCGCGGCGTGAAGACGACGCCGTCGCGCTTCGCGTCCATCCACGTCAGTTGCGTCGAGGCGTCGCCCGCGACGATCAGCCCGTCGCGCTCGTCCATGCGGATGCCGAAATCTGTCCCGCCGCGGTAGTGCTCGACGATGTCGAGGCACGCCTCGCGCAGGTCGCGGTCGAATCCGGCCGCATCGCCCGAGAGCCGCCGGTACTCGCACGCGGCATGGATGAACCAGAGGCTGGCGTCGACGGTGTTGTAGTGCGCCGCGCCGCCGGAGTCGTCGAAGAGATTGGGAATCAGCCCGCGCTGCCGATGCAAGGCGAACGCGCGGAGCGCGCGCAGGGCCTCTTCGAAGCGTCCGGTGCGCAGCAGCAGGCCGCGCAGCGCGATCATGGTGTCGCGCCCCCAGTCTCCGAACCACGGGTAGCCCGCGAGGATGGTCATGAGCGACTCCTCGCCGACGCGGCGGGGCACGACGAACGCATCCGCGGCCGCCATGAGGTCCACCCGCCGGCCCAGCGCCGGCGCGCCCTTCGCCGCCCGCTCGGCCATGGACGCGAGGTGCATCCGCCGCGCCTCGACGCCGCGCTTCAACGCCTCGCCCCGATCGACTTCCATCGGCGCGATCGGCTCCGCCGCGGCGCGCAGCGCCAGCGAGCACGCTCCATCCGGACCGATTTCGCATTCGCAGCGGAACTCGCCGGGCGTGAAGAGGTCTTCGATCCATTCCTGCCCGCGCTGCCGCTCCTGCTCGTAGTGGAAGTTGAACCACCAGTCGCTTTGGGCGTGGAACTGGCCGCCGGAGGTGGCGAGATGGAGTTCGACGCCGTTCTCCGCGCCGATCGCAATCCCCGACGCCGTGCCGCGTACTCGGAACCGGCGGCCATCGCAGCGGATCAGTCGGTGAAAGTCGTGCAGGCGCACGAGCGGCGCCAGCGTGACCCGCGCGGTCGCGCCCGCCGGCCCTTCGACGCGGTAGCGGACCTCGATCCCCCCGCCGCGCCAGCCCATCGTGAGGCGCCGCTCGATGGTGAACGCCCCGCAGCGGTAGACCCAGCGGCAAGCCGCGGCGCCGCGCTCGAATCGCTTGAGCAGTCGGTGGCCGCGCGGCGCGACGTGGGCCGGCTCAAACTCGAAGTTGCTCAGTTCCACCGTCTCTTCCGCCGCGCCGGGGGCGGCCAGCGTGAATCGCTCGAGCACGGCGTTGAGGAGCATGACGCGGCCGACCGGCGGATGCGCGGCGTGAATCAGCCAGCCGTGATAGCGCCGCGTGTTCATTCCGAGGGCGGTGCCCATCGCGAACCCGCCCAGCCCGTCGGTGAGCACCCACTCCGTCTCGATGAAGCGCCGCAGGTCCGCCTCGCCGCGGTACCGGGCGATGTGCGTGCCGTCGAACGAACCTGGATCGTGCTCAATGTTCATGGACGGGCGCCTGGGACCTGGGACTTGAGGCGTGAGTTCGCGGCTCGCCGCGTCACGAATCGGCCGGGATCAATCCTTCGCCAGCCGCTCGCGCGCCAGCAGCGCGGCGCCGAGGAGGCCGGCGTCGTCGCGCAACTGAGTCGTGACGATCGCGCATTGCCTGAGTTCTTCGGGAAAGACCACCTCGTCAAACGCGCGGCGCACGCGCGCGAGGTACCACTCGCCCAGCGCCTCGGCCCCGCCGCCGCCGAGAATCACGCAGTCGAGGCTCAGCAGCGTCGCCGCGTTCGCCGCCGCGATTCCGACCATCCGCGCGGAATGGTCCGCGAGACGCTGCGCCAGCGGATCGCCCTCCTCGACGCCGCGGGCGATGTGGCGGATGCGCACGTCATCGGCCTTCCCCTCGACCATGTCGCGCAGGCTCGATCTCTCGTTGGCGCGGAGCAGATGGGCGGCGCGGCGCTCCATCGCGCTGCGGGCGGCGTGGTCTTCGAGTTTCTCCGACGCCGGCCCGCCCTCCGGCAGCATGATGACGTGGCCGATCTCGCCCGCGGTGCCGAAGGTGCCGTGATGCAGCCGACCGTCCAGAACGAGTCCGCCGCCGACGCCCGTGCCCACCCACACGCCCAGCACGTTTCGGTGCCCGCGCCCCGCGCCGAGCATGCACTCGCCCCACACCGCCACGTTCACGTCGTTGTCGAGCGTCGAAGGCACCGAGCCGAGGCGCCGGCTCACGAGGTCCGCCAGCGGCACATCGCGCCAGCGCAGGTTGACGGCGTTGAGGATGATGCGGCATGAAGCGTCGATGGGCGAAGGCGCGCCGATCCCCACCCCCCCGAGATCGCTCGTCTTCAACCCCGCCCCGGCACACGCGGTCTCGATGCCGGCGCAGAGACGTTCGATTACGCCGTCCACGCCCTGTTCCGCCTGCGTCTTGAGCCGCGCCTGGCCGACGATGCGGTTGGCCGCGTCGACGACGCCGATCTGCATGTTCGTGCCGCCGAGATCGACGCCGACGACCGGTGCTGAGCCATGTGCCATGAGGTGCGCCGCTCCGCCGCGAGTCCCGCCCGGCAAGCAGCGCCACCCGCCGCGCACGCCGGACACAGCGCATTATACCGGCGGGCCGCAACACCCGGCCAAGCCGACCGCACGAACGAATGTCCCTGCCTCTCGCACTGCACTCTCCTTGGTGCAGGGTGGCATCGATCGCCGCCGCCTTGGGCGGAGATCGATGCGAACGTGCAACCGCGCTCGTCCTCCCCTGCCCGCCGCACTGCACTCTCGCTCAGAGCCGCGAGCGTGCAGTGGCACCCTCAACCTCGCGGGGTGGCATCGATCGCCGCCGCCCGAATGGCGACGGCTCTAGACTCTGAACATGACTCGCGCCGAAGACGACGATCCCCGACGCAGCGGCGCACCCGCCGTCGTTTCTCTTGCCGCGTGGCGGGCCCTCGCCTCGATCCGCCACGAATATCTGCTTCGCGAGATGTTCGAGGCCGTGGCGATGGCGTCATCCGCCGCGGCCGCACTGCGCCATGAAGGCGCGCTCCTCCCCGAGTGGCTGGACATCCTCGAACCGCCCGACGAGATCGAGATGCCGCCCAGGCTCGTCCACCTCGCCGGTCCCGATCGCGACACGGTCGCGCTCGCGATCGCCCTGCGCTCGCCCATGACCCTCCTCGAGGGCAAGGCGCTTCTGGAGAAGGTCAAGCTGAGTTTCATCAAGGCGATGAGCACCGTCGCCCTGATCGTGCAGGCGTACCAGACGGGTCGAATCCGGGCGGCGCGGCCGCTGCTCGTCGCCCTCGAACGCAAGGGGCACGAGATGCCCCCGCCCGAGCAGATGGCCGCCCTCCTCCGCGCGCTGGACGATCTCGCCTGATCGGCCGGCACCGTCGGAGCCTCGCGGAACGCGGCCGGCTCGATTTCTCCCCGCAACGCCCGAAGGGAATTGACGGATTTCGCCTTCGCGCCTAGGGTTGCTGTCCCGTTCCGCCACGGGCGGACGGGGCGGCAGGCGGTCGGAGCGGCAGGGGCCGCGCGATCGCTTGTTTCATCCTGATGAGGCGGATATTCTGACCGTCCCGATCCGAGTGGAGAGCGGCTTGACCGGCGTCGGGGGCCTTGCTGCCACCGTAGCTCAGTGGTAGAGCACTCCCTTGGTAAGGGAGAGGTCATGGGTTCAAGTCCCATCGGTGGCTTTGAGCGACCGGCCGGCGCTGATCCCGGTCGGCGCGGCACGAACCGCGGCCTCCTCGCGTGAGGGGCCGCACGCAACGGAACACAACCGACGGGCCGCAATTCGGTGCGGCGCGTCAATCAACCCGGAAACGCAGACTCGAGTCCGGTCGTCATGTCGGCGGCTGACTGAAGCGCACGAAGTTGGGAGGTTGCCTGCAATGGCTAAGGGTGTATTCGAACGAACCAAGCCCCACGTGAACGTGGGCACGATCGGCCACGTGGACCACGGCAAGACCACGCTCACTGCCGCGATCACCGCCGTCCAGGCGGCCAAGGGTCTGGGCACCTTCAAGTCCTACGACGAGGTCGCCAAGGCCTCCGAGTCCGACGGTCGCCGCGACCCCACCAAAATCCTCACCATCGCCACCTCGCACGTCGAGTACGAGTCGGCCAAGCGCCACTACGCGCACGTCGACTGCCCCGGGCACGCCGACTACGTCAAGAACATGATCACCGGCGCCGCCCAGATGGACGGCGCCATCCTCGTCGTCTCCGCGGCCGACGGCCCCATGCCCCAGACCCGCGAGCACATTCTTCTCGCCCGTCAGGTCGGCGTGCCCTACATCGTCGTCTTCCTCAACAAGTGCGACCTCGTCGACGAGGAGGAACTCCTCGAACTCGTCGAACTCGAAATCCGCGAACTCCTCAACAAGTACGAGTTCCCCGGCGACGACGCCCCCATCATCCGCGGCGCTGCCTTCCCCGCCCTCCAGAACCCCGGCGACGCCGAGAAAACAAAGTGCATCCAGGAACTCATGGATGCCCTCGACAAGTACATCCCCGAGCCGACGCGCGAAACCGACAAGCCCTTCCTCATGTCCATCGAGGACGTCTTCTCCATCAAGGGACGCGGCACCGTCGGCACCGGACGCATCGAGCGCGGCATCGTCAAGGTCGGCGACGAAGCCGAGATCGTCGGACTCCGCCCCGAGAGCCGCAAGACCGTCGTCACCGGCGTCGAGATGTTCAACAAGACCCTCGACCAGGGACAGGCCGGCGACAACGTCGGACTCCTCCTCCGCGGCGTTGAAAAGACCGAACTCGAGCGCGGCCAGGTGCTCGCCAAGCCCGGCAGCATCACGCCCCACACCAAGTTCAAGGGCGAGGTCTACGTCCTGACGAAAGAGGAAGGCGGCCGACACAGCCCCTTCTTCACCGGCTATCGCCCGCAGTTCTACTTCCGCACCACCGACGTCACCGGCAACGTCGCCCTCCTCGGCGGCGTCGAAATGTGCATGCCCGGCGACCACGTCGAGATGGAAGTCGACCTCATGGGCAAGCCCATCGCCATGGAGCCCGGTCTCCGCTTCGCCATCCGCGAGGGGGGCCGCACCGTCGGCTCCGGCGTCGTGACCGGGATCATCGAGTAAGCGAATTGCGCCCCTCCCGCCCCCGGCCGTCGGCCGGGGGCGAACGGGCGGGGAAGGTGCCTCATGGCCAAGAAGTCCACCGGTCGAGAGTTCGTCTGGCTCCAGTGCAGCGAAACCAACGACCTCAATTACCGCACGCAGGTCAACCTCAAGGGCGGAATGCCCGAGAAACTCAAGGAGGGGCTCATGAAGTTCTCCCCCCGCCTGCGCAAGCACACCCTGCATAAGATCAAGAGGAAGTAAGCCCGCCGCGGGCGCGAGCGCGGCACGCACCTACGGGCGTAGCTCAATTGGTAGAGCAGCTGATTCCAAATCAGCAGGTTGGGGGTTCGAGTCCTCCTGCCCGTGTTTGCCCGGCTCAGGGCCCGCCCCCGTGCAAGTCCCGACCGGCGATTCCCAACTCAGACAGACGGCCCCGACATGTCTCTGGCGATTTACAAACCCGATCAAGGCTACTGGACCCGCACCATGAGCGCCGCCGCGTTCGGCGTCATCGGGCTTGCCGGCGGCGCGTGGCTCTACCAGGAGACCACGGGCCTGCACCTCTACGCCCGCGGCGGAATGGCCGCCGCCTTCATGATCATCGTCGCGGCGCTGATCTTCTGGGTCTTCGGCACCAGCCGCCGCGCCGTCGAGTTCTTCATCGCCACCGAGGGCGAACTCAAGAAAGTCAACTGGTCGACGCGCCGGGAGATCATGGGATCCACGTGGGTCGTCGTGATCGTCGCCGTGGCCATCGCCGCCACTCTCTTCATCGTGGACATCTTCTTCAAGGAGTTGTTCAGCGCCATCGGCATCCTCACGGGCGGCAGCCTCATCGTCGAGTTCCTCAAGAACCTGTTCAACTGAGCGCGCCGCCCACGATCCCGCGGACGACTCCCTCGGACCGCCGCGCGGCCCGCGCCGCCAGGACGGAGTAAGGCGATACGATGTCCCTCAAGCCCGCCGCCAGTGAATCAAGCCCTGTGGAGGTCCGCGTGACCGACGCCCCCGAAAAGCCCCTCGAAGAGGAACCCATCTACCAGCCCGGCATGGACTGGTTCGTCCTCCGCGTCGCCTCTAACAAGGAGAACTACGTCCGCGAGACCCTCCTGCGCAAAGTCCAGATCGAGGGACTCACCAACCTCGTCGGCCGCATCCTCGTCCCCACCGAAAAAACCAAGACGATGAAGGGCGGCAAGCAGCGCATCACCGAAACCAAACTCTACCCCGGCTACGTCTTCGTCGAGATGCGCCTCGAACCCGACGGCCGCATTCCCCAGGACGTCTTCTTCCTCATCAAGGAAACCACAGGCGTGGGCGACTTCGTCGGCACCGCCGGCCGACCCACTCCCATGAGCAAGAGCGAAGTCGAGCAGATGCTCCACGACGCCCGCAAGCCCGAGGAAGCCCCGCAGGTCCGCGCCGAGTTCAACAAGGGCGACGTCGTCAAGATCAAAGAGGGCCCCTTCGAGAACATGGAAGGCACCGTCGACGAGTTCTTCCCCGACAAGGGAATCGTCCGCGTCCTCGTCACCATCTTCGGCCGCCAGGCCCCCATCGAAGTTGAGTACTGGACCCTCGCCCGCGCCGACGAGTGAATCGCATCTTCAGCCGACCGCTCGCCGGCTGAGGGCGCTTCATCCCCCGGTCACCCGCGCAATCTCGCGCGACCGATCCAGCCGCCGCCACACCCGCTGCTCGCGTCCCTCCATCTCCGCCAGAGCCTTGATCGCCTGCGAAACCGACGCGTACCGCGCTCGGTCCCGCGCCAGCAGCCGCAGCACCTCCGCCCCGCGCCCGGCGACGTCGCGGCACGGCCGCACACTCACCCGCGTCTCCAGCACGTCCGCGATCGCCTGCGCGAACTCGATGTCGATCGAGCCGCACGCCTCCGTGAAGCCCGTGAGCACGAATCGCCGCACCGGCACGCCCTGCGATCGCACGCGCTCGACCGCTTCGCGCAGCCCGACCGCGAGTCGCTCATGATCGCTCAGCGATCCCAACGCCTCGGCCCGCAGCGCCGGCGCTTCGGGCCACTCGATCGCATAGGTGCAGTAGCCCTCGGCCAGTCCCGAGTCGTGATACGCCGCGCCGAGGATCGCGGGCGCATGAACGCGGCTGCTCATCGCGGTGTGCGGCGTAGCGACGGCGCGCCCCGCCTCGCCGGCGCACTCGATCACGAGCGTGGAGGGCTCCGCGACCCCCGCCGCCGCCAGCCGCGCCAGCAATCGCTCCACCGGGTCGCCTTGCATCACGACGCGCCGCTTCCGTACAGACCGTGCGCGCGGATGTACGCGAGCACGCTCGCCGGAACGAGCCCGCTTGCGTCTTCGCCTCGCGCGATTTGCTCGCGCGCCTGTGTCGAACTCGCTTCATCCGCGGGCGTCGAAACGATCCACGCCAGGCGCGACTCCCCCACCCCCGCCGCACGGAGCGACTCGAGCGTGTCCGGCGGCCGAAGCACGACGACCGGCCGCGCCAACTCCGCGACTTGCGCCGCCTCCCGCCATTGATCGAACCACCGCAACTGGTCGCTGCCCATGAACAGGCGCAGCTCGACCGCCTCCGGAAGCGCCGCGCGCAGCGCCCGCAGCGTCTCCACCGTGTAACTCGGCCCGCCGCGATCGATCTCAAACGTGCTGATCGACGCCCGCTTCTCGCCCTCCAGCGCCAGGCGCAGCATGGCGAGACGGTGCGCCGCGGGAGTCGCCGGCGCGCTCTTGAGCGGCGACTGCCCCGCCGGCACGAAGAGCACGTGATCGCATCCCGACCCCTTCGCCGCCGCCATCGCCAGATGCAGGTGCGCGCGATGCGGCGGGTCGAACGTCCCCCCCGCCACGAGCACGCGCTTCGCCCCGGCCGCCAGCGGAGGATCGATCGGAAAGTCCTTCATGCCTTCGCCTCCCCGGCGCAGAGCAGGCGCTCAAGAACCGCGGCCACGCCGGCCATCGCCCGCCTGGACGACTCCCCCAGCCGCCGCACCGCGCCGATCGATCGCGGCTGGCGGAGCAGGTCGTAGCCGACTCGCCACGGCCGCAGGCGCCCATCGCGGCCGATCCAGTGATCGATCCCGTCGGGCAAGGTCACTTCGATCTCGTCGCTCACGCCGCGCACCACGCCCCACGTCCGGTGATTCGTCTTTGCCGCCCACGCGGCGAGCGCGGCGGACTCGGTGTCGACGAGATCGGCGCCCGTCGTCTCGTGCGCGCTGCGCCGCTCCTGCGGCAGTCGGAGAATGCGGCGGGTCGTGAGGATGTCGCACATCGCCAGGCCGCGCGACGCCGGTTCGTTGAGCGGCCACGTCGCCGTCCACTTCTCCCCGTCATCGCTCAGGACGCGACGGGCGATGCGCACGTCGCCGCCGCGCAGCCCCGGCGCCAGCGCCCCCGCCACCCCCGCATAGACCACCATGCCGAAGTCGTCCCCGTCGAGATCGAGAAGAAAGTCCAGCGCCGCTTCGACCCCCGGACCCGTGCAGTGGATCGACGCCGTGCGCGACAGCGACTCGCTTTCGTGCAGGGCTTGCGATTCGAACTCGAGCGCGCAGAGAATGATCGGCCGGCTCCGCCGCCCCCCCGCCCCCGCCTTGTGCGAACCCTCGGTCACGCCATGAGTCTAGAGCGATTCCACTTCAAACGTAACGCGGCGGGCCGCCATGATTCGCGGCCGCTTTGGGCGGAGATCGATGCGAGCGTGCAAGCGCGAACGAATCCCCCAGCCCTTCGCACTGCACGCTCGCTCAAAGCAGCGAGCGTGCAGTGGCACCCTTCTTCTCGCGGGGTGGCATCGATCGCCGCCGCCTTGGGCGGAGATCGATGCGAACGTGCAGGCGCCGACGCATCGCACTTCAATACCAGCCCCACGCGCCAG
>WYBR01000087.1 GCA_011525805.1 Vicinamibacteraceae bacterium
AGAGAGGCCGCTGGCGACGGCGGTGGCGGATTGGAGGGTTGACCTGGATCACGAGGAGCGGGTGTTGACCGTCACGATCAAATCTCGACACGGCGATGAACTGGGCAGGAGGTTCACATGGCCGTGATTCCCCCGTCGCTCATTCGCCTCACATCGCGCCGCCGGGGCGTGGCGCTCCTGCTGGTGCTGGCGATGGTCATCCTGATCGTCCCCGTCGCCGTCGGTTTCACGCAGCGAGCGGTCCTTGCGAACCTCGAACAGCGACTCTCGGCCCAGGAGCAAGTCGCCGGCTCAGTCCGGGCGCAGTTGGAAGCGGGTCCGCTCCAGACCTGGCTCAGGGAAGAATCGGGCAAGGTTGCACTTGACCTTCAGGTGCGCACTCCGCGTGTGGAAGTACTCAATGAGAATTGGCGGCTCGACGAGTGCGCCTACGGCGTGCGCATCACGGCGTGGGACCAGTGCGGCATGACGCCGTGGAACGCGATCACGACTGGTTCGCCGTTGCGCACCGCAGTTCCGGGCGGCATACTTGAACGGTTCGATGCCGTCGCATCTGGCACTCAGCGAGACGAGCCTGCGGGACTCGACCAGTTCGACATCGACCCGTTCGCTCTGGATCACTCCGCCCGCCGAAGCGCGTTTCCCTCAGGCGACGAAGAGGATGTCCTCTCCGTCGGCGCTTGGATCGCGACGCATCCCGTCGGCGATGCCGGCTCGATCAACGTGAACACGGCGCCGCTGCCTCTGATCGAAGCGGCGATGGCAGCCGCCGGTCGCAGCGGCGTCGAGGCGATCATCGCGGCCCGCTGCGAGGGGCGGCTCGCCCCCTTGCCCCGAGCCCCTGAGGGCGAGCGCCAAGGCGCCTCCAGCCATGCGCCGCGTTTGGTAGGTTCCAGTGCCTCCTGGGCCGCGCGGATTGATGTGCGCGTGGGCTTCGCCCGACGATCGTGGTGGGCTGTCTATCGTCAGAACTCAGGCAGATGGGAGTGCGTGCAGCGCTGTGTCATCCCCGACTGATCCAATCCGGACCTGGCGCCGAAGGCGCGCCATCGCCGGCTCCGCCGGAGCGGTGGCGGCCGGGGTCGCGCTCGTGTGGGCGCTCGTCCCCATTCGCATCCCCGACGCGGCCAACTCGGAGGGGTTCGCGCGCGAGGGAGAATCAGCATTGACTCCCGGCGCGGCCGCTCCCGAACCGCCCTTCGATGCATCGGTGTTCCGGGTTCGATTGTGGAATGCGCCGACTCAGTCGGATAAGGCGCTGGCCGCGAATCGCGAGCCGCCTGCGCCGCCGCCCAACCTCGAGCTAATCGCCATCATCACCGAATCGCAGCGTTACCTCGCCGCCCTTTACGAGATCGGGGCGGATCGACTCCACATCGCCGCAGCCGGCGATCGCATCGGCCGGCTAGAGATCCTCCAGGTGGACTCCGGCGGCGTCGACTTGCGCGACGGATCACGAGCGTTCCGGCTCTCGATCACCCCGCCGCCGTCAGGATCTGAGACGCATCTCACGCTCGGCGCGTCGGAGGAGGTGCATCCATGAGCCGTGCCTCCCAACCACAGCGCCACATCACCTGGCCGACCCATCGCTTCTACTGGGCGTCAATTGACGCTTCGATACTGCCGAAGAGGCTCTTCCAGCGCGGACCCGATCGACGGGCTCTCGGATACTTGTTCGAGTCCGACCTGCCCGTGTCGATTGATCGCATCCATGCGGCGTACGTGCAGCTGGGCGACAATCGATTCATCGCCTGCGGTATTGAGCATGAGCGGCTGACCACAGACCTGTCGCTCCGCGAAGCGCTCACGCTCAGTCCTGATGAGATTCCCCAAGAGGTCGTGCCAGAGTGCCTCGTTGATCCGCGCTCGATCAACCTGCTGACCGGCCCCCACGAGCCGGCGCCGGTGCGGCGAGAGCGCTACCGGTTCATCGGTGAATCGGCGGCGGTGGCGGCGCTGCTCCTGCTGGCTGTGGTGCTCGGCATCGAGCGCCGCATCGTTGCATGGGATCGTGCCACCGCGCAGATGCAGGCGAAGAGTCAAGCCGTCTATGACGATCTTTATCCTCCCGGGATCTCGGCCCCATCGACCCAACCCATGCCTCTGCGACTCGTGGCCGAATTGCGCCTACTCGAACGCACCAGAGGTCGCGCCGCTCAATCACCCGATCTCGAGGAGCCCCAGTCCGGACACACACTCGCGGCCCTACTCCATCGCTGGCCCACGGAGCAGCCGATCATGACCGAATCGATCAGCGTCACGCCCGCGTCGGTCACGCTCATCGGTCTGCTTCCCACAGCCCCGGCGGCGCAGGGATTCGTCTCCGCGTTCCAACTGCCCGATGCGTGGGAGGCTCGCCAGCCCCAGATCAGTACAGTGAGTGACGGAGTGAGGTTGACTTGGCGGCTGACCCGCCGCCCGGATTCACGCGACATTGCCGACGGGAGCCGTCCATGACCCGCATGCGCCCATCCCTGATCATCATGCTTGCCGTCACTGGATCGCTGTGCGTGATCGCCGTGCAGACCAGCCGAGTCGCTGCGGCGCGGCAACGACACGAAGCGGCGATTACTGCGTTCGAGCAACTCCGGCGCGACGCATCCAAGGTCATCGAACTGCGGGCCAAGCGGGATGTCGTCGCCTGGCGCGAGCGTCCCAGGGCCGATGTGCTCGCACTAGTGAACGCGGCACTCGTCGATGCGGGGATACCCACGGATCGTCTTCAGGGCATCGGCGAAGGCGTTGATTCGCCGGTGACGAGCGCCCAGGGCGGTGAATCGACTCTGCGACGGCAGTCGTTGGCGATCAGCCTTGAACGCCTCACGCCGGCTCAGATCGGGCAACTGCTCGAGCGATGGCATCTGGTCCAGGATCACTGGTCCGCAGGTCGGCTCGAACTGACCCATTGGCGCGAGCAGGGCCAGTCCGACCTGTACGATCTGCGGCTCCACATCAGCGCGGTGTATCTGGCGCGAGGGTAGCAGAGAAGGTAGGCGAGCAGACCATGAACAACGACACGCAAGCGATCCTTGGCGCCGCGCTGATCCTGGTACTTGCATTGCTGCCGATCGGTTGCGCCGGCAGCCCAACGGTCGGACCCTACAACGCGCCGCGCGAAGCCCTCCGCAATCCCCTCGAAGCCCAGCGCCTCACCCGTCAGGCCGCCGACCTGATGGAGGGCGATCCGGTCCGGGCCGAAGAACTGCTCCGCGAGGCACTCACTTGCGACCTCTATCACGGCCCGGCGCACAACAACCTCGGCGTCCTCCACCTCAAACGAGGCGAACTCTACGAGGCTGCCAACGAGTTCGAGTGGGCCCGCAAACTCATGCCCGGCCATCCCGACCCGCGGCTCAACCTCGCACTCACCCTCGAGCGCGCCGGCCGCATCGACGAGGCCCTCGCCGCCTGCGACTCGGCACTCGAGGTCTACCCCGGCCACATCGCCGCCACCCAGGCCCTCGCGCGCCTCCAACTCCGCCACCGCCGCACCGACGACCGCACGCGCGGACTGCTCGAAGAGATCGCGATGCGCGGCGAGACGGCTCCGTGGCGTGAGTGGGCGCGGGCGGCACTGCTCAACTTCCCGGAGTAGAGGTCGGCTTCGTTCGCCGGGTCCACGGCATTCCCGCGTGCTGACGGGGAGTCTGAGTCGCCGACGGCTCGCGCCAGACTCAGGGTCGGCGGCGCGCATGGGGTGTCATTTCGACCGGTCCGGCGCCAATCGACTTGTGTACTTCCCGCGGCCCTGCCGTTTGAAGAGATCCTTGCGCCGCAGGAGCGTGAGGTTCACCACGGTCCGGAAGTCGCCGGCCCGGGACTGGTAGCCCGCCGCTTGCACCGCTCGAACGACCTCCGAGATGCGCATCGTCTTGCCGCTGAGAACTCTCGTGAGCGCTTCGGTGAGCGTCATCTCGTTGGTCGCGCGGGTTGCTGCGGCGTTCGATCGACTCCACGCCCGAGGCAGGCGGCGTCGCCGGTGGCGCTTGCCCCGGAGCCCGATCCTCGATGACTCAGCGGTGATGGCGGCGATCTCCGCGTCGAGCCGCGCGATCTCCTCGG
>WYBR01000088.1 GCA_011525805.1 Vicinamibacteraceae bacterium
TCGGGGCTCTGTTCATCGCCACGCGATGAACCGAGCCCCACGCGTCAGCACGGGTGTTGGACGTGGGCGCGGCAGCGGCTCACGACGATCGCGCACGCCCGCGCGCCACATCGCCATGGCCGAATGCGATCGCGAAGCACATCGAATGGCGAACACCCTCCCTCACGGTCGGGGCTCTGTTCATCGCAACGCGATGAACCGAGCCCCACGCGTCAGCACGGGGGCGACCGACCGCTGGTCCCCATCTACTCAATCAGCACGACGTTCGACGTCTTGCAAGTGGACACGTCGATTGCCTGAACATGAATGCGACGGCAGAACGGTTCGCGGACGCGCACCGAGAGCCGGGCGACGCCCTTTGAGTCGGCTCGCGCCATGCCGGCGAGAAACGCCGTTCCGTCGAGTCCGAGTTTCGTGTTCGCACACAGGCGTGTATCGGGAATGCGAAGCATGCCCTCGGCATGCGCGGCAACGAAGACCGCTTGCTCATTCGCGGACACGCCGCGCGCGATCAGCCTCATCACACCAGGACAACTTCCGGTCCGCCACAGCAGCGGAAGGCAGTCGACGTCGAAGACGTACGCGATCCCCATGAACTCTGATCCGCATCATCGAGGTTTGATCCGACCACGGCCGTGCCGGACAGAATCGCAACCGAACGCCCGAACCCGCGGTCACGACGGCCGGCCGTTGATCGCAACTCGCTCAGCCCCTCCCCCGTGCGCGCATCGAACAGGCGAGCAAAGTGTGTCGAGTATCCCTCGAAGTCGTCCAGGTACCACGCGCTGACGATCGCCGTCTCGCCGCTCACGCCGACAGCGTGCCCGAAGTGGTCCTTGACGCCCCCATTCTCACGCAGCAACTTCGCCACCTCGACCGGCGCCGAAGGATCAGAGATATCGAAGAGGTAGGCCGAACCAGATCGATCTCCCAGATCATCGTCGCCGGGGGCTCCAACGATGACGCGATGATCGGCCACGGCCACCGACGCCCCGAACCGGTCACCCCACTCTCCGTCGGAAGCGAATATCGTTGCGATGCGCCGAGGCGCGCCCGGGCCCGCAATGTCGAACACGTCGACCTGCCCGGCGCCCGATTGGGGCGCGCCGACGACGGCGAGGTCGCCCCAAATGGCCACCGAAGTGCCGAATCCACTCACGATGCCGCTCGTGTCCGGCAGCAATTCCGCCAGCTGCACGCCGGTCGTTACATCGAACACATACGCGGCGCCGGTTTCAGTCTGGCCGTGACGATGACGCGGTGCGCCGACGATAGCGACGCCGCCGCTCATCGAGACGGACGTGCCGAACAGATTATCGTGTTCTCCATCGTCAGCCGCCAGTTTGAGAACCTGCGCTCCCGTCCGGCAATCAAAGAGATACGCCGCTCCGCTGTATCTTCCACGCTCGTTGTAATCTCGGTGCGCTCCGATGATCGCGAGTGTGTCGTCGACATCGACGCTGACGCCAAAGAACTGCCCCTCGCGCCGAATGTCGGGGACGAACTTGAACAGCAAGAGCCCCGTCCGCGCGTCAAACAGCATCGCCGAGCCGCAGTACACGGTTTCGATTCGATCTTCAGCAGCGCCGACGATGATGTGCTCATCACTCAACCCGACCGCCTGCCCGAACCGATCTCCCTGCCTTCCGTCATCATTGAACAATTCATGATCCAGACGTGGATCACACTGCGACCATGCCGCTTCGGCGATGCCGAGTGCTGCGGCCGCGGCCAGAGCCGCTCCCAGAAGACCACCCGATCTCGTCGATTCCATCTCGTCTCCCCTTGAGCCTGCACTGCGCTTTCGGTCCGAGCGCCTCAGCCGGAGCCGATGCTCCACATCGATCGAGCGCGCCGTCTGCACCGATCGCGCGACCTTGCTTCCTGTTCAATGATACTCAAACGTCGTCAACGTTCACGCCGCCAGCCGCCGGAGTCTCGGCCGGCCCGGGCTTCGATGCCGCGTGGCACCGTCGCGGTTCGCAGATTCGAGAGAGGGGTGCCACTGCACGCTCGCTGCTCTGAGCGAGAGTGCAGTGCGAAGGGCAAGGGCGCACGCCTCGAGGAGGCCCTGCACGTTCGCCATCGATCTCCGCCCAAGGCGGCGGCGATCGATGCCACCCATCACGAAAGTGGGTGCCACTGCACGCTCGCTGCTCTGCGCGAGAGTGCAGTGCGAAGGGCAAGGGCGATCGTTCGCGCCTGCACGTTCGCCATCGATCTCCGCCCAAGGCGGCGGCGATCGATGCCACCCATCACGAAAGTGGGTGCCACTGCACGCTCGCTGCTCTGAGCGAGAGTGCAGTGCGAAGGGCAAGGGCGATCGTTCGCGCCTGCACGTTCGCCATCGA
This sequence comes from Vicinamibacteraceae bacterium, assembly GCA_011525805.1. Taxonomy (GTDB): domain Bacteria; phylum Planctomycetota; class Phycisphaerae; order Phycisphaerales; family UBA5793; genus UBA5793. The sequence continues at coordinate 2,352 of WYBR01000088.1, forward strand.
TCTCCGCCCAAGGCGGCGGCGATCGATGCCACCCATCACGAACGTGGGTGCCACTGCACGCTCGCTGCTCTGAGGGAGAGTGCAGTGCGAGAGGCAGAGGAGAACGAGCGCGCTTGCACGCCCGCACACGGCACGCCCTGGCGCCGATCCGGCCGCGGCGAGTCCGAGAGCCCCCCGCGATCGCACACCGGCGCACCCTCACCCGACATCGGCGAACCGATGCCTGGCCTCATCTCTATGATCTCCGGATGTCTTGACTCCTCGTCGCCGTCGTGCCGGTCAGGCCGAAGGTTCCGAGGCCGACTTCTCGCGCTTGAACTCCGGCGGGGCCGCCCCCTGCTGCTGGAGGCGGCGGAGTTCCTCTTCGTTGCCCCCCAGCCGCTTGTCGTAGGGTTTGAGCGGGGCCTCGGGACGGCTCGCCTCTTCCTCGATCTCGTTCTCGATCCCCTTGATGCCCTTCTTGAACTGCACGATGCTCTGACCGAGAGCCCGGCCGACCTCCGGCAGCCGCTTGCCGAAGATCAGCAGCGCGATGATGACGATGACCATCCACTCCCATCCGCCGGGGAAACTCAGTGCGAGCATGCCCATGACCTTCCGCCTTTCCTGGCAATCGGTCGCTGCGGGGAAGGCGGCTCCGGTGCGATCGGGCCGCTTCCACGTGAAATCCTGAGTGAAGTATACGCAATGAGACTGCCGGCGATGGACGCCTGCGTGTCGCACCGCCACGGCCGGCCGAGCGACGAACGCCGCGGCCGGCAAGTCGGTGCGAGCGGCGACACACGAAGCGCCCGCGGCCCCGCCTTTCCGGGCTCTGGCCGCGGCGCGGAGGGCGCGGCCGGCCGGCTACCATCCATCGGCGCAGCCCGCGCTACGGAGAGGATGTGCGGAGAATGATCCCCGATCTGCTCGAAAGCATGCCGGTTTCAGCCCACGGCGTGGTCGCGGCGTCGCTCCTCGCCGGCGTCGTGGTCTGGATCTTCGGCCGCCGGCTCTTTCGCCCGATGCTCGTGCTCGCGTCGGCGATCTTCGGCGCGGGACTCGGCCTGCTCGCCGGAGCGATGCTCCCCCACGAGTGGTCGATTCTCTGGCCCGTCGGCCTTGGCGCCGCGCTCGGCGCCCTCGTCGCGATCATGGCCTACCGCTTCGTGATGGCGGCCCTGCTGGCGCTGAGCCTGGGCCTCGCGGCCCCGCTGGGCTTCTTCGCCTACGCCGAGTTGACGGGAATGTACGAAGGCCAGCCGCCCTCGGAGATCAGCGACGATGAACTCATGCCCAGCCAGTTGCGCGAGATCTCCCGCGACCTCGACGACCGGGCCAAGCGCCTGCTTGAAAGGAGTAAGGACGACGAACAATCGGCCGAAGCCGAAGGCGAGCAGCGCCCCAAATGGCGCGAGCAACTCGACGCGACGGTCAAGTTCGTGCTCGAAACCGCGGCGCAGAACTGGGACGATGCGCCGGGTCAGCAGAAGTGGGTGACGATCCTGGTCTGCGCCGGCGGGATCGGTGCGGGAATCCTGGTCGGCGTACTGCTGCCGACGGCCGCGGCGTCCATCGTCACCTCCCTGGCGGGCTCGCTCATCTTGCTCAGCAGCACCTACTGGCTGCTGATGCGATCGGGCGTCGAGGCGAACGGCCTGCTGCCCTCTTCTTCGGCGGGGGTCCTGACGTGGTGGCTCGGCGCGGCGATTATCGGGCTCATGATTCAATCGAGCCTCGGCGGCAAGAAGGCCGATAAGGAGTGACTGGCACGCGGGCCGACACCCCGCACGAATCAACCAGTCGATCACGAGGCCAGCCTTATGAATCTCATGACTCTCGCCAGCGCCCCCGCGGGGACCACTTCCACAGCGGGCTTCCGCGAATCGCTCTCCGAGGTCGGACTCAATCCGTTCCGCCTCTTCCTCGACAACATGCACCGGCTCGACATCCTCAGTCGGCCGGATGAACTCATCGATGTCCTGCAACAGTTGCACATCGTGTGGGCGGGCATCTTCGTGACCGTCGGGCTGCTGAGCGTGATCAACGGGTACCGGTGGCACAAGTGGATTGTCATCACCGTGGCGTTTCTGACGGGCATGGGCCTGGGCTTTCTCATGAGCCGGTCGATGGAGTCGAGCCTCATCGTCGCGGCGTGCGTGGGCGTGCTTACGGCCGTTGTCGCCTGGCCCCTGATGAAATACGCGATCGCGGCATGCGGCGGCCTGGCCGGCGCGTTCGTCGGGGCAAACGTGTGGTCGATCGCCCAGATGCCGCCGGACACGTATTACGCCGGCGCGCTCATCGGCCTGGTGGCGTTCGGCCTCCTGTCGTTCATTCTCTACCGCGTGGTGATCGTGGCGATGACGTGCATCGCCGGGGCGGTGGTGCTCGTGATCGGGGCCGTGACGCTGCTGATCCAGGTGGAGGCGTGGCAGCCGGCGCTGCGCGAGGACTTCGCGGGCAACCCGATCATCCTGCCTCTCATCGTCCTGGTGACGGCGGTGATCGGATTCGTGATGCAGCAGGATGCGTTCGCGAAGAAGCCCGAGGGCGGCGGCGCGAAGCACGGCAAGCCGGCCGTGGCGTAGTTGTAATGTAATACGAGTTTCCCTGACGATCGCGCGAGCTGTATTACTCGAACGTCCACGTAATCGTGTGGCTGATCTGGCACTCGACCAGCGCGACGGCCTGGAGGCGGACGGTGCGGCCGCGGGCGATGAGGGGGATGTTGAGGGTGATTGTCGCGACGCCGCTGCCGTCGGCGCGGACGGCGGGCAGGGCGATGGGGTCGCGGATGAGGAGGGTCCCGCCGGGGCAGGCGGCTCGAATCTTCTGCGCGCCTTCTCGCGTGCCCCACACGAGATGCACGCGCTGATTCGGTTGCAGACCCGTCACGGTGATCGTATTAACAGTCCCCGCGCGCCCCGGCACGGGATCGGACATCTCGAAGCGATAGGGTGTAACGAGAAAGCCGCGCTCGCGGCCGTCCGTGTACTCGCCGAAGACGGCCATCTGGCCGGCGTCGTTGATGTCCTTGGCGCTGACCAGGCGCAGGTCCGCGTGGCGGGGAATCCAGTCGTTGAGATCGAACAGCA
>WYBR01000089.1 GCA_011525805.1 Vicinamibacteraceae bacterium
AACTCGGCCTCGGCTCCAACCAGATCCAGATCGTCTACAACGGCCACGCCGGAGTGAACGGCTCGCGCACACTCAACACCACCGCCGGACCCGGCGCCTGCGGCGGGTACCTCCAACTCCTCGACCTGACCACCTGCGGCACGAGCAACGTCGCGCGGGTAGAGTGAGGGCATGGAACGAATCGGGTGGATTGGAACGGGCGTCATGGGCGCTTCGATGGCGGGGCGGCTCATCGACGCGGGCTATGCGCTGACTGTCTTCAACCGCACGCGGGGCAGGGCGCAGACCCTGCTTGGCCGTGGGGCGGCGTGGGCGGACTCGCCGGCGGACGCGGCCGAGGGGGCCGACGTCGTCGCCACCATCGTCGGCTATCCCCGCGATGTCGAGGAGGTGATTCTCGGTCAAGCGGGGGTGCTGGCGGCGAGGAAACCGCCTCGCATTCTCATCGACTTCACGACGAGCAGCCCCGAACTGGCGCGCCGGATCGCGCGAGAGGCGGCGAGTCGTCGCGAAGCCGCAAGCGGCGGGCGCGGTGAGAAGAACGATGGAGTCGCCGCGCTCGACGCCCCCGTCTCCGGAGGGGACATCGGGGCGAGGAACGGGACGCTCTCGATCATGGTCGGCGGCGACGCGGCCGCGCTCGACTCGATCCGGCCCATCCTCGCGCACCTCGGCCAGAAGGTCACCCACCTCGGCCCGCCGGGCAGCGGCCAGCACACCAAGATGGTCAACCAGATTCTCATCGCGACGATGATGATCGGCGTGTGCGAAGGGCTGCTCTACGCCCATCGCGCCGGCCTCGATCCGCTGCGCGTCATCGAGGCGGTGGGAAGCGGCGCGGCAGGCTCGTGGTCGATCAACAACCTCGGGCCGCGCATCGTCAAGCGCGACTTCGCACCGGGCTTCTACGTCGAGCACTTCCTCAAGGACATGGGCATCGCCCTGGCCGAGGCGCGGCGGATGAATCTCGCGCTCCCCGGTCTGGCTCTGGCCGAACAACTCTACCGGGCCGTCGAAGCGCACGGCCACGGCCGCAGCGGCACGCAGGCGCTCACGCTGGCGCTCGAACGACTCTCGGCCGCGAACGAGCCTGGCGGCTGAGCGATCGGGCAGCGGGCATCCGGCATCGGGTTTCAGGCGGCGCGAGGCCCGAATCGATACACTCGTCTCCATGCGTCGATCCCTCCGTCTTTGCCTGGCGGTCCTCGGGAGCGCGCTGCTCGCGCTGTGCCTGGGCGGAGGGTTCGCCGCGGCGCAGGTGCTCAACCTCGGCAACCCCGAGCCGCCCCCGCCGGCGCACCTCGCCGCCGCCCGAAGCACAGCCGCATCGCTGCGCGCGCAGGCACAGAGACTGCGGCAGCCGGCGCACCGCGGAAGCACCGAGGCTCACCTCGCGATCCTCGATGCGCAGGCGAAGTGGCGCGACCTGGCAGCGCTGCTCCTCGAACTGCCCGACCCCATGAACGAGTGCGAAGCGGCGCTGCTCGGCTGGAGGCTCGCGACTTCTGCCGCGGCTCTCGACGCCGATCTTGCGCGCCTCGCCGACGCGCCGGAACTGGACGCCGAAGCGCGCGAGGACTGCGTCTGGATGCTGCGGCGCTTCAACGCGACGACGCTCCCCGAAGCGGACGCGGGCGATCCAGCGGCTCTTGCTCCAGCAATCGAACTGCTCTGCGAGGCGCTCGCCCCGCTCGCGCCGGACCGTGAATCGACGCTCGATAGAATCGACTCGCTCCGAGCCCGGCTCGACAACGACTCCGACCTGCGCCGCGCGGCCGAGTGGCTCGACCGCGCCGCGACTCGACCGACTTCCAGTCGCGTCCTCGCGCCGCGCGACCGGGCGGCGTTGAGCCGCCTGGAGCGCGTGATCGCCGCTGTTGAGTCGCTCGATCGGGCGTCCTGGCTCGGGTCGGTCTGGGCCTCGAACCGCGCGCGGGCCGCGGATGAAGCGATCGGCGAAGCGCTTGACTTGCGGACGAGCGCCGCGCGGTCCCGCCTCGGCGCGATCGAGGCGATCGCCGGTGCGGTGCAGCGTCTGGACGCGCATGCGCTGCGCCCGCCGGCCGATCGGCTGCGCGCCGGCGACTACCAGGAAGCGGCGCGGCGCTGGGCGCGCCTCGCGCTCGAAGAGGGCGCTGCGCCCCCCTGGAAGATGATGTACGGCGCCCTCGATAGCGCCGACGCCCGGCGAGCCGACGCCGCCGCCGCGGGCCAACGCGAACTGCGCATCGCCTGCAAGGCGCTCGACGATCAGAGCGACCGCCTTGAGAGCCTCATCGGCGAGTCGCTGCTGCGGATCTCAACCGCGCAGGAGGCGAGCGATCCCGCGTGGGCGACGCTTATCGGCGGACATCGGCGCAACGTCATCGAGCGACGCATGCTCGTCGAACTCCCCGCCGCAATCGACGCGATCGCACTGAGTGATCCTCGGGCGCCCGCCGCGCTCTGGCCGCGCCTCTCCGCCGCAGCGATGTCGATCGAGAACGAGCGAAGCCGCGACCAACTCGTGGCGCTCGCGAGGGCGATCAGCGATTTGGCGCCGTCGCGGACGCTTCTCGTGGTTGAGGCCGCCTGGCGCGACGAGGCGTCCTGGGCGGCCGACCTTCTCGGGGCGGAGCGGAGAGCAGTCATGGATCGCCTCGATGCGCTCCGCACCGTGCGCGCGGCGGAACTCGTGAACGACGCCGCGCCGTTCGACGCCGCGCCGACGGACGCCGCCCGGGACCTCGCGGCCCTGGCCGATCTCTTTCGACTCGCGGCGGCCTGGCGCGCGCTCGACGCCGCCGGGCGTGATGTCGAGCCGCTGGCGCTGCGCCTGGACCTGCTGTGCCCGGAATCGCTCCGCGCTCAAGCGGCTTCGGTGCTGAAGGCGGAGGTTCAGCGGGCGGCCGCCGCCGCGTCGCGCGGCGGGGCGCCCTTTCGACGCGCGGTCGACCAGGCGCGCCGCAACAGCGCCGAGGCGATCGTGCTGGCCGACCTCGTGCGGCGCGCCGAGTCATTGCCGGCCGCCGAACGACCCGCACACCTCGAAGCGCTCCACCGCCTCGCATGCGTCGAGCCCGATGGCGCCGCCGCCGGCGAGCGAACGCGGTTGGCGCAATGGTGCCTGCTCCACCTCGAGTCGGCGGATCCCCTCGCGCCAACGGCCGTCGCCGCGTGTCGCGACCACCTCGCGCAGCGCCTTGCCGACGCGATCTGGATGCGCCGCGACTGACGAATGAGCGCCGGGCCGGAGAAAGACAGCGACCCGAGGCCTGCCGCCCCGGGTCGCCAGTGGATCGCTGGATGCGAGCGGAACTCAGCGCTTCGAGAACTGGAAGCGGCGCCGCGCGCCGGCCTGGCCGTATTTCTTGCGCTCAACCTCGCGCGGATCGCGGGTGAGGTAGTTGTTCTCGCGGAGGATCGGCTCGACATTGGCGTCGTAGAGGCGCAGAGCGCGGGCGAGGCCGAGGACGATGGCGCCGGCCTGTCCCATGTACCCGCCTCCCTTGGTCGTCACCTGCACCTCAAGTTTGCCGAGCATGTCAGTGGACTTGAGCGGAGCGACCACGTCGTTGCGGTCGCGCTCCTCGGTGAAGTAGTCGTTGACTTCGCGGCCGTTGACCTTGAAGGTTCCGTCGCCGGGGCGGATGCGCACGCGGGCGATCGCGGACTTGCGCCGTCCGGTGCCCCACCACCAGCCGAACTTCTGCGCCTCGGGGCCGTGCTTGAAGTTGATGACGCGCGGCGCCGGCGCGGGGGCGGCGGCGGTGGGAAGGCCGAGACCGGGAGTCGTTTCGCTCTTGAGTGTGCTCATGGAATGCTCTTGACCGTGAAAGAAGACTCAGACCGCCAGCGGGCTGGGCTGCTGGGCGTGATGGGGATGATCGGGACCGCGATAGACCTTCAACTTCTTGGCCATGCGCCGGCCGAGGCGGCCCTTGGGAAGCATGCGCTTCACCGCCCGTTCGATGACGGACTCGGGCTGCGTGCGGATGAGTTCGCCGTAGTTGCGCGCCCGCAGACCGCCGGGATAGCCGGAGTAGTCCAGGCGGAGGCGCTGCTCGTCCTTGCGACCGGTGAGGACGATCTTCTCGGCGTTGGTGACGATGATGTAATCGCCGCTGTCGATGTGGGGGGTGTAGGAGGGCTTGTGCTTGCCCTGAAGGACGGTGGCGAGGCTGGCGGCGAGCCGCCCGAGCACCTTGCCGTCGGCATCGACGTGATGCCAGTTGTTGCTGATTTCGCCCGTCTTGGCGAGGTAGGTTTGCCGCGGCATGAGACTGGTCCTTGGAACGAAAAAACCCTCCCCGCAGGTCCGTTGACCCGTTCCGGGGAGACGGAAAGCATAGCGCCGACGCCGCCATCGTCAACGTCTCGGCTTCCGTGCGCGGGGTGGAGTTTGCCCGGCGAGCCGACGTGAGGCGCGGGCGAGTCGTTCCCTTCCCCCATAGCATTCGCCGCGTGACCGACCCCTGGCCGACCCCCATCGCGGATCGTTTGGGCTCATCCTGGGCTGCGTGGGCTGCGTGCGATCCCTACGCGACGCCGGGATCGCACCTTCCGCCGTGGCGCGGCCCGACGCCGCGCGCCTGGCTGGCGTGGACCGTCATCCTGCTGTCGGTGGCCGTGATCGTCTGGGCGGGGCACCAGTCTTCCGCAGTGCCGGACCCCCGCGATCCTCTGGCCGGCGATGCACTGATGGAGATTCAGGCTCGCCTGCTCTACGCGGGAGCGTCGCTCGGTGGCCGAGCCGCTCCCCTCGTTCCCGACGGTGATCACGCCGCCGTCATCACCACGCCCGGCCTCGCCTGGCGACTCGCCGCTTACGACGCGGCCGCCACTCGAGACCCGATGCGCACCGAACGCGTATTCCTGCCTCTCATCGAGTCCTTCGACGATGAAGTTGCGGCCATCGGCGGCGAGGCCCAGCGCCTCCACGAGTCCGTCAAGGCCGCGCTGGTCGATCCCGAGAGCCTCGACGCCGCGGACGCGGCCCTGGTCGAGCACCGGCTCGGCTGGTTCGGACTGGCGCTGCTCTCGCACCGCTCCGGTTCGGCGGATCCCGTCCGCACGCGCGTTGATGGGCAGGCGAAGCGCGCCATGTGGATCACGTTGAGCGCGGTGGGGCTCGCGGGGCTGGCGCTGCTCGCCGGGATCACCATTCTCGTTCTGCTCGGCGTACGGTCGCTGCGGGGCGAGCCGCTGCGGCTCGTCGCCCCGGCGCCGCACATTCACCCGGCGATCTTCCTCGAGGCCGTCGCGGTCTATCTGGCGCTCTACCTGGTGCTGAGCGTGGCGGGAGGCGCGATCATTGTTCTGACCGGGGGCAGCCACCCGATTCTTGTGGGTGCAATCATGCTGACGGCGGCCTCCATCACGGGCGCCCTCTGGCCGATGCTGCGCAGCCGCAATCCTGCGACCGCGGCGGCCGACCTCGGCCTGACGCGCGGCCGGGGCGTGGTGCGCGAGATCGGCGCCGGTCTGTTCGGGTATCTCGCCTGCGTGCCGATCATGGCGGTGGGCATGATCGGGACCATCGTTCTCCTGGTGATCTACATGATGCTTGCACAGGCGCTGGGCTGGGAAGCGCAGGCAACCTCGACCGCGCCGCACCCCATCCTCGAGTGGGTCGCAAGCGGTTCGACGGCGGCGCGCCTCGGCGTCCTGCTTCTCGCCGCGGGCGCCGCGCCGCTGTTCGAGGAGATCATGTTCCGCGGGGCGCTCTTCAGCGGCGCCTCGAAGCGCCTGGGCGTCGGGCCGGCCATGCTCATCATGACCTTCATCTTCGCCGTCATTCATCCGCAGGGTTGGCTCGCGGTTCCAGCGCTCATGTCCATTGCCGTGAGTTTCGCTCTTCTGCGGATGTGGCGCGGCGGGTGCCTCATTGCGCCGATCACGGCCCACGCCCTTCACAACGGGGCGATCGTGGGCGTCCTCCTTCTGCTCTTTACCTAGCGCTGAGTCGCGCAGCAGAGTCAGCCGCGGCGCAGACTCAGCGCGGCGCCGCGACGCCCGACCAGCCGGGCGGACGCGACCGCTGACGAGTCGCTCCCCCCTCCTCCCGCCCGCAGCGCCGGAGGCTCCACTTCGCCGTGATGCCCGGCGTACACTGAGGGCGTCGAACTCCGGCCCGCACCGGCCGGGAAACGACTCGACGGGGAACGCGGAGAGACCCTGCCCATGACCGGCCCGCATCTCGAAGTCGATCTCGATCACGACGCGCGGCGCGTCGAGTTCGGCGGGCAGCCCATCACCATCGGGCGCCACCCGGACAACGTCGTCCCCATTGAGGACGACCGCGCCAGCCGCTTTCACTGCGTCATCGAGCCCACGGAGCAGGGCTACTGCCTGCGCGATCTCGACTCGCGAAACGGCACGAAGCTGAATGAGCGCTCGACCCGCAGCGCGCTGCTTCGCACCGGCGACGTCATGCGCATCGGCAAGACGCGCTTCCGCTTCGTTGATCCCAGCCAGCCGGTGGTCGAGGTGGCGGAGGCGCAGACGGAGGTCGAGGCGGTGCGGCGCTCGCCCAACCTGCACCGGACCGCGGCGCCGCGAGCGGGCGGAAGCGTCGTGAGCCTCTCGGGCCCCGACGAGGAAATCGACTACAACGCGCTGCTCGAGGGGCTGGCCCCCGCGGCCGACGCCGCTTCGACCCAGGCGTATGAGCAGATTCTCCGTGAACTGGCGCGCGCGCCCGACAAGCCCGAAGCCGACCGGCGCGACCTCGAACTGCTCGGCGCCTCGGGGCGCAGCCTGCTCGCCGCCGACGAGGGCCGCGCGAAAAAGTCGCCGCGCCGCGGCGAAGACGAGCCCGAGAGCCGCGGCGGCATCAACCTCCTGCGCCTCCTGCTGCTCGCCTGCGCCCAGGTCGGCGCCACCGACCTTCACGTCGAGTCGCGCACCGACGACGTCCTCTGCCGCATGCGCGTGGACGGCACGATGGTCGACGCCGTCACCCTCCCCAAGCCCGCGGCCGCGAAACTCGTCGGCGTCGTCAAGGTCCTCAGCGACATCGACATCGCCCAGCGCCTCATCGTCCAGGAAGGTCACTTCTCAACGCGGCTCGACGGCCGCCGAATCGACTACCGCGTGAGTTTCACCCCTTCGATGTACGGGCAGAAACTCGTCCTGCGCATCCTCGACCTCGCCAACGCCCCCCAGTTCATCGCCGACCTCAACCTGCCGCCCTGGATGAGCGAAAAGGTCAAGCGCATGTCCCGGCAGGACTCGGGCATGCTCCTCGCCTGCGGGCCGACCGGCTCAGGCAAGACCACCACCCTCTACGCGGTCCTGCGCGAGATCGACGCCCGGCAGCGCAACGTCATCACCATCGAGGACCCCGTCGAGTATCACCTCGACGGCGTGACTCAGATTCCCATCGACCAGCAGAAGGGCAACACTTTCGGCACGCTGCTCCGCTCCGTCCTGCGACAGGACCCCGATGTCATTCTCCTCGGCGAAGTCCGCGACCAGGAAACGGCCTCGATCGCCATGCAGGCGGCGATGACCGGCCACCTGCTCCTCTCGACCGTTCACGCAAAGGACTCGATCGGCACGATCTTTCGCCTGCTCGATCTCGGCGTCGAGCCGTACCTCGTCGCGTCGAGTCTCAACCTCGTCCTCGCGCAGCGTCTGATCCGCCAGTTGTGCCCGCACTGCCGCAGCGAGCGCAAGCCGACGCCGCAGCAGACGCTGCGCATGGGGCGCTTCGTCGAGGGGATCAGCAGCATCTTCTATCCTGTCGGGTGTTCGCGGTGCTTCGACACCGGTTACGCGGGCCGCCGGGCGATCTTCGAACTCCTCGTCGTCACCGACGACCTTCGCGACATCATCCTCAAGAACGCGACGATTGCCGACATCCGCGAGGCGCTCAAGTTGACGATGTTCACGACGCTGGCGCAAGCCGGGTACCAACTCGTGGCCGAGGGCGTGACGTCCGCCGACGAAGTCGAGCGCGTCGCCGGAGTCGAGTGAACCCGCGCGGCGCCATGCTTCGCGGCTCTGGGCGAAGCATGGCGGACGTGCAGGCGCGCGAGTCCGACAAAGGGTGCCACACAGCATCGCGCCAGCGTGCTGTGTGCGAACGGGCAAGAGCAAGCGTGCGCCCTTGTCCGCCGCACTGCACTCTCGCTCAGAGCCGCGAGCGTGCAGTGGCGCCCTGCGCGCGAACGGGGGTGGCATCGATCGCCGCCGCCCTGGGCGGAGATCGATGCGAACGTGCAGGTGAGGACGAGCGCCCTTGCCCCCTCGCCATGCATTGAGCCCGGAGCGGGTCAATGCATGGCGCCACCCTTGGCGTCCGACCGCGGGCGTTCAGAAAAAACCGCCTCGCCGATGTTTGACCACCAGCGAGACGGGCACAGGGAAACTCCGCGGCACTTGCTGTCCCCACCAGCCGGCGTTGCACCGACCGGCCGGGACGACCGCGGGAGTTCAAACGATGTCATGGCCCGCGAGGATCGGCTTGCCGCCCCAGGGCCGCGGGCCGCCACGGACCGCCTAACCAGACGCCAATCACATCAAGCATAACTCAAGAAATCCAGGATTGTCAACCCAAACCCTGAACTTTCCGCTCTTTCGCGGGGTTTCTTCGCCCGCCGCGCCTCTCCCGCGCCCGGCAGGCTGGAAACCCGGGGCGGGACGGCTACACTCCGCGTCCCCGTGGACCCGCCGCTGCGGTTTCCGGGGCTTCTCGGACTCGAAGGACGCCCTCAATGGCCAAGACACCCAAGCCCGGCTCCCGCATCACCCTGAGCATCACCAAGGCCCCGACCCGGCCCGACGACGTCGACACCCTCCGCCGCCTGATGCGAATGAACCCCAGGGCCCAGGCCGCCCTCCAGCGCGCCCAGTTGAACCGCGAGCGCACCACCGAGTCGCACCAGCGCGGCGGCCGGCAGTGGGCCGTTCGCCACAGGACCGGCAAACTCGTCCATCCCACCGTGGGAGCGACGTGGACCCTTGCCTACCGGCCCCAGATCGCCCCGGACCTTGCGGCAGTTTCGGAGTTCATCTCCATCAAGTCCTGAGCGGCGGGGCTGGCTCCCCTCCGCCGTTTCACGCCCGCGCCCCGACCCCGCTCACGCCCGCCCCGCATCCGCCTCGTAGACCATTCGCACGGTGTTTCCCGGCGGCTCGAACTCAATGCGCGTCATGTAGGCGCGCATGAGCAGCAGACCGCGGCCCGAGGCGCACTCCAGGTTCTCGTCGAGAGTCGGATCGATGACGCCGGCGGGATCGAAACCCTGCCCCTCGTCCGTCACCCGCAAGTACACGCGGGCGCCGTCGATCGCCGTGGCGACCTCGATGCGGCCGTCGGGCCGGTCGCGGTTGCCGTGGTGAATGGCGTTGCTTGCGGCCTCTTCCCAGGCCAGTCGAACGGCGAAGCAGGCGGCGGCGGGGTGTCCGGCGAGGCGCATCTCCTCCTCGACGGCATCGCCGATCGACTCGACGTCGCGGCGCTGGTGCGAGATGGTGCGGACTTTGGCGCCGGGCGGATCGCCTGAGGGCCCACGGGATGGCGGCATGAAGGGACTCCTCCTTCGTCCGGCGCCGGCGGCCGGGTCAACGCCCGCCCGTCCCGGCCCGTCGCGCCCGCTCAGGAGAAACTCGCCAGCGCTTCGCGCGTCCCCGGGTGGATCTGGAAGAGGCGGTCGAGCCGCGTGATCCGGAACACCTCGATGATCTGGCTGTTGATGTCCGCGAGGCGCAACTGCCCGTCCTTGGCCTTGATGCGGCTGTTGATCGTGATCAGCGCGCCCAGCGCCGCCGAGGAGAGATGGTCGACGTTCGCGAAACTGATGAGCAGTTTCGGGCTCGGATCGTCGTTCACGAGCGCGCCGATCTCCTCGCCGATCTGCGCGATGTTCGCCTCGTCGAGGATGTTGCGGTCCACGAACTCGACGACGGTGATCTGATCCTGCTTGCGGACTCGCAGGCGCGACTGCTGTGCGGTCATCGGAGAGTGCTCCTCATGTGTTGGCGGCTCCAGCGTAGGAGACGGCGGCTCGCCGAGTCAAGACGCCCCGTCCAGATGCGGGGAAAAACGCAGCGGGCGACGGTCGCCCGTCGCCCGCGAAAGTCCTGGCGGCCCCGCTCTCAGAACGAGGAGTTGAACCCGCCCGCCCGCAGCGAGTCCTGCAGGCCGGGGTAGAGCAGGTCTTCCTGCTCCTGCTGGATGATGATCGTCGGCTTGAGCAGGATCAGCAGCGTCTTCTCCTCGACCGTGTCGATCCGGTTGGTGAAGAAGCGGTTGATGATGGGAATCTTCGACAGGACCGGCACGCCGGTCTCGACTTCGATGTTGTTGCGGATCGTCTGTCCGCCGAGCAGGATCGTCCCGCGGTCGGGAACGCTCACGGTCGTGTTGACCGCGGAGACCTGCGTGACGGGGCGCTGAATCTCAGCCGTGTTGGCGATGATGTCGTTCGGCTCGCCCGAGTCGAGCACCCGCCCGCCGACGACGATCGGAATCGACGTCGAAACGAGGTCGATGAGCGAGGAGTTGCTGATGCTCACCGTCATCGTCACGTAGCGGCGGTCGGCGGAGACCGTGCCTTCGACGTCAAGCACGACGCCTTCGTTGACGGCCTGCAGGTCGGGGTCGAAGCCCGCCGACGAATCGCCGACCACCGGCTGGAGGTCGGAGATGAAGAAGCGGCTCGTGGTCACCTGCACGAAGGATCGCTGCCCGTTGAAGAACGTGAGTTTGGGAGAAGTGATCTGGTTGCTGCGCCGGTCGGCCTGCGTCGCCTCGATGAGCAGGTCCACCTGGATGTCGTTGAGGAAGGAAATGCCGTAGGAGAACGCCGGGTCCATCGCGAGCAGGCCCGACGCCATGCTCTCCGCCGGCGGGTCGAAGATGCTCCGCGCCAGGCCCAGCGTATTCTGCTGGATGCTCGACGGGCTCCACGTCCGCCGGCTGCGGTCGATCACGCCGCTGGGCGGCACCTCCTGGTTAAACGTCTCGCGGCCGCCGTCGTCAAACGTGCCCGTGGGCACGAGGTCGAAGATCGACGTGTATTGCCGCTGGCCCGCGCCCGGCCGGACCTCGCCCGAGATCGGATCGGTGAAGAGGTCGATCGGGAGGATGTTCGGATCGAGCGCCGCGGCCCGCTGGTACTCGCTGCCGCCGAAGTAGATGTCGAGGTCGATGCCCACCTGCTCGAACCACGACTCGTTGATCGTGAGGAAGCGGGAATCGACGTGAATCTGGATCGACTGAATCTCGCGCAGTTTGCTCAGCAGGTTGGAGATCGCCTGGTGGTTCCTGGCGGTGTTCTTGATGACGAGGTTCGAGTTGACCGTCTGGATGACGCCGACGTCCCCGCCGTTGATCTGCCACGACGTGCTGTCGATCGTCGTGGTGATCACTTCGCGGATCTTCTCGATGAGTTCCTCGCGGCGGTCCCGGCCGCGGTCGTACTTCTCGAGGTCCCCCTGGCCGAAGAGCGAGGCCTTGAGGCTGTCGCGGCTCTCCGCCTTTCGGTTCATCTCCGCCTCCAGGTCGAGGCTCTTGGCGTTGTCGAAGTGCGGGATGTTCACAAGCAGGTCGCCGATCGGGTACCACTGGATGATCGGGTTCGCCGCGAGGCGCTCCTTCGTCGAGATCATCAGGATGCCGTCCTGCACGGCGAAGTCCGGCCGCGAGCGGACGTCCGTGGCGAGTTGCGCCAGCGTGCGCTCGAGGACGACCTGAAGGTTGACCTGGTCGTTGAGGCGCAGGTTGACGGGCATGTTGCGGTCGATGAAGTTTTCCTCGAGGGCCTTCCACTCGACGTCGATGTTGACGTTGGCGACCTCGGCGATCCAGGTCAGGACGTCGCCCAGCGGCGTGCCGCGGAAATCGACGTTGGCGCGCTGGCGGGCGAGGGCGTTCCAGACCTTGCGGTCCGCCTCGGTGTCGGTGTAGGCGAGGTCGAGGCGCCGGGCCGAGAGTTCCGGCCAGTCCAGCGGATACTCGACGATGCCGTGCGGGATGAGCGACGCCTCCATCTGCACGAGTGAGTTCTCAACGTGGCGCACTTGGCCCTCGCGATTGAGCCGATCCCACTTGCGCAGCGCCCGCAGGTCCTGGAGCGTGTCGCGCAGGGCGAGGCCCGCCGCGTTGCCCGGATCCTCGAAGAGCAGCGCGTTGCACTCGAGCAGCGCCTCGTCGTAGCGCTGCGCCGCCTGCGACTTGCGGATCGCCAGCAGGCGCTGGGCGATGCGCTGCTGACGCTCGGCCTCGATCCGGGCCTGGTCACGCAGCCGGGCGTCGGTCAGTTCCTGCGCACGCGCCTGGCTCTCGCGCTGCTCGGCTTCGCGCTTGGCCGTCTCGATCTCGCCGGCAAGCGTCATTGTCTGCTCGCGCATCGACTCGTAGTCCTGCGTCGGCAGGATGGTGCGCCCCTCCTGCACGCGGTAGCGGGCCTGCATGACGAGGTTGGTCGCGTCGATGAACTCGCCCTGCGCCATCCTGGCCCGGGCCTGGGACATGAGGTTGTTGAACTCGGCCTTGAGTTGCTGGACCTGGACCTGGCGCGTCTCCTCCTGCTGCGGGAGGATGTTGCCCACGTTGAGCATGTCCTGCGCCTTCTGCAGACCGTCGCGAGCCGCCTGGTTCTCGGGCTGGACGGCGAGGACCTTCTGGAAGAGTTCCGCCGCCGCGGCGTACTGGCCGTTCGCCAGCGCCTGCTGCGCCTGGTCGAAGTTGATCTTCGCCTGCGCCTGCTGCGCCTGGTAGATGAGATCCTGGTTCTTGTTGTCGTCGGCGGGCGGCTCCTGCGCCGGGGGCTCCTCAGCGGGCGGCTCCTGGGCGGGAGGATCCTGCATCACGCCGACGTTGACGACGGGCGTGGCGAACTTGCCGCGCTGCGCCTCGAGCATCGTGATCTGCTCGATGTAGCGGGTGAGGTCCTTCTGCTGGTCGAGGTCGAGCGCGACGCCGGAGTTGTAGACGAGGTTCAGCCCCGCCTTCGCCTCTCCGAAGTTTCCCGAGTCGAAGGCGCTGATGGCCTTCTGGAGCGCCAGCGGAATGTGCGGCGCCAGTTCCGACTGCGCCGACCGCACCGTGGCGAGCATCTCCTCCGCCTGCGACTTCTGCTCGGGCGTCGAGGCGGCCGACTTGCGGATCAGTTCGAGGTGCGACGTGGCGGTGCGGTAGTCCGCCTGGCGCACCGCGAGTTGCGCCTTCATCAGCCGCACCTGCGCCTCGGGCATCTTGCGCAGCGAGTCGTCGATGCGGTTGATCATCGTCAGCAGCGCCTGGCGCTGGGCCCGTTCGAGTTGGGTGAGATCGGCCCGGAGGAGCACCTCCCGCGCTTCGAGCATTCGACCCTCGGTGAACAATCGATCGCCCTGGGCGTACAACTCCTGGGCGGTCGGCTGGGGCGGCGTCGCGAGCGACGTCGATGAGATGAACAGCGAAAGGCCGAGAGTGCACAGTCGAAGCCAGTGGGGAGTGCTCTGCTGATTCATGGTGGCTCTTGTCCCTTCAGTGGTGGATTCGTCCAGGTCGCTCTGCCGCCGCTTCGGCCGTGCAACCGATCTCGCCGTCGATTGTCAAAGGCACATGTGGGTCGCCTCCCGGACCCCGGGCGGGGCGATCGCTCAGTCTCTTCGAATCGGGGCTCCGCTCCAACCTCGCGCATCCACCCCGATTGCGGACGAAAGGCTACCACCCTCGATGCGTGGATGCAAGTCCAGCGCCCGACAGTATTCCGGATGCCCGCGGGGCCGGGCATTGGTTGAAAGCGCGCACTTTTCTGGTTTTTCCGCCGGGGCCGCCGCGGCGTGCGATCAGGGACCGGCCGGGCGGCGTCTTGCGTGACCTGCTCCCGCCCGTCCCGGGCGCGGCGGCTGGAGCGCCGGCAGGAGACTCCCCCGCCGATTCGACGCGGCGGGCGCGGGAGGATCACAGTTCGGGAATGTCCGCCTCGGTCGTCGCGATCTCGCCGCGCTCCAGCCGTTCCTTCTCCCGGGCGACCCAGGGAATGGTCGGCGCGTTGCGTTCCATCCACAGCGGCATCGGCGTGCGCAGGCCCTTCTTGTCGAGCTCAGCGAACTCGACAATCATCTCCTCGCGGGTGTACGAGGAGAGGTCGTGGTTCTTGCCCATGTGGATGCAGTCGGTCGGGCACGGCTCGGTGCACAGGCCGCAGAACATGCACTTCTGGTAGTCGATGGCGTAGCGCAGGAGGTCGCCGCCCGTGGCGGTGCCCGTCTTCTTGTCGATCTTGCGCGGCGCGGACTTGTCGATGTAGATGCAGTCGACGGGGCAGGCCTTGGCGCACATGTCGCAGGCGATGCACTTCTCCGCCTCGAACTCGTGGATGCCCCGGTAGCGCGGCGCGAAACTGATCCGCTCGAAGGGATACTTGATCGTCACCACCGGGCTGAAGCAGTACTTGATGGTGATGCGCATCCCGATGAGGATGCTCTTGATCATCTGGTAGATGCCGCCGAAGTAGCCTTCGTTCGCAATCGTGGACATCGGTGAGGTGCTCCGCGGTCGGGCCCGCCGCGCCCGCGGCGGCCCGTGGTCTGGTCATTCCCGGCTCATGATAGCGTCAATGAAGCGCCCGTCGGAGCGGGCGGCCGCCCGAGGGCGCCCCCTCAGGAGCGCCCCGCGAGGCGCTGGTCGAAGTGCTGCCGCACCTCGTCGGACATGTAGAGAATCCGCCGGCACGAGGGGCAGTTCGCCAGGCTCGACCGCCTCAACAGCACGCTCACGACCTCCACCGGCACAGTCATGTTGCACGCGCCGCAGCAGTACTCCTGCCGCCTCCGGTCCTCCTCGACGATCTCCGCCATCGCCTCGCCGTCGTTGCGGCGAGCGAGTTGCTCGAAGTCGGCCATCACTTCGGAAGGCACCGCGCTCACCGCCGCCTTGCGGCTGTCCTTCAGTTCCGCCAGGCGCTCGGCGATCTCCGACTCTTCGCGCTCGAGTTGCCGGACCGCGACCTCGTGAACCTTGCGCCGCTGCTCAATCTGCGCCTCGATCTCCGCGATCTGGGCGTTCATCGCGTCCACCTTGCCCAGCGCCTCGATCGCCTCGGTCTCGATCCGTTCGCGGTCGGCCTTGACGGTGTTGAGCTCGGTGAGCGTCGCCTTGTACTCCTTGGCGCTGTTGGCCTCGTTCATGCGCTTGCGAAGGGACTCGATGCGTTCATCGAGTCCCTTGACGTCGGTCTCCAGGTTGGCGGCGGTGGCGGCGAGTTGCCGCGCCTGCGCCTGGGCGGCGGCGCGCCTCGCTTCCAGGTCGCTCATTTGCTGCGTCTGCGCCTGCGCGTAGCGCCGGGCGGCGCTCACCCGCGTCGTCAACCCCTGAATCTGCTGATCAATTCGATAGAGGCTCAGGAGTCTGTCCGTGATCGACATCTGCTGCGGCTCCGCGATGGTCATAGGACTGATCATAGCAGCCGCCGCCCGCCGATGCTCGAAAACTCCCCGCTCCCCGCCCCGGACGCCGCCCTTCAGAGCGCGATTCGCAGCCGCGACCCGTCCGAGGCGCCGACGCGGCCGATGACCGTGGCGAAGGGCGCCCCCGCCCCCCGGCAGCGCTGCACCAGTTCGCCCGCTTTCCCGGCCTCGATCGCAATCAGCAGGCCTCCCGAGGTTTGTGGGTCATAGAGCAGCGGAAAGAAAGCCGACTCCGCCGCGCCCGCGTCGAGCCGCGTTCGGCCCTCGGTATGCCCGCGGTTGGACGCGATGGCCCGGGTGAAGTTGGCCTTCACAGCCAGTTCCTTCGCGCCCGGAAGGAGGGGCAGTTTCGCCAGTTCGATCTCGATCGTCACGCCGCTCGCCTCGGCCATTTCGCAGGCGTGTCCGGCGAGGCCGAAGCCGGTGATGTCGGTGACCGCGCTGGCGCCGAGTTCAACCGCTGCGGCGGACGCGGCGGCGTTGAGGGCGATCATACTCTCGCACGCCGCGGCGAGCGACTCGACGGGACACTCGCCCCGCCGATTCGCCGTGGTGATGAACCCGGTGCCGAGGGCCTTGGTGAGCACGAGCAGGTCGCCTACGCGGGCGCGCTCGTTGGTCAACATGCGGCTCGGATCGACCGTCCCCGTCACCGCCAATCCATACTTCACTTCCGCATCGCGCACCGAGTGCCCGCCGACGATGACGGCGCCGGCGGCGAGGACTCGCTCCGCTCCGCCGCGCAGGATCTCGTTGAGAATCGAGAGATCGAGTTCCTGGTCGGGAAAGCCGACGATGTTGAGCGCCGTGCGCGGCCGCGCTCCCATCGCGTAGACATCGCTGAGCGAGTTCGCCGCCGCGATCTGCCCGTACACGAACGGATCATCGACGACGGGCGGAAAGAAGTCGACCGTCTGCACGATGGCAAGGTCGGGTGCGAGGCGATAGACACCCGCGTCGCTGAAGTGCTCAGCGCCGATCAGCAGGTCCGGATCCTGGAAGCGGGGCAATCCTTGCACAACCTGTGCAACGGCCTGAGCCGAAAGTTTGCCCGCTCAACCCGCGCAGTTGGCGTAGTTGAGCAATCGCTTCTCGCGCCCGCTGGGATGATCCATCGCGCCTCCTTTCGAGGCAGGATGATATGGCCGTGCCAAGCGTCCTGGTGGAGTCTGGTGAAATCGACTCGCCGCGGAGATCGCCGCGAGCGCAGAGAGAGGCGCAGGAGGGGCTGGATCGAAACGGGTCTGTGAATCCCTCTGCTTCCTCAACGCTCCCTGCGGTGAACCTGCATTGCGCCCCAATACGGCGAATGCGCGCCTCCGGATACCGAAAGCGAATCGGCCGGCTAACCGCCGAGCCTGCGCAGAGCCTTGGCCCGACCTACACGGTCGGAGCGCGCCTCGCGGCGCTGAGATGGTCAGAACTCCGCGACGTTGCTGACTTCACAGGTGGGCAGGTCGAGAACCACGAGGCAGATTCGCCCGCAGACGCCGACAGGGACGTTGCCCGTGACGGCGGCGTTGCCTTCGCCGTCGGCGGTGATCAGGCGCACGAGCGCTGCGCCGCCGAGGGGAAGGACGGTTCCGGCGCAGGGATTGGGCGGCGGAATGGTCGTCTGCCCGCCGCAGCGACCCGGCGCGGAGCGAATGAGCGCGATGCGCCCGCCCGGCGTCGCCCCGCCGACGCGAGCCGTCATGACGCCGGGGCACTCACCTTCCAGCGACAAGGCCACACCGGGCTGTGTCTCGCCGCACAGGCCCACAGAGACATCCCAGTTTCCCTGTCCAATCAGATTCTGAATGTCGGTCGGCGTTGGAAATCCAAAGGAGAACGACTGGAAGAACACTTGCCCGTTTCCGATCGGGCTCCCCTGAGCATCCTGACCGCTCGTGGTGAATATGAATGCACTCTCCAGGCGACCACCGGACCCCACCGGCCTGAGTCCAATGTGATAAGAGCCCGGAGGGAGGGGAAAGACCGTATTCAGACGAAGTTCGTACTCAGGTCCACCTGGGCCCTTGCGCCCCGTTGCCTCCCAGGTCAAGTCAGTAATATCCAGGATTTCGACGATTCGCGTACCCCAGACTCCCTCTCCCAGCCCCTCGTACACGGTTACGTCCGCTGCCACCGGTAAGAGGTCACGGTTTGCGAAGTGCCCCCAAACCACGCTCACTGCACCGCCTGGCCACTCAACATCATCGAATATCCAGGAATCAGGTGTAGTTGTGTTCCGCTGCGAGTTGAGCGCGGCCCGACCATCAAGATTCCCACCGTAGAAGCATGTCTCCATCAGCGGTTGATTGCGACCATCGGCTGCTGCGCGCGATGAGGCTGTGCGTGGAAGAACGCCCACTGACCACTTGGACGCCTCCGATGCTGCGGATGCGCCCAGCACATTCATCTGCATGAGGCAGTATAGAATGGTTAGCACGGCCATATCCTCTCACTTCAGCATGTTTTGCCAGCAAATGAACATGTCGTGTCGTGTTCCAGTATCTCAGGAGAACTCGAGGCTCGATCCGAACTCGACAGCCCCGGGGTTGCCAGCGTAGATGCGAATGTTATCTGTCATGGGCAACCAGATCTGCTTGATTCGCTTCTGCCTGCGACTCTCGACGCCCGGCGCTTTGGTCACGGGATAGCCACGCGCTGAAGCAACCGCAACCGGTGTCACTTGACGTTCAATGAGGTAGAACGTCCCCGCGGACGCATGACTGATATCGAAGTACTTCACGTACATGCCCTGCCGCTTGAGCAAGCGCACTCCGGGTCGAGACAGGGGGAACGGATTGGGAATCTCCAATACGGGACCGCCCCCGAGGGCGGGATTGTGCGCGGCGCGCATCTGGCAGGATACGGTTCGCGTAATGCCTACGCCGCGCGGAGTCTGTGTCCCCATCAAGCATGCCATCATGATCACCTCAACTCGATCGTCCGAAGATCAGCCGTCTCTCCCGCCTCCGCAATGCCGTAGACGATGATCGAATCGTCGAACGGGAGATCCACGAACTCGTCGATGTCGAGTCCAAGGCCCTGTTGCTGCGATGCGGAGGCAAGCAGGACGTCCGCGAAGCCGATCATCACCTTTACATTGATGCGGGTTCCGTTCTCAAGTCCACCGTTGTTGAGAACACGAATCCAGCGCCGGCCGCGCATCGCATGGAGTGGCACTCGACGCGGCCCGGTGCTGTCAACTTCCGTGGAGGTCGCGCGCATGGCGCAATCGAAGGACGCGTCAACCTGGATTCCCTTGGCAGGCATCGCGCGATCTCCGGTCAGGCCAGTTCCAGCATCCGCAGATCGGCGCTCTCCGTTGAGGCGACGATCGCGTACAACTGGATGTTGTCCGTGATGTCGAGGATGAGTTCATCCTGCGCCACGATCGGATAACCCGTCGCCGTGGTGACGGACGAGTCGCCGATGTAGACGGTGTCGCCAGCCGCCTCGTTGAAGTTCTTGAGGTAGATGCGCCGCCGGCCGGGGAGGTTGCGCGGATTGCCCGTCGCGTCCTGGGGGATGGGCGTCGGCGTGGTTGAGTCATCGACGGTTATCTGGCTCGCCAGAATCTGGCAGTCGGCGGCGTCGGTGACGAAAACATAGCCGCGTTCATCGAGGTTCTGAAGGTTGCTGGGCGTGGGCATGATTGACTCCGTTCAGTGTAAGATGAATGTCATACGGCCGGGCCGATTCCCTTCGGCCCTCAGCCTGCTTCAAGTGTGCGGACTCCGGTGTTGGAAATCTGCGCGCCGGTCACGGCCGTGACCGCCACGCCGGGCGTGAGCGGCAGATCAAGAACCTGGCCCAGCGCAAGGGGATAGCCCTGAGCCGTGGACACGCCCTCGCCGCCGATGTAGAGAGTGTTCCCCGGCCCGGTGTGATGGCGGATGAGCAGGCGCGAACGCTTACGGACGACCGGGTTGCGCAACGGGATGGTGGAGGAGCCGGGGATGGAGGTCGCGTCCGTGGCCAGGGCGCACCGCGCGGCGGGCGTTACCGCCTTGTACCCCGCCTCATCAACGCTGTGATGGTCGGACTGAATGAAGGCCATGTCTCCTCCTCCACTCGCACCCCGGACACCCCGCGCCCGGGCGAGGCCGTCCGTGCAAGCATACCACGTTTCGGCGGAAGCGCTGGGTGAGATTCGCAGAAAGCGCAAAAAAAAAAAATCAAATTGCGCTGAATGACCGCACAGAATGCGAACGGACGACCAGGGGGGGCCGCAGATGAACCCCTCCGCCTGCCGTCGCGGCCGATGTGCGAGGGAACCAAAGCCGGCGCTGAGCCTTGGGCCGACCTGCCAGTGGTCCCGTCGGAATCGCGACGCGGCTACGGGAGTTTCAGGTCCGCGAAGCGCGACGCCATGCCACTCGCCACGCTCTGCCTCTTGTGCATTCTGCGCCTCGTAGCGGCCAATCTCGCCGTTCACCGATCGCGCGGGTCGATGCCGAAGCCGGCGCGGTCGGGTGAGGGCGGTCGCGGCGCGGGCTTGAAGCCCTGCTCGTCGGCGGCCTTGAGCATGAGTTCGATCGCCTTGTCGAGTTGCGGGTCGCCGCCGTCGACCATGAGCGCCGGATCGTCGATCACGTCGTAGTCGGGATCGACGCCGTGGCCTTCGATGGACCACTTGCCGTCCCTGGTGTAGAAGCCGAAGGTGGGCACGGCCGTATAGCCGCCGTCGATGAGGCCGGGGTTGCCGGAGATGCCCACCAGCCCGCCCCAGGTGCGCCGGCCGATGATCGGGCCGAGTTGGTTGTAGCGGAAGAGCCAGGGGAACATGTCGCCGCCGGAGCCGGAGGGGCCGTTGATGAGCATGCACTTGGGGCCGTGGTGGGCGTCGGGGGGCCACTTCCAGTCGATGTTGTCGCGCCGCGCCCAGTAGTTGGTCACGGGACGGTTGAGCAGTTCGATGAAGCGCGTGGGAATCTGCCCGCCGCCGTTCCACCGCTCATCGATGATGAGGGCTTCCTTGCCGAGTTGGGAGTAGTACTGGCGGATGAGTTCGTTCTGCCCGTTCACGCCGGTGTCGGGCACGTGGATGTAGCCGACGCGCCCGGCGGTCTTCTCTTCGACGTACTTGCGATTGCGCTCGATCCAGGCGCGATAGCGCAGGGCGCCGTCGTCGCCGATGGGCACAACCACGACGTCGCGCGCCTTGTCGTCGCGCGTGGCGTTCTCGCTGACGGTGATGGTGATGGTGCGGCCGGCGAGTCCCTGGAAGGCCGCGTACGGGTCTTTCGAGGCGTCGACGGGCATGCCGTTCACTTCGAGGAGGTAGTCGCCGACCTTGACGTCGACGCCGTGCCGGCTGAGCGGGCCGCGGCCGTCGAGGTCCCACGCGCCTCCTTCGATGATCGCGGAGATGCGGTACGCTCCCGCCTGCTCGTCGAGATCGAAGTCGCAGCCCAGAGACCCGACGCTTGACGAGGGCTCGCGCTCCCCGTCGCCGCCGAAGTAGTAGGCGTGCCCGACGTTGAGTTCGGAGATCATCTCGCTGATGATGAAACTGACGTCCTCGCGGCTGGCGGCGTCATCGACCATGCTCAGGTAATGATCGCGGATCTTCGGCCAGTTCACGCCGTGCATGTTCTCGAGATAGAAGAAGTCGCGCTGGATGCGCCAGGCGTCGGTGACGAGTTGCCTCCACTCGGCCCGCGGGTCGATGGAGACGCTCATGCCGCCGGTGGGGACGTTCTCGCCGGTGGCGCCGGCGGCGGCGTTCTGGATGCTCGCCCCGCCGCCGCGCGCAATGAGAATCTTCTTGCCGTCGGGGGCGATGTCGAAGTTGGTCGCGCCCGCGGCCACGACCTTCTCCTCCTTCTTCTCATCCTCGAGGTCGAGGAGTTTGATGCCGTCGCTCGCGGACGAGCCGGGCACGCTGAAGCGCACGAAGAGCAGTTGGTTCTTGTCGTTGACGGCGAGGGTTCCGAAGCGGCCGGGTGGCACGGGAACCTGCATCGCGCGCCGATCAAAGCCGTCGAACTCGATCTCGACGGGCTTGTCCTTCTCCGCGTCCTTCTTCGCATCCTTGTCCTCGCCCTCCTCCGGCTGCGCCTTGCCCTTGCTCGTTCGCTTGAGCGTGATCTCGATCGTCTCCTCGTTGGCGGTGGCGGTGCCGGTCATGGTGTCGCCGTCGATGACGAGGTCGAAGGCGACGGATCCGATCTCCGCCGCTTCGCCGCTGAGCGTGAGGCGCCTGGCCTGCGGGTCGTACTCGCCACTCAGGGCGAACGAGGCAATGGGCGAGGTCGCGTTGCCGGTCACGGTGTTGTCCGCCGCCAGAGTGAGCGTAAGGCTGACGTTCATCGGCCCTTCAGCGCCCTCGGGATGGACCGTTCCCTCCCACGTGCCCGAGACGCCGTCGTCGGCGGCGGCGGGCTGGTCGCCATCGTCCTTCTTCTCATTCTTGTCGTCGTTGTCGCCGGCCTTGTCGGCGTCCTCCTTCTTCTCGTCCTTCTTCCACGACTCTTCATCGCTCTTGGGCGCCCAGGGGTTTTTCACTTCGGCGCGCAGGGGGACCGCGACGAGCACCTGGCTGCCGTTGTAAATCCACGATGTATCGAGGTCGGAGTAGAGCGGCCCGCCGAACTGCCGCGTCGAGGCGAAGAACAGCCAGTCGCCCTTGCGGTCGAACGTCGGAGTGCCGTCGGCGAACCATCCGCTCGTTGCCTGGCGCGTCTCGCCGGATTCGACGTTGCAGACCCATATCGCGGTGCTGCCGTTGTTGCGGTCGTCCATGCTCTTTGCATAGGCGAACCACCGGCTGTCGTGCGACCAGGAGACGGTGAGCCCGCCGCCGTTGCGCCCGCCGCCGTTGCCCCAGGGGTCTTTGTCGATCTTTTTCGTCTCGCCGGATTCGATGGTGTGCAGCCAGATGGTGCTGGTCTTGTCGGTGAAGACGAGGCGCTTCGAATCGGGCGACCACTGGGCGTTGTACTTGAACGGCCCGTCGCCGCTCGTGAGTTGTTTCGTCTCGCCCCGGCCGTCGGACTGGGTGATGTAGAGTTCGTACTCACCGGTGGCGTCGCTGAAGTAGGCGATCCACTGCCCATCGGGGCTCCATGAAGAGCCGCGCTCGGCGACGCCGCTGGTGCGCGTGAGGTTGCGAGGCGAGCCGTCCTTGGCCGGCAGCGTCCACAGATCGCCGCGCGCTTCGACGGCCACGCGCTTGGCGCTCGGCGAGATCGACCACGAGGAGATGAAGTTCGCCGCGTCGATGTTCTGATCCATGAGTTTGGGCCGGTCGCCGGGGATCGTGACCTTCACGGCCCGCGACTGCCGTGTGGCGAGATCGAGCAGGTAGAGGCTCGGGCCGTTCTGGAAGACGATCTCCCCCTGACCGCGATCGCCGGGGCCGATCGAAGGCCACTTCACATCCCACTCGCTGAAGGTCGTCACTTGCTCGCGGCGGCTGGTGCGCGTGTCGTAGACCCAGATGTTGAGGCGGTGCTCAGGACCGGCGTCGCTGAGGTAGTAAACCATGTCACCCTGCCACATCGGCGCGGTGTCGGTGCCTTCCCAGTCGGTGATCTGCTTCGACGAGTTGTCGCGCAGGTTGAAGAGCCAGATGTCGGAGGCGAGGCCGCCTCGGTAGCGTTTCCAGGTGCGGAAGTCGGCGTTGTAGGGCGTGTAGGCGAGCCACGTGCCATCCGCGCTGATCGCGCCGGCGTCGCCGTAGGGCACAGGCAGTTGTTGCGGCTCGCCGCCGAGCGGGTCAATCGAGTAGATCTGGGCCGCGCGGCGCTGGCCGGATCGGTAGTTGCTCGTGTAGAGGATGCGCCCGTCGGGGGTCCAGCCGCTGATGAGAATGGATCCGGGGTGGTAGGTCACGCGGTAGGGCACGCCGCCGGTGACGGGGACGGTGTAGATGTCGCGCCGACCCTCGTAGTTGCCGACGAACGCGATGGTCTGTCCACCCGGCGAGAAACGCGGGCTCATTTCGCCGCCAGGCGGGCTGGCGAGGGGCCGTAACGGACAGGGCAGAGTGGCCAGAAGGCGCAACAACGCGCGAGAACGCGCAACTACAAGACAACGCGCGAGTTACGGCGCGAAACAGCGCGCGGAGCAAAGTGGCCAAGTTGAGCGGCGGATGC
>WYBR01000090.1 GCA_011525805.1 Vicinamibacteraceae bacterium
CGGACGAGCCGCGACTGTGAAGGAGCGGGTCTCTATGCGCGAGGAACGGGTAGGAAGAACCCGCTTCCTCACGGGCGCGGCTCGTTGAGTCAACGAGACTCGTCGAGTCAACATCCTCCTGCCACACCAGCGGCGCTGAATCCATCAGTGTGCCGAAGCTTGTCGCGATGCGCAGGTCGCCGCTTTCATCGACGCACAGCGAATCGATGCCGTCGTAGGCGATGCGGATCTGATTCCAGTCCGCGCCCGGGGCGACGTGGAACTCATACTTGAGCACGCCGTCGTCGTTGCCGGCGATAGTGAGGTCCACGCCGTCGTAGAGGTTCTCGTAGATGATCGCGCCGAACGACGGCACGTTGCTCGCCCACTTGCTCTCATCGTCACCGATGTAGTAGTTGAACTTCGCCTCCTGCGGCTGCGCGCCGCGCGGCGCCGCTGGATTGCTGCCGGGGAAGGTCACGGTGAGAGTGAGATGCTCGAACTCCACGGACTTGCCGGACGAGCCGCGCCCGTGAGGAAGCGGGTGAGAGTCATCAAACGAGAAGAAGCCTCGCTCAGGCTTCAGGCTCGCTTCGGGCACGGTTGCTGATTCGTACGGGCGGGACACCCGTTCCACCACTTGATACTCGTACGGGCGGGACGCCCGTTCCACCACTTGATACTCGTACGGGCGGGACGCCCATGCTCCGTCCGTCGGATCGACCACGACTGCGACGGGGACGTCGCGGCTCACCTCTCTGGAAAGGTGCATCGTGAAGGACGACTCGCGGAAGGCGATGTCGAGGCCGCGCGTCTTGAAGCCGTACTCAACCGACGCATCGCTCCACTGCCCCTGGTTCTCGACGAAGTACACACCGCGCAGGCCGAGCGGCATGACCTCGGCGGCCGGCGCCTGCCGCGCCTCGGCGAAAGCGGTGAGCGAAAGAACAGCAACGGCCGCGATTCCAACGATCCCGGTGCTGCGCAGCATCATGGCGTCGATCCTTCCTCAGTTGTTCGCCCCTGTGCGGCGGGGCATCGAGCGTCGCCGGGCGGGCTGCCTTCGGACCGTGCGGCGACGCTCAGCGCAGAGTACCGCGCGTCGGGGACCAACGCAAGGAAAAAGACCCGGCAAGTTGGAAAAAATGCAAAATCAGGCAACACTCGCCGGCTGACCGGCCGGCGCCCGGCGGAGGGCAAGGACGCTCGAACTCCGCCGGGGCCGGTCGACGCGACTTGTGGAGGCCGTCGGAACCGCCTTCAGCGCCCGCGCGTCAAGGCTGGCAGTAGCACGACGAGGTGGGCTGAACGTCGGCACGGGTCCAGGCGGCGGCGAGTTTCGCGGCCGCTTCTTCCGCCGCCCGGTCCTTGCCTTGGGCCGCAAGGGCATTCTCGAGGCCGATGAGCGACCAGCCGTTGTTGCGGTGCTTTGCCAGGTCAGCGCGGTAGACCTCTTCGGCCTCGCTGAAGCGGCCGTCGGCCATGAGCAGCGCCCCGAGCGCGTGGCGCACCGGCTGCATCCAGCCCGGCGGTTCGTCGTAGACGAGTTCATCCTCCATCGCCACCGCTTCGCGCAGGAGCGCAAAGGCCCGTTCGCGTTGCCCTTCGCGGAAGAGCATCTCGCCGAGCATCATCTTGCGCGCCAGCGGGAGGATGACGCTCGCCGGGTTCTGGCCGATGAACCACTCGTCGCCGATCTTCGCGGCGATCTCGTCGAAGGCCTTGATCTCGCGCTCTGCCTCGGCGGTGCGGCCGAGGGCCGAGAGGGCGACGCAGCGCCCGTAGCGGCGCAAGGCGCGGCTCACGAGGCGAAAGTCCTCCGGCTCCCGCTCGCGGAGAATGTCATCCCACTTTCCGAATCGCACCATGACGTGAATCGCCGCCGGCATCAGCCCGTCGGCGATCACAGCGTAGTCGCGGATGAACTCCTTCGGGACCTTCTCTTCCATGCGGCGCGCGGCGGCGATGGCCGTCTCGTAGCGCCCCTCCATCATCGCCGAGTAGGCGAGGAAGTGGATGTTGTGCGTGTAGTAGAGGACGTAGAAGCGCGGCGTCGGGGCGAGTTCAAAGTAGCGCTCGTCCGCGGCGATCGCCCGCTCGTTGGCGTCGGCCGAGTCGGCGTAGCGCCCCGTGCGGACGAAGATGTGCGAGGGCATGTGGACGAGATGCCCCGAGCCGGGCACGAGCGTGGTGAGGCGCTCGGCGGCGGCCGTCGCGCGGTCGGGATCGCGCGAGGCTTCGACGGCGTGAATGTAGAAGTGCGTCGCGCCGGGGTGGCTGGGGTTGATCTCGAGCACGCGCTCGAGGGCGGCGACGATGTCGAGCGTACGACCCTTGGGTTGGCCGTCGTTGGTCCAGAGGTCCCACGGCTGAAGGTTCATGAGCGACTCGGCGAAGAGGGCGCCGACATCCGCGTCGTTCGGATACGCCTTCCATGCCCTCTCCATCGCGGCGGCGTAGGCCTCGTCGAGGGGGCGGCGGCTCTCGGGCGCCGGCCACTCGTAGCGCTTCGCCAAGGCGTCGATGAGCGCCTGCTCGACGGGGGCGGCGAAGTGGCGGCGTTTGACCGCCTCCTGCGTCGCTTCGTAGGCGAGGCGGGACTGCTCCTCAGTCATGACGGGGTTGTTGATGTGCAGGCCGTAGGCGTAGCCGATGCCCCACCACGCCATGGCGCAGTCGGGATCGACCTCAGCGGCCTTGCGGAACGTGCGGATCGCCTCGTCGTGATTGAAGCCGTAGAGCAGTTGCAGGCCCTGGTCGAACCACTTCTGGGCCTCGGCTGAGGTGGTGCGGATCTCGCGGTGGTGTCCGGCGTAGCCCTCATAGAAGCGGGCATGCGCGGCAGTGAGTTCGTCGCCGGCCGGAGCGCTATTGGTTGTGGCGCATCCAGTTGCGAGCAGGGCGGCGACGGCGAGGGCCGCGCCGAAAAGAGGATGGCAATGTCTGATCATTCGCATCTCGGTTTCCTCCTTGCGTGTTGAGTGCCCCATTCTACCATGATTCGGATCGAGGCAAGTCCTCGCGCCGCGAAGGAAGGGAAATGGTGGTCCGCCCCCACTCACCGCCGCGCGCCCGCACGCGCCACGTCACAGCCCGCGGGTGACCGGAGCGGGGGCTGTGTTGATGATGAGCGTCACGGGGCCGTCGTTCACGAGTTCAACCGCCATCATGGCGCCGAACAGGCCCGTGCGCGTCGGCACTCCCTCAACTTCGCGCAGGCGGCTCACGAATCGTTCGTAGAGCGCCTCGGCCACGTCGGGCGGCGCGGCGCGGTCGAAACTCGGCCGATTGCCCTTGCGGCACTCGCCCGCGAGCGTGAACTGGCTGACCACAAGCGCTTCGCCGCCGACGTCGATCACGGAGCGGTTCATCAAACCCGCCTCATCGCCGAAGATGCGCAGCCGGGCCACCTTGCCCGCGAGCCAGTCGGTCTGCGCGTCGCCGTCGCCCTTCTCGACGCCGAGCAGGATGAGCAGGCCCGGCCCGATCGCAGCGTGATGCGCCGGCTCAGCGACGGTGACCGAGGCGCGGCTGACTCGCTGGACAACGGCGATCATGGCAGAGCGTATCGGAGAGGTCCCGGTTGTCCAGCGCGTTACCCGTTCCAACCTCCGCGGGGGTCATGGTCGAGCGCTTTGCGCGCCTATGCCTCGGGGTCAAGGTAGTTCGTTCCCGCCTGGTCGCACGGCATGGCGACGCGAAGCGCGACGCCATGCCACACCGGCCTTCATCCGACGCGCTGCCCTTCGCCGATCCTTCGGGTCGTGGCTGAACGCCGCTACGATTCACCGCCATGACGCCCGCGCTCCGATCGCTGTTGTTTTCTGCGCCGCTTGACGCAAGCGGCGCCGCGATGTGGGTCGAGCCGGATGAGATCATCATCGACGACGTGCAGGGACCGGCAGCGCTGCGCCTGCTCGCCGGGCAATTTGGAGTCCGGGGCCGGGTCGCCCGCTCCGAGCGCGTTCGGGTGGTCTCGACCATCGACCTCGAAGGCGCGCTTCCCGACCGCCGCGCCGCGCACAACCTGCTGCGCGAGTTCGCCCGCGAGAGCGGTTCGCCGTTCATCCATGAGTCCTCCGCGTGCGAGCAGGGATGCAGCGCGTCGGTGGAGGCGGAGCCGGGCAGCCTCGTTGCCTCGGCGCGGCGGCCGGACGCCGGCGCCGCGGCCCGCGGCTGCATCACGATCGCCGCGCAGGCGCTCGACCTGGCGGGCGCGCTCGCGAGCGGGCGGATGTGGGCCGCACGGCCGCGCGTGCAGCGCCTCCGCCTCGAAGGCGCTTTGCGGGCCGGGCGCACGGCGCACGACCTCGCCATCGCCCTGCGGCCGCTCCTGTGCGCCGGCTCGTGGGCGGCGATCGACTGGCCCGACGGGCACGACGCCGCGGAAGCGAGGTCGCTCTGCGCCCTGCTGCTGGGCGACTCGCCCGCCCAGTCCGTCTTCGTGCTGCGCGAGGCGATCGACGAGCCCTTCGATGTCGCGCTGCGGCTCGACGAGATCGAACCGATGCTCGGCGACGCGGAGCGAGCCCGTCCCGCGGCCGACGCGGAGCCAACCGACGTCGACCGCGTCTACATCGGTTCATGCACGACGGGCTCGGTCGCGGACCTTCGCCTCGCGGCCGAGGTGCTCGCGGGCGGGCGCGTTCACGTGCCGACGGTCATCGCGCCGGCCTCGGCGCGCGACGTTTCCCTTCTCAAGGAGGAGACGCTCGCCGACGGCGGACCGAGCCTGGCGAAGGTCTTCGAGCAGGCGGGATGCGATCTCGGCCTGCCGGGGTGCGCCGCGTGCGTCAACGCGCTGGGCGAGATGCAGCAGGAGGGGCGCAAGGGTGAGGCGCTCACCGTCGTCGCGACGGCCGCGGCAAACGTGAGCACGCGGCGCGTGGCGCGCGTCCTGACGGCCAGCCCGATTACGGCGGCGCAGATCGCGCTGCGCGGCCGGCTGTAGAGCGCCTCACTGCGGCAACTGCACGACATTGCTCGTCGGGCAGGGCCGGCCGACGGCGACGATGAGTTGCACGTAGCCGCCGCAGACGTTCGTGCCGATCGTCGAGTCGACCTGCCCGCTTCCGCTGCCGCTGCTGATGACCTCCACGAGTTGGAGTTGGCTCGCGCCCAGGCCGAGGTAGGTCTCGCCGCAGGGGCCGCCGTTCGGGATGCGGAAATTGCCGGTGTTGCGCGCGTAGAGGATGCCCATCGGCCGGGCCGGGACCGCGTTGGCCCAGCGCAGGGTAACGCGGCCGGGGCAGTCGCCGACGATGACGAGAGTGAAGCCTTCGCCGACCTGACGCTCGTAGGCGCCCATGTCCACGATCGGCGGCGTGCCGCGTCCCGTGTCGGGCGCGGCGGGATCGTCGACGAAGCGCGGATTGCCGTCGAGATCAACTTCAACGCCCTGCGGCACGGCCTCGTTGTCGCCGGCGTCGATCGCGGGCGAGGCGGCGGCGAGCCGATAATCGTCGTTGACCTCATCGACGAAGCGCGGATCGTCGGAGCGGTTTCCCTCGCCGCCCCAGCCGCCGCGAACCGTGGTGTAGCGGATGACGGGCGATCCGCCCGCGACGTAGGTTTCATCGCCGAGGTTGTTCCAGAAGATGGAGTTCTCGACGGTGGTGTTGCCGTCGATGTAGATGCCGCCGCCGAAGTCCGCGGCGCTGTTGTTGGAGACCGTGCAGTTAACGATGCGCGTGGTGCTCAAAACCGACGAGATGCCGCCGCCGATGAAGGACGCGGTGTTGCGGTAAAAGAGGCTGTTGACGATGAGGCCTGTGGCGCCGCTCACAAGCACGCCGGAGCCGTTGCCGGAGAAACCAGACACGTCGTTGTGATGGAAAGTACACGCCTCAATGTGAACATCGGCGCTGTCGGTGGCGGCGATTCCTCCCCCGCCGAAGAGATCCGTTCGGTTGCCGAAGAAAACGCAGCGCTCGAAGGCGGCGCTGGCGCGCGCGATCGAAGCACCGGCGCCCACGCCCGCGAGGTTGTTGCTCAAAACGCAGTCGGCGACGAGGGGCGAAGCGCCGTCTTCCGCGAGGATGCCCCCTCCGTAGAGGCCGTTCCAGTTGTCGTCGATGATGCACCGGCGAATCGTTGGTCCCGAGCGGATGCACTGGATGGCGGAGCGTGAAGCGCCGCGCAGGGTGAAGGCTTCGAGGATCGAGTCCCGTCCCTCCCCGCTGATGAAGAGGAAGGCCGAGCCGCTGCGCAGCGCGTCGATGATGCACGCGCCCGGGCCGTTGGCCGAGCGCACCGTGATCGCCTTGCCGCGGAAGGTGATGTTGGCGTTGCCGCGGCCGCTCCAGACGCCGTCGGCGACGACGACGCTCTGGCCCGGCGCGGCGGCGTCAATCGCGGCCTGGATGTTCGGAGAGTCGCGCGGAACATGAATCTCCCCCGCCGGCGCCGACGAAACCAGGGCGGCAGAAACACCGAGGACCGCCAGACTTCGCCAATGTGTTGAATGCCGCATGACTTGCTCCCATCGCTGTGGATTGCAGCCAACCGCCCGATACATCGTACAGCAGGAAGAAGGTCGCGCCAAGGGCAATCCGCCAAGGTGATCGCGCTTTCCAATGGACCGCATCGCGCGTGGCAAGGGTTCCATGCGCGGACGGGGCAAGCGGAACGGTGGCGACGAAGCGAGTGAGCGCCGATTCGTCCTCGCTCGCGCGTCGGCCTGGTATCGGCCATCAGGGCCGGCCGCGGAAAACGGCAGGCCGCGGATCGTGGTACGATCCGCGGCCTGGAGAGGTGAGTCGATCGAACCGGTCGATCAGGCGGCCTTGACGCGGCGCTTGCGGCCGACGGTGCGCTGGTCGCTCCGCGCCCGCTTGGTTTTCTGCTCGACGAGGAGGCACACGAGTTCGCGCAGGTCTGGAACGTAGAGGTCGGCGCCGATCTCCTCCGCCAGGCCCTCCGCGCGGCCGTAGACGCCTCCGCCGACGACGATCTGCATCTCGGGGCAGACGTTGACCTCGTGGAGTTCGTCGATGATGCGTCGGATCTCAGGCAGGTCCTTCGCGGCGGAACTGAACAGCAGCAGGATGTCGGGCCGGTCTTCGCCGACGCGGGCCATGATCTCGTCGAAGGGGACTCCTCCGCCGGCGAAGGCGACCTCAAAGCCTCCGGCTTCGATGAGATCGACCGCCATCGACGCGGCAAGTTCATCCTGCTCCGTCCCGCCGCAGGCGACAAGGATGCGCCGCCCGTTCGACGGGCGCATCGTCAGCCGCACCTGCGCCTGGTCCGCGAGCGAGCGCATGAGACGCGTGGCGAAGTGATGCGAGAGGGCGGAGAGTTGATCGGCGCGGAAGAGTTTCTGGACGAGATTGAGCGTCGGCCCGAAGATCTCCGAGAGGAGTTCCTCCGCGGGAACGCCCATCTCGATTGTCTCGTTCACGATGTTCCGCGCGCCGGCCCGGTCGCCGCAGATGAGGGCCTGAAAGAGCCGCTCCATCAAGACTTCCTTGTTCACTGCCGCATCTCCTGTGTAGAGGTGGCGCCCGCCCCACCGGCCTGGCGCTCCCGCCCCGCGGGCACCGGTCTCCTTCGTCCGATGCCGCGCCAGGCTGGAGCCTGGTTCATCGACCGGAGCGGCCGCCGCCCGCGACCGACGGGAAAAGTGTCCGGTAACGGGGCCGGGGCCGCCAGGCTGGGCCGCGCTTCAGTCCTCCTCGTCAACCCGTCCGAGGTAGGCCGTGCAGACCCCGAAGGTCATGGGATGGGCCTTGACGCCGGCGAAACCGGCGCTTTGCATCATCTCGACCATCCGTTCGGGCGTGACGAAGGTGTCCACGGAGCGCGGGAGGTACTTATAGGCCCCGGTCCGGTCGCGGCTGATCCACGTCGCGGTGCGCGGCATGACGGTGTGGGAATAGAAGCGGTAAAGCGCCCGCAGCAGCGCATTGGCGGGCGTCGTGAATTCGAGAATGACGAGCCGGCCTCCGCCGCGCAGGATTCGCCGGAATTCGCGCATCGCGCGCATCGGCTCGGCCACGTTGCGGATGCCGAAGGCGATGGAGACGATGTCGCAGCAGGCGTCGGGCAGGTCGAGATCCATGGCGTCGCCGACGCGGAACTCCGGCGCCGCGGCGAAGACGCACTTTGACGCCTTCTCCTGCGCCAGACGGATCATGCGCGGCACAAAATCGACACCGATCACCTTCCGTGCCCCGGCTCGCGCAAACGCGAGCGAGAGATCGCCCGTGCCGCACGCGACATCGACGACCACATCTTCGCCGGACCGGACCTGCGCGAATCGCACGGCCTTTCGCCGCCACGCCTGGTCGCGCCACAGGGAGTGGATCCGGTTGTTGAGATCGTAACTCTCCGCGATGGCGTCAAACATCGCATTGACGCGCTGCGCCTTGTCCGCCTCGGAATGCGGATCGGCGAGGCGCGTCTTATCCCAGGCGAGCGGGCGGGAGGTTGTGTCGCGCGTCGAGGCCACGGATTCATCATAGTGACCGCCTGCGGCGACCGCGCCGCCGGCGGCAGCGACCACCCCGCGGCGGCGGCGCGCTTAGAATCGGGTGGACCCTTGCATGGGAGGATGTCATGCGCCTTTCAACGCTCTCTGTTGTCGTTGCACTCGCGTGGGTCGCCGGCCTCGCCGGCTGCCGCACGAACGAAGCCACTGGCCGCTCGCAACTGATCGTCCTCTCCGCCGAGCAGGAGATCTCGCTGGGCGAGGAGGCGATGCCGGAACTCATCAAGGAATACGGCGGGGAGGTCTCCGACACGGTGCTGCGCGAGTACGTGCGCGACATCGGCGAGAACCTCAAGCAGCACACCGAGGCGAAGAACCCGGACCTGCCGTGGAAGTTCACCCTCCTCGACAGCGACGTGATCAACGCCTTCGCGCTGCCGGGGGGCAAGGTCTTCATGTCGCGCGGCCTGATGACGCGCATGACCAACGAGGCGCAACTCGCCGGCGTCCTCGGACACGAGATCGGGCACGTGACCGCCCAGCACGTCAACGAGCGCATCAGCCAGGCGATCACGCTGCAGGCCGGCGTCGTCGCCGCGGGACTCGGCACGCGCAAGAGCGAGAGCCCGCTGGCGCGATACATCCCGCTCGTCGTCGGCGTCGGCGGGCAGGGCTTCCTGCTCAAGTTCAGCCGCGACCAGGAGAGCGAGGCGGACCACCTCGGCATGCGCTACATGGCCCGGGCGGGATATCACCCCCGCGCGCAGATGCAGGTCATGCAGATTCTCGACGACGCGATGAAAGAGGCGGGCGGCGCCAAGGCGCCCGAGTTCCTCAGCACCCACCCCTATCCCGAGACGCGCATCGCGCGCATCCGCGACAATTTGCGCAACATCTACTCCAACGCCGACAGCAATCCCAATCTCGACTTCCACGAGGCGCGCTTCCAGCGCATCGCCCGTCCCCGCCTCGACGCGATCGAAGCGGAAAAGCGCAAGGCGATGGGAGATGAGGCCCGCGAGGATGTCCTGGTGGCGGCGCTGCTCGCCAATCCGCAGGTGTGGTGCGCCCATTGCCGCGCAGAATAGGACTGGGCGCGCCGCGTTGAGCGACGCCCGGCGGTAGTCGGGTAGGTCGGGCCCGCTGCATTGAGCGGGGCCCGGCAGTCGGGCGAGTGTTTGCGGTATCGATTGGCGCCTCGCGCAGCGCACAGCGACCTCCGGGCCGGCGCAGAGCCGTGGCCCGACTGACCACGCTCACGCCTCTTGGGGAAGCGAGCGGCTGAGGTAGCGCATCCAGTTTTCGAAGCGGAACCCGGCCAACTGATCCTCGCTCCAGCCGCGCGCCCGCAGCGCTTCGATGAGGCGCGTCAGGTCGCGCGGCGCGTTGATTCCCTCCGGCAGGCGGTCGGCGCCGAAGCCGCCGTCCATGTCGCTGCCCAGCGCCACCACGTCGGCGCGGCCGGCGATCTCGACGATGCGCTCGACGTGGGCGATCGTCTCGTCGATCGTGGCGCGGCGCGTCTCACCCTGCGGCGAAAGGAAGAGGCTGAAGAGGTTGAGGCCGATGACGCCCCCGCGCTCCGCTATGGCGCGAATGAGATCGTCGGGCAGGTTGCGCTGGCTGTGACCCAGCGCCAGCGCGCGGCAGTTCGAGTGGCTGGCCACCACCGGCCCGTACGCGAGGTCGAGGAGTTGCCACGCCGCCTCGTCGGCGAGGTGGGAGAGGTCGTGAATCATGCCGAGTTGATCGAGCACGCGGATGAGCGTTCGTCCGGCCTGTGTCAGCGGCCCGGGCGCCGCGTTGCCGCCGGCGTAGCGCGACCCGCGCGCCCACGTCAGGCCGACCACCCGCACACCCTGTTCGAACCACCATTCCGTTTCGTCGGGAGTGCGAATGGGATCGGCCCCCTCCATGAGGATGATCGCGGTGGCGCCGCTGCCCGCGGCCTGCAGTTCACCGCGCGTGCGCGCGAGGCGGAGATCGCCCGCGTCCGCGAGTCGGGCGTAGAGGCGGCGCTGGGCCAACGCAGAGTTGAGGGCGGCGTCGTCCTCAACCGTGGCGTAGCCGCAAGGGCCCGTGGTACCCAAGCCCGTATACAAGGTCGCGAGGAAGTGGCTGACCGCGCCCTCGCGCAGACTCGGAAGGGTGATCGAGGGGGGCTGGGGCGGGCCGGCGGCCTTCGCCAGAGGCGAGCGCAAGTCGCGCCCTTCCAACGCCATGCACGCGAGATCGAGGTGGCCGTCAAACCAGGAGGGGGACGTCTCGGGCATGGGGGTCGGGTCGGCGGAGGGGGGGAAAGAGACCAGACGGGTCGCTGACAACCATAGAACCTGTTGCGAACGAAAGTTGCCGATTTCGGGGAGATGGCCTAGATTTAGGGACAAGGGTCGATGTGAGCGTGGGAAGGACGCTCGACCCGCAACCAGGCACTTCGCCTGGTGGTCAAGTTACTGTGTGACGGCTGGTTGTGCTCTTCGCCGCAGTGTTGGCAGTCTGCGGCGGACGGCCCCCGCCTGATGAATCCTGGTGCAGCGGGAGCGCCGGCCGCGTCACGTTCAGCGGCGCTCCCTTTTCCCCGACGATGATCCGTTTCGACGAGATGGTTCTGAATGAGGGTCCGCGAGACAGACTGAGATGAGCCCGCCGTTCGGGGCCCAACCGATTCTCGTCAATCTGCACAGGTCGTTTTGTCAGGCGACCGAAGACCAGTCCCACCTGTGACCACCGGGCGTCATTCCGGCGCGCTGTCGTTCGCCCCTGCCGGCGGCGACACGCCGGCTGAAAGGACTCACGGTGGCACTCATCACCTGGACACTGGCGGAGATCGGCGCCGGGACGCTCATCGGCAGCGCCCTCGCCGCCCTCATCGCGGGGATCGGACTCGGCGTCGCCGCGATCCAGATCTTCACCCGCAACACCATCCGCGCCGCGCGAGACGAGGCCCGGCGAATCGCCGAGAACGCCCAGCGCGAGGCGGAAACGGCCAGAGAGAAGATCATCCTCGATGCCGAGCGCAAGACCATCGAGCGCCGCCAGCAACTGGATGCCGAATCCAACAAGACCCGCGAGGAACTCCGCGAGCAGGAGCGGCGCCTCGCCAAGCGCGAAGACCTCCTCGACCGCAAACTGGAGACCCTTGACGTCAAGGAGCGCCACCTCGACGAGCGGGCCAAGGCGATCGACCGGCAGGAGAAGGCCGCGGCAGAGACGGTCCGGCGGACCGAGGAGGTTCTCGAAGAGCAGAAGAACGTCCTCTCCCAGGTTTCCGGCCTGTCGCGCGAGCAGGCCAAGGAGATGCTCCTCCAGCGGATCGAGGATGAGTGCCGTCAGGAAGTCAACCAGATCGCGCTGAAGCGTTACGCGGAACTCGAAGAGGGGGCGCGGTCCAAGGCGCAGGAAGTGCTCCTCATGGCCATCCAGCGCTACGCGGGGGAATTCGCAACCGAGACGACGGTGCGCAGCGTCGCCATTCCCTCGGACGACATGAAGGGCCGCATCATCGGCCGCGAGGGCCGCAACATCCGCGCCATCGAGCGGGCCACGGGGGTGGACGTGCTCGTCGACGATACGCCGGGCGTGATCAGCGTCTCGTGCTTCGACAAGGTTCGCCAGACCATCGCGGTCGAATCGCTCCAGAAACTGCTCGAAGACGGCCGCATCCACCCGACGCGCATCGACGAGATCGTCGCCTCCGTGCAGAAGGACGTCGAGGAGCGCATCGTCCGCTACGGTCGGGATGCGGTGAACGAAGTCAAACTCGGCGGGCTGCATCCCAAGATCGTCGAGGCGATGGGTAAACTGCACTTCCGCACGTCGTACGGGCAGAACATGCTTCGGCACTCGATCGAGGTCGCGTTCCTCTGCCAGATCATCGCGGACCAACTCGGCCTCGACGGCGAGGCGGCGCGCCGGGCCGGATTCCTCCACGACATCGGCAAGGCGATGGACCACGAGCAGCAGGGCACGCACCCCAAACTCGGCATGGACTTCTGCCGCAAGTACGGCGAGCGCGAGGAGGTGCTCAACGCGGTGGGCGGGCACCACGGCGACATCCCCGCCACCACACCCTATACGCCGATCGTCATGGCCGCCGACGCCGTGAGCGGCGCCCGCCCCGGCGCGCGGCGCGACTCGATGGAGCAGTACATCCAGCGCCTCGTGCAACTTGAGGAGATCGCCAAGGAGAACGAAGGCGTAGCGGAGGCGTACGCCATCCAGGCCGGCCGCGAGGTGCGCGTCATCGTCGATGCGCAGAGGGTGAGCGACGCGGACGCCTTCGGGATCGCGCGGAACATCGCCCACCGCGTCTCCGCCGAGATGACCTTCCCCGGCGAGATCAAGGTGACGGTCCTGCGCGAGACGCGCGCGATCGAGTACGCGACGTAAGATGCTCTCGCACGGCGCGGGCCGCTTGCCCGCGAGAAGGGCGCTTGATGCGGCTCATCGAACGGCATCGGAAGGCGGCGATCTGGGCGGGCGGGCTGACCCTGTTCGCCCTGGCGGCCTCGATCACGCTGCACTTCCTTCCGCCCGAGGCGCCGGCCCTGCTCGTGTGGTTCATCGCCGTCAACGTCGTCGCCGCCGGCGCGTTCATCTACGACAAGCAGGCGAGCCGCCGCAACGATCCGGGGCGCCGCATCCCCGAACTCGCACTTCTCTGGATGTGCCTCATCGGCGGGAGCGTCGGCGGAATCGTGGTGATGCTCGGCCGTCGGCACAAGACCATCGATCCCCAGTTCCGTTTCGTCCTGGGCATCATCGTCGGCATTCAGATCGGAGCGTTTCTCTTCTGGCTCTGGAGCCGGCTCACCGGCGCGTCGTAGCCGCGCAGGAGGACTTCGCCATGAACACCACCGCCGCCGCCTCAGCCCAGCCGCGCCTCGAACTCGCCGACCCCCAGGCCTACATCCGGCGCCAGGTCGGGTTGGTCGGCGATCGCAATCCACTGGAGATCCTCGCGCAGACGCCCGACACAATCGATCGGCTCATTGAAGGCCGCGACGCGACGTTGCTCCAGCGCCGCCCCTTTGAGGGCAAGTGGACACCCGGCGAGGTCATCGGCCACCTCATCGACGTCGAATGGACCTACGGCTTCCGGGCCCGCATGATCGTCGCGCACGACCGTCCGGCGCTGCTGGGCATGGACCAGGACCTCTGGGTGGCGGCGCAGCGCTACAGCGCCCGCTGTGCCGCGGACCTCGCGAAGTCCTTCCGCGCGATGCGCGGCGTCAACCTCGACTTCTGGCGAGCGCTCACGGAAACAGAGCTCGATCGCTTCGGAGAGCACGCGGAGCGCGGGCACGAATCGCTGCGCCACATCCGCGTGCTCCTCGCGGGCCACGACCTGTGGCACCTCGACCAGTTGAAGCGATACGTTGAGGCGGCGGCGAAAATGGACTGAGATCGGGCCTCGGGCGCCGGCGCGAGGGGTCGATACCACGTCGCCAAGCCGTGAGCGGCAACGCCGCTTACTCGTCCACGTACTCCCACACCACGACGTCGACGCGCTTGCGCCCCCACTGCCGCGCGACCTCGTGCGTCGGGTAGAGGACGTCGAGGCGGTTGCCCTTGATGGCCCCGCCGCGATCGAGCACGGGCGTGGGCAGGTTGTCGTTGTAGCCCGGCACGCTCAGCAGCGTGCCGAACTTGAACCGCTTGTCCGCGGCGACGAGTTTCCCGCCGTTGGTCATGACGGAATACCCGCTCGCGGTGATGCCGTCGTCGAAGGGGGCGCAACTGCGCCAGTCGGGGCTGTAAGCGGTCACGATCATGCTGATGGTCTTGACGGGGCGGATGGGGCGACCGTCGAAGTAACGGATGTCCGAGGGCCGGGCGTCGACCGGCCGCTCCTCAATCACGGTGAGTTCAGGCGCGGGAGCCGACTCAACGCGCGTGGCGGGCGTCGTCACTGGTGCTGCCGCGGCAGGAATTGCATTCCCGGAGCGCGCCACCTGGAGCAGGCCGGTGTGCGAGTGAGCCTGACCATCCTGAAATACGAGCAGGCCCGCGCCGACGCCGACAAAAGCGGTCAGAGCGCAGATCGCGGGAAGCACGACTCCCGCGGCATGAGTGGACTGACGGCGCAGCCAGGGCTTGAGACGAGTCTTCACTTGTTGTCACTCCGTATGCCAACCAGCGGTCAGGGCCGATCCCATCCCTGGGCGGCGAGAACCACACCGGTCCGTCGGTGAGTGACCAAGACTACCACCACACGATCAACAGGCCAGAAAACAGGGGTGAATCCACGTTCGATGAGGGCCGGCTGAAGCGCCTGCAACGACTTTAACGATTGGGAAATGTACCGCCGGACCGGGCCAGAGGCAAGCGGTCACTTCCGGCAGACGGCCCGAACGTTATCGGAGCCGGCCCGAACCCGGCTCCGTGGCGCTCGAATCGACACAAAGTCGGCCCCGCGCGAGTCATCGCGGGCGGAAGTCGATCCGGCGCGTCCGGTGGGCGTTTGGCCTCCACACGTCCGGAGAGCACGCGTCCGGCGTCACTGCACCACCGTCCGCACAACATTGCTCGTGCGACCCTGCTGGGCGGCCTGGAAGAAGACCGTCACGTCGTGAACGTTGGGAATCGGCAGGCTCCATCGCGCCACGCCCTGGCTGGACGCGCGGACCGCGTTGCCGGCCTGCACGGGCTGGGCGAGATCGAGCGTGATCCCCAGCGGCGGCACGATCGTCGTCCCGTAGCCGCGCAGGCTGTAGACGAGGTACGTCAGGCCTCCGGGCGTGGCGCGCATCACCTCGAACTCGCCGCGCTCGCCGCCCGCGAGCGGGCCGACCGCGAGGATCGGGAACGGATCGCATCGCGCCGCCTCAATGACCACGCCGTCCACACCCGCCTCGACGATGCTCTGCGGATTGGCGTCGTTGGCGGTGAAGCGGATCGCCATGGTCGAGGTCATGTTGATTCCGGCAGCGTCGAGGTCGGCCTGGGTGATCGTGTGCGTCCTCCAGGCGAGCCCGCCATTGCTCGCATGGCGGATGACTTCCCGCCACGGCCCTTCGAGTCCGCTGCTGCTCATCTCGACGAGGAGCATGTCGGCGCCGCTCTCGTTCGTGAGGTTGAGGTAGTAGAAGTACGAGACGCTCGCCCCTCCGCTCGAAAGGTCGAAGATCGGCGAAGTGAGCGTGACGGAGCCGTTGTCCACGTCGGTGTTGCCGGGTTCATTCTGGGTGAGGAAGGCCCGGCCGCTTCCGTCGCCGTCTGTTTC
The DNA here is from genome assembly GCA_011525805.1 of Vicinamibacteraceae bacterium. GTDB lineage: Bacteria > Planctomycetota > Phycisphaerae > Phycisphaerales > UBA5793 > UBA5793. The sequence continues at coordinate 15,636 of WYBR01000090.1, forward strand.
AGGGTCGTAGGCCCAGTTCGGATCGTTGACGGGCGCGCCGCGCTGCCACTGCCCGCCGGTGGCGCCGTTGATCGACGTCGTCCAGCCGTGATCGGTCTCGAAGTTGTCGGCGAAGACGGTTGAGACGCCGGTCGCGGAAAGGGCCGAGTAGGTGTCAACAGGCGCGCCGGGCGGGCTGACCACCTCGACGCCGTTGATGTCCTCCGCGCTGAGCCAGAACGCCACGCGCTCGCCGCACTCGGTGAGCGGAAAGACGGCGAGATACCCTTCAGAGCCGAGGCGAACGAGCGGGCTGATCTCGTAGGGTCCGCCGATCGGACCGTAGTGCAGCATGGCCGTCTCGGGCCGCAGCGCGCCGGGCTCAAGTTCGCGAATGGTCAGCGCAAAGCGGTCCAGGCGGGGATGGATCACCGAGGGCAGTCCGCCGGGAAACTCGAACGCGATGAGAGTGCGGCTGAGCGCAACGTCGACGACGGTCGGCGAGCCGTTTACGACCGTCACGGGCACGACGCGGCCCTGGTGCCCGGGCGCTTCGAAGAGCACGTCGTAGGTTCCGCCGGGCCACGGAGCGTAATAGCGGCCGGTGTCGGGATTGGAAGAGTTCGTCTCGCCGAGCGAGTAGTGGACGCCCAGCGGCGTGATCGTCGCCTCCAGCGGGTTGCCGGTGCCCGCCTGCGTAACGCGGCCGGTGAGGGGCAGATGATGCTCGAGCATCCACACGATGCCCGGCCAGACGCGCTGCGCTTCAAGCACCGCGCTCTCGTAGGTCGGCTGAAACTCGCTGTGCGTCTCAATGAGGAACGCGTGCGTGCCGAGCGCGCCGGCCTGCCACTGGTAGTGCTCGCCCTCGGCGCTGGGCGCCCGGGCGTCGGTGTAGCCCGAGGCTCGGGTCAGGGCGTCCGCCTCGGCCGCGAGGTAACTCTGGAACGGATGATCGTTGCAGTTGTAAGCGTAGAGCGTCTCGCGCCCCGTCGAGTGGTAGTCGATCAGTTTGGCGAATCGCTCCGCCTGCGACCACATCATCATCGTGATCGTCTCGGCTTCGGACGCGGGGGTTGGGCCCTTGTAGGTCTCGTTGCTCGGATTGCTGCTGCCCGAGCAGGTCGCCTCCCAGCCGAGCGCGTAGTTGCGGTTCTGGTCGCAACCGACGCCTCCCTGGAAGACGCGGCGGTTTTTGCGCCACATGTTGTTCACCGTGAACACGTGGTTGTATCCGTCCGGGTTCCACACCGGCGCGATCCAGATCTCATGCGAGTCGACCAGCGCGCGGATGTTGGGATCGGCCGCGTAGCCGTTGAGCAGGTTGTCCATCGCCAGCAGGGCGATGACGGGGGTGACGAGTTCGCGCGCGTGGTGGGCGCCGACGATCTGCACCGCCGGCTCATCTTCATCCACGCTCACGTTGTCGGAGATCTTGACGGCGTAAAGATGCCGCCCCTCGAAGGTCGGCGGGGCGCCGTAGCGGTCGTTGAGATCGACGAACTCGCAGATGGCGGGGAAGGCCGCCGCGGCGTCCTGCATCTGCGCGATCACTTCGGCGAGGTCGGGGTAGTCCGGCCCGTTGTCGCGTTGCCCGCGCCGCTGAGCGATGATGTCGCGCATCGGGCGGCCGTGCTCGATCAACGCCACGGCGCACCCCAGGCGCTCCATCTCGCGCCACTGCGCGGGGGTGATGATGAGTTCGGCGCTGCGGCCTTCGATGAGCGTCTCCTGCTCGTCAAAGCCCATCTCCCGGACGATCGCCTCCATCATCTCGGGCGAGGGGGCGGTGATGCGGACGCGGCTGAGTTCAACCTCCGGCCCAGGCGGCCCGCCGAACGCTCGTTGCGGCATCGCGAGGACTGCCGCCGCGCTCAACGCAGCGAGCACAATGGCACGAACAAACCCCAACGCCCGGCCGTCCCCTGCTGATCCCGCCACGATGACTCCTGCCTTTCCCATGAGGACTCGGGCGAGCGTCGCCCCCGCTCCGGATTGGACTGTCCAACTTAAACCGGCGAAGCGGCCCGGCGATTCCCGCGTTTCCGTGTTGCTGAGCCTCCACCGCCGACCAGTCCAAAACGCCGGGCCTGCGGCTCAGATCCGCTCAAGCCTCTCGATGGTGTGTTCGTTGCGCTGCTCGCCGGTGTTGAGTGTCTCGGCCGGCTCGAAGAGCATGAGCCACGCCTCGCGTTCGGCCACGGGCTGATGCTCGACGCCGCGCGGCACGATGAAGAGGTCCCCCTCGCTCAGCACCACCTCGCGGTCGCGCAGGCGGATCGTCAGCGAGCCGCGCACGACAAAGAAGAGTTCATCCGCCTCGTCGTGCCGGTGCCAGATGAACTCGCCGAGGACTTTGGAGATGCGCACGTGCTGGCCGTTGAGTTCGCCGACGACGCGCGGCCGCCAGTGGTCGTGAATGAGGTCGAACTTGTCGAGCAGAGTGATCTTGTCCATGGGAACTGTCTCGAGCGGACCCCACGGCCTGAGGCGCCTCAATCGGCGAAGACCTCCGACACAGGCAAAGCAAAACCGGGCAGGAGCGACTCATCAACCAGCGTCTCGCCCGCGCGCCAAACGCGAACGGGCCCGTCCTTGCGATGCACAGTGATTGTGCATCGATGCGGATCAGCGACCCACACGCTCTCACACCCCGCGTCCAGCCACTGCTGCACCTTTTCGAGGACCTTGCCGGCCCCGTCTCCCGGCGAGAGAACCTCGACTGCGAGATCGGGCGGACCCGGGAAGAAGCCCTCGCGCGTATCGAGATGCACCCGCGACGCGCGAACAAAGGCCACGTCAGGGGCGCGCACGGTGTCCGGATTGCGCTCGAGAATGAAGCCCGTCTCGGCTGCCTTGATCTTCCCCTGTCCGGTCGCCCGGGCGTGGAGAGTGAGGTGAAAGGCGAGGCTGTTGGCGATGTCGCCATGACGCGACCCGGAGGGACTCATCATTACGAGTTCTCCACGGAGCAATTCACATCGGCCGATATCTCCCCTCCGTTCCAACTGCTCAGCCGTCATGATGTGATTCGGGACGATCATGCAGGGAATGATAGTCTCGGATGGAACGACCCTCCGTGCCAGGGCGAGGCGGCTTGGCAAGTGAATCAGCGCCTGCCCGAGCGCGGCTACGGCGCGTCTCCCTACAATCGCTGTCCGTTCCCCGCACCGCGCCGCTCGCGCCGGAGCCGCTGATGGCCTTTGATCGCCTGCGTCTGATCCAACGCGCCTGGCGCTACCGTCTGCGGCACGATCCGGCGGAGATCCGCTTCCTCCTCGACACGCTTCACCCAGGCGACGCGGCCATCGACGTCGGCGCGCACAAGGGGGCGTACACCTGGTGGATGGCCCGCGCCGTCGGACGAAACGGACGCGTCTTCGCCTTCGAGCCGCAGCCCGAACTCGCGGACCGCCTGCGCCGCCAGTTGACCGGCCCGCGCTGGGCGCACGTCTCGATCGAGGCCGCCGCCGTCTCGGAGCAGGCCGGCCAACTCGACCTCTACGTGCCCGACGACTCGCCCTCGCCCGGCGCTTCACTCGAAGCCGCGCGCTCCGCCGGCGCGAAACGCACGCACCGCGTCCGCGTCGTCTCACTCGACGGCCGCATCCCGGCGGAGGTTCGCGTGCGCTTGATCAAGGTGGATGTGGAGGGGCACGAACTCAGCGTCTTCCGCGGAGCGCAGCGCCTGCTCACGACCGACCGGCCGGCGCTGCTCTTCGAGTGCGAGGCGCGGCACCACGGGGGCCGCGCGATCGAGAGTGTCTTCGACCACCTCCGCGGCCTGGGCTACGAAGGTTCGTTCTTCTGGCGCGGCCGGCGCCTGCCGCTCGAGCAATTCCGCGCCGACTCCCACCAGGTCGAAGGCCGCGAACCCTACGCCAACAACTTCGCTTTCACCCACCCCGGCGGCGGCTGAGGCGGCTCACTGCTCTTCCACGACCACATTGAGAACCTCGGAAGTGTTCTCATACTCCGCGGCCTGGAGACGCGCCGGCCCGAACGGAAAGTCGTTGGGAACCGTGAAACTCTTCGTCGCTGTTCCGTTCGCCTCCGCGGTGCTCGTGCCGATCAGCACGGCATTCTCGATGTTGAGCGTTACGTTGAGCGGAAGGATGTACGTCGAGCCGCAGTTCTCCGCGAGGGAGTAGTACCAGCGCACCTGATTGCCCGGCCCCGCGCCCACAACGGTCAGGGTGACGTACGTGCCTCTCGTCAGGGGAGTCGAGGCCAGTGCGATTGACAGCGGGAGAGAGTGACTTACATCGGTCCGCGCGACCCGCGTTTTGCGCGTCTCCGTGCCCGCGAACCACATCAGGTGGCTCCACATCACCCCGGGCTCCTCCGGGTCTTCATCCATCTCCGTGTAGTCCGCCCACTGCCCGAGTCCGCTCGGCGAAGACTCGCTCTGGACGAGGACCAGCGGCGTGCGAAGCGTGCCGGGGTCATCGTAGTACTTTCGGATCGACCGTTGAATCGAAACGTGCGCGGACCCAGAGCACTGATTCCACGCGATGGCCATGTTCTCGTTTTCGTCCACGTGGAGCGTCGGGTAGAAGGCGCTGATGCCGCTGCCGGGGTTGATGGTCCCGCTCTGTGCAACTTCGGGATCGTTCTGGCTGCCCGGCCAGCCGTTGAGGTCGATCTGCATCCAGCGCACCTTCGCCGTCTTGGGCTCCTGGCTCGGTTCGTCCGGCCCGATCGTGAGCGCCGCCCACGCCGATCCATTGCGGATCACGGGGCGTTTGCTGACGTTCCAAAAGCAGGTAACTTCGGCGTTGCCCGGCAACGCCACCTTCTCGGGGGCGCCCCAGTACGGGTCAACCTCAAGGTCGAATTCGGCAAGCGACGGCGTGCCGCTCGTGTTCACCGCGTACAGGCGCACTTTGTCGCTCTGCTGCTCCGCAAGGCGCAACTCCGTCATGAAATACGCCCGCGGCGCGATCTCATCGTACGAATGGCAGGCTGCGATGGCGCGAATCGGACCATTCACGTAGGTGTCGTCCTCATCGATCTCGAACCAGGCCGCGGTTGTCTGCTCGCCATCGAGCAGGCCGGCCTTCGGCGCAAAGCCGATCACAGCGCGACCGACGGGAGTGCCCGTGAGCGCGAAACTCGCGAAAACGTGACTCTCGCCGACGCTGAGGTCAGGGTAGTCGGCGTTGTCGTTGGTCGGAGGATCCCACTGGTAGAAGTGCCAGTTCGCTGGGTTGAGATCAGGCGTCGACGTCTTTGACACGGCGAGACGGAGATCGCCGACATAGAGCGCCAGCAGGAAGAAGCGGTTCGTGAGGCGATCAAAGACGCAAACAGTGTCGACGGCCCCGAACTCGCCAAAGCAGTCCGCATGGAGAGTGTGATCGTCGAGCTCATTCCCTTCCCTGTCGAACAGCCACAGCCCATCGTTCGTAGTGACGAGGATGCCTGCGTCCCCGACTGCGATTGCGCAGTCCGCTGCACCCGTCTCCGTCGACGACTGCACCTCGAATCCGAAGTCGACCAATTCTGCACAGTCCTGCCCTCGAGTGCTTGTAGATATAGCGGACAAGGTCATCGCACCGGCGAGCAAGGTCGTCGGCACACTGGCGCGTTTGCACTGCATCCGCCGCATGATCCACCCTCCCTCCTGGCTAGTCGGGAATTCGAACCACGTTGCTTGTTTCACAGCTCGCGTCCGGGTAGTTCAGAGTCTGCAGATACCCGCCGCAAGCGAGCGGGCCCGCATTGCCTTCAAAAAAGGCGAAACCGTTCTCATCGGCCCGCGCCGCGGCGGCAATCCGCAGGCCTCGCCAATTCAAACCGAGCCTTGTCCCTCCACACCAGTGGTGGTACGGAAGCGTGTAGGAGCCTTGATTCGGTGCAAACAGCAGGAGAATCGATCGGCTTGGCCGCGCGCCACTCACCTCCGCGCGCATGAACCCCGGGCACGACCCTTCGAGCATCAGCACCGGCTGCGCCAGCGCGGGCGCGGCCCAAAGCGCCGCAGCGGCCACGCCCCACAGGGCGAGCCTGACTGATCGACTTGCATTCATGACCGTCTCCTTTCCGCCCCCGTCGCTGAGATTGTACACTGTCGCCCCTGCCTCACCCCGGCCGTCCATCAGGGATTTGACTCTGTTTCGCACTATCACGCGGAAGTCGCCAGAACGAATCAGCCCCCTGGCTGCCGCACGACTGCGACATCCCGAGCGGCCTGAGGAAAGGCACGCGGAAGGCCTCATGCGTCCCAAAGACGCTCTGCAGGAGCCGGATTTCGCGGCCGTTGCCGATCGCGAACTCGGACTTCCAAGCGAGCAATTGCTCAATCCGTAAAGCAACCGCCCCCGCTCGGCAAGAGCGGGGGCGGGGTGCGACGACAGTCGTCGGCTGAGGTCGATCGGTTATCTTTTGCCCTTGTACTTCACGTTGCAGCCGTAAGGCTGGGTCTTCTCGGGCACGACAGTCTCGCCGGCGAGGATCTGCCGCAGGGCGTTGACGGCGTAGTTAATACGCTCGCTCTTGCGGCCGCTCGGATCGTCATCAAAGGCGCCGCTGTAGCGCAGGACCCCCTTGGCGTCGATGACGAAGATGTGAGGCGTGGTCTTCGCGCCGTAGAGGCGGCCGACTTCGCCCGCGCTGTCGTCGAGCGCGACGACGTCTTCGAGTTTGTTCGCCTTGAGGTACTCGACGCTGTCCTCGGCGGTCATGTTGTGCGTGCTGTTAATTGCGACGTGCACGACGTCCTTGTCGAGGGCCTTGAGTTCCTTGCGCATCTGTTCGACGAGGCCGCTCGAAGAGACGCGGGCGCAGACGGGGCATTGCGGGTTGATCCACTGAAGGACGACGTGCTTGCCCTTGTAGTCGCTGAGTTTGTACTCTTTGCCATCCACGTCTTTGAGGGTGAAGTCGGGGGCGGCCTTGCCGATTTCGGCCTTGGCGTCCTGCTCGGCCTTTCCCGGCGCACCGCGCTGCGCCGGCGGGCTCATGAGCGCCGCGCTCACACCGAGCACCGCCACCAGGCCAAGACTCGTGAGAAGGCTGAATCGATTCCGCGTCTTCATGTGACTCCTCCAAAAGGTTCTGACTGTGTCCGGGTTGGGCCGCGCGACGGGCGTCGCGGGCGCGGCCATCCAGCGACCGGGTCAAACAACCCCGGCGCCGATGTCTCCGCAGCACTTGTACCGGCGAGAGGACGGATCGGATCGAAAGAATCCATCCCGGCGTGGGAAATCAGCCCTAACTTCCGGTCGCCGCACGCCACCTGAACATAGCGTAACTAATTGAAAACAATGATGTTGCGCGCCTCGGCCGCCCCCTTCGATCAGGCGGGCGCCGCATGATCCACGGCGGGGCCGTCGAGTACCTCAACGCGGCTGAGGCGATCCAAACTGCACACCACGACCTCCCCGTCATCGAGTTTCAACTCGAGGCGGTCGAGCCAGAGGCGATCGTCCTTTGAGTGGGCAAACCATGAGCCCGTCTTCGCCTGGCGAAGCGCCACGACCAGGCCCTCGACGGTGGTGGTCCACGTCTCGGTTCCTCCCGCGATCTGCTGGGTGACGCGGACTCGCTGGCCGGGCTGGATGTCGGGCGTGGCAGTGGGCATGGGGAATGCTAAGTCGATCGGGCCGCGGCCGCCATCCGCTCCGCACGCCGCGCCGCGACGCCCGCCTATGCTCCCCGCATGGCTGACCTCACCTGCCAGACCGCGGGAGAATCGCACGGCCCGGCCCTCACGGCGCTCATCAACGGACTGCCCGCCGGGCTGGCCGTCGATGTCGAGTTCATCAACGCCGAGTTGCGCCGGCGGCAGGGCGGCTATGGTCGCGGTGCACGGCAACGCATTGAGTCGGATGCGATCACCCTCCTCGCCGGCGTGCGCCGCGGCCTCACGACCGGTGCACCCGTCGTCATGCAGATCGCCAACCGTGATGCGCGCCTCGATGATGAAGTCAAGACCCCGGCGGTGCATCGACCGCGCCCAGGACACGCCGATCTCGCCGGCAGCGTCAAGTGGCTCACCACCGACTGCCGCGACACGCTCGAACGCGCCAGCGCCCGCGAGACGGCGTCGCGCGTCGCGGCCGGGGCGCTGGCGCGCTGCCTGCTGCGCGAGTTCGGCATCGAGACCTTCGGCTTTGTCCGTTCCATTCACGAAGTCGCGACCGCAGCCACGATCGACGGCGAGCAACTCGATCAATGGCGACAACGCCGCGACGCCAGCGAGGTCTACTGCCCCGACGAGGCCGCGAGCAAGGCGATGATCGAAGTCATCCACCGCGCCAAGACGGAGAAGGACACCGTCGGCGGCGTCGTCGAGGCGCACGTCTTCGGCTGCGCCATCGGCCTCGGCTCGTGCATGAACTGGCAGGAGAAACTCGACGCCCGCCTCGCCGGCGCGGTGATGGGCATTCAGGCGTTCAAGGGCGTCGAGATCGGCCTGGGCTTCGAGGCGACGCGGCGCTTCGGCTCGCAGGTACACGATCCGATCCACTTCGACGCCTCGCGCCGGGCGCTGCCCTCGCTGGGATTCACCCGTCCGACCAACAACGCCGGCGGTCTCGAAGGCGGCATGACCAACGGCATGCCCATCGTCGTCCGCGGCGCCATGAAGCCCATCAGCACGCTCCTCAAGGGCCTGCCCAGCGTCGATCTCAACACCAGGCAGCCTGAGATGAGCCAGTACGAGCGCTCCGACATCTGCGCCGTCAGCGCTGCGAGCGTGGTGATGGAGCACGTCGTGGCGTTCGAGGTGGCGCGGGCGCTGCGCGAGAAACTCGGCGGCGACACAATGATCGAGATGCGCACAAACTTCGACGCGTTCCTCGACCACGCGCGGCGGCTGCCGTTGAGGTAGACTCAAGCAGCGTGCCGTGGCTGATGGGCGCCGTGATCCCAAGGGCTACGCCGTGGCGCGAGAATGGTGTGGCATGGCGTCGCGCTTCGCGTCGCTATGCCCGAGCGTGGAAGCGCGATCGGGTTTCCCTGCACGTTCGGCATAGCCAGGCGAAGCGCCAGGCCATGCCACCCAACGCGCATTCGCGTGGCCTGCGCTCCCAGAACATCGCTCGACCACGGCGCCTGGGCATCAAGGCGCGTCCGTCGCACTTTGCCTGCGCCCATCCCAGAGGATCCAGTCGGCGTTCATCGGGTCGGCAGGAATCCTGAACCAGTACGGCGCAACGCGCTGTGCATCCTCTTCATTGACTGGCGCAGCGCCGCCATCGTCGATCCTGTCCGCGCCGACGGAGTAGAGCAGCGGGCCGTCGTCGGTGAGAAGATATCGAAGCGGCTGACCATCGAATCGATCGATCGGCAGCGCCGGCAGGAAGTTCGGCACGAGATCGTCGAGTCGCGCCGGGTACCGGCCGTGCCGACGACGATGGAGTTCCAGTGCGATGGCTGTCAGCGCCGCATCGCGCCGCTGCGTGGCGCTTTCCGCGACCATGGCGGAACGACCGATGGCGGGCAGCATGACGAAGAGCGGGAGATAGCGCCGGTAGTAGGCCGGCGATGCGACTTGATTCTCATAGGTTGTTCCCGGAATCTCCTTCCACAGCCACCTCGGTTCCGCGGCCTGCCGCTCCATGAGCGACAGTTGCCGTTCAAACTCCTCGCTGACCTCGCGCCGCCCGCCGATGAGCTGCGCGGCGAGGGGGCCTTTGAGCCACTCGAAGCGCACCGGTTCGTCCCCCACACCCATGAGCGGCACATCCGGCCCCATCGATCGCAGCATCTCGATCCCTTCGCTCGTCAACCGCCCATCGCCTTCGCCATCGTCGGTGTAGAGGCGCTGAAGGAAATCGGCGAAGTACATCCGCTGGACGTCAAATCGAATCTGGATCGGCCCGCCGCCGGCATAGGCGCTGAGGCGATGCGCCAGGCCCACCAGTTGCTCGTCGTCGAGCGCGGCGGGCGATCGCGCCAGCGCTTCAGCGATGAGTCGGGCCGTCGTGTTGAGCAGATGGAGCGAGTAGATCTGGTCGATGAACAGGGTTTCGCCATTGTGCTGATCGGCGAGACCGATGATGGTCAGAAGGTCGGTGAAGAGCCGCCCGCCGTCCTCGTCAAGGAGCGCCAGCCTGGCGTCGGCCGCAATGAGCATTCCTGCGCCGCGAAGGTACTGCCAGCGCATGCCGCCGGTGTTGTAGATCGGTCCTGTGGTGCTCTCTCGCATCTCAATTTCTCTCGCAGGGAAGTGAACGAGGGACTGGAGATGAAGATCGACCTCGGGGTCAACCTGAGGGATGAGCGGGAAGCCCATCTGCGGCCGGCCGGCGCCGCGGCGGATGAGCTCGAGCGATGCCTGATTCGCCGCAATCACGCGCCGCGCTTCAACCCACTGCGGCACATCCGCGGGAAGCAGCGGCCATTGATTCACCTCCGAAGCCGGCAGCGGCGAGACCTCCAGCGCCAGCAGCGCCTCACGGTAGAGCGGCCAGGCGCGCTGCTCCTCCGGGACCGCGAGGATCGTCGCGTTGACTTCCGCCGTGTAGTTCCGCGCGATAACGGGCGAGCCGGAGAAGTAGCGGGCGATGAGCACGCCATAGAACGCGACCGAGAGGCACAGCGCCGCGGCCGCCGCGTGCAGCGTGCGGCGCCAGGCGTGCCAGATGAGCGGGCGGTTGCGCTTCTTGGCGCGTCGGATGAGTTTCGCCGCCTGCCGCGCCTCGCCGAAGTCGCTCAGCGCTTGCACGGGATCGCCTTCGCCCTTGATCGCATCCTCGAAGTGTGCAATCAACTCGCGCGCCACATCCACCTTCTCCCGCCTCCACAGGCGCGTGCGACGGACCACTTCGACAATCAGCGGCGTCACCTCGGCGGGCAACGTCGATGCAGCGATCAACTCGCCCGCCGACCAGCGGCGCGGCAGCCATCGGCGCAACGAAAGCCTCCGGCCCACGATCAATCGCGGCCCCACCGGCGTGAAGAGGACTCTCCACAGCATGGAGTCCGTCGAGCCGGGGAGGGCGTTCATCACCGCACCTCCGGGCTCGGGTTGGCCGTGATGCCCAGCGCCTGCATCGCCGTGCTCAGGGCGCTCCACTGCTTCGTGTCGTGCGCGAGGCGCCTGCGGCCCTTGCCGGTGAGGCGGTAGTACTTGCGGTTGCGCCCCGATTCCGCCTCGCGCCACTCGCCGACGATCAGCCCCTTGGCCTCGAGGTTGTACAGGAGCGGATACAAGGTGGACTGCCCCATGTCGAGCACACCCTCAGTCCGCTGCGCGAGGGCTTCGATGAGTTCGTAGCCGTACATGGCGCGGCGTTCGAGGAGTTTGAGGACCGCGACGGGCCCGGCGCCTCGCATCAATTCCGTCTCGATCCGCATGGCGACCTCCGTACTGTCTGCTGCATAGTATGCCAGACATAGTATATGCGCCGGATTGGACCTGTCAAGAGGCTCCCGTCCTCCTGCGACCGGCCTGAGGGGGTTGGAGTCATTCGATCGCCGTATCGAGCAGCAGGCGGGTCGGGAGGAGCACCGACGCCGCGCCGGAGAGGGCGAGCATCGCCGCGACCGCGAGGAACGCCCCGCCGAGGCCCAGCGCCGCGATGAAACCCTGCGCCAGCAGCGGGCCGCTCGCCGCGAAGACCCACGCGCCCCCCATCATCAGGCTCGAAGCGAAACTCGTGCGGTGCGGCAGGAGGCGCTGCGCCACCGCGATCGAGACGGGCGTGGCCGAGGCGAAGCCCACCCCCGCGAGCATCGCCAGGGCGACGGCCGCCCACGGACCGGCGAGGGGAAAGAGGACGATCGCCGGCACGCCGATCACCGCCGAGCCGATGAGGACGCGCTTCTCGCGCCCCGGCCGCACCAGCGTGCCGCCGAGCAGGCCGCCGACGCCCATCCCGATCGCCATCGCCGCCTGCATGCGCCCGTTGAGGATCGAGGAGGACTCCCGCAAAGCCGTGGTGAACTCCGTTGAACCGGCCGCGTTGAGCGTCGCCGCCTCCGCCCAGCGCACCACGAGCACGACGATCGCCTGGTTGACGGTGAAGCGCAGAATGTTGCCGGCGTAGAGAATGCCCACCGACCACCAGCGGCGGCGGACCTCGGCGGGCGTGAGGGCGGCGGCGCGGCTGACCGCCTCGACGTGGCGGTGCGGAATCGAGCCGATCGCCATCCACAGCGCCAGCGCCCCGAAGATGCCGGGCACGATGAACCAGACGAGCGAGCGCAGCCCCCATGCCTCGTTCATCGCGGGCACGAGGAGGCTGCCGAGCGTCGAGCCGACCATGCCGCCGGTGAAGAAGACGGCGACGCCGATGGATCGGCGGCGGCCGGAGATCTGCCCCATCGCCGAGGCGCCGACGGGGTGAAAGGCGCCGATGCCAGCCGTCGCAATTGCCTGGAGGAGCAGCAACTGCGAATAGGTGCTCACGAAGCCCAGCATCGAAAGCGCCAGCGCCGCCGCGAGCAGGCCAAGCGGGCCGAAGAGGCGCGTGTTCCAGCGATCGCTCGCCGCCGCGACGACGGGCTGAATCAGCCCGCTGCACAGCGATCCGACGGCGAGGAGCATCGCGCCCTGCGGCTGCGTGATGGTGATGCGCCCCTCGAGAACGGTGAGCAGAGGGACCACGGTCATGGAGAAGCAGTCCACGATGACGTGGGCGGTCACGAGCGTGGCGAGGCGCGGGCCCACATGGCTGACTGCTGCGGCGCGGGCCGGCGCGATCACGGTCTGCTCACGCGCCAGCATCTCCGCCGCGGGCAGAGTGGGCTGCGTCGATGCAGTCGAAGGCGGCGGAGCAAGCGTGGCCGGCTGCGGCATGGACGATGGTAGCGATGGCCATCCCGCGCCGGCCGGTGCGGTCAGCACCCGAATCGCACCGCGGTTCAGGCCGAGTCGCGGCCGCGCGGCTCGATGGGCAGTTCGAGGATGAAGCAGGCGCCGCGCTGACCGGCGGGAAGGGTCGCCAGCCGCAGATCGCCGCCCATGTCGCGCGCCAACGAGCGGCACAACGCCAGGCCCAGACCCACGCCGGACGCGGCCTCCTTCGACGCGCTGCGGCCGCGGCGGAACGGGGCAAAGAGCGTCCGCGCCGCGTCCGCCGCGACGCCCGGCCCGTGGTCGCGCACGGCCAGATGCACGCGGGCGCCGGCGCGGCTGAGGCTGACCTCAATCGTCCGCTCCGCCGCGGCGCTCGCGTACTTGCACGCGTTGTCAACGAGGTTGGTGAGGATGCGGCTGACGCTGTCGCGATCAACGCAGACGCACTCGGCCGCGCCGAGGGGATTGTCGAGGCGCAGGGTCATGCCGTGGTCCGCCGCCTGCCGCTCCAGCGCCGGCCGGGCCTCCTCAATGAGGTCGCCGACGGCCACGCGCCGCGGCGAGGTGTGCTGCCGTCCCTCCTCCAACCGGGCGTACGCCAGCACATTCTCGACAAGGCGCGCCAGGCGCGAAGACTCGGTGCGCAGCGTTTCGAGATACTCGCGCTTGCGCCCCGGCTCGGGAATCATGTCGTCCGCGAGCATCTCGGAGTAGAGGCGGAACGTGGTGAGCGGCGTGCGCAATTCGTGGGTGACGGCGGAAGCGAAGTCGCTGCGCCGCTGCCCATAGAGCAGGCTGGCGCGGAGCATCGTGCCCCCCGCCCCCAGCGCGACGAGCACCACGCCCCACACAATGAGCAGCGCCAGGCGCGTCGGCGTCAGGCCCGCAATCGAGGCGCTCAGCGGCGGCAACCCCTTCACGCACGCGGGAACGGTCGCCAGATTGATCGGCGCCGCAGCGCCGTTGCCTCCCGCAGCAGCCAGGCGCGGAATGAGATCGGCCTCGGGCATCAGGTCCGACACCTCTTCGATAAGCGTTGCGCGCAGCCGCGGCCAGTCGACGAGGAATCCCTGAAGGCGATGACTCTTGCCCATGCGGATCTGCCGGAGGTAGACGAGTTTGAGTTGTTCGTCGCCATCGCTCACCCATAGGGGCACGAAGGGCCCGACATGAACGGCATCCGTGCGATTCGCGGCGAGGTCAACGCCATCGGGCTGAACGTCGAACTGCTGGCCCTTCTCTTCATACTCGAGCATCTGCTGCGAAGGCGCCTCGAACCGCTCGGCGTTGCGAGCCATGCGCTTGGTCTGCTCGATCATCGTCCACGCGGTCTGGGACTTCTGGTAGTCGCCGGAGATCTCCTGCTGCTGGCGAGCCTGCTGCGGCGGCGCCAGCGAGGCCGGTGTCATGGCGAGGCGCTGCTCCTCCTCGATCACCTGCGCCCGGATCGCCTCCACGTCGATGAGCGATTCGATGCGCTCGAGGACGATGTTGCATCCGCGGATCGTCTCGCCGCTGAGCACGGTCGATTCCGCGAGGTCGCGGTGATTGCTCGTGGGGACCTGCGGCGAACTGAGGCGGCCCGACTCATCCACCTGAAAGTGGAGCGTGATGAAAGGCTCGCGGAACGTGAGCAGAGGCGACGGCGTGAGGATCGCGCCCTCTTCGATGGGGGTGAGCATGCGCGTGTAGGCGCGCTCCTGCGGGTAATAGGAGAGGTACTCGAAGTAAGGCCGGGCCGACTCGCGCGCCAGGCGCGGCGCCAGCCAGGAGTCCATGCGCCACAGCGCCAGGCGCAGCACCTCCTGCCGCCGGGCGTCGGCGCGGGCGGCCCACTCGGAGCGTTCGAGATCGAGCACGGCCGAGGTCACCCACGCGAGCGCGAGGATCACCAGCGCTGCGCCGAGCGCGAACCACTTCCACCAGGTGCGGCTCGCGCGGTTCATGGAGGAACGACCTCCACGGCGGAGGCGAGCATGTAGCCCTTGCCGCGCACCGTCTGGATGAACTCGTCCTCGTCGCCTGCGCTGACGGCGAGTTTGTCGCGCAGGCGGGCGACGTGCATGTCCACGGTTCGCGTCTCGACGCCGCGCGGGTCGATGCCCCAGACGCGGTGAAGGAGTTCATCGCGCGCGATGGCCCGGCCGGCGTTGGCGGCGAGGTAGCGCAGGATGCCGCACTCACGCTGCGAGAGCGTGGCGCGGGCGGCGCCGCCCTCGACGATCTCGCCGCGATCGAGCCGCACGATCGTGTTGCCGAGGCGAAGCGACCGCACGTCGCTGGGTCGCTCGGGGCTGCGCCTCAGCACCGCCTCGACGCGCGCGAGCAGTTCGCGGGCGCTGAAGGGCTTGATGACGTAGTCGTCGGCGCCGCTGACCAGGCCGCGCACGCGGTCATCCTCCCCGCCGCGCGCCGTGACCATGATGACCGGCAGCGTCGGCCGGGCGCGGCGCAGATCGTCGAGGATGCTGAATCCGTCGCGTCCCGGCAGCATGACGTCGAGCAGAACCAGGTCGATCGTCGCTTCGATCGCCAGGGTCGCGCCGTTGCGCCCGTCGGCCGCCTCAAGCACGGCGTACCCGGCGTACTGAAGCGCATCGACCAGTCCGCGCCGGATCGCGGTGTCATCTTCAATCACCAGCACCGTGGGATGGGACACGAACAGGTCTCCGTGGAGTATTGGATCATACGGTGTTGGCAAGGGAGCGAGGCGCCGTGACCTTTTCGCCGCGACCCGGAGGCTCTGCGCAGGGGAGCGCGCCGGACGTCGGGGGGCGCATCCGGCGCGCGGGCGGACTCGTCGTTGATCCCTCGCTCCCTCAACAGTCGAACGTGAGGCAGATCAGTTTGCCATCGAGGCGCACGATCAAGCCTCCGCCCCAGTAACTCAGCATCAGCATCTGATCGATGATGGCCTGCGCAGCCTTCCGCTGGGACTCACTGAGCCGCGCGAGGAGCGCTTCGCGCCCTGCGGGCGTGTTCGGGACCGTCTCGTCGAACGTGGGCCTCTCACTCTTCGCGGCGAGTGCATCGTACTCGTCCACATACGAAGCATCGACCCACCAGTCGCCGCGCTGCACGAAAGCGATCGGCCCCGCCTCGTTCACCGGCGGCTGAACCTTGAACTCAAACCCCTTGCTCATCGCCTGGGCGCGGATGGCCTGGCGGAGCGCCGCGTCAAAGGAGCGGTCGGCGCCGCTCTGTTGTTTCTTCATCTCCTCGTTGACGTACGCCTGGCGCTTGGCGCTGTAGTCGGCGATCTCCTTCTGGATCGCCTCGCGCTTGCCCGCCATTTCGGCGATGATGGCCTGCTTCTGCTCGAGCGTCTTGCCGCGCATCGACTCGGGCAGGTCCTCATCCTTCACGTCGGCGAGTTTGAAGGATTCCTGTTTGCACGCGTCGACCAGATCCCAGTGCTCATTCGAGTAGAGGACGCCGCCCTTGGTGGAGCAGCGCGCGGCGACGACGGCGGAACTGAGCGTCTGCGCGTTGGCGTCCTGCTGAACCTGGTTGGCGGCGCCCCATGCGCCCTTCTCGCCGTAGGCGAGGTAGGTCGTGTTAATCGCGCTGCTCAGTTCGGCCAGTTTGTCGTCGAAGGGCGACGCGATGACGATGTTGCCGTTGTTGTGGTCGATGGCGGCGTAGTGGCCGTCGGCGAGGAGCGCCACCTCGCGCCAGCCCGGAGCGATTTCGTCTGCGGGGTTGCCGCAGTAGATCGCGTTGACCATGATGCCGCGCGAGATCAGACCCTTGCAGACGTCGGCGTAGCGGAAAGTCTGGTCCTGGTCAGCGCTCTCGTTGCCGGCGACGACGACGAGTTTGAGGGCGTGGTCCGAGGCCGTCCACTCGAGTTGCTCGCCCGCCTCGCGCAGTACGCGGCCGACGAACTCTGTCCCGCCGTTCGTACGAAGCGCGAAGAGTTGGCGCGAGATCTCGTCGAGGTCTTCGGTGAAGGATGAGTCGACGCGCACCCACCCATCCTCAGCGACGTGCCCGTCGTTTCCGAAGGTCAGCAGGGCGACGCGAAGGCGCGGCGTCGGGGTGGCGAGGGCGAGGTCGTTGACGATGTCCCAGAGTTTGAGTTTCGCCGCTTCGATCAGGCCGTCCATGCTCCCGCTCGTGTCAAGGCAGATGGCCAGTTCGACGGTGCGCCGGAGCGCGGCGTCGGGAAGGCGGCCCGTGGGCGGGAAGACGCTCAGCCCGTGCAGGCGGGGAATCGCATTCCGCCCCCGCTCGGCGGTCTGCGGCGGAGGCGAGGCGGCCCCGGCTGCAAGGGCGCCGGCGGTGAGAAGCATCAGTGCGGTGGTCCGGAAGGCGTTCATGGTGGTCTCCTGAAAGGAATCCAGTTGAGTTGCGAGTGCAAGGCGCCGCGCTACGGCGTCGGCGTCGTGTTGCGGATGAGGATGTTGCGGCGGTCGAAGCGCAGCATGATGTCGCCGCTCAGCGAGAGCACGCCCTGGCGGTTCTGCTCGATGAGGCGGTGAAGGATCGCGATGTGCTCGGCGCTGCCGAACTCGATCGTCTCGTCGGGCTCGATCGCTTCGCTCTGCGCAGCCGTCTCGGTCACAAGTTGCGAGTCGATCCACTGAGCCCCGCGCTTGAAGAAGGCGCGGTCGCAGACCTGCTGGACGGAGGCGATCTCGACGCGGTTGAGTTTCTCATCCACGAATGCGTTCTGATAGTTGACCTTGCTCTGGACTTTCTGCTCGTTGAAGTTGACGCCCTGGTTGACGGCGCCCATTCCCCAGCGCTCCTGCACGGCCCGCCCGTCGAGGATCGAGTTGCACGTGGCCTGCAGGCTGTTCCAGTCGGAGAGGTTCGTTCCCTCCGTGGCGAGGAACGCGGTGTATTCGGTGAGGATGCCGAACTCCGTCGAGAGGCGGAGAATCTCTTCCGCCAGTTCGCGGTAGCGCGGGTCATCGAAGATCGGCGCATTGGCGACGTGGGGCGCCGCGCCCGACGCCGCCCCCGCCTGGCGGATCTGATCGACGAGGTAGGCGATGCGCCGGCTCGCCCACAGGCGCGGCACAAAGGCGTTGCGCGTCGTCGCAGACTCGAGATCAAACTCAAACTCGAAGACCTTTTCCTCGCCGAGGAACTCGCCCGCGAGGCGGAAGCGGATCGGCGCATGGCCGCCCTCGCCACCGCCGTTGCGATACTGCCCGAGGACGATGAGTTGATCGCCGTCGAAGAGGTCGGGCAGGGCGGAGGGAATGAGTTCGCGCACGGCGGCGCCGGTCGCGACCTCACCCTGCGCATCGATCGTGTCGAGCGCGGCGTTGGCGAGAATCGGCCCGGAGAGGCGGCGGAACGTCTGCGCCACTTTGAGTTCGACGTCTTCCTCGGGGTTGACGTAGACGGAGACGGCCCGCGTCGCGTCGGAAAGGCGGTCGAGCAGGGGCACGTTGACATCGTGCCCCACGCCGAAGGTGAAGATGCGGCGCCCCTGCGGATTGCCCTTCTCGACCAGTTCGCGGATGTCCACCTCGGACGTGCGGCCGACGGTCGGCAGGCCGTCGGTCAGGAAGAGCACGAGAGGCAGACGGCCCTCGGTTGTTTCGTGCACCTTGAGCGCTTCGACGAGGGCGTCGTGAATGTTCGTTCCCCCGCCGGCGCGCATCATGTCGAGGTACACTCTCGCCGCGGCGGCGCTCTTGCTGTTCTTCTCCACCGGTTTGGCGGCGAGCATCGAAACGGTGGTGGAGAAGTCGATGATGTTGAACGCTTCACCCTCGTCGAGACCTTCGAGCACCTGGAGCGCGGCGGCCTTCGCCTGATCCATCTTTACGCCAGCCATGCTGCCGCTGCGGTCGATGACGAGCGTCACTTCGCGCTTGACGCCGCGAGCTGCGACGTCTTCATCGCGCGCCTTCACCGCATCTGCGGGCAGGCCCGCCACGAGCAGGAAGTATCCTCCCTCGATCTTCGGGTCCGGGTAGGCGTAGAGCGAGGCCGTAACGCCATGGCGCTCGCGCAGGTACGAGAGGCGAAACGAGCCGGGATCGAGCCGCGAACTCTCCGCGATGCGGATGCTCAAGTGGTTCGGTGAGCGGCGCTCGGTTTCGAGCGTGTGGCTCGGGGAGTAGACTGTCGAAACCGGCTCCTTGCTCTGCACATCGACTTCGACGTGCCAGGGGGCGCGCCGATCGAGCGATTCGCTGCGCGGCAGGAGGTAATCGACGCGGTCGCCATCGACGGGGAGCAGGTGCTCATAGGTGAGGCGGATCTTCTGCGTGCCGGCCGCCTCGATGGGAAAGACGCTCGAACGGATGAGGTTGTACCCCGCGAACTCGAGCAGCGCCGGGTCGCGCACCTTGGCGACGATGGCGTCGTAGAGGCGGCGCGCCTCATCGCGCCGCATGACCTGGGCCGTCGGCTCGGCCGACGCCCCCTCGAAAAGAAACGACCCGACGACCGCTCCGTCCGGAACGGGCAGAAGGAGCACCGCCTCGGCCTGACGCGGCGAAGCGTTGCGGAGCGACACTTCCAGCGTGGTCGTCGCCGTGGCGTCGAGGATGCGCACCCGCCCCTCGACCTTCTCGATGACGACCGCCTCGCCGCGGCCCTCGATGGTGAAACTCCGTGTCTGCGGCATGACGACCTGCGTCGCGCTGCCGAGGTTGGATCGGATGATGATCTCGATCTGGTCCTGGGCGCGAGCGCCCGCGGCGATCAGGGCGAGCATCAGGAACACGCCGGACATCAGGCGCGAGGGGCTTGGCCGCGAGGGCAGGCGTGGGTGAGCGTGCATGCGTCATTCTCCTTGCGGCGGGACGAATCCCTCGCCCGCCACAGGAGATATACGCTCGACCAGGCCCCTTCCGCGCAACAGGGGCGCAACGAGTCGAGGGTGAATCGTCGATCGCCTCGCGGCTTTTTTGGAAACCGGCCTTGACCGCGGCGGGTTCGATCCGTTATCCTGCACAAGACGACCTGCGGACGAAGCGTGGTCGCTGCCGCCCGGACGTGGCTGTCAAGGCGGCCGGCGGGGGAGTACTCGCGAGCGAACGATCGTCCCGCAGTCGTCGCAACGCCGGCAAAGTGGTTGAGTTCGTCGGCTTCTGTTCGTGGTTCGAGGGCGGGCGCCTTCGGCGCGGGAGCCGCGTGGCACGTTTGGAAGGAGAATGAAATGAAACGTATCGGTTTGGCGGCCGCGGCGATCTGCTGCGCCATGGGCGCTGCCGCCTTCGGGCAGTGCGATGACAGCGTCACTTCAACATTCGCGGAGGGCAACGGCCACCGCGGCGCAATGTGGGATCTCACCTGCCTCAATCCCGACGGGATCACCATCACGTCCTTCGACTTCAACGCGCGAAGCGGAACCTCCGGCCCGGCTTCCATCGAAGTCTGGTACGTGACCGACCACACGACCTACGTCGGCAAGAACACGAATCAGTCGCTCTGGACGCTGCTGGGCAGCGCGAACTTGCCCAACATCAACCCGACGGGAACGCCGACCAACGTGCCCATCGGGGGCCTGACCATCAACTTCGGCGAGACGTGCGGCCTGTACTTCACCCGCACTGACGGCGTCAGCATCGGCTACACCAACGGGCCGCTCGGCACGTTCGAGAACGCCGACGTGCGCTGGGAAGACCGCGGCATGGGAGGCGAGTATCCCTTCCAGGTGACCTTCAACAACCGCGTCTTCAACGGCACGGTCTACTACGAGTGCGGCGGAGGCGGCGGATTCCGCATCACCCTCACCGGCGACTGCCCCGGCCGCAAGACGCTCGCGTGGAGCGGCGCCGGCTCGGGCCAGATGGGCATCCTCCTGGGCAACAACCAGGGAACGTTCACCATCCCCGGCGGACCATGCCAGGGAACGCAACTGGGCATCTCCGGCGGGATCACACTCTACACCGTCATCGGGACCATGGGCGGCGAAGGGCAGGTGAGCGCCACCGTCGGCACCGGCGCCTGCGGCAAGTTCGTCCAGTGCATCAAGACCAATGACTGCACGACGAGCAACGTCGCCGGTCCGATCTAACGCGCAGCGCGCGTACTGAACCTCTGGCCGCATCGGAATCTCACGCCTCACCCCCGTGCGGGGTGAGGCGTTTCACTTGGCATCGGACATGGCGCGCAGCACCGGCACGCGGCTTGGCATGGCCGGGCGCTTCGCCTGGCTATACCGAGCAGACGGGGGCGCTTGAGGTGTGGCATGGTCTCGCGCTTCGCGTGACTATGCCGAACGGTCAGATGCGCTCGATCACGCTTGCCGCGCCGGCAGAGCGACCCGCGTTCGACACACTCAGGCCAGGGACGTGCGACGCCACGTCAACCGCCGCGGCCGACGGTCAGATCTGCCCCGTCCAGCCGTGGTCGTGCCGGCGGAACAACTCGCGCAGGGCCGCGACCTGCTCGGGCGGAAACGGGCCTTTACGGAGCAGGTCGATGTTGCGGCGGAAGTGCTCGACGCGGCGCGTGCCGATGATGATGCTGCACACGCCGGTCTGAAAGGCGGCGAAGCGCAGGAACAACTCGTCCCACAGCAGCGGATCGGGCTTGAGGTTCATCGTCTTCGCCCGCACCCAGTATTCCTCGCAATACTCGCCGCGCGGCCGGTCGGCGAAGCGCCAGAAGGCGTTGGCGAGCGGCCGCTTGACGATCACGCCCAGGCCGTTGAGATGGCAGTGCGGCAGGGCGCGGTCGAGGCAGCGCTGATCGCAGACGCTCAGCGAGGTCTGGATGCTCGCGAAGTGTCCGGACTCGACGGCCCAGAGGAGTTCCTCGTTGTCGCCGCTGTACGCCGCGTGGCCCACCTTGCCAGCCTGGACGGCCTTGTGCAGGGCCGCGATCGCCTCGCCCTTGCGCAGCACCGCCATGTCGCACGAGTGCAGGTGCACGATGTCGATGCGATCGGTCTTCAGGTACTTGAGCGAGCGGTCGATGCCGGCTGTGATCGCCTCGGCGGACCAGTCTTCGTTCCCGTCGCGGTCGAAGCCGCACTTGGAGGAGAGGACGAACTCGTTGCGCCGCCCGGAGATGGCGCGTCCGATGCGCTCCTCCGAGAGGCCGTACATTCCCGCGGTGTCGATGAGCGTGACGCCGGAGTCGAGCATGGCGTTGAGGAGGGCGTCGACTTCGTCGTCGCTCACGCCGCCCTTCTCGCCGGGGGCGTGCCAGATCGCCGCACCGCCGAAACCGATGGCGGAGACGGTCAGCCCGGTCTTGCCGAATGGTCGCTGCTCCATGGCGTTTCCCCCCTCGCGTGGTCGAGTGCGCTGCTTAAGGTTAGCCGCGACGCGGAGGCTCTGCGCCGGAAAGCGTCGAGGGCTCAGCGCGCCAGGAGTCTTGGTTAGCCGCGACGCGATGGCTTCGAAGCGGAGCGCTTCGAGCGGGCACCCGTTTCCTCCATCCCTTACAATCTGCGGCCACTTTGCGAACGCGATCCATGCCCCAGCCGACCACGAGTCTCGACCAACTGATTACCGAGTGCATGCGCTGCGATCGGCATCGCCTGGCGCAGCGCCTGCGCGCTTTGTCGGGCCGTGCGGAGGCGCGATCACCGCATCGGGCGGGGCGCCGGGCGGCGGGGCGCGCGGATTCGCTTGAATCGCTCGACGCGGACATTCGCAGATCCATCGAGCGCGTCGCCGCCCGGCGCGCCGCGGTGCCGCGCGTGATGTATCCAGCCGAACTGCCCGTGGTGCAAAGGCGCGACGAAATCGCCGCCGCCATCGCCGCCCACCCGGTAATCGTCCTCTGCGGCGAGACGGGTTCGGGCAAGACCACCCAACTGCCCAAGATCTGCCTCGAACTCGGACGCGGCGTGACGGGGATGATCGGCCACACCCAGCCGCGTCGCGTCGCCGCCCGCACGGTCGCCGCCCGCATCGCCGAGGAGTGCCGCGTTCCCGTCGGCCGGCAGGTCGGCTGCAAGATCCGCTTCAGCGATCAGACCAGCGAAGCCACGCTCATCAAGATCATGACCGACGGCATCCTGCTCGCCGAGACCCAGCAGGACCGCTTCCTCGACGCCTACGACACGATCATCATCGACGAAGCCCACGAGCGCAGCCTCAACATCGACTTCCTCCTCGGCTACATCAGTCAACTCCTGCCCCGCCGGCCCGATCTCAAGGTCATCATCACCTCGGCGACGATCGACCCGCAGCGATTCAGCGCCCACTTCAACGAAGCCCCGATCATCGAAGTCTCCGGCCGCACTTACCCCGTCGAAGTGCGCTACCGGCCGATGGTCGCGGAGGCGGATGATGAGGATGAAGCGCCGGACCTGATCGATTCGGTGGTCAGCGCCGTGGATGAACTTGTGCGGGCCGAGCGCGGCGATGTCCTGGTCTTCCTCAGCGGAGAGCGTGAGATCCGCGAGGCGGCGAAGGCGCTGCGCCATCTCAGCGGGCGCGGCATCGAGGTGCTTCCGCTCTACTCTCGCCTGAGCAGCACTGAGCAGAACCGCATCTTTCAGCCGCACCAGCAGCGGCGAATCGTGCTGGCGACCAACGTGGCGGAGACGTCGGTGACGGTGCCGGGCATCCGCTGCGTCGTCGATCCCGGCAGCGCCCGCATCAGCCGCTACAGCACGCGCACCAAGGTCCAGCGCCTGCCGATCGAGGCGATCTCTCGCGCCAGCGCCGAGCAGCGCAAGGGCCGCTGCGGCCGCATCGAGCCGGGCGTATGTGTGCGGCTCTACTCCGAAATCGATTTCAATTCTCGCCCCGAATTCACCGAGCCGGAGATTCTTCGCACCAACCTCGCCGCGGTCATTCTCCAGATGAAGGCCCTGCGCCTTGGCGAGGTCGAGCGCTTCCCCTTCATCGAGCGGCCGACGGCGCGGATGATCCGCGACGGGTATCAGACCTTGCACGAACTCGGGGCCGTTGATGCCCACAACGAGTTGACCGACCTCGGCCGCGACCTGGCGCGGCTGCCCATCGATCCGCGCCTGGGGCGCATGATTCTCGAGGCCGACCGCGAGCATGCGCTGGCGGAAGTGCTCATCATCGCCGCCGCGCTTTCGATTCCCGATCCGCGCGAGCGGCCGCACGATCAGCAGGAGAAGGCCGACGCCGCGCACGCGCGCTTTGCCCATGAGGACTCGGACTTTCTCATGTTCGTCAACCTCTGGCAGGCGTACCACGACGAGGCGCGGCGTCTCTCGCACAGCAAGGCCCGACACTGGTGCCGGCAGAACTTCGTCAACTTCATGCGCATGCGCGAGTGGCACGACATTCATACGCAACTGCGCGAACTGGCGCTCGAAGCCTCCCTGCGCCTCAACAGCGATCCGGCCGCGTATGACGCCGTGCATCGCGCGGTGCTCAGCGGCCTGCTGAGCAACATCGGCCTGCGCACCGACGGGCACGAGTACACCGGCGCCCACGGCACCAAGTTCTTCATCTTCCCCGGCTCGGGACAGTTCCGCAAGAGTCCGGCCTGGCTCATGGCCGCGGAGATCGTTGAGACGACGCGCCTCTACGCCCGCTGCGTGGCGAAGATCCAGCCGCAGTGGATCGAGGCCCTCGCCGCCCACCTTGTCAAGCGCCACTACTCCGACCCGGCGTGGAACGCAGACAGCGCGCAGGTCACCGCGTCGGAGCGCGTGTCGCTCTACGGCCTGGACATCGCCTCGGGCCGGCGCGTCCACTTCGGCCCGATCGAGCCGAAGGCCTCGCGCGAACTCTTCATCCTTCACGCACTTGTCGAGGGCGAGTGGCGCACCAAGGCCCCCTTCCTCGAGCACAACCGCCAACTCCTCGCCGAGGTCGAGAAGGTCGAGAGCAAGGTGCGCAAGCGCGATGTGCTCGTCGATGTGCAGCAGCGCTTCGCATTCTACGACCAGCGCCTGCCCGCGGACGTCTTCAGCGGCGCGACGTTTGACAAGTGGTGGAAGCAGGCGCAGAGCCGCACGCCGCGCCGCCTGCACATGAAGCGCGAGGATCTCGTGCAGTTCGAGCGCAGCGCGGCGGACTTCCCGGACCGCGTGGCCATCAGCGGGCACACGCTGGCTCTGCGCTACGTCCACGAACCGGGCGCCGCGGATGACGGCGTGACGGCGATCATCCCCGTCGAGGCGCTGCACGAGATCGACGCGGCTTCCTTCACCTGGCTCGTGCCCGGCATGCGCCTCGAGAAGATCGCCGCGCTGATCAAGTCGCTGCCCAAGAGCACGCGCACCGCATTCCTGCCCGCCGCCGACTATGCGAAGGCCTGCGCCGAGGCGATGTCGCCCGACGGCCGCACGCTCGAAGAGGCTCTGGCGGCGCAACTGCTCGCGCTGCGCGGCGTGCCGGTGCGGCCGGGCGACTTTCAGACCGACCGACTCGATCGCCACCTGCGGATGAACTTCCGCATCGTCGATCGCCGCGGCCATGTCATCGGCGAAGGGCGCGACCTCGAACAATTGCGCCGCGACCTCGCCGGCAAGGTGCGATCGCAACTCCAGTCCCTTTCCGACGAGCGCTTCACGCGCACCGGCCTCACGGCGTGGGACTTCGGCGAACTGGTCGAGACGGTCCAACTCAAGCGCGGCGGGATGAGCGTGACGGCTTATCCGGCGCTCGTCGATGAGGGATCATCGGCGCGCCTCACGATTCTCGACAGCGCCAACGCGGCGCAGGCGGCAAGCCGGCTCGGTGTGCGGCGCCTCTACGTCATTGCGGCACAGGATGAACTGCGCCATCAACTCAAGGCGATGCCGCAACTGGGCCGCCTCAAACTCCTTTTCACCTCGCTCGGCCCGGCCACGCTGCTGCACGAGCAGATCATCGAGGCGGCGGCGCAGCAGGCGTTTCTGGCTGGCGCCTCGATCCCGCGAAACCGCGAAGCGTTCGAGGCGAGGCTCAACGAGGGCTGGGCCCGCGTCGGCGAGGCGATGTTCGCCGTCTGCGCGCTGATCGAGCCGATCCTCGCAGCGCGCCACGAAGTCGAGTTGCGCCTCGGCAAACCGGCGCCGCCGACGTGGAAGCCGATCGTCGATGATCTGAAGTCGCAACTGATCGAACTGCTGCCCGCGGAATTTCTGCGCGCGACGCCGCTCGAGCGCCTGCGCCATGTGCCGCGCTACCTGGCCGGAATGCTGCGGCGGCTCGATCGCCTCAGCGGCACGGGATTGCAGCGCGACGCCCAGCACCGGCAGATCATCGAGACGCACCGCACCCGCCTCGCGCAGGCGCTGGCCAACCGCGACCCGAACCAGCCGATTGACCCGCGCCTGGTCGAATACCGCTGGCTCATCGAGGAACTGCGCATCTCCCTCTTCGCCCAGGACCTCGGCACGGCCGAGCGGGTCTCGCCGCAGCGGCTGGACAAGGTGTGGGAGGCGATGAAGTAGGGGAGAGTCCCACCACGGAGTCACGGAGGGCACGGAGAGAGTCGGCTGAGTCGCTTGAGGCGCCGTCTACGTCGGCGTATCCCGAAACGGCACCGCCGCAATCTGGTGATCATCTTCGTAAACGATGATGCCTGGCCGATCGCATCGGATGATGTGGGTCGCTATGCCATACTTGTCGAGCAGAATGCACAGTTGGTGCATGCGCTGGACATGGTCGTGGGCGGACTGGCGATACCACGAGATCGCCTTGGGAGCCGCGCTGGACTTCCGAGACCGCGAGAAGCGATCCGGCGCCTCCAGGTGCTCCTTGAACCAGTCGAGCACGGCACGCATGGCCTCTCGATCCGTCGATTCGATCACGGCATCTGACGTGAGCAGCTCGTACGCCGCCTGGAAGACGCCGACGCGACGGTGGGAGTCTTCATCGACACGGGCGCAGACGAAGCGGAGGTACATCTTCCTAGACCTCGACCGCTCTTACGGAATCGAACACGCCATGCCGCTTCCCCAGGGGCGCGGCGCGTCCGGGCCATGCGACTCGTGCCGCCTCACTTCTTCATCCACCTCCCCCACCACTCGCTGATCTGGCGCAGGCGATGCAGGCGCATGTCCGGCGGGCCGCCTCGGCTCAGGCCGTGGCTGGTCGAGCGCGGGTAGCGCACAAATCGCGCCGGCACGTTCTGCAACTTCAACGCGGTGAAGACCTGCTCGGCCTGTTCGATGTTGCAGCGCAGGTCGCCTTCGCTGTGGATGATGAGCGTCGGCGTCTTGACGCCCTTGAAGTATTTGATCGGACTGCTGTTCCACCGCGCCTCGGGCCGGTCCCACGCGTTGCCTTCCCAGTAGCGGTCGGGCAGTTCCATGTAGTCGCTGTTGCCGAACATACTCACGAGATTCGACACGCAGCGGTCGGTGATGGCGGCGCGGAACTCGTCGCAGTGCCCGATGGCCCAGTTGGTCATGTATCCGCCGTAACTGCCGCCCATGATGCCGATGCGCTTGCTGTCAATGCTCCGGTGCTTTTTCATGAACTGGTGTACGGCCTGGATGTCCACCCAGTCGGCCCCGCCCCAACTGCCGCGGATCGCCGCGGTGTGTTCGCGGCCGTAGCCCTTGCTCCCGCGCGGGTTGGAGAAGACGACGATGTAGCCCTGGGCCGCGAGCATCTGAAACTCGTGGAAAAAGCCCACGCCGTACTGTCCGTGCGGTCCGCCGTGCACTTCGAGAATGGCGGGGTACTTGCGGTTGGCCTTCGCGTCGGGCGGCATCATCACCCACGTGTGCACCTTCGTGTCGTCGGGCGTCTTGATCCAGTGTTCGCGGATGTCGGCGAGTTTGAGTTGATCGAGCAAAGGCTTATTGAGATTGGTGAGTGGAGTGAGGCCAAACTGAGCGGCATTGACCGTCGCGACGGCGATCTCATCGAGCGTCATCGTCGTGCCGCGCACGATCGCCATGCGCCGCCCGTCGGCGCTGAGGTTGCCGAGTTGGTGGGAGGCTACGCCTTTCGTGTGAAAGTCGATTTTCCCGCCGCGACGCGCGACGGAGGCGATGTGCGTCTGCCCGTGCCAGCCGATCTGCATGTAAAGGCGCCGGCTGTCGGGCGACCAGCGCAGTTTGGGCGCAAACTCCGCCTCGGAAGTGTCGCCGATCGACACCGCCATAAGGCAGTAGTCTTCGCCCTCCGTCAGGCTCCGCGCCTCGCCCTTGACGGGATCGCAGATGAACAGTTCGAGATTCTCCGTGCTGTAGGAATCGTCCATGCCAATCCGCCCCGCGTAGGCGAGGAGCATCCCGTCCGGCGACCAGGCCACGCTGCCTTTCGGCCCTTCGGGGAGGTTGCGCACCGGCGTGATGCGGCGCGTGGCGAGATTGATGCGGACGATCTCATCCTTCCACGGCCGCGAGCCGGCGAGGCGGTCGCGATTGCGCGTCACGGCCAGTTGTTTCGAATCGGGGGAGAAGTCGTAGGAGAAGAAGCCGGTCGCGTCGTGCGTTTCGATGGCGCGCGCTTCTCCGGAGGCGACGTCGATGAGATGCAGGCGGTAGCGCTGGGCGTTGAAGTAGCCGTCGCCGTCGAGGCGGTACCAGGGTTCGTCGATGACGCGCGGGCAATCGGAGTGCCCCGCCTCCTCGCGCTTCTTCTTGGCCTCGGTCGTCCAATCGGCGTCCTGCGGCCTGAAACTCGCGGCGATGGTGCGGCCGTCGGGCGACCACTTGAAGTCGCGCAGGGAGCCTTCGGGAAAGCGCGTCAGGTCGCGCGCCTCGCCGCCGGCGGCGCTGATGAGCGCGATCTGCGGACGCTCCTTGTTGCGGCCGCTGATGAAGGCGATGGTCGAGCCGTCCGGCGACCAGCGAGGATGGCGGTCGCGGTTGCCGCTGGTGAATTGGCGCGGCGGCGACCACTTGCCGCCGGCTTCGCTGACGATCCAGAGATTCTGCGCGTAGGCGTTTTTCTCACCGACGGTCTTGCAGACGAAGACGACGTGCCGGCCGTCGGGCGAAATCTGCGGATCGGAAAGCCAGCGGAACTGGAGCAGGTCTTCAGCGGTGATGAGGCGCTTTCGAGGCGTGCGCGCCGTGGCGGTGCGGCGGCGAGGCTTGCGGCGTGGACGTGATCGCGGCATGGGCGGGAGTTCTCAAAAAGGAATGTTCGGAACAGGCGGGATGCTACGCCGCGCCGGCGGCCGCTTCAGGACTGACGAAAAACCCAGGCAGCGGACTGCCTGGGCTTTGGATTGAACCTGTCGAGCGCTTCGCGCGAGTCGAGCGGGTCATTACGGAATCTGCACGACGTTGCTCGCGTCGCAGGGGCTGCCGTCGGCGACGATCATCTGGAGGAACTTGCGGCAGGCGTTGGTGCCGGCGGTGGTGGACACGTCGCCCGAGCCGTTGGCGCCGGTGTTGCCCTGGTAGACGAGTTGGAGGCCGCTGCTGCTCAGACCCGTCTGTGTTCCGGCGCAGGCGCCGCCCGGGATGACGAAGTTGCCCGTGCCGTTGGCGAAGGCGATGCCCATGGGTCGGCTCGGCGTGGCGTTGGACCACAAAACGGTGACGCGGCCGGGGCAGGCGCCGCTGAGGCTCAAAGTCAGTCCGCCGCTGCCGCCCGATCCGAGCCATTGCGCGACGTTGGCCGTGAAGCGGGCGCCGTCGAGGCGGCCCCAGCGGTCATCCTCAAAGACGTTGACGTCGAGCATGGTGAGGACGTTGTCGGCCCCGTTGCCCGACCAGAGCGTCGCGGTGTTGATGGTGAAGATGTTCGTTCCGCCGGAGGCGATGCCGCCGTTGGGAATCTCGACGGAGGTGACGCCGTCGGTGAGGATCGGAATCTGGTTGGCGACGGTGTAGACGCCGTTGGACTCCTGATTGGTGGCGGTGCCGCCGGCGACGGTGCAGAGATCGACGTTCCACTGATACCACAGGCTCGGATTCTCGCCGATCATGAGAACGCGCCGCCCGGTGGCGATGTACTGCGTGAGGTTGGTCTTCTCCGTCGGCGTGAGCACGGCGCCCCAGGTCCGCAGTTGCACCATCACCGCGTCGTACTGGAGCATGAGCGACAGGTCTTCAAGATTCGGCGCGATGTCCACGGCGGTGAACCACCGATCGATCTCCGCCGAGAAGTTGTCGTAGCGCGTATCGCCATAGCCGAATCCGAAGCCGTGCGTCTCCTGGGAGGCCAGGAGTCGCGGCTGGGCCAAGGCTACGGACGCGGCAAGGAGCGGCGCGACGAAGGCGATTGAACCGGCGATTCTCGTTGCTGACATGATGGAACTCCTCTTGCTGGCGAATGGCGATGTGCTGGAGGCGTGATCCGAAAGTGCGAGAGCCCAGGCACGGCTGTGCCCGAAAGTGCCAAAGCCCAGGCACGGCTGTGCCTGGGCTTTGGATTGATGTCATTCAACGTGGTGAGACGCCGATCACGGAATCTGCACGACGTTGGTGGTGTCGCACGGGCTGCCGTCGACAATGACCATCTGGAGGTACTTGCGGCAGGCGGCCGTTCCGGCGTTGCTGCTCACCTGGCCGGAGCCGCTGGCGCCGGTGTTGCCGGTGTAGACCAGTTGCAGGCCGCCGGCGATTCCCAGTTGCGTGCCGGCGCAGGGGCCGCCGGGGATGTTGAACGAGCCGGTGCCGTTGCCGAGAACGATGCCCATCGGGCGGCTCGGGGTCGCGTTCGACCACGACACGGTCACCTGGCCGGGGCACTGGCCGCTGATGCGGAGCGTCGAGCCGGCGGCGCCGCTGGTCGTGCGGAAGGTGTAGTCAAACGAAGGGAAGGAGCCGAAGCCCGGGTTGGCGTAGACCTGCCCGAAGGGGTAGGGGTTGTTCACGTCGCCGGAGATGCCGAGCGTCGAGTTGCCGTGGAAGTGAAGGTAGTAGGTCGTGTTGGCCTGAATGGCGACGGGAGTCCAAGTGACGTCGACCCACTGACCCTGCGTGCCCTGCGCGGAGCCGGAGGCGAGCATCTGGCCGCCGCCGTTGGGCAGCGTGGTCCAGAGGTCGATGGTCACGTTGTCCGTGCCGCCGATGCCGGGCTGAAGGAAGATGCCCGCGCCGCAGATGCTGTTGGCGACCTGGTGCTGGAAGGACTGCGCCAGGTCGGTCTGCGAAAACGCGGCCATGTACACGAACGCGTTGGGCTGGTTCTGATCGATGTTGCACTGCGCGAAGGCCGCTCCGGTGGAGGCAGCGACGATGGCGGCGGACAGGATGGCGATTCTCATCTGTTTCTCTCCTCAAGACATGAAATCACTCACAGAAGTTCGGCGGCGTCAAACGCTGACGCACAGTTGAAAGCATACATGCGCCCGGGTATCGATCAAGCGCCGCGGGCGGCAATTCAGACCTTCCCGGTCAATTCACTCACCGATGCGCGGGGTGCGGCGGATTCGCCTGCCGCCACTGTCGCTGCGCGCCGACAAACCGATAACCAGCGCGACTCGATGACCTGATCGGGGCAGGTACGAACATTGGAACGGTCTGCTTCGCCTCGGCACTCACCTCGTTATGAGTGCCTGACAAATGCGGAAGGCAGCCTCACTCCGCTGGAGAGTGAGGCCGCCTCGCAGGGCCGATCGGTTCGGTTCAATCCTGACACCGTCCGAACGGGAAGCGATCATCATCACGGAAGCTGGCCCACGTTGGTCGTCGAGCACGGATTGCCGTCGGCGATGATCATCTGCACGAAGCCGCCGCAGGCGCACGCCGGCACTTCACCGCGCGTTTCGCCCGAACCGTCCGGGCCCGTGGTGCCGGTGTAGACGACGCGCAGTCCGCCGCTTCCGAGACCGAGTTCGGTTCCCGCGCAGGGTCCGCCGGGGATGACGAAACTGCCGGTGCTGTAGGCGAAAGCGATCGCCATCTGCTGATTGGGCGGGCAATCAGCCCAGAAGACGCCGACGACGCCGGGGCAGTCACCGACGAGGCGGATCGTCGGATTGCTCTGCTGGCTGCTGTAGGTGCGGAACGTGTAGTCGAAACTGGGGAAAGACCCGAATCCCGGATTGGCGTACACCTGTCCGTGCGGATAGGGGTTGTTCACATCGCCGGAGATGCCCAGCGTCGTGTTGCCGTCGAACACGAGATAGTACGTGGTGTTGAGGCTGATGTTGACGGCGCTCCAGAAGACATCAACCCATTGGCCCTGCGTGCCTTGGGCCGATGCCTCCGCCAGCATGTTCCCACCCTGGTTCGGCAGCGCATCCCAGAGGGAGATGCGGACATTGTCCGTGCCGCCGATGCCCGGTTGCAGGAAGATGCCGGCGCCGCAGATGTTGTCGCCCGTCTGATGCTGGAAAGACTGGGCCAGGTCCGTCTGGGAGAATGCTGCCATGTAGACGAAGGCGTTGGGCTGGTTCTGATCGATGTTGCACTGTCCGAGCGCCGCGCCCGAGGTCGCCGCCGCGAACGCCACACACACGAGAACACGTTTCATCTGATTCCCTCCTCTTTTTCCAAAATGCGCCAGATTCCGGACGCATCAAGCCGCCAACCGCTGGCGGACCTGCCGCGCAGAACTGGACTTCACTGTCAACCGGCCCCCGGCCGACGCTATTCCCGCCTGCCGAGAGAATTGTGATAGTTGCACCTTCCCGCTTGCCGTGCGCCCTGTGTGCCGGCGGCCACCTCAAGGGGGTTGCAGGGCGATCGTGAGGCGGTGGCTGGCCCCCTCTGCGGGATACGAAAGGTCGATGCGCCCGTTGAGTTCGGTGCTCACCAGGCCGGTGAGAAGGCTCGTTCCGGCGCCCAAGCGGGGCGATCGGTCGGGAGACGGGCCGCCGTGCTCGCGCCAGCACATCTCGAGCGGTCCCAGCGCCGGCGGGGAGATCTCGATCCGCTGCCAGTCGACCGCCACCCGCCCCTGTGCGACGCTCAGCGAACCGTACTTCATGCTGTTGAAGAACAACTCCTGGAGGACCATCGCCAGCGCGACCGCCTGCCGGGGATTCAATCGGACCGCCGGCCCGGTCGCATCGACGCGGGCCGCCAGGTCGGGCGGCGTGATAGCGCGCACGAGGTCCGAAAGGCGGGCGCTGCTCCCGTGCGACCGTGAGAGGAGCGTGTGAACGCTCGCCATCGCCTGGACGCGCGAGCGAAGCAGGGCGGCGAACGACTCGACGCTCCGCCCCTCCTCCTGCACGGTCAGGTCGATGAGCGACACGAGCGAAGCGAGGTTGTTGCGCAGGCGGTGGTCGAGTTCGCTGAGGATGAGCCGCTGTCGTTCGAGCGCTTCCAGGTAGGCCTGCTGGGCGCGCTTGCGGTGCGTGATGTCGCGCACGATCGAGAGGACGCGGTCGGCGCCGCAGGGAACCATGCGGACTTCGTAGTGCCGCAGGTCTTCCGCCGGACCGATCTCGTACTCGTACATCTGCATTTGGCCGGTTTCGAAGGTGCGCTCGCGCAAGCGCTCGTGGAGACTCACATCCACGCCCTGGAACACCTCGCGCACGCGCCGGCCGAGGAACTCCTCCGGCGGGACGTAGAGGCGTGCGCCGGGGGCGGCGTGGTAGTCGAGGTAGCGCCCCTCGCGATCGAGCAGAAAGATGAGGTCGGGCAGCGCGGCGATGAGGGCGCTGTTGCGCTCCTCGCTGTGGCGCGCCACCTCTTCCGTCTCGCGGGCGCGCGTTACGTCCTCAAGCGTGCCCGCGAGGGACTTTGCCCCTCCGGCCGAGGCGACTTCGATGGCGCGATCCTCCAGCCAGACCCACGAGCCGTCGGGGCGGCCAACGCGGTATCGCTGCACGAGCATTCCGACGCCGCCCGCCTCGCGCCACGACCGCAGCCGCGCGCCGACCGAGCGCGCGTCATCGGGGTGGATGAGCGCGTCGTACCGGCCGGGCTCGGCGGCGAGATGATCGGCCGCCACGCCGATCAGCGCCTCGATTCCGGTCGAGAACCACGCCGTCCGCTCGCATCGCCGGTAGAGCGCCAGGCCGTGCAGCCGCTCGATGAGCCATTCGATCCCGGCCGCCGGCTGCGAGCCGCGGTCGGCGGCGCAGAAAGCGGAGAGGTCGGCGAGCGCCGCCGGTTCAGTGGAGTCGGGGACAGGGCCGGACATGGCCTAATCGTATGAGAACCGAGCGTCCACGCGAAGCGGAAACCGCCGCACCGCTGATAATCGTGGGTTGCTTTCACGCCATTGACGCAGCCCCGCCCTCCGGCGCGAGGCGCTGGGGCCGGGGACCGTGCGCCCCGCGGCGCGGGCTAGGATTCGCCTTGATCGCGATCTCTCGTCGCCAGGCGCTGACTGCGGATCAGACCTTGACTCAGCCCCTTCGCATCCTGATCACCGGCGCGTCGAGCGGCATCGGCCGCGCGCTGGCGGAGCACTACGCCGCGCCGGGCCACGTCGTCGGCGCTGTGGCGCGTCGCGGCGACCTGCTCGATGATCTGGCGCGCGACCATCCTTCCGTCGCGCCCCTGACCGGCGATGTGACGGACTCGGGGGCAACCGCACGCCTCATCGATCGCTTCGCGGCGGAGCACGGCGGGATCGACCTCCTCTACGTCAATGCCGGCGTCGGCCAGCGGAGTTGCGAGGAAGGGTGGGATCCCGATCGCACCGCGAAGATCGAAGCGGTCAACATCCGCGGCGCACTCCACGCCATCACCGCCGCGGTCCCGATCATGCTTCGGCAAGGGTCGGGCCGCATCGTCGGCATTTCGTCGCTGGCGGGCGTCGTGCCGCTGCCCAGCGCCGCGGCCTATGGCGCGAGCAAGGCGTGGTTGGCGTTCTACCTCGACTCTCTCGACATGGACCTCGCGCCGCGGGGCGTGCGATGCAGCGTCGTCATGCCCGGCCATGTCGCCACGCCCATGGTCGATGGGGCCGCGTCGGCGCTCGTTACCCCCGGCGCGCGGCGGGCCGCGGCACTCATCGCTCAGCGCGTGGCGCGGGGCGATCGAATCATCCGCTTTCCGCGCCGGGTGGCGCTGCTCACCTCCATCGCCGCGCTCGCGCCGCGCTGGCTGCGCATCTCGATCCAGAACCGCCGGCTCGCGAAGCGCAAAGGGCGGCGAGGATTGTGAAATGCTCTCCAAAGGCAAGGCCAACCACAGAGACCCTGAGGACGCACAAAACGCACGGAAAGCGGTGCCGCGAGCCCGGCAGGGGGACCGGGAGACGAGACATTCGGCGCCTGGAGTCGCTGACTCCCCATTCCTTTCCGACTCTGTGCATCCTCTGTGCCCTCTGCGTTTCTGTCGTTGGCTCCCGGGTTTCGGATCATGATTGAAACTGCGGAGAGACCCATCGTCGTCGCCTCGTTCCCGCGCTCGGGAACGCATCTGACCATCGACGGTCTGCGGCACTTCTTCGTCGAGACGTATCGGCGCCAGGGTTTCAACCAGGCGGTGCACAGTCTCTACATGAACCTCGACCGCCTCGACCCGCAACATCCCTTCGCGCTCCAGCCCGACAAGGCCCGCGAGATGCTGCGCCGGTGCCCCAAGCGCGTCATCATCAAGACGCATTGCTCCGTCGAGATCGACCAGGCCGGCGAGGCGAATCGCGGCCTGGCGCGCGAGATCATCGATGCGTCCGACGTCGTGTACGTGGTGCGGGACGTGCGACCGGTCATGGCGTCCTTCATGGCGCTGCGGCCGCTGAAGTTTCCCGACTCGCCGCGCGAAATCGGCGCGTTCCTGCGCACGCCGATGGACGGGGGCGAAGGGCCGGCGGCGAACTGGGCGCGACACGTCGCCGGCTGGCTCGATCACCCCGGCGTGCATCTCATCCGCTTCGAGTCGATGCGCGAGAACTACGTCAGCGCGATCGAATCGCTCGGCAAGGACCTCGGACTGACGTGGAACAAGTACCCCATTCGACTCTTCCCCAAGCCGCGCACGATGTTTGAGAACAGGGTGCGCCGCTGGCTGGGGATCCAGAACTGCTCCGCGATCGACAACCTGCGCATGGCCTTTGACACGCCGGACTGGAAGCAGGTCATGTCCCGGGCGGATCTCGCTCTCATCCGCGAACAGGCCGGCGCGGTGATGGAGCGGCTCGGCTACCGGATGTGAGTCGGGTTGGGGTGGCATGGCCTGGGGCTTCGCCTGGCTATGCCGTGTGCGCAACCACGCACGAACGCGTCTCGACGCTCGGCAGTACGACGCGCCTAGGCAGGCTCTGGCCGGGGAAGCGCGACGCCGCGCCACAGTGCATTTTGAGGGCTCAACTCGTACCACGCTCCCGCTCCAACTCAACTGACGACCTGCAAGCGCCGACAATGACCCCATCACCTTCGATTCTCGGACGATGGAGTCAACATGGCCTCGACCACCCAGCCGCGATCCACCGTCCAACTGCGCAGCGACGTGAGAATCACCGCCTGCGCCGCGATCGTCGAATTTGATCACATTCTCCTCGTGCAGCGGGGACGCGGGCCATCGGCGGGCCGCTGGATGCTTCCGGGAGGCCGGCTCGATGCCGGAGAGACGCTCGTCGAGGCGGCGGCGCGCGAAGCGCTCGAAGAGACCGGGCTGCGCGTCGAGATCGACGCGCTCGTCGGCGTCTACACCTGCCGCGGCCGCTGCGGGCGCGACCGGAGCCGCTTCTGTTTCAGCGCCAAGACCGCAGGCGGGCGACCGCGCTTCGACGGCCGGAATGTCCGCGACCTGCGCTGGTTCCACTTCGAGCAGTTGCCGCTCGTACACGACTCTCGGCTTTGGAAACCTCCCGTTTTGCGCGCGATGCTGCGCGACATCGAACGAGGCCAGCGCCTGCCGCTCGACCTGCTGCGCAACTTCGACCGCGCGCTGCGCGCCGCCGCCTGAAGGCGTCGAAGATTCACCACAGAGAACACAGAGGGCACTGAGCGCGCCCGGAGGGGGAGCAGAATCGCGGGAACGCTGCTGCATCGCAGGGTCAGTGCACCGCCGCCGACGCCTCGCGTCCCTTCCGCTTCAATTTGCCTTGCTGCCCTCTCCTGCTCCTGATCCTCTCTCTCCTCCTCTGTGCGCCCTCAGTGCCCTCTGTGTCTCTGTGGTTGGCTTTCCAATCACCAGCCGAGGACGTAGGCGAAGATGAGCGGCGCGACGATGGTGGCGTCGGACTCGATGACGAACCTGGGCGTCTTCTCGCCAAGTTTGCCCCAGGTGATCTTCTCGTTGGGCACCGCGCCGCTGTAGGAGCCAAAACTCGTCGTCGAATCGCTGATTTGGCAGAAGTAGCCCCAGAGCGGAACGCTCGTGCGGCCGAGGTCCTGGTGGAGCATCGGCACGACGCAGATGGGAAAGTCCCCCGCGATGCCGCCGCCGATCTGAAAGAACCCCAGCGAGTGCTGTTTCGTGAGTTCGGTGTACCAGTTGGCGAGTTCGATCATGTAGTCGATCCCGCCGCGCATCGTCGTCGAGTTTCTGATCTCGCCGGAAATGACGTGCGAGGCAAAGATGTTGCCCAGCGTCGAGTCCTCCCACCCGGGCACGAAGACGGGCAGTTTGTTCTTCGCCGCGGCGAGGAGCCAGGAGTTCTTCGGATCGATCTGGTAGAACTTCTCGAGCGCGCCGCTGAGCAGTACCTCGTAGAAGAACTCGTGCGGGAACATCCGCCGCCCCGCCTGGTCGGATTTCATCCAGTGTTCGAGCACCGCGCCTTCGAGACGGCGGATCGCCTCCTCTTCCGGAATGCACGTGTCCGTCACCCGGTTGAGGTGCTTGCTCAGAAGTCTCTGCTCGTCGGCGGGAGTGAGTTCGCGCCAGTTGGGGATGCGGACGTAGTGCTCGTGCGCGACGAGGTTGAAGATGTCCTCTTCGAGATTGGCGCCGGTGCAGCAGATGCCGTGGACCTTGTCACGGCGGATCATCTCGGCGAGGGAGACGCCCAGTTCGGCCGTGCTCATCGCGCCGGCGAGCGTGATGAACATCTTTCCGCCGGCGTCGAGGTGCCTGCGGTACGCCTCGGCGGCGTCGACGAGCGTCGCGGCGTTGAAGTGGCGGTAGTGGGTGCGGATGAAATCGGTGATCGGCGTCGTGCTCATGGGGAAAGGGTATGAGGCGTGCACGCGCCGGGCGAAACACTCTCACGTTTGGCCGCGACCCGGAGGCTCTGCGGAGAGGAGCGCTGCGCCGGTTTCGCGCCGGCAAGCCACTGACCGCTACCCCACCAGCGCCGCCTCGATCGTCAGCCCCGGCCCGAAGGCGATCGCCGCGATCGGCCTCGGCGCCCCACGCCGCAGCAACTCGTCGAGAATGAACAGCACGGTCGGCGAGGACATGTTCCCGAATCGCGACAGCACCTCCCGCGACACATCCAGCGCGCCGCGATCGAGGCGCAACGCCTCGGCAAGCGCATCGAGGATGCGGGGCCCGCCTGGATGCACGGCCCATGATCCCATCTGGTCAATGCCCAGGCCGCGACCACCGAGCCACTCGCCGATCCAGGGCCGGAGCATTCCGCGAATGCGGTCCGGCACGTCGGGCGAAAGACTCATCTCAAAGCCATGGTCTCCGACGCACCACGTCATGCATTCGAGCGACTCGGGCGCGACGAATGAGGCGAAGTGGCCGAGCGCCGGGTCATCTCGTCCTGAAGCGCGGCGGCACGAAACGACCGCCGCCGCCGATCCGTCACCGAAGAGGGCGTTGGCGAGGAGGCGATCACCTTCTCCGCGATACTGAAAGTGCACGCTGCACAGTTCCACGCACGCGACCAGCGCGAGCGCTTCCGGATCGGCAAGACATGCGTCGCAGGCGAGGCGCAGCGCGTTGATCGCGCCGTGACAGCCCATGAAGCCGACGTGCGCCCGCCGCACTTCGCGCGGCAGGCCCAGCGACGCCATGATCGCCACGTCCACTCCCGGCGCGCGCAACCCCGTGCACGACACGGTGAAGAGGTGAGTCACGTGATCCGGCCGGCAGTCCGCGCTCGCCAGAGCCGCCGCGGCCGCTTCGTGCGCCAGACTCGCCGCCCACTCGTCGTAGACGGCGAGGCGCTGCGCCGTCGTCGGACCACGATCCTCACCACTGACGCGCGGAAGAAAAAAGGGAACCGCCGCCTCCGGCACATGCCCGACGCCGTCCGCTCCGCCGGGCGCATCGCGCGTCTCTGATGGATCGCTCGGCCGGCGCGCGACGACGAACCGCCGCGTCCGCACGCCGCTTCGGTGAAAGAGGCGGCGGAGGCGATCGACCTCCTCGGCCGACTCGGCGCAGCACTGCTCGGCAAGGCGCAGCGCCTCCTCCTGCCCGAGCGCCACGGGAGGGGCCGACCGCCCGATACCGATGATCGTGGGCTTCACGCGTCACCCCGAAGCGCGACCCCGCGCCCGGACCCCATGCCCGGGATGATCGCATCCGGCGCCTGCATGGAGTGGATCAGGCGTCGCGCCAGGGTCGGCGCCCAGCCCCCCGCGACCATGCAGGCGCGGCGGACGGCCGGGTGTCGCAGCGCTTCGGCAATCAACCGGCAGCGCGCCTGTTGAGCCCGCACAAGCCGGCGATGGGTGCGCCCCCACTCGCGCTCGACGGCGCCGCTCCACGGCGCGCCGCGGCGACGCAGGACGCGCTCCGCGAGCAGCGCGGCGCTGACGCCGGTTCGTATGGCCCAAGTGATGCCTTCACCGGTGAACGGCTCGACGAACCCCGCCGCATCGCCGGCGGCGAGCACGCGCTCCGACGCCGGGTGAAGAGGCCGGCGCGTCAGGTGCGGTACGGCGAGCCACCGAGCCTCGCCGATCTCGCCAGGAACGTCCTGACCGGCTTCCTCGAGCATCTGCGCCGCCGCCGGGCCAAGCCCACCGCACTCGCGCACGTGCGCGGCGTCAAAGGCGCCGCCGACGGCCACGCGGCCGTCCTCGACCCGCGCGAATCCGACGTAGCCGCGATCCGCCACGATCATCCGCACCGTCTGAGCCGGCAGGTCCAGTCCACGCGCGGCAACGATCACCGCGCCCCCGAGATGCGAGCGGCTCCAGCGCCGCTCGGCCCGCGCCGCGTCCGGTGCGGGCGCGTTGATTGGAAATCCCAGGCCCCCGGCCGCGATGACAACGCGCACGCGCACTTCGGCCGCATCGTCCCCGGAGCGGAGGCGCACGACTCGCGTCCGATCCTCCGCGCGGCCGAGGCGCGCGATGCAATCGGGCAGGGAAGCGGCGCCGTGGGCGATCGCGTTGCATAGAAGCGCCGCATCGAGCGCCCGGCGCGAGCAGATGCGCCCCGCGCTGACCGGAACCTCCAGGCGGCGACCCGCCATCCACAGGTCGAGTCGGCGCATGTGCTCGGCGCCTTGGCGGTCGAGCAGATCGCCCGCGCCGAGTTCCCCCAGCGCCTGCACAGCCGCGGGCGCGAGGCAGCAGCCGCAAGCCTTGTCGCGAGGAAAGGTCGCGCGATCGACGACGAGCACGCGCCGTCCTTGCCTCGCCAGGACCACCGCCGCCGCGCTCCCCGCCGGACCCGCGCCGATGACCAGCGCCTCCCACCGGTGCGAACGGGCCTCGTCGAGCGAGATTGACGTCGGCACGGGCGCTGCGCTCATGACACGCCCCTGTCAGTCGAAAGGAGAAAGCGAAAGGGCCAAACCGGCTGGATCCGGAACGGCGCCCATCCCGCCCGCCGCGCGAGGGATGCGGCTTCGTCCAGCGTGAAAGCGCCGCGCACCGACCGGGCTCCATCGAGGCGCACAACCGGCGAGGTGGTGAGCAGCCGTGCTGCAAGGTGCGTCAGCCAGAGTCCCGCGACGCTGCGACGCAAATCGCTCACCAGCACCAGCCGATTCGACGCCGCATGCATCCGTTCGAGCAGTCGCAGCGCCTGTGTTTCGTCGAGGTGATGCAGGAAGAGCGAGCACATGGCGACGTCGCAACCGCCGCCCGGCAAGTCGTCGCTGAGCACATCGCATTGACGAAAGTCAACGGCGGCGCCGGACGACCGCGCCCGCCGCCGAGCGAAATCGACGGCGCGGGGGCTGAGGTCGACGCCCGTGAACTCGACGCGGAGCCCGTGCCGTTTCGCCCGCCGCCACAGCGCGATCGGCACGTCGCCCGCGCCGGCCGCCAGATCGAGCACGCGAATCGGCCGTTCCGGCAGAGAGGCCGCCAGGTCTTGAATCGCCGGCCAGAGCATGCGATCGGCGCCCGCCCAGCGGTTGAGGCGCGCCAGCGACGCCAGCGCCCGCTCGTGGAGGGCGGGATCGAGATCGGGACGATCCATCCACTCCGGCTCCCGGCGGCGCTGACGCAGATTGAACGTGCCCGCGCTCACTCACGGATAGTAGGTGGACCGCGCGATGGGGCGTTGCGGCTACGATAGACGCATGAACACGGCGGCCCCGAGTCCGACGACGCTGCCCTGCGAACCAGCGCCGATGGGGCCGGTCGCGGCGCTGGCGCGCGACATCAAGATCAGCCACAGCCTCTTCGCCCTGCCGTTCGCCGTACTCGCGTCGTTCATGGCCCGGCCAGCGAGCGAGTCGTGGGGAAGATTCGCGGCGCAGATGGTGCTGATTCTCATCTGCATGGTCAGCGCCCGCACGTTCGCCATGCTCGCCAATCGCATCGTCGACCGCGATTTTGATGCGCTCAACCCGCGCACTCGAGGCCGCGCGCTGCCCAGCGGGCGCGTGGCGCTGCGGCACGCGCTTTTCGCGCTGCTGTGGTCGGCCGGACTCTTCATCGTCTGCTGCGTCGGATTCGGTTTCGCCTTTGACAACTGGTGGCCGACCCTGCTCTCGGCGCCGGTGCTCGCGTGGATCGGGGCCTACGGGTGGATGAAGCGGTGGACGGCGATGTGTCATCTCTTTCTCGGTTCGTCGCTGGCGATCTCGCCCCTCGCCGCGGCGCTGGCGGTCAATCCCGAAGCGCTGGCGCAGCAGCCCGCGCTCTGGCTGCTGAGCCTCAGTGTGCTCTGCTGGGTCGCCGGGTTTGACATCATCTATGCGCTTCAGGACGTCGAGGTCGATCGGCAGCAATCGTTGCACAGCCTGCCGAGCCGTCTCGGCGTCGGCCGCGCGCTGTGGGTCAGCCGGGCGCTGCACGCCGTCAGCGTCGGCTGCCTCGGCGCCGTCGTGCTCATCGACCATCGCTTCGACTCGCTCTTCGCAGCCGGCGTCGGTCTGGTGGCCGCGCTGCTCGTCGTCGAGCACGCCGTCACGGCCGGGGGCGCGACCGCGCGGATCCAACTCGCTTTCTTCACCCTCAACGGCGTGATCAGTTGCCTGCTCGGCGTGCTGGGGGTCGTGAGCGTGGCCGTCTAGCGCCGCACGCGAGCGCTCCCCGGCGCCAGACCCTCGGGTTGCGGCCAAACTGCGGCCCGCGCCGCCTATCGTCGATCATGCCTTCGATCACGACCTGGACGATTCCCGGATGGCGCGACCTGCCGATCTACGGCAACGCGCACCTTCCCGACGCAGGCCGGAGGCCGCGCGGCGTCATTGTCCTCGTCCACGGCTTTATGGGCTACAAGGACTACGGCCTGTTCCCCTTCATCGCGCAGCGCTTCGCCGAGGCGGGTCTGATCGCCCACCGCTTCAACCTCACGACCTCCGGCATCACGGAGAACTTCGCGACGTTCGAGCGGCCGGACCTCTTCGAACTCGGCACCTGGAACAACAACGTCATCGACATCGACGCGGTGATCGATGCGGTTGACCGCGGAGCGTTGCCCGGCGGCGGCCTGCCGCTGCTGGTCATGGGACACAGCCGCGGCGGCGTGGGCGTGTTGCTCGCCGCCGGCCGGCGGTTCATGTGCGGCCGCAGACCGCTTCCCGCAGGCGTCATCTCCGCCTCGGCGCCGAGCCGGCCATGGCGCTTCGCCGAGTCGCAGAAACGGCAGATTCTCGAGCGAGGCTATCTCGAGGTGAAAAGCGGCCGCACGGGTCAGGACCTCCGCGTCGGCCGGCGGTTCCTTGAAGAGCAACTCGCCGACCCGCAAGGACACGATATCGCCCGCCACGTCGCCGCGCTGCGCTGCCCCCTGCTCATCGTGCATGGAACGGTTGATCCGACCGTCCCGTCGCGGGAGGCGGAAGAGATCGCGGCGATGGCCGGCGAAGCCGTCCGACGCCGCCTCGTCCTTGTCGACGGGGGCGACCACGTATTCAACACTCCCAACCCGTTCCCGATCGATGGTGCGCCCTCGCCTCAGTTGCAGGCTCACGTGGAGGCGCTTCTCGCGTTCTGCGATGAGGCGCTGGGGTAGTTGGGCGGCGCGCCCCTGCAGGGATCGGGCCGACCCCCTACAGTTGTCCCGATCGGGCGCTGCGCGGCTCCGACGCGCCAGGGAGTTGGCCGACGACGATGAACAAGTCGCACCACCGCACCTTCACCGGTGACTTCAAAGTCTTCTTCCTCCGAGGGTTGGCGATCCTGCTGCCCTCGGTGCTGACAATCTGGATCGTCGTCTACGCCTACCAGTTCGTGGACACGCGCATCGCGCAGCCGATCAACAGCATCTCGCGCCTGGCGGTGATCAAGGCGATTCCGCTGATCTACCGCACGCCGCGCGATCTGGAGGGCGAGGCGCTCGATCAGTGGGCGAAGAAGACCCATCCGGACTGGTACTACGTCTCTCCGGCGGAGAAGCAGGCGGAGCACGATCGTCGCGCTCTCGAAAAACTGCCCAAGGTGAGCGACGCCACGGCCGTCTTCGACATCCGGACCCGGTCGTTCAAGGCGTGGTGGGACCAGCACCGGTGGCTCGACGCCATCGGGCTGATCCTGGCAATTCTGCTCTTCTACCTCGCGGGCCGGATCTTCGGGAGTTTTCTCGGCCGGCGGATCGCGGCGCGGCTCGAACGGCTCGTCGCCAGCGTGCCCGTCTTCAAGCAGGTCTATCCCTACGTCAAACAGCTCGTCGACTTCATGCTCGGCGAGAAGAAGCTCGAGTTTGACCGCGTGGTGGCCGTCGAGTATCCCCGCAAGGGGATCTGGTCCATCGGCTTCCTCACCGGGCACTCGATCAACGACGTGGCGCGGGTGGCGGGGGTCGATCCCGTGCGGATGGTCACGGTCTTCA
Source organism: Vicinamibacteraceae bacterium (assembly GCA_011525805.1). GTDB lineage: Bacteria > Planctomycetota > Phycisphaerae > Phycisphaerales > UBA5793 > UBA5793. Next base: position 59,114 of record WYBR01000090.1, read on the forward strand.
TCCCCAGTTCGCCGACGCCCTTCACGGGATACACGATCACCGTGTTTCGCGACGAGATCTACCCCGTTGGGATTACGGTCGAGGAGGCGCTGCGTTTTGTGGTAAGCGGAGGCGTGCTGGTGCCGGACCGCCAAAGCGTGCCCGGAACGGCCGGCGCGCTGGAAATCGCCCCGCTTCCGTCGGAAAGCGGTTCGGTCTCGCCGGCGCTTCGGGGCGGATCGGGGACGCCGCCTGCCGCCCGCGGCAGTTGACAAAGGCCTCGAATTGGTGCTAAGGATTCACCCATGCAGATCACGGTGACGGGCAAGCATCTCGACATCAGCGCCGCCATGGAGGAGTACGCGCTCAGGAAGTGCGAGCGCCTTCCGCGGTTTTACGACCGGATCCAGAAGGTCGATGTCGTCATTGACCGACCGGGTCGCGAGTTTGAGGTTGAGATCATCGCCCACGTCGACCGGCATGATCCGTTCATCGGCCGGGACCGGGCGATGGACTATCATGCCTGCCTGGACAGCGTCGTCGACAAGTTGAGCCGGCAACTGGCGGAGTACAAAGAGATGACGCGCAACCGCAAGCATCCCGGCTGACTCGCCGGCGTCGGGATCGGAGTAGAATCGCGTATGAAACTGCAAGAGATCATGGTGGAGTCGGCCTTGGTGCCCTCCCTCGGGGCGGTCACGCGCGACGAGGTTGTCGCGGAACTGGTGGACGCCCTCCTGGGCGCCGGAATCGTCGAAAAGGCCCACCGAGACGACATCATCGAGGCCATCCTCGAGCGGGAGCGCCGCGGCTCCACGGGCTTCGGCAAGGGCGTCGCCGTCCCCCACGTCAAGCACCCCTCCGTCAAGCGCATGGCTGCGACGATCGGCGTCAGCCCGAAGGGGGTGGACTTCAACGCCCTCGACCGCCAGCCGGTCTACTCCGTCGTCCTCCTGCTCAGCCCTGGCGACCAGCCCGAGGATCACCTCCGCGCGATGGAGATCATCTTCCAGAACCTCAGCCAGGACACCTTCCGGCGCTTCCTGCGGCAGGTCTCGACCGTGGACGACATCATCACGCTGATTCGCGAAGCGGACAGCCAGCAGTTGTGAGTTCCAGGACTTGTGGCTTGTGACTTGGGACTCGGAACCGGAGGTTGAGCAGCGGCGACCCAGACGGCTGGCCCCACGCCCCAAGCCTCAAGCCCCAGGCCCTCTTGCGGAGACTTCGGCGCTTGCCCACGAATGCCACCGCCAGGGTGACCATCCGCAACCGTCTGGGCCTGCACGCCCGGCCGGCGATGTCCTTTGTCGAGACCGCGTGTAACTACCAGTCCAGCCTCACGGTCAGCCGCGAGAGCCAGAAGGTGGACGGCAAGTCGATCATGCAGATGATGATGCTCGCCGCCACCAAGGGCACCGAACTGCTCCTCGAAGCCGCCGGCCCCGACGCCCGCGAAATGCTCGATGCCCTCATCGACCTCGTCGATCGCGGGTTTGATGAGGAGTGAGCGCCAGCGTCAGCGCGGCGCGGCGACGCGCGCGGATGCGTCAGCGGCGACCTCTTCTTCATCGACGCGCTCGATCGCCGCGCCGAGTTGTCTGAGCCGTTCCTCCATGCGCTGGTAGCCGCGATCGAGGTGGTAGACGCGGTTAATAATGGTGCGGCCCTGGGCCGCGAGGCCGGCGAGCACCAGGCACGCCGAGGCGCGCAGGTCGCTCGCCATCACCGGCGCGCCGACGAGTTTCGGCACGCCGGAGACGACGACCGTCGGCCCCTGCCGGTGCAGAACGGCGCCCATGCGCCCCAGTTCCGCCACGTGCAGGAAGCGCTGCTCGTAGATGCGCTCGGTGATGATGCTGTTGCCGTCGGCAAGGCACAACAGGGCCATGATCTGCGCCTGGAGGTCCGTCGGAAAGCCGGGGTGCGGCTGCGTCGTAACCTGCACGGGGTTGAGTCGCCGGCTCGACTCGACCATCACAGTGCAGCGGTCGGCCCCCTGCGCACGATCGGTGCGCGTCACACCGACGCCGACCTCGTCGAGGCGGTCGAGCAGGGCGAGGAGCGCGTCGAGGGGGCAGTTGTCGATCGTCACCTGGCCGTTGGTGATGGCGGAGGCGAGCATGTAGGTGCCCGCCTCGATGCGGTCGGGCATGATGCGGACTTCGGCGGGGCCGAGTTCTCGCACGCCGTGGATGGTGATGCGCGGCGTGCCGGCGCCCTCGATGCGCGCGCCCATGGCGGTGAGGGTCTCGGCGAGGTTGACGATCTCGGGTTCGCAAGCGGCGCACTCGATGACCGTCGTGCCCCGCGCCAGCGTGGCGGCGGACATGACGTTGGCGGTCCCGAGAACCGTCGAGCCGGCCGGCCCGCCGAGGAAGATCGTCGTGCCGGTGAGTTCGTCGGCCTGAGCGATGATGTCGCCGCCGTCGAGACGGATATCGGCCCCGAGCGCCCGCAGGCCGCGCAGGTGCAGGTCCACCGGCCGGTCGCCGATGGCGCAGCCCCCGGGCATGGAGATCCGCGCCCGCTTGCGCCGCGCGAGCATGGGTCCGAGTATGCAGATGCTCGCGCGCATGGTTCGGACGATTTCGTAGCGCGCGTGGCTGGCGGACTCATCGACGACCTGGAGGCGGGTGAGGTTGCCTTCGTACTGGACGTCGCAGCCGAGTTCGCCCAATAACCCGCGCATGTTGGCGAGGTCGCGCAGGTCCGGCACGTCGTGGAGGGTGAGGGGCTGGTCGGTGAGCAGGGCCGCGGCCATGATCGGCAGGGACGCGTTCTTGGACCCGCTGACGGTGAGGCGACCCTTGAGGCGCCGTCCGCCGTCGATGACAAACGTATCCATGACTCTCCTCTTTCCGGCGCCGCACGGCGTGCAGTGAAGTGTAGTGGGCCGGTCCGGAAATGGATCGTCCGATGCAGCGCCGGGGCTTCAGGAATCGTCGGAATCTTCCCCAGGCGTTACGGTCGGCAGGGCTTCACGCCGCTCGCCGCCTTTCTGATCTTCGCGCCGGCACGGAGCAGGGGTGAATTGTACATTGGGGGGTGCCGGATTGAGAAGGCCTCCGTCAAAGCCTTGCAGTCTGATCTGTTGTTGGAAGGAAGGGAATCATGAAACGCAAGCAAGCCTTGTTCGCGATCGTGGGAATGGGCCTTCTCGCGCCGAGCGGCGCGGCCCTGGCGGCTGATCCGCCTCCGAGCACGCTCGAACTGACCGGCGTGGTCCGCGACTTCATCGAGCGGAGCAAGGCCAATGGCCATACTGACATGGAGCGCCGGCCGGTGAACGGCTTCGGCCAATACATGGGCAACGTCGGCCCGATGCTGGACTCGCAGCGCAAGCCCGTCTTCGTCGGCGGAGGCCGCAAGGTCCTCAGCCAGTGGAAGAACTCGTCGGGGCAGGCGATTCACCCCTCGCTGTACGACCCGTCGAAGGGCGACCAGGCGGGCAGCCTGAGTTCCTACACCGACAGCGGCGCCATCACCTCGGCGGACTCCTTCGCCCAGTGGTACCGCGACGTGCCGGGGATAAACCTCAGTCAGCCGCTCACGCTCACGCTCACCCGGTCGGGCGGCACCGACGAGATGCCGATCTACACGTATCAGAACACCGCCTTTTTCCCGATCGACGGGCAGATGCTCGGCAACTCGGGAGGAACGCCGGACCACAACTTCCACTTCACCCTGGAACTCCGCACGCAGTTCACCTACCGCGAGGGGATGGGGCAGGTCTTCTCCTTCTACGGGGACGACGACGTGTGGGTGTTCATCAACGGCGAAATGGTGATCGACATCGGCGGCGTACACGGCAAGGTGTCGCAGATGGTCGAACTCGACCGCCTCGACCTGACCGACGGCCAGGTCTGCACCCTCGACTTCTTCTTCGCGGAGCGGCATCGCACCGAGTCGAACTTCCGCATCGACACGACGCTTCGCCTCGAGCCCGACCCGGTCATGCCGACCGTGAGCGCCCTGTACGACTGACGCACCCCTCAGCCCAGCCGCGCCCGCCTTCGGGCGCTGCCGGCTGAGCAGTGCACCACGAACCGCAGCGCCCCGGACCCTGTTCCGGGGCGCTGTTCACTTTGCGTCGGCGCGGCGCATCGAGACTCAACCAGTCGCTTCACGCTCGCCCGCGAACAGAGGCGTGCTCAGGTAGCGCTCGCCAAAACTGCACGCGAAGGTCACGATCCGCCGGCCGCGCATCTCCGGCCGGGCCGCGACGCGCAGGGCCGCACACACGTTGGCGCCGGTGCTGATGCCGCCGAGGATCCCCTCCTCCCGCGCCAGCCGACGGGCCCACTCAAACGCCTCGTCGTTCGTCACGGTGAGCGTCCCGTTGAGCAAGGTCGTGTCGAGGTTGCGCGGAACAAAGCCCGCGCCGATGCCCTGGATCTTGTGAAGACCAGGCTTGCCGCCGGAGATCACCGGCGAATCGGCCGGCTCGACCGCGATCGCTCTGAATTCGGGATTGTGCCGGCGGATGAAGCGCGTCACGCCGGTGATCGTCCCGCCCGTTCCCACCCCCGCGACGATGGCGTCGATGCGGTGGCCGGCATCCTCCCAGATCTCCGGCCCGGTGGTGGCTTCGTGGATCGCGGGGTTGGCCGGGTTGTCGAACTGTTGCGGCATGAAGGCGTTGGCGTCCGCGTCCACAAGTTCACGGGCCCGCGCGATCGCCCCGCCCATGCCCTGCGTAGCCGGTGTCAGGACGATCGAAGCGCCGAGGTGGCGCAGCATCGCCCGCCGCTCGAGACTCATCGACTCGGGCATGGCAAGCGTCAGCCGATAGCCGCGGGCGGCGCAGACGAAGGCGAGGGCGATGCCGGTGTTGCCGCTGGTCGGCTCGATGATGTGCGTCTCGGGGTTGATCCGCCCGTCGCGCTCGCCCGCTTCGATCATCGCCAGGCCGATGCGGTCCTTGACGCTGGCGAGCGGGTTGGCGAACTCGAGTTTGAGAAACACCGTCGCCGACTCGGGCGGCGCCAGCCGCGCCAGACGGACCATCGCCGTATCCCCGATCACGCCGAGAATCGAGTCGTACGAACGGGTTCGCAGCACGCGAGCCGGGTTGACCATCGCTCCACCCATGAACCTCCACGCCGAATGCCCAGTCGGGGCAGCCTCTAGGTTACGTCGCCCAGACGCGTCGAGCGACCTCTCGGCCTCAGCAAACGAGGATTCCAGCCGCTGCTCCGGCGGCCTAGCCGGCGGGCAGGGTGGATTCCTCTATTTCGATTTTTTTGATCCGATTTTGTGGCCTGCCCATCGCCTTGCGCATAAGGGCCGGTACATTGAACACAGCCACGTCTCGCGGCGCGATCACGCCGCAGGAAGGAGATGGCCCGCAGTCAACAAGCCAGGTGGATGGCCGGCGCTGTGTGGCGTCGGAGCAGCCCACCGCGCCCTATCAGAGGAGGTGTCACCATGACACTCCACAATTCACGTGTCGGAAAGCGATCGTCCAGTCTCACCCTGCTCGGCGTCAGTACCATTGTGCTGGCGGCGGCCGGGAAACCATGTGGCACGCGGGAGCGGCCGCATCGGAGGGAAGTTGGGCCGCACCGACGGTCGGGGTCGAAGCAGCGGCCGCCGCCGGGAACGCGGTCGCCGCTGAGGAGAATGAGGTCAACGCCATGACCGCGCCGATCTTCAAGCCTTTCGTGATGGTGCGCGTTCCGCTGCCCAGCGGCTACACGAAGGGTGAGGTGCTTGGGCTCAATGAAAGCAACCAGGCCGTCGGCTGGATGTGGAACAGCTCGGCTGGGAAAGCGTACCCCTTCCTCTTCGATCCGGCTCTGATGGCGACCGATCCTGCAAACGCGGTCCTCATCCTCGATTTCGCGACTGACACTGATTCGGGGATCGCCTACGCCATCAGCGACGCCGATCCGCCGGTCATCGTTGGATCGCTTTTTGACACCACGGAGTCGATCGATCGCGCCGCCTCATGGGAGGAAGACGGCGACTTCATCGACTTCTACTACGACAGCGAGACTCCGAGTGCCGCATACGGCATGAATGCCAGTGCGACCGTCATCGGCATGTACAAGGATCCCGACGAGCCTCACTCATTCGTGATCGAGGCGGATGAGACCGAGTGGAATCCTGCGTACACCACCTACAGCGCCGCGCAAGCCATCAACGCAAGCGGTGAAGTCGTCGGCTGGCACATGGTCAGCGGCGACTCTCACGCCTATTCGTGGGTGTCGAACACCACGACGGACATCCACCCCGAAGGCTGGGATGAGAGCGGCGCGAACTCGATCAACCAGTACGGTGACATCGCTGGCTGGGTCATCGACGATCCCGACGGGCCGATTCCCGCCTACTGGTACAACACGGGCAGTTTCTATTCCTTCGCCACGCCTTTTCCGGCGCTTGGGGCCGAGTCGATGGTCTGCGGGATCAACAGTCATGGCGAAATGGCGGTGACGCGCACCGATGCACCGGGGGCCGTGATCTGGCAGGTTTACGAGTCCGCCGATGTCTCGTTCAACCTCAGCGGCATGGCGCTGATGCCGGATTCCACGGGCCAGATCGCCTCGGCCCGGGCCATCAACGACAACCTGTGGATCGGCGGAAGTTACAAGGCGACGAGCGGGTCCGACCCCGTGCCGTGCCTCATCATTCCTTACGATGTGGACAACGACGGCAACCCGGATTACCGCGAGATCGTCAACGAAGATGAGGCGGACGCCAACGGCAACTGGCTTATCGACTGGGCCGAGACAAGCGCCACCGTCGGTATGCGGAGCGGCCTGCACGGTCCCGGATACGATGGAGCCGCCACCAAGATGGATCAGGTAAGCGGCGTGCAGATCATCCGGCAGCGTATCAACGTCAAGCCGCGCGGCGCCCTTGGCCCGGAGTCGCCCGAGGAACTGATCTACGTCGATCAGGTGATCATTGCGGACACCTCAGAATGCAGCCAGTGTGAAGACCTCACCGACGATCTGAATGCCTGGGGCGCCGGCTCCGATCCTCCTGGCAGCGACGATCAGAGAGAGATCATTCTCTTCGTGCGATCGCTGTTCGGCGATGAAGAGGGCTGGGACGACTATGACGGATTGCCCGATCCTTCAGACCCTGACATCAAGACCGAGGCGCTCGAAGACCTGCACACGTTCGCGTACCGCTTCGCCCACTGCATCGACTACCTCCAATGGGGCAATGAATCGTTCGGAGGAGCCGGGCAGTACAAGTTCCGCGACGATGAACTTGGCACGGGCTGCACGTGGTCGGGCCCGGCGAAGACCTTCGGTCAACTGGGCAGCAACACCTGTCGTCAGGTCGCTGCCGACAAGGTGATCACGTGGATTGAAGAGCAGATGTGGGCGGCGCTGGAGGGCTCAGCGCTGGCCGGCCGGCCGCTGCGCATGGTCGGGCCGGGCATTCCGAGCTCGATCGTTCGAGGCGGATACTCCTGCGGAACTGAGCCCGCATTCTGCTCTCTGGTGACCGAAGTCAGCGATCTGTGCAACCGCTCGCAGATGTGCTTCTCGCTCCATGCGCACTACGAGGCGGTGGCCGATGTGCTCGAAACTGTGCAGAAGCTCACGGGCACGGGGTCGTACACGAGTCCGCCATGGGATGTCCCGATCTACCGGGTGGCGACCGAATGGGGGCCGAGGGCGGACTTCGATCACATCTGGTGGACAAACAACGACGACGCGAAGCAGATTGAGTACGACAAGTACTTCTTCGGGGAGTCACCTCAGGATGACCCGGAAGATCCCTGGGAGACCTTCGTCGCGGACTGGGAGGACGGTCAGTTCAGCGGCAGTCTGGGATTGGGCACGGTTCTCGGCTACTTCTCCGATGCCGCGTTCACCGCCGTCTGCTACGGACCCTCAATCCAGTACGATCCCGGATCTCCGTCGAACCGCAATCCGTTCAACATCGCAGCGTTGCGCGCCACCGAACTGCGGGGAGGGAGCGATGTCTTCATCCTCGATGATGATCGGTTCACCCCGCTCAAGGGCGCTCTGCAGACTGAGGTGTCCAACGGCAGCTACAACCTCGATCCGTTCTCACCGCACTACTCGACGTGTCCCCACTCCGTGACCTGCCCTGACTGCAACTGAAGGCAGTGCAACTCACTGCGCTGGCGGGCCGAAGCGCCCGCCAGCGCCTTTGCAAATCGAGAGGCGAAATGCCATGACCAACAGGAACATTCACGACGGCGAGCGATCGTGCAGGCCGAACATCCTCGCACTGTGCGTTCTGCTGTGCTCTTTCCAATCGGCGCTCGCACAGCCGGACTATCGCTATGCGCTGTTCAATCTGGAGTCGATCGCGCCCGGTGAGCAGTTCAACTCGGCCCTTGGCATCGACTCCTCCGGCCGTGTGGCGGGGCTCGCCGCTGTCGGGCCGAGCTCGTATCACGCCGCAATGTGGAACCTGGACGGCTCGGTGAACGATCTGGGGACACTGGGAGGAGACAACAGCCACGCCGACGACATCAACGAACTGGGCGATCTGGTTGGATGGGCCAACCACGAACCCGGCGGGAGCGCGTTCCGTCACCGCGCGGTCCTCTGGCGAAGCGGCCAGATCATCGACCTTGGCACACTTGGGGGCGTGGATAGCGAGGCCGAGGCGATCAACAACCTTGGACAGATCGTTGGAGCGGCGGACTACGATCCCAAAAGTGGCGTTGGCGAACCGTTCATCTGGGAGAACGGTGTCATGCGCGCTTTGGCCAATATTGGACGGCGCTCCGGCGAGGCGTATGACATCAACGATCAGAGGCAGATCGTCGGGACGTTGTGGACGACGGACAATCTCTACCAGCGTCCCATCCTCTGGGAGAACGATGTTCCCATCAACCTGCCCGACCTCGGCAGGAGTCCGAGCGCGGCGCTCGCCATCAACGAACTTGGCCAGATCGTCGGGCAGTCCAAGACGCAGCGGGAAGATACGCACGCCTGCATCTGGATCGATCGCCAGATCATCGATCTTCACACACCCGGATACGGCCAGAGCAGTTCTGCCTGGGGCATCAACAACGTCGGCCAGGTGGTCGGATGGGTCGGGAGTTCCGGTCTGAATCCTCAGGCGTTCATCCGCAATCCCGGCGAACCCATGAGACTCCTGATTGACCTCTCGCCGCCGAGACTGCGGGAGAGCTGGCGCCTCCAGGTCTCTCAAGGCGTCAATGACGCGGGGCAGGTCGTCGCCTACGGCATCATCAACGGACATCCGTTGACGCCGTATGCCTTCCTGCTCTCGCCGGTCACCCCGACCATGTCTCTCGGCGCGCCCTCACCCGGCACTGCGGGTGTGGCCAACACTATCACCGTCACCAACGCGACGCCCGGCGCGCGCGTGACCTTCCTCTACTCAAGATTCGGCGGCGGGGAGCGCATCCCCGGCTGCGACCTCCAGCAGAACGCGCTGCAACTCGACAGCCCGACGGTCATCGGCACGGCCATCGCTGACCAGAACGGCGTCGCCACCATCACCCGCACCGTCCCGCCGATCGCGCGCGGCCAGACCATCCTCTTCCAGGCCGTGGTCCAGAACGAGTGCGCCATCAGCCAGTTGGTGGTGTTCAGATTCGAGTAACGAGCCGCGCGTGTGAGCAAGCGGATCTTCACCACAAAGTCACGAAGGCACGAAGAGAGGCATCAAGGCATCGAGGCATCAAGGGATAAAGGCATCGAGGGACCGAGGCATCAGACCATCGACGGTGCCGCCTGCGAAGTCAGCCCGCCGGCGTGGACGCTCTTCATGGATCGGTAGGACTCGGGCCGCGACGAAATCGTCGGCCTAGAAGCCGCTCTTGAGGGCGCTGAGGACGGTGGCGATGATGACGGCGGCGTCGAGGATCGGGCCGCGGGCCTGGGCGTAGGCGAGGTCGTACTCGACGTGATCGTGGATCGGTGCGTTACGGTGCGGGCTGATTTGCCACAGGCCGGTCAGGCCTGGCGGCACGAGCAGGCGCTGGCGCTGGTGCGGCGTATAGCGAGAGCAGATGAAGGGCATCTCCGGCCTCGGACCGACGAGCCGCATGTCGCCGCGCAGCACGTTGATGAGTTGCGGCAACTCGTCGATGCTCAGGCGGCGTATGAGGCGGCCGACGCGGGTGACGCGGACGTCGGCGCTCGTTGTCGGGCTCACGCCGTACTTCGGCGCATCGACGCGCATCGAGCGGAACTTGTAGACGGTGAAGCGCCGGCCGCGGTGCCCGAGGCGCCGCTGGCGGAAGAAGACCGGACCGCCGTCCTCGAGCCGGATCAGCGCCGCCACGACCAGACCGATCGGCGCGAGGAAGCAAATGGCCGCGAGCGCGGCCAGGCGGTGCGCCAGGTCCATGAACATCTCTCCCACGGGCGGGATGCGCCGCGGGCGGATCGTCTCATCGAGGTGGCGCAGCAGGAGGCAGTCGCTCGCGAAGATGAGGTCTTCGTAACTCTGGAGGCCGAGCAGGGACGACCGGGCGGACTTGGCGAGAATGAGGCAGGTGTGCCCCGCCTTGAGTTCCGCGATCACCTCGCTGCGCAGGTGCTTGGAGTTCAGCCCGATGCGGGAACGGCGGGCGCGCCGGCGGCCGAAGAGATCTTCACAATTCAGGAAGATGAACTGGGCCTTGCGGTAGTCCTCGTGCCGTCCGAACACGACCACCTCGGGCAGTTCCTCCGCTTCGATCGTTCGCCGCCAGAAGGCGATCTGGAGGATGAGCAGCGCGCTCGTCGCGGCGACGGAAGCGATCACCGAGACAACGCCGATGTCGAACACCCACGCCGCCGCCACGCTCAGCGCCAGAATCCTCGCGGCGATCCAGAGGGTGTCGGCGATCGGCTCGGCCATGCAGCGCATCGACCAGCCGCGGAGCATCCGGCCCTGCGTCACCATGCCGGTCCAGAGGATGACCGAGGCGATGAGCAGGCTCGCCGCGAGGAGCATTCGGCTCTGCGGTCCCGTGAGCAGCGGCACGATGTAAGGCAGGTGGCCCGCGAGGATGAGAATCAACGCCAGCCGGGAGCGGCGAAAGAGCGTCTTCTGCTCGCGGTGGATGCTCGCCAGCAGCAGCGGAATGGTCAGCAGCAGCGGCAGCAGGAGGGCGGGGTTTCCGATGACGGCCTGCGACAGCACCTCGTCGCGCACCACGCCGATGCGGATCACCAGCAGCGCCAGGCCGATGTTGAGCATCAGCGTGCCGTAGTCCCCCATGTACGCCTTCGAACTCGGGCGCGAGTAGATGAAGAACCACAGGCTCAGGCCGCACAGCGAAAGCGCAAAGACCACGCCGGCTGGGTCGCCGAGTTGATCGCTGCCGACGGCGAGATTGAGAATGATCGCGGCGCAGGAGGAGAGAATGAAGACGACCAGCGAGGCGAGTCCGTCGAGGAAGTTGAGCACCACGAGCAAGTTGAGCAGGCCGACGATGAGCAGCACGGTCGCCAGCCCGTCCATGATCGGATAGGCGCCGCCCGTAATCGGCAGGTGAATGCCCGCGAGGGCGATGAGGCCCGCCAGCGCGATCTGCACGAAGACCTTGACGGCGCGGCGGGCGGCGAAGCGCTCACCCGTCAGACCGAAGCCCAGCGCCAGGCTGATGATCGCCACGAACACGGCGTCGGCGCGGGCGAAGGTGCCCGCCCAGCCGAACACCATGATGCCCACCGCGATCACGCAGAGCGTGAGGATGACCAGCGCCGGGTGCAGAGGGCGCCGCCAGCCCGACGGCTCCTGCCATTTGAGAATCAGCCGGCCGACAAGCGGACACAGCAAGCACGCGGCCGCAGCCACGGCGGCGGAAAGTTGAATTGATCCCAGGCCGGTCAAGACCTTCTCTCCCAATCCCGCGACTCAGCGCAGCCTGGAACAGGAATGCGTCGCGCGCTGACAACGCCGGAACCGGCAACACCGCCGCGAGCAGAGGCTGCTTTGTGCGAGGATCGCCGAGTCGCGAGAATTTCCCCTCGGTACACATTATGCACCATGATGCCCGGAATGGAAGCGCCGACACGCGGTTTTTGCACGATCTTCCGTCTCCAGCCCCGACTTGGCGCCGCCTGCCCATCTTGGTCCGCCCCGCTCCCCGGATCGGGGAGCAGGAAAAGGACGGACACCCTGCGCTCCATGACGGCGACGATGCCGCCGGCGCCCGTGACGCCGGGTCTCGGCGGCGCTATGCTATTCGATTGTCCGTAGAGTGCGGTTTCACCTGAGTTTGTGGCTCAGGCCGCTTTCACTCCCGGACCACCACTTTGATACGCTTTGTGCGGAAACGGTACCCTCATGGTAGATCACAACCTCATCGGGGATCTGGCGCTCTCGGACGCTGAGACCAAGTCCATGCTGGACAGGGCCTTCGGCGCAGATGCCGGCGGGTTCGACATGGATACTCTGCTCGCGGAGCAGTTCTCGGACCTCACCCCGGGCTCCATCCTCAAGGGCCGAATCGTCGGCCTCGCCGGCGACAACGTCGTCGTCGAGATCGGGCTGAAGTCCGAAGGCCTCGTCCCCAAGACCGAGTTCGACGACCCCGAGGAAGTCCAAGTCGGCAAGCAGGTCGAGGTCCTCCTCGAATCCATCGAAGGCGAAGACGGCCTCGTCGTCCTCTCCAAGCGCAAGGCCGACCGCATTCGCGGCTGGGAGACCACCCTCGAACGGACCAAGGAAGGCGACATCGTGGAGGGCAAGGTGCTCCGCCAGATCAAGGGCGGCCTGCTGGTGGACATCGGCGTTCCCGTCTTCCTTCCCGCCTCGCAGGTGGACGTGCGCCGGCCCAACGACATCAAGGACTTCCTCGGCAAGACGATCCGCGCCAAAGTCCTCAAGATCGACGAGCAGCGGCGCAACATCGTCATCAGCCGCCGCAAACTCATCGAGGAGGAGCGCGGCGAGGCGCGCGACCGCCTGCTCGCCAGCCTCACCGAGGGAGACATCGTCAAGGGCGTCGTCAAGAACATCGCCGACTTCGGCGTCTTCATCGACCTCGGCGGGATCGACGGACTGCTCCACATCACCGACATGTCCTGGGGACGCATCAACCACCCGAGCGAACTCGTCTCCATCGACCAGCAACTCGAGGTCAAGGTCCTCTCCATCGACCGCGAGAAAGAGAAGATCGCCCTGGGCCTCAAGCAGATGGAAGCCTCGCCCTGGGACGACATCGAGGACCGCTACCCCCTCAACAGCAAGGTCAAGGGCGCCGTCGTCAACATCGTCTCCTACGGCGCCTTCGTCAAACTCGAAGACGGCATCGAAGGGCTGGTCCACATTTCCGAAATGTCCTGGACCAAGCGCATCAACCATCCGAGCGAACTGCTCTCGGTGGGCGAGGAGATCGACGTGGTCGTCCTCAACATCAACAAGAACAAGCAGGAGATCTCCCTGGGCATCAAGCAACTCCAGGTGAACCCGTGGGAGATCATGTCGCAGAAATACCCGGTGGGCACGATCGTCGAAGGCAAGGTCCGCAACCTCGCCAACTACGGCGCCTTCGTCGAGATCGAACCGGGCATCGACGGCCTGCTGCACGTCTCGGACATCTCCTGGACCAAGAAGATCGCCCATCCCAACGAAATCTTCAAGAAGGGCGACACGCTCAAGTGCGTCGTCCTCGAAGTGGACCAGGAGAAGCAGCGCGTCGCGCTGGGCATGAAGCAACTCACCGAAGACCCGTGGATCAGCGCCATCCCCAACGCCTACCAGCCCGGAATGGTCGTCAAGGGCAAGGTCACCAAGATCACCAACTTCGGCGTCTTCGTCGAACTCGAAGAAGACCTCGAGGGGCTGCTGCACATCTCCGAACTTTCCGACCAGAAGGTCGAGAACCCCCAGGACGTCGTCAAGCAGGGCGAAGAGGTCGAGGTCAAGATCCTCCGCGTCGACACCGACGACCGCAAGATCGGCCTCTCGCTCAAGCGGGCGCAGTGGGGCGACGCCAGCGGCCAGCCCGAGCCGGGCCACGGCAAGCGCGACGCCGCGCCGCACGCCGGTCCGCGCCGCGGCGGAATGGACGAGCACGGCGCCCTCGGCACCGACAAGATCCAACTCTGATCGCTGATTGATTCAACTTTTCGCTCGCACGCGCCGAAGCCCACGTTCAATGAACGTGGGCTTCTGCTTGCGCGCATCAAGCACCTCTACAATCACCCCATGCTCGACTACTTTCGATTCCACGCCGACCTGCCGCACCCGCGTCCCGCCCGACCGACGTACGTCAAGCGCGCCCAGGGCAGCGGCTGGCCCGAGCACTGCCCGCCCATCCGCGCCGCCAACGCCTTCGGCTGGGATGTGATCAACCCCTTCACCATGCGCTTCCTCCGCGATGGGAAGGGCCGCTGGGACATTGAAGAGGCCGTCGAAGTGGAATCCGATGTCGAGTTCACCGGCGGCGTGATCCCGCATCCGCAACTCAACGCTTGGTTCTGGGAGAAGGGCCAGCAGCGCCCGCACGTCATCAGCGATGAGGTCTACGCGCAGATCCGCCATCAGGTGAAAGTCAGTACGTTTCTGTACCTGCGCACCGAACCGGAAGAGATGCTGCTCATCAAGTCCGTTCCGGCGACGCACGCTTCGACCCCGCATCGCGCCTGGTCGGTCATCGAAGCGCTCATCGAATGCGACTGGTACTTCCCGGCCCACCCGTGGCACGGCGTGATCGAACTGCCTCGCATCGAAGAGTCGAAGATCGATGAGGTGGTGATCGAAAAGGGCGAGCCGCTCTTTCGCCTCATCCCCATCGCGCGGGCGCAGTACGAAGCGCGCGAGATGTCGCCCGATGACTTCGGCGAACTCTACGCGCGGGGCCAGCGCTGGCTCAGCACCCACGGCCGCGACAAGCAGCAGGGCGAAGTGATGATCACCGGCGAGTTCGCGAAACAGCAGGAGTTGTCGCGCTTCGACGTCAAGCCGGCGAAGTGATCCGAGCGCCGCGAAGCGATGAACCGAGCCCCGACCGCCGGACGGCCGTGAGCCTGGTCGGAGGGTGAGGGAGGGTCTTCGCCGAACGACTCAGCGCCCGTCGCGCTGACAGTTTGGCTTTCCACCACTCGTCGCTCCCCACGCGCACGTCCAACACCCGTGCCTACGCGTGGGGCTCGGTTCCGAGCACCGCGAAGCGATGAACCGAGCCCCGACCGTGAGGGAGGGTCTTTGCCGCGTTCGCGCCATCGACGCGCCGAACGCGCATCGTCACCCGAAGCGAGCCCGAAGCGCCAGCAAGGGCTGCGGAGAGCAGCGACGCGAATGCCGCGTCCGAAACGAGCCCGAAGCGTCAGCGCGGCCAGGAAGGCCACGCACCTTCACTTCCTTTCGTCCTCGCTGGCGCTTCGGCCCGGCAATGTGCGCTGCATCCGATTCACGATCGCGCGGTAATCATCCGCTACACCAGGTCCGGCCGCGGATGCGGGTGCATCCAGCGCTGCCAGAACATCATGAACGCGGGATCGTCAGCGCCGCGAAAGTACATGGTGTGCAACCCGGCCGGGCCGATCAGTTCCACAACAAATGTCGCGGCACGGGCCGATCCTATCCGGTAGAAATAGGCGCAGGAGTCCAGCACGCTCCAGCGCCGGTTGCGTGCGTCAATGAAGACTCCCATGCCCATGATGGGTGTGCTGGACTCGTAAAGAGAAACGCCGAATGCCTCGAGCGCAGTCGTTCCAAACATCCACGCGAGAGGTGCGGAGATGGCGACGCCGATCCAGTCACTTTGTGCGAGGGAACTAAATAGATGCCAAGTGAACAGAAGCGTAATCAGTACCCAGCACATCAGGCGCCAGGATCTCGCCTCCAGCAACTGGCGAAACGGCTCAGGTTCGACAAAGACGGCAGGTCGCTCAATCGATCGGACCGCGTCGATGATCGAAGCATCGACGATCGTGATGGCGGATGGAACTCCTTCGTCCGCAAGGAACTGCTGAAACTCCCCACGTCCATGTCGCCTGGGAAGATTCGTCATCCACGAATACCGGCACAATCCGCCGATCGTGGCGAAGGCGCCTTGCACGATCGCAGCAGGATCAGCCGTGCCGCCACTGCTTCTCGAGGCGTACCGCATGAGTGCATCGCGCCGCCACCTCATTCGGCGAACAATGCCCGGGCCGGACAGCAGCGAGCAGATGAGCGCTCCGGTCAGAACCACCGGCCAGAAGTAGGACGAAGCGCCGAGGTCCACGAACGACTCGAAC
Source organism: Vicinamibacteraceae bacterium (assembly GCA_011525805.1). Classification (GTDB taxonomy): domain Bacteria; phylum Planctomycetota; class Phycisphaerae; order Phycisphaerales; family UBA5793; genus UBA5793. The sequence continues at coordinate 75,247 of WYBR01000090.1, forward strand.
AGGATCATGGCTCCGACGATCATGCACATCACCACCACGAACGATCGCGTCAGCCGCATGATCTCCACCCCATAGGCGAGCGACCACGAGCCAGCCGGCGACTCGACGACCACAATCGGCGGCGGCCCGACTGGCGACTGATGAGCCTGGTGATCGGATTCCGGAGCCGTTGCGTCGATCATCACGCCAGCATTGTACCGACCGGCGATGGCCTCTACACCAGATCCGGCCGCGGATGCGGGTGCATCCAGCGCTGCCAGAACATGCGCAGGGCGGGGTCGTCGGGGCCGTGAAACTGCATGGCGTGGTAGCCATCGGGGCCGAGCAGCGCGAGGAAGATGGAGGATTGAAACCCGGCCTTCCACGGATAGAGATACGCGACGGAATCGCGGACTGTCCAGCGCCTTCCCTTGCGATCTGAGAAGACGCCCATTCCCACGACGGGGGCACCCGCCTGCGCCACATGAATGCCCCACGACTTGAGCAACTGGATCGCCACGGCCAGGCCCGCGGCTGCCATGATCGCGGAGATGACCCAGTCGCCGCGCAACGCGGCATTTACGAGGACCCACACGGCGTACACGAGCAGGACGATCAGAAACCAGAACGTGCCCGATCGACGCGGCATTTCCGTCAGCAGGCGCTCCGGCTCGGCGAATGCGCCGTCAACCGGAATGGCATTGAGCCGGTCAATCAACTCTGACTGGACAATGACCAGCGCCGGCGGCAGTCCCGCCTGACGGAGAGAATCCTGGAGCCGGCCTCGCCACTCGGGCAGCGGTCGGAGAGTACACCAGTGCAGCCGGCAGAGTCCACCGACTTCCAGCAGCGCCCCTCGCACGATATGCGACTCGTCCTGGGCGGCGACTTGCCTGATCGACTCTTCGTGGAATCTCCGATCGATGCGCCAGTCGCGCCGCCAGCGTGCGATGACGATTCCGAAAACCACCGCGAACACGATGATCTGGATGCCCAGCGCCAGCCATATCCCGGAGGAAAGGCCCCTCTCCCTCGCCAGCCCGGCCAGAATGAAGATCGCCGACACGACGGCCGGAGCCAAGATGATCATGCGCACGCCGACGATGATTCCGTTGGCGTATGAAAAGGTCGTTGAGACGGCCGACTTCACGACGACGACCCGCGGCGGGCCAGGCCGCGACATCGGTGTCTTCTCTGGGGCTTGGAGCGGCGCGTCGGTCAATGGTGAATCTCGAATGTCGAATCTCGCGTCACCGATTCTCAGCATGCATTCCACACGGCTGCCTGCCGGGCATAGCGACGCGAAGCGCGACGCCATGCCACCCGACGCTCGCAGCCGCCTCACCCCTTGAGCGACTCCGGATTCAACCCCTTCAGATCATCCACGACAAACATCCCGTCGCGGCGGATGACTTCGCCGTCGAAGGCGATGGTGCCGCCGCCGTAATCCGGCCGCTGGATCATCACCATGTCCCAGTGAATCTCCGACTCATTGCCGTTGCTCGCCTCCTCGTAGCAGCGCCCCGGAGTGAAGTGGATCGAGCCGGAGATCTTCTCGTCAAAGAGGGTGTCCTTCATGGGATGCAGGATGTAGGGATTGAAGCCGATGGCGAACTCGCCGACGTAGCGGCTGCCGGCGTCGGTGTCGAGGATGGAGTTGAGTTTGTCGGTCCGGTCGCCCGCCTTCGCGTCCACGACCTTGCCGTCCTTGAACGTCAGGCGGATGTTCTCGAAGGTGATGCCGTTGTAGAGCGTCGGACAGTTGAAGGCGATGACGCCATTGACGCTCTCGCGCACCGGCGCGGTGTAGCACTCGCCGTCGGGAATGTTGCGCCGCCCGCAGCAGGGGATGGCGGGAATGCCCTTGATGGAAAACGTCAGGTCCGTCTCGCCCGGCCCTTTGAGGTGCACCTTGTCGGTGCGGTTCATGCGGTCGCGCAGTTTGCCGCACGCCGACTCCATGCGCGAGTAGTCGAGCGTGCAGACGTCGAAGTAGAAGTCTTCGAACTGCTCGGTGCTCATCTGCGCGAGTTGGGCCATGCTCGGCGTGGGCCAGCGCAGGACGCACCAGCGGGTGTGGTTGACGCGCTGGTCGAAATGGACGGGCTTGGCGTAGAGGCGGCCGACCTTCTTCATCTGCTCGTCGGCGATGTCGCTCGCCTCGCTGACGTTGAGCGAGCCGCGCAGGCCGAGGTAGGCCTGCATCTTCTCCATGCGGCCGCGGTCGTATGCCGCCCAGGTGGAGAGTTGGTCATCACCCGCCGCGCGATTGAGTTCGCGCATGATGCGTCCGTTGCGGATGGCCACGTGCGGATGCCCGCCGCGCCGGCGAGCGGCGCGGATGCAGGCGATGACCATCTCCTCGGGCAGGTCGAAGGCTTCGATGAGAAGGTGCTCGCCCTTCTGGAGGTCGGTCGAGAAGTTGATCAGGAGATCGGCGAGTCGGGCGTAACGCGGATCGGCGAGCATGGGTTCTCCCTTAGTTCGTGGCAGGAGCGACATCGGACGAGAAACCAGCATATGCGCGCGATTGACGGTTAGCCGCGACCCGAAGGCTCTGCGAAGGGGAGCGCGCTGGAGCGCAGAGATTCGCGAAGCCGCAAGCGGCTCACACCGCCGACGCAATGAGCAGGTGCCGCGCCGCGAGGCGCTGCCACTCGGCGCGCAGGCCGGCGGCGCCAATGGGGATGTTGCCCAGTTGACGCGATTCGATCGAGGCGGCGAGGCTGCCGAGGTAGCCCGCCTGCACGAGGTCCGCGCCGGCGGTCAGCCCCAGCGTCGCCGTCGAGAGCAGCGCATCGCCGCACCCCAGCGGGTCGATGCCGATCGGCCCGAGGCCGGGAATGTGATCACTCCTGAGGCGCGCCGGCAGGTCGGCCAGCCGCGGCTGCGAGCCGCCGCGGCGCGAAAACGCGATAACCCCTTCCGCGCCCATCGTCACCAGCGCCGACTGCACCCTGGTTCGTTCGAGCCAGCGCCACACGACCGCCCCGAGCCCCTCGGCGAAGTCGCTCATCGCCTCGCGCAACTCGATCTCCGTCGGGCAGACGAGATCGAGTTGCCGCAGGCGCAGCAGACTGGCGCGCTTGCCCGACACGTCGCCGGACAGGATGCGCACCCGCGGCCGCAACTGGTCAATGAGGCGGTCGAGCGTCGCCGGCGTGAGCAGCCCCTGCCCGAAGTCGGCGAAGATCACCCCGTCCGCCCCGCCTTCATCGCTCGCGGCGTCAACCGCGAGTCTTACGAACGCGCCGCGGCCGCGCTCGTCGATCGTCATCGTGCGCCCGAGATCGACCTTCATGACCTTCTGACAGCCCACGAGGAAGCGCTGCTTTTCCGTCACCGGCGTGTCGCATTCGACGTGCCGCACCTCGATATCCTGCGCGCGGAGGCGCTCGACGAGCAGCACCGCCGCATCGTCGCGCGGCGGCAGGGCCGTGACAAGTTGCGCCCGCGCGCCGAGCGACGCGAGGTGCCGGCAGATGATCGCCGCCCCGCCGTCAAACGTCTGGCTCTGCACCGGCCGCAGCGTCATCACCGGACTTTCCGACGCGACCTCCGGCCGCTCACAATACACGTAGCGATCGATGATCGGCTCGCCGATGACAATGATCCGTTTGCCGGCGAACTCATCGACGATTCCCTCGAGTGTTGAGGGGCGCAGGTCGTTGCTCTCGCCGAGGTGCTCCAGCGCCCGGTCGATCGGATCATGGTTGTCGGTGAGCGCCGCGATGAGGGCGCTCGATGAGAAGACGATGTCGCCGCTGGAAAAGACCACACGCCCGCCGTTGGCCTCGACCGCCTCGCGCTCGGCGAGGAAGCGCGGGTCGCGGTTGCTTTCGTACTCGCGCCCCTTGAGGTAGACGTCGGGCTTGACCTGGTTGATGACTTGCAGCGCCGTCGGATGCGGATCGATGTAGACCCAGTCCACGCAGTTGAGTGCGGCGAGGTTCTCGGCGCGGAGGCGTTCGGGGATGAGCGGCCGGCCGGTGCCCTTGTCGATCATCCCGTCGCCGGAGATGGTGACGAGGAGGAGGTCGCCGAGGCGCGCGGCGAACTCAAGATGCCGCACGTGCCCGGGATGCACGAGGTCGAAGCAGCCGTGGCAGTGGACGATCTGCCGCCCCTGCTCGCGCGCTTCCCGGCATCGGGCGAGCAGCGTGGGCAGGCTGAGAATCTTGCTCTGCGTGGTGGCGGAGGGGGCCATTGGGGTCTGTTATCGGCCGCGGATGGGGGGTGGATGCAGTTTCGGGGCGGCTAGCGCTCGCCCGTCGGCTCGCTCCCCTGCGCAGAGCCTACGGGTCGCGGCTAAACGAGTTGCCCGCGCCCGTGATTTCACACGTCACTCCCCGCGATTGCCGATAACACATGCGGCGGGCTGACCCCGCCATGACCTCATTCAGAAGACCCGGAGCCACACCATGTCGCGCATCCTCGTCACGGGAGCCGGCGGATTCATCGGCCACCATCTCGTCACGTTCCTCCGCGCCCGCGGCCACTGGGTGCGCGGGGCTGATCTCAAGCACCCCGAGTTCACGCGAACCGACGCGGATGAGTTTCACATCTGCGACCTGCGGCGGTGGGAGGACTGCCTCGCGGCGACGCGCGACGTGGACGAGGTCTACGCCCTCGCGGCGGACATGGGTGGCATGGGCTTCATCTCCTGCCACCACGCCGAAATCCTCCACAACAACCTGCTCATCAACCTGCACACCATCGAGGCCGCGCGCGTCAACGGCGTGTCGCGCTACTTCTACACCTCGTCCGCGTGCGTCTATCCCGAGTACCGCCAGACGGAGACGAACGTCACGCCGCTCAAGGAGGCGGACGCCTATCCCGCGCAGCCGCAGGACGCCTACGGCTGGGAGAAACTGACCACTGAGACACTCTGCGAGCACTACAGCGGCGACTACGGCCTGCCGACGCGCATGGCGCGGTTCCACAACATCTACGGCCCCAACGGCACGTGGGATGGCGGGCGCGAGAAGGCCCCGGCCGCGCTGTGCCGCAAGATCGCCCGCGCCAAACTCACCGGCCAACACGAGATCGAAGTCTGGGGCGATGGCGAGCAGACTCGCTCCTTCTGCTACATCGACGACTGCGTGCAGGGCATCGTGCGCATCATGGAGTCCGACTGTGCCGAGCCGCTCAACCTCGGTTCCGACCGGCTCATCTCCATCAACGACCTGGCGCATCTCATCGCCAGAATTGCAGGCATCGACATCCGTATCCGCCACATTAGTGGCCCGATGGGCGTTCGCGGCCGCAATTCGGACAACTCGAAACTGCGGGAAGTTCTTGGTTGGGAGCCGACGATCGACCTCGAAGAAGGCCTCGCGACGACCTATGAGTGGATCGAGGGCGAAGTGGCGAAGACGCTGCGCCCGGCGCAGCGCCGCCGCACCGTCGCGGCGTGAACGCGGCGACTTTCTGCCTTGCCGGTTAGCCGCGACGCGAAGGCTCTGCGCAGGGGAGCGAGGCGTGTGCGGCGCGGTTGCCGTACGCCACAAGCGCGGCCACGCCCAACCGCGCTCCGCTCCGAAGCCCTCGCGTCGCGGCTAACCGAACGCGGGAACGCCGCTCCGAGACCATCGCGCCGCCGCTGACCAGGTTCAGGGCGCTCACGCCACCTGCAGCGACGCCGCATTGACGCGGATTTCGACGTCGGCCGCCGTCTCGCGCGGGCCGAGACCGATGGCGATGTAGTCGGCGCTTTCGCGCAGGACGGGATCCTCGATGCAGCGCCAGCAGTCGATGACGCGGCGGCGGCGGCCTGCGCCGCTGAGCATCGACAGCGTCAAGCCGGCGTATTGAGGCCAGGGCGTCGCGATCACCAGCACATCCGCCGCCTCGACACACGCTTCCAGCGTCGCCGCGAAGCGCACATCATCGCCCAGCACGCCGCGCGCATTCTCGAGCGCCGCCGGATCGTGCGCGATGACCGGCACGCCCTCGGACGCGAGCAGTTGCGTGAGAAGCAGTCCCTGCGACTGCTCGATCACGTCGGTGTGCGGCTTGTAGGAGAGTCCGAGCACGCCGACGGTGTGCTGTGAATCGGTGAGATGGGTGCGCACGAGGTCGGCCAGCCGCCGCACTTCCTGCCGGTTGACGGCATCGACGGTGCGCGCCAGGTCGGCGCCGGCGGCGGCGAGGTCCGCCGCCCGCGCCAGCGCGACGTTGTCGCGCGGGAAGCACGGCCCGCCGTAGCCCACCGCCCCCTTGAGATACTTGCGGCCGATGCGGCTGTCGCACCCCAGCGCCCCCGTCACCACGTCCACGTCCGCGCCGGGCAGGTGCTGGCAGATCCCCGCGATCATGTTCGCAAAGGTGATCTTCGTCGTGATGTACGAGTTCACCGCGATCTTCGTCAGTTCGGCATTGATGAAACTCATGCGCTGCACCATCGGCTCGTTGCGGCACACCGTGCGGTAGATGCGTTCGAGCGCATCGCCCGCGCGGCGGTCCGACTCGCCGATGAGCACCATGTCGGGATGAAGATAGTCGCGGATCACGCTGCCCAGCGCGATGAACTCCGGGCTGTAGCACAGGCCGAGCGACTCACCGATGCGCCGGCCCGAGGCGAGTTGCAGCGCTTCGCGGATCTCCCCGCCGGTGGCGCCAGGCATGACGGTGCTGCACACGCTCACAAGGTGGTAGCCGCGACGCGCGCGCAGCGCCCGACCCGCGGCGCGCACGGCGGCAAGGACGGACTTCAGCGAGAAGCGTCCGTCCGGATCGCTCGGCGTGGGCACCATGATGAACGTCGCATCCGCCTCCTCGACGGCCCGGTCGATCTCCGTCGTCGCGCTCAGCCGCCCTTCTCCTCGGGTGATCATGGCGTCAAGATCGGTCTCGCGCACGGGGGCGCGGCCGGAGTTGATCGCCTCGACCTTGGCCGGGTCGGCGTCCACCCCGATGACGGTGTAGCCCGCGGCGGCAAGGCACGCGGCGATCGGCGAACCCAGTTTGCCCAGCCCGATGACGGCGATCCGCTCGACCGGCGACGATTCGTGCATGACGGAGTCCTTTCCGACGGCCGGCGCGATCCCTGCGCGCAGCCTCTCCGGGATGGTTCATCGTCGCGCGAGGGGGGGCGGCTGCAATAATGATGCGGCCGAGCCGGCGTCTGCGAGATGGGAGGCGGAGCAAACCAGGCGGGATTGCACTTTGACGGAGACTGACACCCGTAGATCGACGGTGATTGTCCGGCAGTATCGCGGCATGAACTGGTGGTGCGCGCTGATCATGTGGCTGACGCGGCCGTACGTGCTGCTTGTCATTCGCGTTGGCATGGGCGAACTGAATCGCATCCAGGATCATGAAGCGCGGATCAATGCCGCCATGATCACCGCGTTCATCTCACAGCGATCGAAGTTGATGGAAATGACCATGATGTTCGCATCGATCCTCCTCGGCATCTTGATGGGTGTCGTGCTTGCGCAGGCCGTCTTTGGAAACAGCCAGGCATCGTTTTATGGAGGCTATGGCGTAGGCGCCGGCGTCGGGTTTCTCATCATCTGGGCGGCGCTGAACATCCTGCGAGACAGGCCGAACGTGCAGCGGGCGCTCGATGAACTCGGGTACGTCAAGTGCCATGACTGTGGTTCGCAATACAACGAGGAGATTCCCTGCGGATGTGGACATCTGCGACGCGCGGAGGAAGTCACCGACTCGAACCTCACCTCCGACTTCATCGCGCGACTCGAACGCTCTCGTTGAGAAGGATGGCGTTCGCCAGACCATGCCACACCGACCGCCGCGCCAATCCATCACTCCGCCAGCGCCGCCTCGCGCTCCAGCGCCCGCGGGAAGAGCACATTGTTCTCCTTGTGGACGTGCTGGTGCATGTCGGCTTCGAGTTGCTTGAGGCCGTCGAGAAGGGCGCGGAAGGTGTTGCACGCGTCCGGCGGCGGCGTGTAGTCGCTCGTGAGCGTGCGCATCGTCGCCAAGGCGTCGCCGGCCTCCTGATGCTCGGCCTCCATCACGCGGATGGGGTTGGCGAGCGAGCCGCAGTGGAACTCCGGCGCCTCCTCGGCCGCGTCGATCTGCCGCACCATGGGGAAGAGAATCTGCTCCTCCTTCATCATGTGCGACTGAAGTTCGCGCACGAAGCCCTCGACGACCTGCGCGAGTTGATTCGTCCAGGGCAGGCGCTGGCCGTGGGCGTTGGCGACGCGCAGGGCGAGGTGGCGCAAGCGGGGCATCTCGTGCTTGAGGTAGGCGTGGTGCGTCTCTTCGATGTGGTCGGCCAGTTCGGTAAGCGACATCGAGGCCGCATCAACCTCCCCTGCCGGCGCGGCGGGGGCGACGGCCGCTTCAAGCATGGCAAAGACGGTGCCCGGGTCGAGCCCGCGCTCGCGGCAGGCCTGCGCGAGCGGCCGCTTCCCGCCGCAACAGTAGTCGATGCCGAGACGCTCGAAGAGGCGGGAGAGGGCGGGCCGCTGGGCGACGAACTCGCCGACGGTGGTTTCGGGGCTGAGGGTGGCCATGGGAGACTCCGGGTGGGGGGTGGACGGCGGTCAGCGCACCCCCGGGCCGGAAGTCCGGGCGGGTCGCTGCCGATGAGATCGTACTCCCGTGGCGGCGTCTTTCAAGATAACCAGACCTTTTTAGCGTGTATTAGGGGATCGACCCCGACCCGCCGATGCCGTCGGCCCTCTCAGCCGTCCCCGTTGCTGGAGGAAGCGATCTCCCCGCGGCGAAAGCAGCCGAGGGTGTGGTCGTTGACGAGTCCCATCGCCTGCATGTAGGCGTAGCAGATCGTCGAGCCGACGAAGCGGAAGCCGCGCTTGCGAAGATCCTTGCTCATGGCGTCCGAAACCGGCGTCTTTGCCGGAATCTCCTTGAGCGACTTCCAGCGGTTGACGATCGGCCGGCCGTCGACGAAGCGCCAGAGCAGCGCATCAAAGGAGCCGAACTCCTCCTGCACGTCGAGAAACGCGCGAGCGTTGTCAATCGCGGACTCGATCTTGAGGCGGTTGCGGACGATGCCGGCATCGTTCATGAGGCGCGTCACGTCGCGCCGGCCGAAGCGGGCCACCTTCGCCGGATCAAAGTGCACGAACGCCTTGCGGTAGTTCTCGCGCTTCTTGAGGATTGTCTCCCAACTCAGCCCCGCCTGCGCCCCTTCGAGAATGAGGAACTCGAAGAGCACGCGGTCATCATGCGTCGGCACGCCCCACTGCTCATCGTGGTAGGCGATGGAGAGGTCGGTCTTCGCCCATTCGCAACGTTGGTTCAATTCGCTCCTCACTCTCTCGCACTACCGGACCGCCTCCCGCGAAGCTCCGGCGATCGAAACCGGTTCGGTCGCATCGGATGACTGACTCTCCGCGGAACTTTTTCAGAGCCGCGCCGTTCATCGTACCCCGCGCAGGCAAGAGGCGGGCGGATCACTCCGTCCGCCTCCTTCACCTCAGTCGCGGAAGTAGTCGCTGCGATTGGCGCCGTCAAAAGCGGCCGCTGCGCATGCAGCATCGATTGAACCGCAAGCTGCTGCCGCACGGGCACGGATCGTTGCGGCCGAGTTTCTCGAGGAACTCCTTGTCGCCCAAAGGCGTCGAGACGGTGCGGCTGCCGCGCTTGACGTGCGTTTCGGACGGGTAGCCGCGGCGGCGCTTGCTCATCGACTCGATGTCGGCGTCGTCGAACTCGTCAAAAGCAGTGATCGAAAGCAGTCGTCGTTGGCGCAGCGATAGCGCGGGTTGTGATTCGGCTGTGGTTGCACTGTACGCCTCCTTGTTGGTTGACCTGATTTGCCCGTCAAGTCATGGAGGCGTGGGGAATGATGTACCGTGCCGGTGCTCAGGTCAAGGGACGGCGCGTCCGCCGCTCAGGCGGATCGCCGCACGTGAGCATCGCCGTGGGCGGCGAGAGCGTCGACGTTTCCGGCGTCGGCAAGCGATTGCAGGTCATCGAGCCAGCGCAGCGTGGCAGGCTCAAGGCAAGGTTCAGAAGGGTCGGCGTCCGGAATGACGGCCTCGACCTCGACCCGCACGACGCATTGCTGGCCATGGATCCACTTCGCAACTGTGATCGTCGGCGCAGAGTGTCTATCGATGCGCCTGATAGGCCTATTGCCTCACGAAGAGAATGAACGACACCAAGCAAAGCGGAGCGACCACTCCCACGAGGACCATCAGCGCGACAGAAACCCAGTAGCGAGTCGGATGCGTGGCCCTTGTCACCCACTTTCCGAAAGCGTAGATGGCCCCTCCAGCACGGACGTTGACTCGAAGTGAGAGTGTCACTAGCGCCGCAAATGCACAGAGCGATCCTGCGAAGAGGCCGGCAAGGACGGCGTTGTTCTGACCGCCGAATGCCCCGTACGCGGCGATTGCGACAGGCGATACGAACATCGCCCAAAGCAGAGAGACGATCAGCCGGCGCTCTCGGCGGCTGGTTGCCTCTCTCACCTGTTCTTCTGCAAACCGTCGGTCCATACGTCTTCGTCCGGGTTCAGAGCGCCAATGATTCGGCGGGTCACGAAAAATACCTCTCCGTCTGATCGGCTATATCAGCGAGTCTTCAGAGGGCACATTGTGCGCCGGCGCCGTGTTCAGTTGCACCAGTCGTTCGCGCTGGAGGCGCTTGGCCGTTTCGGAATCAACGTAGTCGGAGTGGCAGGAGGGCCGGCGAGCCTCGCCGTCCTCGGCGTGGATCGGCGCCGGAACGTCGGACGCGGCCCGACTCGGGGACGAGTCGGCTCGCGACGTGGCCGCCACCGCCTTCTTCGTCTTCGCGGCCAGGGCGTGAATCTCTTCGGGGCTGAGCACGCCTCGCTGCCGCAGCACTTCCTGCTGCTGCGGCGTCAGCGCTTCGGTCACCTTCGGCCTGTCCCACGCATACTGCTCATCCTTGCCCGAGGCGAACTCCTGGATCTCCTTGCTGATGCGCACCGAGCACCAGTCATGGCCGCACATGGCGCAGAAATCGGTGTCCACATCAAGGTCTTCATCGTGCAGGGCGCGGGCGAAGTCGGGGTCGAAACTCAACTCAAAGTGCTTCTCCCAGTTGAGCGCGGCGCGGGCTTTGGTCAGTTCATCATCGCGGTCGCGCGTGCCGGGGATGCCCAGCGCCACGTCGGCGGCGTGCGCGGCGATCCGGTAGGCGATGCAGCCCTGCTTGACATCGTCCTTCTTGGGCAGGCCGAGGTGTTCCTTGGGCGTGACGTAGCACAGCATCGAAGCGCCGTGGTAGCCCGCCGCGGTCGCGCCGATGCAACTCGTGATGTGGTCGTAGCCGGGGAAGATGTCGGTGACGAGCGGTCCCAGGACGTAGAAGGGTGCGCCGTGGCAGAGGCGGCGCTGGAGTTTCATGTTGTACTCGATCTGGTCGAAGGACACGTGGCCGGGCCCTTCGATCATGACCTGCACGCCGCGCCGCCAGGCGCGCTCGGTGAGAAGGCCGAGCGTTTCGAGTTCCGCCAGTTGGGCGCGGTCGGTCGCATCCGCCAGCCCGCCGGGGCGCAGGCCGTCGCCGATGGAAAACGAAACATCCCAGCGGCGCATGAGATCGCAGATCTCGTCCCACATCTCGTACATGATGTTCTGGCGGTTGTGGATGAGCATCCACTTGGCCAGCAGCGAGCCGCCGCGCGAGACGATGCCGATGAGGCGATTCTTAATAAAGGGCAGATGCTCACGCAGCACGCCGGCGTGGATGGTGAAGTAGTCCACCCCCTGCCTCGCCTGGAACTCGAGCGCGTCGAGGATGGTCCGTTCGTCGAGGTCTTCGAGGCGCTTGCCGATAATCATCGAGTAGATCGGCACCGTGCCGATGGGGACGGTGGAGTTGCGGATGATGGCCTCGCGGCATTCATCGAGGTTGCCGCCGGTGGAGAGGTCCATGACGGTGTCGGCCCCCCACCGCACCGCCCACTGGAGTTTCTCGACCTCCTCCTCCGTGCCCGATGAGACGGGCGAAGCGCCCATGTTGGCGTTGATCTTGGTGCGGCTGGCGCGGCCGATTGCCATGGGGTCGAGCTGGTAGCCGAGGTGCACCTTGTTGGCGGGGATGATCATGCGGCCGGCGGCGACCTCATCGCGCACCTGCGCTGCGCTGAGGTGCCCCTCGCGCTGCGCGACGCGCTGCATCTGCGGCGTGATGACGCCGAGGCGCGCGTGATCGAGTTGAGTGATGGGCTGGAAGCCGCGCGGGTGTTCGACGATGCGAGTCGTTCCGCGCGCTTCGGCAATGGTCACGCGCGCCGCGCCGAATCCCACGTTCGATGAACGTGGGCTTGAGCCCCCGTTGCGCTGATCGCTCTCGACCGACGTACTCCACCCCTCGGGCAGAAAGTCCCACGCGGTCTTGTCGGACGGGGCCGGCATCCCCGGCGTGTCCGGCGAGGCGAAGGCGAGCGGCCCGCCGACGTCGGCCTTGAACGCGAACGACCCCGGCGAAGTGCCCTGCCGCTGCGTCGAAGGATTGGCCGCGCCATGGAGCGGCAGGTCGAAGAGGCCGGTCTGTCCGTTTCGGGATGGTGTGCTGGTCATGGCATGCCTTTCAGCTCAGGGAAATGCGCGGCCCGAGCCGCGCGGAAGTCAGTTGCTGCACTCGACGCCGGGCATGATCTGCGATTCGATCGCATCGAAGTCGGGCAGTTCGATGCCGGGGCGCAGGCGGCGGAGCATCCAGATGCACTGCGCGCGGTGGTGTGTGCCGTGCGTGAGGACGTGGATCACCGCGGTGCCGCGTGTGAAGGTGTATCGCTGCACGCCGAGCGTTTCGTGCGGCAGTTCGATGGTCATTTCATCGTTGAATGTGCCGTCGGCGAGGAGGCCCTGGGCCAGGTTGCCGAATGCGCTCGCCGCCTTATCATGGAGTTCGATGAGTTCCGAGGCGGATCGCGACGCGCCCTCGATGCTCGGCCGCAGCGCCGCTTCGCTGACTCGGTCCGTCCAGCGCCGCATGGCGCCGATGATGTGCGTGAGCGTGTCGTGCAGACTTCCTGGGCCCATGTCGAAGCGGTTCTCGAACTGCGCCTGCGAGAGGTTGCGGCATTCGGTCAGCAGCCGCCGCGTCGCCCAGCGGTCGTGTTCGAGGAGCAGTCCGAGCGGTGTGCGTGAATCGCCGGGCATGGTTCGCTTCCCTCCGCAGTTCGCCGGGCGGCTCCTGAGAGGCCGGCTCACTGATCAGGTTCCACGGGTGCTTCTCAGCGGTCGGCACCACTTGCCGCCGCGCCCCGAGCGCTTGGATTCAAGTTGATCGTAGGCGCTCGCCGCGTCGCTCCAAAACCAGCCAGGACCGCGCGAAACTGGCGCCTCCTCTATCGCACATCATCATACGACACGGCACGCTGGACTCGGCGGCCGACTTCGCTCGCGTAGCGGCATCCCAGGTCGGCGGCGTTCTCTCGAGCCCAGTCCGTCAACCGCGTCGGGCCGGCCCGCAGGCTCGTTCGAATCGAGCAGGCTCCGCATCAGTCCCGCAATCTCCTCACGCGTGATGACCACGTCCCGCACGAGGGGACCGATGCACCGGCCGATCACCCAGCCCACCAGCGGCGGCACCGGCACGATCCGGCGGCGCAGTTCAAGGATGTCGCGAATGGCCGCGACGAGTTCGCGGTAGGTGAAGCGCTCAGGCCCGACCGCATCGGCCTCGGTGTTGCCGGCGCGATGGGCGTGATCGATCATCAGGGCCGCCATGTCGTCCACGTGCAGCGGCCGAAGGGTGTACGACCCGTCGCCGAAGACGCCGAAGACCGGAAAGCGCCGCAGGACCCACGCGATGTTGTTGATGAGGACATCAAAGCGGCCGAAGAGCACGCCGGGGCGGACGATCGCGTGGGAGAGTCCCGTTGACTTCAGCGCTTCTTCGAGCTGGTGCTTGCCGCGGTAGTAGGCGAGGTCGTCCGCCTCGGAGGCGTGGAGGATGCTCACGTGGACGACTCGCTCCACCCCGGCAGCGCGGGCAGCGTCGAAAAGGCGCATCGTGTGGCGCACCGCGGATGCGAACGTAAAGCGGCGGTGATTGAACCGCACCCAATACGTGTTGTAGAGCACCGCCGCGCCGCGCAGGCTCTGCTCCAGGCGGCCGGGGTCGTCGAAGGCGAGGAGATGGACCTCGATCCGATCGCCGAAGGAATTGGGTCGATCCGGGGAGTTGGTCAGCGTGCGCACCCGCACGCCGCGCGCGAGGAGTTGCTCGGTGAGGGACCGGCCGGTGTAGCCCAAGGCGCCGGTAACGACGTGCAGAGGAGCGGGCTGGCTCATCATTCACCCTCGCCGCAGCGGATGAGGCCGCGGCCGGACTATTCTTGCACGCCGGAAACGTCGGGGGGCCATGGTGCGGAATGCGTCGAAGATGAAACACCAATCACCTCCAAGAAGTCTCGGACATTGGCGCCTGGCTGTCCTGGCGGTCGCGGTGCCGCTGCCCGCGCCTTCGGTGCGGGCGCAGGATCCGGCGCCGGCCGACGCTGCAATCCGCGACGAGTCGATCCGCCTGCTCATCGTTGCGGCGCCGAGGACGATCGACGGCCTTGGGGAGTTTCTCGACTTCAAGCGGCAGCGCCTCGGCTCAGTCGAACTCCTCGTTCTGGATGAAGCGATCAACGAGGGGCAGGCGGCCGTCACCAGGTTTCCCGACGAGTACATCGACGACCCCGCGCGCCTCAAGCATTGCCTCTACGACCGGTGGAAGGATGGCCGCGTCACGCATGTGCTGCTGGTGGGCGACGCGGATGTGCTGCCGGTGCGCTACATGGCGCTCGATCGCATCACGCCCGCCGCGTTCGACTATGCGTTCTATCCGAGCGACCTCTACTATGCCGATCTCGCGAGGGCCGATGGTTCGTTCGATGACTGGAACGGCCGCAAGGACGGCTTCCACCGGCACTACTTCGGGGAGGTGCGCGGCGAGAAGAACAAGGAAGACCCGATCAACTTCGACGGCGTGGACTATCGACCCGACGTGGCGCTGGGCCGCTGGCCGGTCAGCACGGCCGAGGAGGCGCGAGCCGTCGCCGCGAAGAGCATTCGCCATGAACTCGCGCTCGAGGCGCGATCCGCGGGCGAGGCTGAGCCGGTTGCGGCGATGATCGCGGTCAGCGGCTGGGTCGATGCCCGGGCGCATCTTGAGCGATTCGCCGTACCACTGGAGCCGCGGTGGAGCATCGAGCGCCGCTACTACCGCGACGAGAATCCCGCCGAAGATGCCCCGCCTCCGCCGGATGAGTGGCAACTCATTCAACTGCTCAATGCCGGTGTCGATCTCGTCATCCACGCCGGCCACGGCAACGACAACGTCTGGGAGCAGTGCCTGAGCGTGGGCACACTTGACAGGCTTGAGGCGAGCGCTCGCCTGCCGGTGATGTTTTCGGTCGGCTGCTCGACGGCCCGCTTCGCGACGCTGCCGCCGTACGAGGCGTACATTGATGTTCACGCGGCTGAACACATCGGCACGAACGACGGCGAAGTCTTCACCGAACCGCCGCCCCCGCCGACCGCGTGGGTGAAGGGAGTCCACAACCGCACGGGTCTCGGCGAGACGTTCCTGCGTCACCCCGATCGCGGCTGCGTGGCCTACATCGGCTGCAACACCGGCAGCCAGCCGTGCGCGCTGACGTTGCTCGAAGGGTTCGCGGCCGAACTGGCCCGGCCGCGCGATGACGGCTCACGCACTCGTCTCGGCGACTGCTGGAGCGCCGCCATCTCCCACTACTGGGAGGCGGAGAATCTCGCGACGATCAGGCCCGACGCGGGCTGGTACCCCGCAAGCGTCTTCTTCCAGGGCATGAAGTTCATGCTCATGGGCGATCCGACGCTGCCGATGGCGCGGTGAGCGGACTGAATCTTGACGAGGACAGCCGCGTCTCACCCGGTCCTGCTGCGGCTCTTTCGCGTCGTACTCTTCCGACCGCCCTTGCGGGCCTTGGTGATGCACTCGACGGCGTCAAAGTCCTTGCAGCCCGTTTCGCCGTGGTCAATCTCGACCTTGCCGATGCGGCTGGCGGTATTGAGCGCCCGGTCGTAGAAGTCGTCGCGGAACGAGCCGATCGCGATCAGCGCGTGGTTCATCCCCTCTCGCGCGCGGTTGGCGGAGGAGTGAATCTCGCGCTCAATCTGGTTGATCGCGGCGTCGAGCAGCGCGGGGAAGATCGAGACGCCCTCCTTGAGGGCGGCGGAGATGATTCCGAAGCCGCAGCGCCGCTCAAACTCGCGCTTCGAGCGCGTCCAGCGGTCGATGCGGCTGGTCGCCTGCGGGCTTCGCGCCACGAGGGTCGAGAAAGCGTCGGCGAGGACGTAGTTGTCCACCTGACGCACCCACTGGTCGAGTTCGCTGGCCGTCAGGGCCGCCGGTTCGGCGACCATGGTGGCGAGCATGCGGGCATCGTGGTTGCCGGTGGCCCAGAGTTCCCGGGCGAGGTCGTGATCCACCTTGATCTTCTTCGCGATGGTGCGAAGCGTGGCGAAACTGACGCCGAAGAAGGTCCCCTTCACGCCGTGGCGGGCGTAGACCTTGCGGTTCTGGGCGGTGCCGGCCCTCTGGAGTTCAGACATGGTCTTCTTGAAGATCGGCGACGAGGGAGTGGCCGCGGTCGAGCCGCCGGAAAGAGGGGCGGACCCATTTCGGACGGCCGGGGTCGGCTTGGGCTCGAGGCTCGCGGCCGCGGCGGGGCGGGACGCGGGCCCGGCCGAGGCGGGCTTGGTCGGGGTTCTGGTTCTCGCCGTCATGGTTGGGCCTCTCAACTCGGTCGAACACGGCGCCGGGACGCGCCAGAGCGGGAACGCAAACTTGCGGCTGCCGTGCCGGCACGCTTCGGCACAGCGGCCGGAGCGAGTCCACCTGCCTCCCTGACCGGCCGAGCGGCCGCGGGCGGCTCCTGCGGTGTGATTGCCCGTAAGTGTAGGACGCGACAGCGGTCCTGACGAAGCCGCACCCGCCGCGGAAGTGCGAAAAAACGGCCCTGTCAGGCGAAGATCGACCCAACTCCCAGCGCCCGCCGGAGGTCCGTGATCTGCCCGCAATGTGTTCCGTTGTGGAAGACCATCCGCAGCACCAGCGATTCGAGGGTGGTCTCGCCGGCCCCCCATTTCACGCGATCATCGAGCCGACCGTCGGGCACGCCGCAGGCCGCGCCAGCGAGGCGGTCGCAGGCGGCATCGAAAACCGCCACGCAGCGCGAGAGCAGAGGGTAAGCGGCGGGGTCCGGCACGGGAGTCGAACCGAAGCAGACCGATTCGGTTCCGTAGTGCTGCGCATCTCCGCGGACGGAGTCGAGGATGAAGTCGCTCTCGGGCAGGGGCCGGCCGTCGAGTTTCTCCGCCGCGCGGTGCATCGTCAACGCGCAGTGCCCGAGGCACCAGGCCACGTGGTTGGGCAGTCCCGGCGCCTGGCGCGTGTGATCGGAGTCGGTGAAGCCCTTGAGGTATCGCGCCAGCAGGGACTTGCTGTCCGACACGCCGCGGGCCAGGATGTCGCCTCGGTTCAAGCTCATGTCTCCTGCAATGGGCGGCCGCCTCTCCCAAAGAGCGGGGATTGGGGATTCAGCCCCGATCGCCTCGGAGCAAGCCGCACCGGCCCGGGCGGTCACTATCATCTGATCAACTCACTTCAGCAATCCGACGGCACGAAAGGAACGAACCATGACCGCGAAAAACAACTCGGACAACGGCAGGATCATTGACCTGCTCATCCGATCATACAACGCCGAAATCGAGACGGTGATGAACTACCTCGCCAACGCCGTCAATCTCGACGGGATCAAGGCCGAGCACATCAAGAAATCACTCGACGCCGACATCGCCGAGGAACTCGGCCACGCGCGGCAACTGGCGGCGCGGATCAAGGTCATCGGCGGGTCGGTGCCCGGCTCGCTTGATCTCAACTGGTCGCAGAAAATGCTCCAGCCGCCGAAGAAGAGCACGGACGTGGTCGCCGTTATCAAGGGCGTCATCGCGGCCGAGGAGGAGGCGATCCGCGGCTACGAGGCGATCATCCAGGCGTGCGAGGGCGAGGATTACGTCACGCAGGACCTCGCCATCACCATCCTCGGCGACGAGCAGAACCACCGGCGCGAGTTCATCGGCTTCCTCAAGGAACTCGAGGCGGACCGGTCGTGAACGCCGAGCCGCGGCTGCTGTTCGTTTACGGCACCCTGCGCCGCGGCGCGGGACATCCCATGCACGACCTGCTCAGCCGCCGCGCCGCGTTCGTCAGCCCGGCGAGCACGGCCGGGCGCCTGTACGACACGGGCCGCTATCCCGCCGCCGTCCCGGCCGAGGACGAAAGCGACCGCATTCACGGCGAGGTGTACGAACTCGACGATCCCGACGAAGTCTGGCCGTGGCTCGACGAGTACGAAGGCTGTTTCCCCGCCGACGCGGCCGACTCGCTCTTCCTGCGCCGGGTCGTGATCGTGCACATCAGCGGCGGCCGCACTCTGCATGCATGGATGTACTGGTACAATCGCCCGACGACGGGACTTGCACGCATCGCCTGCGGCCGATGCGAGTGAACCGCGAAGTCAACCGATCCGCTCCTGCCCGTTCATGTACGGCCGCAGCGCGGGCGGGATCGTCACGCTTCCGTCCTCGTTCTGGTAGAGTTCGAGAATCGGAATCAGCAGGCGCGGGCTCGCGGCCACCGTGTTGTTGAGCGAGTGGGCCACGACCGGCTTGCCCGAGTCAGGGTCGCGATAGCGGATGTTCAGGCGGCGGCACTGGTAGTCGTAGAGACGCGAGGCGCTGTGCGTCTCGCCGTAGGCCCCGCGCGGCGTTCCCCCGGCATCTGCCTCGCCTCGGCTGGGCATCCACGTCTCGATGTCCACCATGTCCGCGTTCTTCGGGCCGAGGTCGCCCGTGCAGCACTGGAGCAGACGATACGGCAACTCGAGGCGCTGCAGGAGCGTCTCGACGAAACCGATCATGCGCTGGTGCCAGCGCCGGCTCTCGGCCTCATCGGCCCGGCAGATCACGACCTGCTCCACCTTGTCGAACTGGTGGATGCGATAGAGGCCGGTCGTGTCTTTGCCCGCCGCCCCCGCCTCGCGGCGAAAGCACGTCGAAACGGTCGTGTAGCGCCGAGGCAGTTGGTCGAAGTCGAGAATCTCATCCTGGTGATAGCCCATCAGGCCGACTTCGCCGGTGCCGGTGAGGTAGAGATCGTGCCCGCCGCCGCGCTCGGTCTCGCGCACTTCGTAAGCCTGCTCGCGGCCTGCGGGGAAGAATCCGGTGCCGACCATGACCGGCTCGCGCACGAGCACCGGCACACTCAAGGCCGTGAAGCCGTGCTCATTGGTCATCATGTCGAACGCGTAGCGGAGCACGGCGTTGTGAAGGCGCATGCCGTCGCCGACGAGGACGTAACTGCGCGAGCCGGCCATCTTCACGCCGCGCTCGAACTCGAAGAGGTTCAGGGCCTTACCGATCTCGACGTGGGAGCGGGGCGCAAAGCCCTTGTTTTCAACGAAGGACCGGGCCGTGTCAAACCACGTCGAGTTCCAGCGGCGGATCTCGACGTTGTCCTCCGCGTCGCGGCCGACGGGCACATCGGCGTCCGCGGGCTGGGGAATGCGCAACCACAGGTCGAGGCGTTTGGCGTCGAGATCGCCGACGACGGCATTGAGTTCGCCCTCGCGCAACTTGATCTGCGTCGGCCGGGCCTGGAGGCGCTGCATCTCCTGCTGGAGGGCGGGCTTCTCGGCGTCGGGCGCTTTCTTGAGGCGGCCGGCCAGCGCGCCGATCTCCTTGCCGATGCGGTTCTTCTCGGAGACGAGGTTCTGGAGTTCAGTCTGCGCTTCGCGCAGTGCGGCATCAAGGCGGAGGACTTCGTCGATGTCGACGACAACGCCCTTGTCCGCCGCCGCCTTGCGAAAACGT
The DNA here is from genome assembly GCA_011525805.1 of Vicinamibacteraceae bacterium. Lineage (GTDB taxonomy): Bacteria > Planctomycetota > Phycisphaerae > Phycisphaerales > UBA5793 > UBA5793. Next base: position 95,055 of record WYBR01000090.1, read on the forward strand.
CCGGGATCATCGCGCAACTGCTTGAGGTCGATCATGGCGGGCGCATGGTAGCGTCCCGACCGGCGCGGCGAAAGACCGGCTCACGCCCGCTACTTCGATGCGGGCGGGGCCGCCCAGTGCATCTTGCGCGTCAGCGTGCGCCAGTAGTTGTTGCCGGGATTGGCAACGAAGGCGACGCGCCGCTCGTGCTTGCGGATGAGCACGCGGTCTCCGGCCCGCAGGGCCGCGAAGACCTGGCCGTCGAGGACCATCGTCGTTCCCGCGTTGGCGCGTTCGAGCGTCACCACGAGTTCGGTCTGCGGGGAGATGATGAGCGGCCGAAAGGCGAGGCTGTGCGCCGCGATGGGCGTGATGGCGAAGCAGTCCAGGCGCGGCTCGATGATCGATCCGCCCGACGAGACGCTGTAGGCCGTCGAACCGATCGGCGTCGAGATGATCAGCCCGTCGCCGTGCACGGAGGGCGTCGGCTCGCCGTCGAGGGTGAGAAAGAGTTCGATCATGCGAAACGGCGGGCCGGAGGTGATGACGCAGTCGTTGAGGGCGAGATGTCGCTCGCGCGGCGCATCGCGGCGCCGGTCGGCCCCTTCGGAGAAGATGTGCGCCTCGATGAGCATGTGCGAGTGCAGCGGAAGGTCTGCCCCTTCGGCGAAGAGCGCCTCGGAGACGCGGAAGAGGTCGGCCATGTCAAACTCGGCGATAAACCCCAGCCGGCCGAGGTTCACCCCCAGCAGCGGGATGCCGTGGGGCACGAATCGCCTCGCCTGGCTGAGCAGCGTGCCGTCGCCGCCGAGGACCACGGCAAGGTCAATCCCGGCCGTCGGCGGCGTCTCACGCGCCATCGCCTCGAATTCGCCCGCGATCGTGGCGCGCTGCAAGAGCCACTGGCGGAACTCGGGGAGCACCGCGCGGATCTCCGGACGATCGTGATTGGCAACCAGCAGAACGCGCCGCGGCATGGCGATGGAGTATATCGTGCTGCGGCCGCGTCTCGCGGCGCCGATGGGTGATCCGGGGTGCCTGGCGCTGTTCGGCCGCACGGGTGGATCATCGAATCGCACGGCAACGAAACATCAACTCCTCGCCGCGCACCTGACCAGCGAGTACCGCGTCAAGACGCAGGGCCGCGGCCGGACCGTCGATGAGTGGAAACTTCGCGTCGACGGCCTCGACAACCACTGGCTGGATTGCCTCGTGGGCTGCGCCGTCGCGGCATCGATGCAAGGGGCAGTGCTCTACGGCACGGATGTGCAGCCGGCCCCGCGCCGGCGAATTCGCCTCTCCGATCTCCAGGGAGGGCGTCGGCGATGAGCGAAATGGCGACCAAGCCGAAACGCGAACCGGAGCCGCGCGGAATCCTGTGCCCCAAGTGCGGTTGCGCCCACTTCGAGGTCGTTTACACGCGTCGAATCCCCGGCGGCGCGATCCGGCGGCGGCGCGAGTGCCGACACTGCGGGAGGCGAGTGACGACGACGGAGCGGATGGGGGGATGATTGCCATTGAAGAAGGGACTGCAAAGGCATCGCGGCGGCGAGGGCGCCGCCGCGATGCTCTGAATAGACGAAGGTGCCATGTCCGACTGCCGCTACTGCCGTTCGAGGCGCAGCCGGATCACCGCGTCCGTCGTCTGGAACGTCACCTGCTGATCGCGGAAACTCGTGCCCGTCAGGAAGAGCGGCAACTCCTCCGCGATGAGCACGACGCCGTGATTGCTCGCGGGCGACGCACGCCAGCCGTCGATGACCGACTTGAGCAACAGGCTGTTTCCGAAGCTCACCGGCGTGCCCTGCGGCATCGGCGTCATGCGGATCTTCGTCGCATAGCCGCTGTCGAACGGAATGGCGATGATGTGCGCCGGCGGATCGAACTGCCCGAGCGAAGTTTCGCTGTCGAAGTTGACCCACGGGTTCACGCTCCACGGTCCCAGCATCTTGAACACGTTGATGACTCCCGTGTCCGAGTCCCGGCTCATGTAATCGTTCGTCTCCGGAAAGTTCGGATTGAACTCCTGCGAGTCATGCTTGAAGTGAACGATCAACTCCGCGGAGGCGACGTCGCCGTAGCCGAAGCCGGTCGGGAAGGGGATGTCGCCGTCGTCCACCTCGAACTTGAGAAACACCCGATACTCCCTGTCGTTGGGGCCGCCGGAGTCCTTGTGTCCAACCGTCAGTCCAGGCGGCGGCGTCAGGAATCCGGGATTGGCGGAGACCAGCGTGGCCACGGCGGGGATGTCGACGACGCGCAGATCGGGATCGGGGATGATCCGCTGGCCAAACGTCCACATCTGTTGCACGTCGAAGCGCATCGCGGCGTAGATCTGCTCTTCCTCGGGAGTCATCCATCCATCGAGAAGGTTGTGCTCGCGGTCCGGATCGGCCTGGATGTTGTAGAACTTGTCCTCGGTGTACGCCTGGAGTTCGTACTCAACGACGTAGACCATCAGGAGGTAGTCGCCGCTGCCGTACTCCGCCCAGTACGTCGGGATTGTCTCCGGCACGGGCGCGGCGGAAACAGCCGTGGGCCACTCGTCCCGGATGCGGTTGCGCAGGTCGTAGTACGCGGCGAGCTGCTCGTAGGTCATCCCGTACTCAGCGAGATTCACCTGTTCTGTGGGATCATCCTCCAGGTCGTAGAACTCGTCGGCGCTCAGGTCGTCGAGTCCCGCCCCGCCGGAGGCGCAGACGAGTTTGAAGCGGTCATCCTGCCCGCCTTCGGGCCGATGAATGAGCGCGACGCGCCAGATCTGATCATCGCTCTGGTTGGGCACATTCCCCAGGCTGCAGGCGGTCACGTCGCGCGCTCCCTCGATCTGCGAGTAGCCGATGTTGTACGCGAAACTCTCTCCGCGGCGGGGGAAGAAGCCGTACTCGTTGTCGCGGACTGCGGGGGGAGCCTGGACGATGTCGCAGATCGTGTCGTAGAAGTCGACATGGCTGATCTGCCGGTCGTCAATCGTGCCTTCGTACTGAAAGTTGCCGGTGATGCCCGCGCCCATGACAAAGCAGGGCACGCGGACGCCTCCCTCGAAGAGCGTGTTCTTGGCCCTCTGATTCAGACTCTCGTCGATCCCGTTGTCGCCGATGAAGAAGATGATCGTGTTGCTCTGGGGTATGTACTCTGCTGTCTCCGCATCGAGGACACCCAATCCACCGTTGCCCTGCCGCAGGAGGTACTTGAGTAGTGCAGTGTCGAGCGCCTCGACGTTCTGGGCGAAACGGTCGATCCGATTGTCCAGGTAGCCGTTGCTGTCCTTCGTGTAGAAGAGGAGATTCTCCTCATCCTCGATTTCCCACCAGCCGAGGCCAACGGGGTCGGGGCCGTCCGGGTGCCGCTTGTGCGGCGTGATGGTGTGGAAAAAGAGCGCGTACGGCTGCTCCGGATCGGGCCTGTTGTTCACGGCATCGCGCGCCGCCTGCATGGCGCGCAGCATGTGGTGATCGGCGAAGAAATAGCCGGGCTGACCGTACCCGTCGCAGATGTCGTCCATCCAGTCCACGAAGACGTCGAAACCCTGATCCAGATACGGCGGGTCGGGATTGTACGGACGCTGCCCGCGCTGTTCACCGGCCTCGTTGTAGCCGAGGTGCCACTTGTCGATGAGGATCGTGTAGTAGCCCATCTGCTGGAGTACTTCGGCAATCGTTCTCTCCTGCGTCTGCATCGCCAGGCGATTCGTGACATAGGCAGGAGGGCCGTCGAGGGGCACGGATTCACAGGGATTGCCCGGCTCATCCAAGGGGTTGTAGCGCCCGATGACGCCGACGACGCCGTTGTCGAGGGCGCTGCGGCCTGTCATGAGGCACGCGCGCGTGGGCGAACAGTTCGGGTTCACGCGGCACCGCCGGAAACTCACGCCCTGCTGCGCCATCGCATTGAGGTTCGTCGTGAAGATCCGCGGGTGCCTGTTGCCCTCGTCTCCCGGCCATTGGATCGCCTCAAGTCCCATGTCATCCGTCAGGATGAAGATGAGGTTGGGCGGCTCCTGCTGCGCAAGCGCAGGCAAGGCGATGCATCCGCAGGCAGCGGCCGAAATCAGCGAACGCGCGAGTCTCTGATTCATGACGTGGCTCCCTTCACAGATGGTCGAGTCGACCTTGCTTCCCGAGGCGGGAAGACGTTTTCCCCGTCCTCCGATGCCGCCCATTATGCCAAGAATTCAGCCGGACGGGTGTCCGTTCGCATCGACTTCACGAAGAAAGAAAAGATTCCTGCGAGAGCGTGAATTGAGAACGGGAAGGCAAACCGCGGAATCCGAGTTATACTCTGGAGCCAGCCGGCAGTCCGGGGAGGCTCAGCCATGCCACGTGTTGGCACGATGATCGGGTATGTGGCGATTGTCGTTTTCTCGGGGGCAGTCCCGGGCTGGGCCCAGCCCAGTGGCGTGACGGCCTATGAACTGACCTCGATCGGCGTCTTGGAGGGACATGAAGGATCAGACGTCTTGGAACTGGACGAGTTCGGGCGCGTTGTCGGCCGCTCGCAAGAGTTCAACGGCGAGACGCACAGTGTCTTGTGGATCAACGGAGAGTTATTCACCGCACCCCCACCGCCCGGGGGAGCGAGTGCCAATCTGTCAGGCATCAGCCCGACTAGCGGCCTTCTCGTCGGGACGTCCCTCGTGAGTGACCGGAGCCGGCCTGCCGCGTGGCGGATCGGGGTCGGCTCGACCTTGCTTCCGTTGCTCGTTGGTTCGTCTATCTGTTACACATCGACCGCCAATGACGCCGGCTGGATGGTCGGGAGGTGCTCAGCAGCGAACCGCTCCGCCCTCTGGCCGCGTCTCGACCCGCCCATCGACCTCGGCTCCCTCGGCAACCAGTTCGGCGATGAGGGCGCCAACGACATCAACGCACTCGGCGAGATCGTCGGCCGCTCCTACAACGCTCAGCGCATCACACGCCCCTACCTCTGGCGCAACGGCCAGATGATCGACATCGGTGGCGAGCCGACGGACCAACGGGGCTTCGCGTATGGCATCAATAACCACACTGAAGTAGTCGGGTACTTTCTCAGTCCGCGCCGACGCGGCTTTTATTGGTTCGAGGGCCGGATCACAGACCTGCTGGAGCCGCATCCGCTCGGCGGCATTCCCCAACCGCAAGAGATCAACGACGCGGGCCTCGTCGTCGGCAGCGCGACGAACCGAGAAGGTACCGGGCCGACCGCTGTCGCATGGGACAAGTCGCAGCAGTTCCAGCCGATCGACCTCAATGACTGCATTCCGAGACATGCCGACGTCACTCTGGTCACGGCCGATGATGTGAATGAGGCGGGCCAGATCGCTGCCTTCGGCGAGTACGACGACGGGCGCGAGCGGGGAATGCTCGTCACGCCGTACTTGTTCGAGATGTCTAACCCCGAGCCCGGCCGCGCGGGAACGATGAACACGATCACCGTTACGGGATTGCAGCCGAATCAGCGTGTGCATCTCGTGTGGGGCACGCGCGAGGGGGCGCAGAAGATTCACGGCGGCTGCCCCGGCGGCACACTGCTGATCCGCGATCCGCAGGGATTGCCCGCCGTGCGCGCCGATGCGAACGGCGTGGCAACGATCACCGTCAACGTTCCCCCCATCGCACGCGGCCGCACAGTGCGCCTCCAGGCCGTCGCACCGATCGAATGCCAGATCAGCCACACAGTGACGTGGACGTTCGAGTAGTTGGCGTCGCAGTCTCACATCGTCCGGCGAAGATGTCTACCCGTGTAACGACTTCGCGCCCACCCGTCCCGATCCGCAATCCCTGAGCGTTTCATCCGTCGGTACCTGACGGATGAATCATGTGCTTCCACCTTCGGATGACCCCGCGCGGCTCGTGATCGAGTTGCGCTTTGTCCCTGCGCCTGACCGCGACGATGCGGTGCAGGAGGCGTGGGTGGCGCACCTGGAGGGGCGTCCCGTGCCGACCGCTGTCAACACGTATGCCCAGCGGCAGCGGCGGTGGCGCAAGCGCATGGCGGTACTCATCGACTTCTACGAGGACAAGGGATGGCTGAGTCCGACATCGAGCAGGCGATCAAACAGAGCGCCCAAGGCCCCGCCAAGGCGAGCGGCGACTCGGGCAGCGTCGA
>WYBR01000091.1 GCA_011525805.1 Vicinamibacteraceae bacterium
CATCGAGGTGCTCGAGCAGTGCCTGGGCCGCAAGGCCCAAATGCAGATGCTGCCGCTGCAACCGGGAGACGTGCCCGACACCGAGGCCGCCTGCGACGACCTGGCGCAAGACGTCGGCTACGAGCCCCGAGTGAGCGTGGAGCAGGGCGTGGCCGAGTTCGTGCGCTGGTACCTGCGCTACCACCAGTCCGGCGAGCCCGGAGCCTGAGCACGCCGGTGCTCCCGCCCGGCGCCCGAGGTGCTGCCCGACCTGGTCGAAGCGTTCCGGAGCACCGGCAGTAGCTGGCAGACGGGGATCAACGACGCTATGCGAGACTGGCTCGGGCGTCAGCCTGGACGCAGAGCGCCACGCGTCGATACGGAGGGCGCCGCAGGGCATTCCGACGCGCCCGTCGAGCGCCTCCGCAACCAAATGTTGCGTTTCCGCTCGTGGAACGCCTTCCACGCTCGAAAACGCATCATTTGGTTGCAGGGCAGCCTCGACCCCTCGCGCCAGCATGCTCCATCACCCCCCAAGGCGCGCGCCCGGGTGCACCAGTGACAACATTTCGATGAATCGCCCCAAACAGCCGAATATCTGACAATATTTCGATTCCGCTGACTCTTTTTCGAGAATCGGAGACGCCCCGTGCCCAAGGTGGGTTACGCATCGCTCGTCGAGACGCTGCGTCTTCGCGTGTCGCCACCTGCCCGGCCGGCCTTTGTCGATACGTCGGTGAACCGCCGGGTAGATACGGCGGATCGCATCCTGTTTCCCACCGGCGTTGCCCTTGCGGACACGCCCCTGGGGCATCTGGAGTTTGCGCTGCGCCACGAGGGCATCGACCTGGCCATCATTGCCAGCGCCCTCCCGGCGATTGGCGCCGCCCCGATCGTCGAGCGGCTGCGCCAGAGCCCCAATGGAGAATACATCCGGCGAGCGGCGTTTCTCTGGGAGTGGCTGGGCGGGTCTGCGCTCGATGCGGGGGTCAGCGTCGCAGGGTCTTACGTCGATCTGTTCGATGCCGGGGAATACGTCGTTGCCGATCATTCGCTGCGCGCACCGGCCTGGCGGGTCAACAACAATGCCCTGGGCACGGCATTCTTCTGCCCCACGGTCCGTCGGTCGGTGTGTCCGGCGCCTGGCTGGCTCGACAGCATGATGGCGCGCGCCGGCGAACTCACCGAAAGCTCCCGGCACTCGGGGCTTTACGATCGCGCCATCCAGTATCTGTACCTCTCCGAAACCCGGAGCAGCTTCGCCATCGAGCACGAGGCTCCCAGCGCCAGCAAGGAAGAACGCTTCGTCCAGATCCTGCGCCGCTCGGGTGATGTCTCCGTCATCTCGGAAGACTCGTTGGTGGCCATCCAGAATGCCGTAGTCCGCGACGATTTTTCCAGGGAGGCGAGCTATCGGACGCGTCAGAACTGGCTCGAAGACCGACTCGGCCGGATAGCCTTCCTGCCGCATCCGGTGCACGGGCTGCGCGAGACGATGGCCGGCTGGGAAGCCTTCGTCAACGATCGCGAGCGTGGTATCGATCCACTGGTCAAGGCGGCCTGCGGCGCGTTCGGCTTCGTCCATCTGCACCCGTTCATGGACGGAAACGGGCGTTTGCACCGCTTCATGATTCACCACCTGCTGGCGCAAAGCGGCCTGATACCCGGAGGAATGGTCATTCCGGTTTCGGCTGTCATCATGAAGCACATACCGGAGTACCGGGACGTGCTCGATGCGTTTTCCGCTCCGGTCACGCGCCTCTGGAACTATCGCCGGACCGACGAAGAGCCCGTCATCATCGAAGCGCCCGGCGCAGCGTCGTACCGCTTCTTCGACGCGAGCCGCGAAGTGGCGTTTCTGGGCCGGATGATCACCGAAGCCGTGGAGCAGGAAATTCCACGCGAACTGGCTTGGCTCACCGGCTACGACCGGGCTCTGGAACGGATCGAAGCCGCTTTCGACCTGCCCGCACGGGACATCGGCAAGCTGATCCGCATGATCGCGGGCAACAACGGCCAGCTCGCCAAGGGAAAGCGCAAGCAGTTCGCGTACCTGCCGGACGACGTGCTCGAGGGCATCGAGGCGATGGTTCGGGAATCGTTCGGAGAGTAGGGAAGCACGCCTGCCGGCAGCAGGCGGCCCGCCGGCAGCAGGCATGCCGGGCACAGACCCGCAACCCCGACCCGCAACCGTTTGTTGCGTCTCCGCTCGTGAAACACATTCCACGCACGAAAACGCAACATTTGGTTGCGGGGCGGCCATCAGCGGTACCGACCGATGGTGACCTGCACAGAAATGTGGGCTGGACACGACGCCAAGCCTAAACCATAATGACCCTATCAATCGATATGACCATATGTATCATATGATCACCGAAGTCAACGCCGTGAACTTCCGGCAGAACCTGGGCGAAATGTTGAACCAGGTGCAGTACCGCAACGACAGCATCGTCATCAACAAGGACGGCAAGCCGGTCGCGGCCCTGGTCGATGCCGAGCTGTTCGCCCGTATCCGCCGCATGCGCGACCGCTTCGACGCGCTCAGCGCCCGCATTGCCGAGGCGTACGCCGATGTGCCGCTCGATGAAGGTCTGACCGAAATCGACGCGGCGGTGGCGGCGGAGCGAAAGCAGCGCTGATGCCGCGACTGCGCGTCGTGCTCGATACCAACGTGCTGGTGTCGGGCCTGGCCTATCCGGGCAGCGTGCCGGGGTGCATCGTCACCGCATGGCGTCAGGGCAGCCTGGACGTGGTGCTGTCGCGCTACATCCTGGACGAGATGATCAGAGTGCTGCCGCGTCTGCCCAGAATCCGGATGACGCCGGCGGAAATCCGCGACCTGGCCGACAGTTTCATGTTCCTGGCTGATGTCGTCGAGCCAGAAGGCGAGCAGGACGCGAATCTGCGCGACCCGGCCGATCAGCCGGTGTTGCTCACGCTGTCGGCTGCGAAGGCCGATTACCTGATTACCGGCGACAGGGAGTTGCTGGCGTTGGCGAAGCAGTACCCCGTCGTTACGCCCACAGAATTCTGGGCGCGACACGGAGGTTGAAACCAACCTTCCAGGGCGCCACGCCGCGCAATGGCCGGTCGCCGCAGAAATCAGCCGTCATACCCGCAACCAGATGTTGCGTTTCCGCTCGCGGAACGCCTTCCACGCCCGAAAACGCATCATTCGGTCGCAGGGCAGCCTCGACCCCTCGCGCCGGTATGCTCCGCTGGTGGGGATAGGGTGAGGCGGGCCGTTGCTGCCAGCCGCCCCGCGCACGATCACTTCCCTTTCTTCGGCTTGATCGTCTCGACGACAGTCGTTGCCGGGCGGCGCTGCGCCTCCTTCACGGGGACGAACCGCCCCGTCTTTGCGTCACGGCCGATTTTGACTCCGGCGGGCGCGCTGTTCTTGCCCTTACTCATGCCGATCTCCTGGAGATGGTTGACTAAAGAAGGAAATCAGTTTACAAAAAATATGGAAATCATAAAACGACAACTGCAGATGAGCAGGAGTACGGCATGCTGGCGGATCGCCTGAAACTGGCACGTCGGAAGGCAGGGCTGTCTCTCCGAGGTCTTTCCGACGCGATGGACGGCTTCGTTACGGCGCAGGCTATCGGCAAGTACGAGCGCGGCGAGAGCATTCCAAGCTCCGGCGTACTGATGGCGCTTGCGAAGGCGCTCGATGTTTCGCTGACGTACCTTCTCGACACCCAGCACGTTTCGCTTGCGGGTGTGGAGTTTCGGACGAAGGCGAACACGACCGCACGAGACCGCGCCAACGTGGAGACGGAGGTGCTGGAGTGGGTCGAGCGTTACCTGCAGATCGAGGCAATTCTCGAACTCGACAGCGCCCGGTGGCATTCGCCGCTTACGGGAATGCGCAAGCTGAAGAGCATTGCCGAGGCTGAAACGCTCGCCGACGAGGTTCGCGCGGCCTGGCAACTCGGGATCGATCCGATTCCGAACATGACCGAACTGCTCGAGGAGAAAGGTCTCAAGGTCCTCACGGTCACGCTGCCCGAGCGCGTCTCGGGTTTCACCTGCCTCGTGCAGCGCCCGAACGGCCAGGCGCCCCTGCCGGTGATCGTGGTCAACGATCGGTACAGCCTGGAGCGGCGGCGGCTGACGCTCGCTCATGAGTTGGCGCACCGACTCATCGACACGGACAGTCTCGACGACAAGGATGAAGAGAAGGCCGCGAACCGGTTCGCCGGTGCCTTCCTGATGACTGCCGAGCACTTGCTCGACGAGATCGGAAAGCGTCGTAACGCGCTTGGCTACGCGGAAATCATCAACCTCAAGCGGCTATACCGGGTCAGCGGCGCTGCGCTGCTTATGCGGTTGCGTCAGCTCGACGTGATTTCCGAGTCAACGCTGATCTACGCATACCAGACCGTGGCCAGAGGGTGGCGCACGAAGGAGCCAGAACCGCTAGAGGGCCCGGAAGAGTCGGGTCAGCGTGAGCGTGCGCTGCGTTTTGAACGCCTTTGCTACCGCGCGCTCGCCGAGGGCCTGATCTCGCTGAGTAAGGCGGCTGAGCTATTGCGCATACCGCTGGCAGAGGTCGAAAGGGGCCTCAAGGGGCCGCGCCTGCATGATGCAGATCGTCGTCAGTGACAGTAGCTGTCTCATCGATCTGCGCAAGGCTTCGCTTCTCGAAGCCTTTGTCCGGTTACCGTACGAGCTTCTGATCCCCAACACGCTGTTCGACGACGAACTGATCAAGTTCACGCCAGCGCAGAAGCGGGCGCTTGTGCGGGGTGGCTTGCAGGTGATCGACCTGCCGGGAGACGCGGTCTTGCGAGCAGCCGATGTAGCCCGTCAGCTCCCGCGCCTTTCAGTGAGTGACGGTTTCGCGTTTTCGCTTGCAGAGCGGAATATCGGCTCCATCCTCCTGACCGGCGACGGCGCGTTGCGCAGTTTCGCAGCCTCTCGCGGAATCGATGTTCGCGGGGTGCTCTGGGTGATTGATGAGTTGTACATCCATCAGATCGTTCCGGCGCCGATCCTCGTCGATGCGATCGCACTGTTTCTTGCCGACGATACGGTTCGACTCCCGGCACGGGAACTTGCGGCTTATCTGCGGCGGTATCAGTCGCGCAGGTAGGGGGCGGCACCCGACGATTTTTGAGGGTCGAGTGCAAATTTCGTCCGCCGCTGACACCCACCGGCCCCGGTAACCACCCCCGCAACCAAGTGTTGCGTTTCCGCCCGTAGAACCCCTTCCACGCTCGAAAACGCAACATTTGGTTGCGGCCCGGCGACCCAGCGGCCCGGCGACCCAGCCACCCAGCCGCCCGCCACCCCCGCACCCAGTCGGCATATCCGCAACGCTCCACCCCCTCCCCAGTTCACCTCCTGAACACATGCTGCTAGCATGAGTTCAATGGGTGAACGTGCATCCGCCGGCTCGCGATCCGTGAGCACGGCACCCGGTCCCGACGCGCGCGTGAGCGTGCGCCGGGAGCAGCCCGAGCCGCTTCCGGCCTGATTCGCCCGAGCGGGCGAAGCCGCCGGCTTCGCCACACGAACCAGGGTCGGAAGCCACCGCCGCGTGCGGCCTCGAACGAGGCGCGCACTGCGGTAGCCATTCCGATGAACGAACGACCCGACCCCGAACCCGCGCAGGAGGAGACGCTCTTCCACGTGCTGCGCACGCTCGAAGCCAACCCGCGCACCAGCCAGCGCGAGCTGGCCGACTCGATGGGCATGAGCCTGGGCAAGGCGAACTACTGCCTGAAGGCTCTGTTGGACAAGGGGCTGATCAAGATGCAGAACTTCAGGAACAGCCGCAACAAGCTGGCGTATGCGTACCTGCTCACGCCGGCGGGCGTCGCGGCGAAGACGAGCCTCACGGCGCGGTTCCTGAAGCGGAAGATGGCCGAGTACGAGGCGTTGAGGGTGGAGATCGAGGAGTTGAGGCGGGAGGTGGGGGAGTGACGCTTGCATTCCGAGGCTGGCAGTGGTCTACACGAAGCCGCGTCACGAGCAGAATCCGCTGCTGCGACGTCTTCGGACCGTCTCGACGTCTTGACCGCGCGCTTACACCTCGCCTCTCTTTTGGAGGAGCGCATTGTCGGTAATTAGATCGATTCCTGCCTTGAGAGGCTTGGCTTGGCGCCTTGGCAGAAAGCTGTACTGCGCTGCGCGAGGGGAGCTACCCAACAAACCGTCACGCAATGGCGAGTATTGGCTCCTTGAGCGCGTTCTCGAGCGTGTCCCGAACGAAGCTCAACATGTGATTCTGGATATCGGCGCTAACAGAGGCGATTGGTCGAACGAGGCAATTAGCATCTCCCGACCCGGACGCGATGTTCGCGTCCACGCGTTCGAACCGTCATCGCCGACGCGGGAAATCTTGGCCAAACGCCTATCGGGCACGCGAGGAGTCACGATCCATTCATATGCACTGTCGAACGTCAATGGAGACAGCATCTTCTACTCGGGCGGCACGGGTGCTGGGACCAACTCGCTCCACGAAGTCTCTGGCCCTGACAGAGAAGTCGTTCTCTTGAGGCGCCTGGATAGTTGGCTTTCCGCCGAAGGAATCGGCGCGCTAACGATGGTCAAGATCGACACGGAGGGTTTTGACTTCCTCGTGCTCGAAGGCGCGGAACGCACCTTGACGTCGGGAGCATGCGAGATCGTCCAGTTCGAGTACAACTGGCGCTGGCTACTCAATCGCGCGAGCCTGCGGGACGTCTTTCGTTTGATTGCCGGCAAGCCCTACCATCTCGGAAAGCTCATCGGCGAGTCGATCGAGTTCTATGACGAATGGCACTTCGAGCTCGACCGCTATTTCGAGAACAATTATGTGCTGATCAGGAAGGGCAGCCCCCTCCTGGCGCTTGGCAAGCGAGTGCGATTTTCGCCTTCCAACGCACCGGTGGGCGCGCACGATGGGATTGACACACGTTACTCATGAGCGTCCCGCGTTCGTCTGTCATACCGCCGCATGGTGGTCGTGCGTCGATCAACGCCCGTGCCAGCAACGAGGAAGCGCGCCGCCGGCCAGTATTCCGCCGGCTGGGCGCACCCATCTTCGCCGCGCACCTCTTCCTCGGCGTGCTCGCATTGACAAGCGCGCCTCTTCTCGGCCGCGACGACTGGTGGTGGCTGGCCCCCTTCTGCATCGCCAGCCTCTCGATGCTTGGATACCTAGTTGTTCGCTCGTTGCGAAGTGATTCCGCGGGCATTCTGTATGAAACCGGACTGTTCCTGTCGATCTCTTGCGGTGTGTATTACGCCTTCGGGCCGATGCTCTTCGTGATCGGACCGGCGGAGGCCGCCGACTACGCGCAGTCGTGGTATCGGGTCGATGCGTCGGAGTCTGTCCGGCTGACTGGGCTGAACTTCATCGGCTTGGGTATGGCCGGAATTACCTACGTTTACGCCCGCCTGCCGTCGTTGGCGAGGATCAGCGAGGCCGCTGCAAGAGGCTGGGGAAGGGTCGCACCTGCGCGCGTCTTCGTAGTCTTCCTCGTGATCGGCCTTATCGCCAAGTACTTCTTCGTTCTTCCCTTCGAACTACGTCTGACGGATAACATGCCGCCGGGCGTGGTTCGCCAGTTAGCGCGGTTGCTGACGGTCGCACTCATCATTGGATGGACATACAGGGATTCCGGACCCCGGTGGCTGTCTGGCCTCGCCGCGCTGCTACTCGTTTCGGAGGTCGTGGTCGGCCTCCTGATGTTCAACAAGACCGAGGTGCTCGTTTCGATCCTGGCGGCAGGTCTTGGTCACTATTTCGCCCGTGGCCGTATACGGAAGCTACTGGTTGCCGCATTGGCCGGAATGATTGTCTACGTACTGGCGGGGCCTGTGGTTACCTTCGGTCGAAACGAACTGACGTTTCGTGGCGGCGGCGCGCCTGCGCCGGCCGCTCTCGCGGAGAGGTTCTCCATCGCAGGTGCGTATTTCACCGGTGGAGAATCGCACCTCAGGCAGCGGGAGATCAGCGGATCCTGGTGGTCGCGCCTGAACTACCTGCCGGCTCAGCAGAGTGCGGTTCACTTCTACGAGCAGGGTCGCGGAAGTAACGATTTCCGAAGGCTGATGTGGATCTTCGTTCCTCGACTGCTGTTTCCCGGAAAACCGGAGATGACCGGTGCCGGCGTTGACCTGACAGAGAAGGTCACTGGGACACGACACAGTTCAACTGGCGTTGGCGTGTTTGTCGACGGCTACTACATTCTTGGATGGCTTGGCGTGCTGCTGGTTTCGGTCACATACGGCCTGTCCCTGCGCGCCTACTCCACGATCGCGCGGGCGGTAGTGCGCAATCGAGCCGTTGTCATGTATCCGCTTGTCTTTATGGGGCTCTACGTTGGCCTGCGCGCGGATGGTTGGTGGCTGACCGACGTGGCTGGTCCGATGGTGCTGGCGCTCGTTCTCCTGGTTATGTTTCGCGTTTTCTCTAGGCCGTGAAGACGCACGTGCTTCGAGTCGAATCGATTCGGAGTCAGGCGGCGCTTGCTGCCACGGCCGCAATCGTAGTCGCCGGCAGCCGATTTGCACTCTCCGCCATCGCGGCGCGAAGGCTCTCACTAACCGACTTTGGCCAGTTCGCCTATGCGATATGGCTGGTGGATATCGCCTTCCTCGCATGCTCACTGGGTGCAACCGGCGCCGTTGGCCGATACGCCGCTGAGTTTCACGCCGACGCGCCGCAGCTTGCCGCGTTCATGCATCGCTGGCGACGATGGGCCGTCGGGTTGCCGCTGCTAGCCGGGCTGGTAGCAGTCGCTGGGGCGGAAGCCTCCGGCCTGCCCCTCGATACGACATCGTTCGCGTTGGTTGCCCTTTGGGCGGCGATGCAGGGCAGGTGGGCGATGCAGACGGCTGCGCTCACGGGCAGTCAACGGTTCGACATGATCCTTCGCGCGAACCTGCTGGCGGGCGCCGTCATGGTCGCAGGGATGATTTTCCTGCCAGTCGACACGGTCGGGCTCCCGCTCGTGCTCGCATTGATGGTCGCTACTGCGGCAGTCGGCGCGTTGACCGGCGCTTCGCAGGTTCGCAGCTTAGGGGCCGGAGTCGTGGCGGTGCTATCGGCGGATCAATGGCGAATGATCCGTATCTACGCCTTGAACATCTGGTTGACAGCATTGCTATGGGCGTTGGTCTGGTCTCGCGGCGAGTTTCCGATCGTACGCGCATACCTGGGTGACGAAGGCGTCGCAGCCTACGCGGCCGCCATGACCCTGTTCGGAGGCGCAGTCCAGGCCGTCATGCTCGGTGTCGGAGGCGTGGCCCCTCAGTTGACGCGATTCTGGGGCGAGGGTCGAGTCGAGCTCGCTCTCGACACCGCCCGAAAGGTGATGGATTTTCAGCTGTTGGCGTGCGGGTTTGCTGCCATGACCCTGATCTGCTTCGGCCCCGAACTGATGAGCCTGGCGTTCGGCGACAGGTATCGGTCCGGCGCCGGCATGCTTGCCATACTCGGTGTCGGCTTGGTTGCGATGACGCTTTCCAGCCAGAACCATGTACTGCAGATCGCTACCGACGCGCGTTTCAATCGGGACACCTCGATACTGGGAGTTGCAGTCTTGATGGTCCTGGCTGCTGGGTTGACGCCTTTGCTTGGCACGGACGGTGCAGCGTTCGCACGAGCCTCAACGATGGGCCTGCTTGCCGGAGTTTCGGTCTTTGTTGCCCGATGGCGTTGGGGGAAGAGCGCCGCGCCCTTGGCGAACCTCCTCGCTACGTTGGCAGTGTGCGTTGTGGCTGGCTCCATTTCGTACGTCATCGATGGCCAGCATCCAGGCATACGGGGAACCATGTTCCTGGTCGGACTCGGCGTTCTGACCACAGTACTTAGGCACGACGATGGTTCCCCGATCATGGTTGACGCAGTCAGGTGGGCGATAACGTCCCTGCCCGGCTTTCGGTCGGAACGGCATGCGCAATTTGACCGTCGTGAGCACTGAGCAGCGATGACGACCAAGATTCTCTTTGTTGGAGAGACCTGGCGTGGCTCTTCCGCACGATCCATGCGAGAAGCGTTGGAGACGTTGCCCGGCGTGACAATGGACGACGTGGGGGAGGACCACTACCTGCCAAAGCATCGCACCAGGGCGCTGCGTGGGTTCAACCGATTGCTGCGACCGTGGCAGGTCGACGACCTCGAACGGGAGATATGGGCGAAGCTGCGAACTTCGCGCCCTGACATTCTGCTTGTCTACAAGGGCAACGGCGTTCGGGCAGATCTCGTGCGGCAGGCGAAGGCCGAGGGATTCGCGACAGTCAACGTCTTTCCGGACTACTCGCCGCATGCGTTCGGTGCTGCGCTCCGCGCGGCGATGGGCGAATACGACCTTGTGGTCTCGACGAAGCCGTTCCATCCGCCAGCGTGGCAATTGACATATGGTTACACCAACCGGTGCGTATGCGTTCCGCATGGATACGACCCGACCGTGCACTACTGGGCGGATGCGCCGTTGCTACAGGATCTCGACGTCGTACTTGCCGCAAGCTGGCGCCCGCAGTATCACGCAGTCGTACTTTCGATCGCCAGAGAGTTGTCCGGGAAAGGGGTGAAGATCGGATTGGCGGGTAGCGGCTGGCGCGAGCGGGCTGGCGAATTCCCTGTGGGCTGGGAGATTGCCGGGGCACTGCATGGACGCGCATACGGCGAATGGCTGCGACGTGGCAAGATCGCGATCGCCCCGGTGCATCGCGATGTCGTGATCGACGGTGTCCGGCAACCCGGCGACGAGGACACGACGCGCACCTACGAGCTTGCCGCCGCGCATTGCTTTTTTGCCCACCGACGCACCGACTACGTAAAGACACTCTACGACGAGAGTACCGAAGTACCGATGTGGGACTCTGCCGAAGAGTTGGCAGGTCTGATCCATCACTATCTTTCGCGAGACCGTGAACGCCGAGTGATGGCAGCCGCCGCTCACGCGCGGGCTGTCCCTGCCTATTCGATTCCTAGCCGAGCGGCGCAGGTCCTACAACACATCGCCGAACTGCAGCGACGCGCCGTGGAGGGGCCTCGCTGATGGAGGCGGCCAATAGCGACTACTGCGGGTGGAAGGGCTGGGCTGAAGAGACGTTCGGTTTGGTCGACCCGGTTGACTCGGTGTACTTCGCCGAGCAGTTTCGCGCGGCGGGCTTCGAGCGCATGCTGGGACTGAACGTTTTCGAGATCGGTTTCGGCAATGGTTCGTTTGCTGCCTGGGCGACAGAAAGTGGCGCCAACTATCTTGGCACTGAGGCGATCGCGGCGCTCGTGGCGAAAGGTGTCTCGGCCGGCTTCAACGTGTTCGACGCAGCCGTTCCGCTCAGGGCCGTTGCAGAGCGCGGCTCACTTGATCTGATCGTGGCATTCGACGTCTTTGAACACCTGGAGGCGGTCCAGATAAAGGAAGTACTGGAATCTGCGAGACATCTCCTGAAATCTGGCGGCCGAGTTGTTGCGCGCGTGCCCTCGGGCGACAGCCCATTTGGCCGGGCGATCCAGCACGGCGATCTCACACATCGAACCGTACTCGGAAGCTCCGCGATTCGACAATTGGCGCGGGAGACGGTTTTCGACGTGGTGTTCATTCGTCAGCCTGCATTCCCTTTGCGCGGGTTGGGTCCACGTACTTACCTGCGACGACTTCTCGTTGCCGCCACGCGAAGCATGATTTACCCGATTATCGCGCGCGTTCTCATGGGGCACGGCCAACCTGTACTGACGCCGAATCTGATTTTTGTCCTGGCGAAGCCGTGACGCGCGTCCCCAACCCGATCACTTTAGGTCTGGTAGTTCCCAGCCTCGCCCAAGGCGGCGGCGTCCCATCCGTTGCCCGGTTCGTGAGAAACGCTGCTCTGCGCTCGGGGCGGTACCGGCTGAAGCTGGTGTCCCTGGCAGTCTCTGCGCGCGACCCCATACACTTCGGTCTGACCCGACCGAGTACTTGGCCTCGCGGGCCGGCGACCGCGCCCGGCGATTGGGATGGTTTGCCGTTTGTGCGCGTCGGCGCTGTGGCTGGTGAGCTGGAGTTCCAGCGCTATCGGCCGAGGGGAGCACTGCACGACGCACTGGCCGACTGCGATCTCATCCAGGTCGTGTGCGGATCGCCTGCTCCTGCGAACGCAGTGTGCGGCCTTGGCAAACCCGTCGCCGTCCAGTGCGCAACGCGCGCGATAGTCGAGCGCCGCCGCCGCGATGCCGATCCCCGCGATTTCGGCGGCTGGTGGCGCAAGACGATGACGCAGATCACCGACCGGTTGGACGACCGCGCGCTGCGCTCGGTCGATGCAATTCAGGTCGAGAATCCATGGATGTTCGACTACGCACAACGGCTCAACGCTGATCGCTACGTAGACCTTCGCTATGCGCCGCCGGGTGTCGATGCGCGCGCGTTCCATCCGCTGAAGGAGCGGAACCTCGTCTCCGATCCCTACATCCTGTGTGTGGGACGACTCGATGATCCGCGCAAGAACGTGGAACTGTTGCTCGAAGCGTACGCGGCCATGCCTGAGCCGCTTCGCGACCGGACGCGGCTGGTGCTAGCCGGGGCATCGGGGCCTGGCGCCGCCTTCTGGAAGCGCGCCGCGAATCTCGGGATGGCGGAGCGCATCTCTTACCTGGAACGTCCGACGCGCGAAGCGCTGATCGCCCTCTATCAGCGAGCCACCGTGTTCGCGCTGCCATCCGATGAAGAGGGCTTGGGCGTCGTGCTGCTCGAAGCCATGGCGTGCGGCATCCCCGTCGTCTCCACCCGCAGCGGCGGACCGGACGGAATCATCACCGATGGCACGGATGGGTTCCTGGTGCCGCTGGACGACGTCTCTGCGATGTCCGATCGCCTTGCGCAGTTGTGCAGTGACGAGGAGTTGAATCGATCGATGGGCCTCGCTGCCCGCCGGACCGTAGAGCGTCGTTATGCCGAAGAAGTCGCCGCACAGGCGTTTCTGGATATTTGGGATCGCCTGCTTGCGGGGAGCCGGCGGTGAAGGGGTGGTCCGAGATGTCGCCCTGTAATCGCCGACAGCGGGGCTCATTTCGATGTGCGGACTAATCGCGTACTTTCCGATGGCAGCCTCGACGCCGTCCGCGAAGCCCCTCGCGCGGGCGCTCGAGCGCATGCGCCCCCGCGGCCCAGACGACGAAGGCATTTGGCAGGACGAAGGTGTCACTCTCGGCCGCCGCCGCCTCGCCATCCTCGATCTCGATCGCCGCGCAGCGCAGCCGATGCACTCGGGCTGCGGCCGATATGTGCGCGTGCTGAACGGCGAGATATACAACTTCGCGTCGCTGCGTACCGACTTGCAGGCCAAGGGGACAGCTTTTCGCACCATATCGAACACCGAGGTTCTTCTTGCCCTCTTCGCGGAGGAAGGCAAGGCGATGTTGCCGAAGCTGCATGGCATGTTCGCCTTCGTCATCTGGGACAAGCTCGCGCGGCGCGCCTTCCCTGCGCGCGATCCATACGGCATCAAGCCGCTCTATGTCGCCAGCACGCGCGACGGCGTGCTGCTCGCCTCGCAAGTGAAGGCGCTGCTGGCCACCGGCCTCCTCGATCGCGCCCCCGACCTGCGCGGAGAAGCCGGCTTCTGGCTTCTGGGAAGCGTCCCCGAGCCGCACACCTGGTATCGCGACATCCGTCCGCTGCCGGCCGGGCATTGCACGCGGATCGAGCACGGCCGGATGGCGGAATCGCGTCGCTGGTGCGACATCGGAGATGTCTGGCGATCGTCTGCCGAGTGCCGCTTGTCCGATGCAGAGATCAGGGAAGGCGTTCGTGCCGCTCTGCGCGAATCTGTTTCGCGCCATCTCGTCGCCGACGTGCCGGTGGCGGTGTTCCTGTCGGGCGGCATCGATTCGGGCGCGCTTGCCGGCATGATCACCGAGGCTGGTGCGCGTGACGTCGCAGGCGTCACGATTGCCTACGACGAGTTCACCGGACGGCACGAAGACGAGGCGCCAGTCGCGGCGCGCTTGGCGGCGCACTACGGCATCCGGCATCACGTGCGACGCGTCACGCACGACGAGTTCCTGACCGACCTCCCGCGCATTTTCGCGGCAATGGACCAGCCCAGCATCGACGGCATCAACACCTGGCACGCGAGCAAGGCGGTGGCCGAGCGCGGCTACAAGGTCGTCGTTTCGGGCGTCGGTGGCGACGAGCTTTTCCAGGGCTACGAGAGCTTTCGCCAGCTGCCGCGCATGGTCGCGTATCGACGCCGGCTCGGCCGCATTCCGGGTGCTTCGTCGCTACTCGCCCTCGCGGGCCGGCTGCAGGCGCGCCGCAGCGGCAAGGCCCGCTGGAAGCACGCGGCCGATTGGTCGCGCACGATCGCCGGCGCCTGGTGGTTGCGGCGAAGCGTTCATGCGCCCGAAGATCTGCTGAGGCTGATGGGCCGCGAGCAGGCCGAGCTCACGCTGCGCGATTTCGACCCCGCCAGTTGGGTCGAGACGATGAGCGGCCCGTTGCCCGACGATCCGGCGCTTGCGCTCGCCCAGATCGAGTCGACCACCTATCTGCGCAACCAGCTGCTGCGCGACAGCGATTGGGCGAGCATGGATCACAGCGTGGAGTTGCGCACGCCGCTCGTCGATGCGCAACTGCTGAAGCAGTTGCAGCCGCTCCTGCCTGCGTTCGTTCGGTATCGGGGAAAGGTTCTTCTGGCGGAGGCACCGGAAAGGGTGCTGCCGCGCGAGATTGTCGGTAGGCGAAAGACTGGCTTCGGGATTCCGGTAGGACGATGGATGGCAGGGGCGACGCTGGATGCCGAAAACGGTGACAGCAGAGGATGGGCGAGCGAAGTTGCTCGCTAACACGTGGACCTCTGCGGGCTTTCAGCGCGCAACGCTACACCATTAGTCGTGAGATGACGCTTTCTTCGCAACGAGGCCGTCCCGTCATCCTCGTATTCACTCGCCACTATCTTCCTGGATTCCGCGCGGGTGGTCCGATCCGCTCAATTGCCAACCTGGTTGAGCGGCTCGGGGACGAGTTCGAGTTCCGCATCGTCACGTCCGATCGCGACATAGGTGACGCAGCGAAATATTCCGGGGTGACAGCAGGCGAGTGGTTGCACGTCGGCAAGGGCTACGTTCGGTACGTCGACACCCGAAAACTCTCGCTCGCGGCCCTTCGGCGCTTCGTTGGGCGGACCCCCCATGATGCGATCTATCTAAACAGTTTTTTCGATCCATGGTTCACCATTCGCGTGCTGCTCAATCGCCTGTTGGCCAGAACGCGGGGTGCACCGATAGTGATTGCTCCAAGGGGCGAATTCTCCGCCGGTGCGCTCGCCCTTGGACGCGCCAAGAAGTCTCTCTATCTTGGCATCACACGGATGGTCGGCTTGTACGCCGGGTTGCAATGGCATGCCTCGACCGAGCATGAAGTCGAGGAGATCCGACGTGCCTTGGGGCGCGTTGCAGAGAGGCGCATACGTGTAGCGAGGGACCTCTCTCAAGCTGCCGCGGAAGAGCGCATCGAATGGATTGAGCGCTCGACGCGCTCCCCTCTCCGCGTCTGCTTTCTATCGCGGATCTCACCCATGAAAAATCTCGACCTTTGCCTTAGGGTGCTGTCGCGAGTCCGGGTTCCGGTCGATTTCTCGGTTTACGGACCTTTGGAGTCGACTTCCTATTGGAGCGAGTGTCAGGCATTGATCGCCGAATTGCCGGGGCACATTCAGGTCACGCATGAAGGCGAAGTGCGGCCGACCGACGTCGTTCCCACCCTCTCGCGCCATGATCTGTTCTTCTTCCCGACGCGCGGCGAGAACTTCGGTCATGTAATTCACGAGGCTTTGAGGGCGGGCCTCCCAACGCTGATAAGTGATCAAACGCCTTGGCGGGATCTCGCGACGCAGGGTGTTGGATGGGTGATTCCACTGCAAGATGTGCAGGGGTATGTGGACGCTATCGAGGAAGTTGCCGGCTGGAGTCCTGAGCAAAGCAGGCAATGCTCCGAAAGGGCTCGGCGTTACGCGAAGAGTCTCGACCAGGATGATGAGCTTGTTTCGTCGAATCGCAGACTCTTCCTGGATGCACTCCGGGAGTGCGCATGACCGATGCGTTCGAAGGCGAATGCAGCCTGCAGTTAGGCGAATCAGCTTCAGGATGCCACGGTAGACATGGCCCGAGCTGACTGGGTCAAATTAGCGCGCTTCGCTCGCATATACGGGCCACGGCGCGCACTCGTGAAAGCGCTCGGGCGACTACGTATCGGTCGTCGCTTTTCATGGCCCGCGAAGCGATCCGACGAACGCTCTCCAGAATGCACCTGTCCGCAGATGGCCGCTTCCGTTAACTCGAGAAAATTGACGCGTGACGACTGACTACACGAAATTCCCGCTGGCGTATCGCCTCAAGAAACTTTCGAGATATGTGTCCTTGTATGGCGTCCCGAGGACGCTCGCCAAGGTTCGTGGGCAGTATCACATGCGGAACACGGGTTCCGCGCTTGAGACCGACTGGCGCAATCCAGCGATTAACGATTCCGGCGCCAACATAGCATTGATCGGATGCGGAAACTTTGCGTATTCGAACATAGCGTATTACTGCACAAGATTTCGTCGCGGCTCTATCCGGTGTGCGTACGATCCTGTGGGACAGAGAGCAATATCACTCGTCCGTAGATACGCTGGAGTCTATGCCGCTCGGGACCCGTTCGCAGCAATAGAGGATTCGGCGGTCGAGACTGTGTTCATCGCCTCGAATCATTCCACTCATGCCGAGTACGCAATCCATGCCATTCGGTGCGGAAAGACCGTGCATATCGAGAAGCCACACGTGGTGAGCCGAGCGCAGCTCTCCGACTTGATCAGGGCCTGTAAAGATCACCCCGAATCAAAGGTATTTCTCGGATTCAATCGTCCGCGGAGCATTCATTTTCGCCGCTTGATGCGAGTGCTTGGCGACGAAGCGGGTCCGTCGATGATCAACTGGTTCATAGCCGGCCACGCCTTGGATCCAGATCATTGGTATTTCTCGGACGAAGAGGGCGGTCGTATCTTGGGTAATCTGTGCCACTGGACGGATCTGACGCTAAGAATGGTTGGTGTCGATCGTGCATTTCCGATCAGGGTGTCTGGTCTGAAGCCGACCGGTAGCGAATCTGATTACGTCGTGACCATGGAATTCGCAGATAGCAGTCTGGCCGTTATTTCGTTCTCAGCTAAGGGCCACACGTTCGAAGGAGTCCGTGAGTATCTGAATGTGCACAAGGGAAACGCTTTGGCGACATTGATGGACTTTCATTTGTCCATCACTGATGTGGGGGACCGCAAGACCAGGTACAGGTCGTGGCGGCGCGACCACGGTCATCGAGCGGCCATTGAAGCGACGTTCGCAGCATCGGAGCCTGAATCCTTGGCGATGATCGCCGAGTCGGCCAACCTGTTTTTGGGAGTCCGTGAGGCTGTAGAAGCGGGTGTCCCCGTATTCCTGGAGAGCGCGTGGCGTTAGAGACGGCCCTGACGCAAGAGAGTGAGGCAACGTGAAGCAGGTGCTTCAAAGTCTGAAATCAGGCGCCACCGAGATCGCACACGTCCCGTCGCCCGCGACCGTAGCAGGGCACTTGCTTGTGCACACACAATCCTCCCTCGTCTCCGCCGGCACCGAGCGCATGCTCGTCGAGTTCGGCCGCGGCGGCCTGCTGTCCAAGGTCCGTCAGCAACCCGACAAGGTCCGCCAGGTGCTCGAGAAGGTCCGCACTGACGGTCTCTTCGCCACCTTGGATGCGGTGCGCAGCAAGCTCGACCAGCCGCTGCCGCTCGGCTACTGCAACGTCGGCCGGGTAATGGCGCTGGGCGCGGGCGTCGACGGCTTCGAAGTTGGCGATCGGGTCGTCAGCAACGGCAAGCACGCCGAAGTCGTCGTCGTGCCGCGCAACCTGTGCGCGCGCATCCCGGATTCGGTCGACGACGAGTCGGCTGCATTCACCGTGCTGGCCGCCATCGGCCTGCAGGGCGTGCGCCTCGCCGCTCCCACTCTGGGCGAGTCGGTGGTCGTCACCGGCCTGGGCCTCATCGGCCTGATCACGGTGCAGCTGCTGCGCGCCAACGGCTGCCGCGTGCTCGGCATCGACATGAACCCGGCACGGCTCGCGCTCGCCCGTCAGTTCGGCGCCGAGGTGGTTGATCTGTCGAGCGGCGAAGATCTGCTCGCCGCGGCCGAGGCGTTCTCGCGCGGCCGCGGCGTCGATGCCGTGCTGATTACTGCGTCCACCGCCAGCAGCGAGCCGGTGTCTCAGGCCGCGAAGATGTGCCGCAAGCGTGGCCGCATCGTGCTGGTGGGCGTCACGGGGCTTGAGCTGTCGCGCGCCGACTTCTACGAGAAGGAGCTGAGCTTCCAGGTGTCGTGCTCGTACGGCCCCGGTCGCTACGATCCCGCCTACGAGGAGAAGGGGCACGACTATCCGGTGGGCTTCGTGCGCTGGACCGAGCAGCGCAACTTCGAGGCGGCGCTCGACCTGATGGCCAGTGGTGCGCTCGACCTTCGGCCGCTGGTCTCACACCGCTTCGACATCGATGAAGCGGCGAAGGCCTACGACCTGTTGGCCTCCAGTGAAGCTTCGCTCGGCATCCTGATCCGCTACCCGTCGGGCCAAAGCGACGAAGTGCCCGAGCGGCTCGCTGCCCGCGTCGTGCGTCTGCGGGACGAACCGCCGGTGGCGCAGCCGACGCGCGCCGCGCCCGCCGAGCCCGCGCTGGCGGTGATCGGCGCCGGCAACTACGCCGGCCGCGTATTGATTCCGGGGCTGCGCAAGGCCGGCGCCACGGTGCGCACGGTGGTCAGCGGCAGCGGCGTCACGGCCGTGCACCATGGGCGGCGCGCCGAAGCCGAGTTCGCCGTCACCGACGCGCAGGCGGCGATCGACGATCCCGCCGTGAAAGCCGTCGTCGTGGCCACGCGCCACGACAGTCATGCGCGCTACGTGCTCGCGGCATTGCGCGCCGGACGGCACGTCTTCGTCGAGAAGCCGCTGTGCCTGACGCTCGACGAGCTCGCTGCGATCGAAGCGCAGCTGGCCGCCTCGCCCGGGCTCTGCCTGATGGTCGGTTTCAACCGTCGCTTCGCGCCGCAGGTGCGCAAGGTGAAGGATCTGCTCGCCGGCGTGGCCGAGCCGAAGAGCTTCGTGATGACGGTGAACGCCGGCGCGATCCCGCCCGATCACTGGACGCAGGACCCCGAGGTGGGCGGCGGCCGCATCGTCGGCGAGGGCTGCCATTTCGTCGACCTGTTGCGCCACCTGGCCGGCGCGCCGATCGTGCGGCATTCGGCATTGGCTCTCGGCCGGCATCTGTCGCTGGCCGTGCGCAGCGACAAGGCCACGCTCGCGCTCGAGTTCGCCGACGGCTCGGTCGGCACGATCCACTACCTGGCCAACGGCCACAAGGGCTTTCCGAAGGAGCGGCTCGAGGTGTTCTGCGCCGGGCGCGTGCTGCAGCTCGACAACTTCCGCAGGCTGCGCGGCTGGGGTTGGCCGGGGTTCTCGAAGATGAACCTGTGGCGGCAGGACAAGGGCGTTGCGCAATGCCTGGAGGCGTTCGTAGGTGCTATTCGCGACGGTGGCCTTGGTCCGATTCCTCTGGAGGAAACCCTCGAGGTCAGCCGGATCTCGATCGAGCTCGAGGCTTCGCTCACATGAGCGGACTAGTCGCGACGATCGATCGGGCGCTTTATCCGGCGTTCGACAGGAATTGGGACGACGCGCTCTTTCGCGAGAGGATTCTTGCGAGGATCGACCGGAGTTCGATTGTCCTGGACTTGGGGGCAGGCGCAGGCATCGTTCGCGAAATGAACTTCAAGGGTCACGCGAGCAAGGTGTGTGGCGTCGACCTGGACGAGCGCGTCGAGACGAATCCGATGCTCGACGAGGGCAAGGTCTCCGACGCTGGCCGCGTTCCCTACCCGGACGCAACCTTCGACATCGTGTTTGCCGACAACGTCATGGAACACATTGCGGAGCCCTTGGCCGTGCTGGCCGAAGTGCGAAGAGTGCTGAAGCCAGGCGGCGTGTTCCTGTTCAAGACACCGAACAAGACGCATTACATGCCGACTATCGCGCGGCTGACGCCTCATCGGTTCCATCAGCTTGTCAATCGGCTTCGTGGTCGCGCCGCGGTCGACACCTTTCCCACGCTGTATCGCGCGAACACGAAACGTGCGGTTCAACAGCTGGCGGCATCGGCAGGGTGCGTATTTCGGCGAACGTGACCGATCGTTTCGGTCGATTGTGACCGCGCGTGACGGAGCAACGTGACCGTGCGTTTCGGCATCGTGACCGCGGGTTTCGGCGATCGTGACCGGCGAAGCGGCGAGGGCATTGCGCAGGCTTGCAGTGTATCGGATTGGGCGGTGTCAGGGCATCGAGACCTCCTGCGTATCGATCGGCAAACGAACGCCAGGGGCCTGTGCCCGGGCTCGGGCGGCGGGCTTGCGGGTGGCGCCGGTGCGGCGCGACTCGCCCTCGAGCGTGAAGCGATGAACGCGCTGCATCAGCCGATCGAGGATCGCATCGGCGATGGTGGCGTCGCCGATCCAGCCGTGCCAGTGCTCCACGGGCAACTGGTGGGCGATGATCGTCGCCCGGTGGCCGGCCCGGTCGTCGATGATCTCGAGCAGGTCGTTGCGCGTGGTCGCATCGATGTTGCCGGTGCCCCAGTCGTCGAGGATCAGCACGTCGGTGCGGGCGAGCTGCGCGAGCCACTTGCCGAAGCCGCCTGCGCCGTGCAGCACGCGCAACTCCTCGGGCAGGCGCGGTGCGCGCAGGTACAGCGCGCTGTGCCCGCGCCGGCAGGCGTACTGAGCGAGCGCGCAGGCCAGCCACGTCTTGCCCAGGCCCGTGGCGCCGCCGAACAGGACCGTGTCGCCGCGCTCGACCCAGCCCGAGAGGGCAAGACTCGTGAGCGTCTTGCGATCGATGCCGCGCACCTCGCCGAACGCGGCGTCCTCGACGGTGGCGTTGGGGTACTTCAGCTGCGCGCGCTGCAGCAGCCGCGCACGCTTGCGATCGCTGCGTGCGTTGAGCTCGCGATCCACGAGCAGGGCGAGCCGCTCCTCGAAGCTCATGGCGAGCGTCTCGGGTTGGCCCATCTGTTCGAGCAGCCCCTCGGCGAAGCCGGTCAGTTTGAGCGTGCGCAGGTGGGCGACGGTGGCGTGATCGAGCATGGTCGGTGTCCTCGGTGGATTCGATGTCATTGGTAGTAGCCGGGGCCGCGCACGTGGGCGTGCAGCGGGCTCGTCCAGCCGGAGTCGGTGCCTTGGGGGTCGAGCCGGTCGCGGTTGTTCGCGAGCACGTCGCGCACGTGGCGGTACTTGAAGGCGCCCAGCGCCAGCGTGCGCTCGCAGGCCGCCTCGAGCCGCGCGTTGCCATAGCGCTTGGCAAGCCCCAGCAGCCCCAGGCAGGCGCGGTAGCCGTGCTCGGGGTGCTTGTTGTGCGCGAGCAGCCGCGTGACGACCTCGCCGGTCGCCACGCCAATGCGCCGGCCCCACTCGATCAGGCGTTGCGGGGTCCACTCGAGGTGGGCGCGGTGCGCCGCGGGCATGTGCGCCTCGATGGTCGTGAAGCCGCCGCGGCGAGCCGAGCGCGCGTGGCTGGCCACGCGGTTGCCGCGCAGCAGCAGCTCCACGCCGCGTTGCGTCAGGCGCGCCTCCAGCTGCTGGCCCACGAGCGCGTGCGGCACGCTGTAGCGGTGGCCGTCGATCTCGACGTGGTAGTCGATGTGCACCTTCACCGTCTTGAAGCGGGCGAGCTCGTAGCGGGTGGGCGGCAGGGGCATGAGCGCCGGACGATCGAGCTCAGTGAACACGCTCGCGCGCGAGCCGGGCAGCTTCTGGAACGGGCGATCGTTCAGCGACGGCAGCAGCGCCGCGATCGCCGCATCGGCCTGCGCGACGCTCTCGAAGCGCTCGTGGCGCAGGCGCGCAAGGATCCAGCGGGTCACCACCTGCACCGAGCTCTCCGCGGTGGCCTTGTCCCTGGGCGAACGGGGCCTGGCCGGCAGGACCGAGGTGCCGTAGTGGCGGGCAAGGTCGCGCACGGTGTCGGCAGCGCGTGGCTCGTAGCGGTTCGGATCGACGATGACCGCACGCGCGTTGTCGGGCACGATCAGCTGCGGCACGCCGCCGTAGAAGGCGAGCGCGCGCACCATGCACTCGACCCAGTCCTCGAGCTTCTGCGCGCCCGTGGCGCAGGCGAAGGTGTAGCTCGAGGCGCCCATCGCCGCGACGAACACCTGGGCACGCCCGCCGCCGTGCAGCGCGACGGTGGGGCCGGCGAAGTCGATGAACAGCTTCTCGCCGGCGCGCCGGTGCTGGCGCATCGAACGCTTCAGGCGCCGTGCGAACGCCTTGTAGTGCTCACAGAACTGCGTGTAGCGCCACGTGCGCTCGTGCGGGTGGGCGGCAACATACTCCTCCCACAGCAGCATCAGCGTCACGCCCTTGCGGTCGAGTTCGCGGTGCACCCGGCCCCAGTCGGGCTCGACGAAGGGCGAGGTGGCCGGCGCGCGCGGCAGAAGCCGCGCGGCAAGCTGGCGCTCGTCGCACTCGCGCACCGTCTCCCAGTCCAGCCCGGCGGCGCTGGCCAACCCCAGGTACTTGGTCACCGCGCCCTTGGAGACACCGAGCGCGGCGGCAATGCTCTCGTGGGAGAGCTGCGCCTCCCACTTCAATCGAATCACGTCCTTGATCATGCGTAGAGCCATCCGTGGTTTCGGCACCGTCTCCCTCCTGCGGGCAAAACCGCCGAGGGTACGGGCCAGGATCCAGATCTCTACTCAATGCCGCACCGGCGCCGGAGCACCGGTCACGATCGCCGAAACGTTCGGTCACGTTGCCGAAACGGCCGGTCACGATGCGCCGAAACGCGCGGTCACATTCGGCCGAAATGCGCGGTCACGTTGCCGAAACGGGCGGTCACGATGGGCCGAAATACGCAGGCAGGGTTTGCGGTCGAGAAGATTGACCGGATCGAAGGCCGCCCGGAGTACTTGCGCATCAGTTGGCCGACCTACCTGTTGGGCGCGGCATATGAGCGGCTGGTGAACTCGACCGAATGGTTTGCGGCGTTCCGGATTCTTCTCGTCGCGGAACTCAGGAAGCAGTAGCCGCAACGACGGCTCGCCTCTGCGTTACTCATACTGATCGACATCATTGCCGGCGCCCGCCCGAACTTTATGAAGATCGCGCCGATCATCCGCGCGATCGAGGCCCGCGCCGCTGCGGGCGGCCCGCTGCGCTAACGGTCTGGTGCACACCGGCCAGCACTGCGACACCTCCCAAACACTAGGCGCCGCGTCGTGTCCTGCGAGGCAAGATGCAGTACTATTATGCAACTTGATTCAAGTTGATGTTCATACCCATGAGCCGTCCTGTTGACACCGAAATCAAACGAGTGACCGTTACGCTGCCACTGCGACAACTCGACGCGCTGCAAACAATCGCCTCGCGCGAGGATGTGAGCGTGGCATGGCTGGTGCGGAAAGCCGTGGACAGACTGCTGCGCGAAGGGCCTGACATGCCAGTGGCGAACCTCGTCCAGCCCTCCAGGGAGCGCGAGGAATGAACGAAAACACTCCCCGCCAGCCGAGCTACACCGTTGCCCGCTTCTGGCGCTGCGCCCTTCAGGTCAACCCGTCCGGGTACCAATCGAAGTACCGCGGCACCGAACATGGGCTCGACGAAGCCACCTACAACCAGCAAGTGCTCGACCACTGCCTGGCACAGGGCATCAAGGTCGTCGGTATTGCGGATCACGGCAGCGTCGATGCCGTCGATAGCTTGCGTCGCTTTCTGGAGCCGCATGACATCGTCGTATTCCCCGGCTTCGAAATCGCGTCCAGCGAGAAGATTCATATGGTGTGCCTGTTTCCTGAAGGCACGACCAAAGACCAGTTGAATCGCTACTTGGGCCGACTTGATTTGACGGACGTTCAGGACACGGTATGGCCCTCGGGCAAGACCTGCCTCGACCTGGCGCAAACCATCTTCGACCTTGGCGGCTTCTGGTACGCGGCCCACATGACGGGTGGCAATGGCTTGCTGCGTCTCAACCAGGATGGCGGCGGGCTAGTCCACATCTGGAAAACCGAGGCACTAGTGAAAGCCGGCCAGATTCCGGGGCCTCTGGAGGACTTGCCATCGAACTACAAGGATATCGTTCGCAACAAGAACCCTGCCTACCAGCGGGAGCATCGCATCGCACTGCTGAACGCGAAGGATGTGGCCAAACCGGAGGACCTCGCCGATCCCTGCGCCAGTTGCTGGATCAAGATGACGCGGCCGAGTTTCGAGAGCTTCCTCACCGCGTTCAAGGATCCGGAGTCACGCATCCGGCTTGGCGGCCTGGCCGACGCGCATTACTCCCGACTGGAGAATCTCCGCTTTCATGGGGGCTACCTGGATGGCATCGACATACAGCTGTCGGCGCACTTGAACGCGGTGATCGGCGGACGCGGCACGGGCAAGTCGACCT
Source organism: Vicinamibacteraceae bacterium (assembly GCA_011525805.1). Taxonomy (GTDB): domain Bacteria; phylum Planctomycetota; class Phycisphaerae; order Phycisphaerales; family UBA5793; genus UBA5793. The sequence goes on from WYBR01000091.1 coordinate 24,414, forward strand.
TGATCGAGTGCCTGCGCTACGTGCTGGATGTGCCGCCGCGTGCGGCTTCCGCTCGTCGGCAGCATGATGAAATCATCAAAGCCAACCTTGGTGCGGGCGGTCGCATCGAACTGGAGGTCGTCTCCCGAGCACTGCATGGCAGGCGCTATCTGGTTTCCCGCCGCTACGGCGAACCGCCCATCGTCAAGGATGAGCGGGGGCAGGTTTCCACGCTGAACCCGCGCGACCTGCTGCCCCGCATCGAAATCTACGGCCAGAACGAGATACTTGAACTGGCTCGTGACCCTGCAAGCCAGACGGCGATCCTGAATCGGTTCCTGCCCGGCGGCACCTTGCTGACCAGCCAGTTGACGACTATCGCCAAACGGCTCGCCGAGAATCGCGAAAAGCTGCTGGCTGCAACCCGGCAGAAAGATGAACTGCAGACCCAGGTCGGGCGATTGCCCAAGCTGACCGAACAGGTGCAGCAGTTCAAATCCCTCGGTCTGGAAAGCAAGCTCGCGCTCGTGCCACTGCTCGAACGGGAACGCCAGCTTTCAAGACGGGTCAATGAGGAGCTTTGTCGAGTCGGCGAAGGATTGTCGGCGCTGGAGGACAGCCTGCCGGACACGACATTCCTCAGTGAGAAGGCGCTGGACGGGCTGCCACACGCAAGTATTCTCGCCGCGATGCGTACGGTACTGGACACGCTTGGCAAGGACTTGACCACGCATCTCACGACTCTGCGCAAGCTGCTTGTGGTGGCTTCTACAACAGCAGAAGGCCAACAAGGGCAGTTGAAGACCGAGCTCGACGCGGAATCGGAGTCTCTGGAGAAGGTCTTCTCCAGCCTGCCGGCTTTCGCCGGAAAACCCGGCCGCGATGTGGGCCGGGCATATCAGGAACTGTTGCGCGAGATCGAGTCGATTCGCCCCAGCGAGGCCCGTGTGGGAACCGTGGACAAGCTGCTGGCTGAGCTGGCAGCTCAGCGCAGAAATCTCCTGGACGAGTTCTATCGCCTTCGGGATCAGCGCAGTGACGAACTTCGGACAGCCGTCAAGAAGCTCAATCGAAAACTCGATGGAAAGCTCCGGTTGAATCTGAAAATTGGCGGGCAGCGCAAGGCTTTGAAGGAGTTTCTGCTACAGGTGCCGGGGCTCGGAGAGAAGAAACTCGCCTGGATCGAACAGGCGGGCGACGCTCTGACCGTACCCGCGCTGGTCCAGGCCATTCGCGGCGGCGAAGACGCCATCAAGACCCTGACCTGGGATTGGGGCATGCAGAACTCGGTCGTCGAAACCCTCGCACGACTGGATCGCAGCCTGGTCCTCGAACTCGAAGAGATCGACCTTCAGGACCGCATCCTGATCGAACTGAATATCGCGCACCAGGGCGATGTGTTCAAACCGCTGGCCCAATTGTCGACCGGCCAGCAATGCACGGCCATCCTGCATCTGTTGCTGTTGGAGAACGACGATCCGCTCATCATGGATCAACCGGAGGACAACCTGGACAACGCATTCATCGCCGAACGGATCGTCACACAACTGCGCAGCGCCAAGACGGAGCGCCAGTTCCTGTTCGCCACGCATAACGCGAACATTCCGGTATTCGGTGACGCGGAGTGGATCGGCATCTTCTCTGCTTCGGATTCCCACGCCGAAATGCCCGCACAAGCCCAGGGCTCCATCGACATGCCGGAGATCCGTAAACGCGTTGCCGATATTCTTGAAGGGGGCCGGGAGGCGTTCTCACAGCGCAAAGAGAAGTATGGGTTCTAGCGAGACTAGAAGATGCTGAGAACAGATCTACTGGAAATCATCGCGAATGGCGAGAACTCGGGCGTGGAGTTCAAACGTGACGACGTCCGTCCCGAACAACTCGCCAAGGAGATCGTCGCGCTGGCGAACCTGCGAGGCGGAATGGTCCTGCTCGGTGTCGAGGACGATGGCGCCATATCCGGCATTCAGCGCAACGATCTCGAAACATGGGTCATGGACACTGTCTTCGGCCGCTATGTCCATCCCCTGTTGTTGCCGTTCTACGAGGTAGTCACACTCGAAAATGACAAGCGAGTTGCCGTAGTCTCGATCGCTGCGGGCACGTCCAAGCCCTATGTACTCCGACACAAAGGGCGCGAAGATATCTATGTACGGGTAGGCAGCACGTCGCGCCTGGCCACCCGGGAGCAGCAAGCCCGCCTGTTTGAAAGCGGCGGCATGCTGCACAATGAAACGCTGCCCGTCTCGGGCGCGGCCTTTGAAGCACTCGATCGAGAGCGCCTGCAAGACTACCTGTTGACGCTGGCCGGCGACCGCGAATTACCCGCAACGGATGAAGCATGGCTGCGCCGCATGATCGGCCTGGGATTCATGACGGAGACAGGCGTTGCCACGCCTGTCTGCACGATTGCGGGTCTGGTCCTGTTCGGTCGCACGCCACGTCATTTCTTGCGTCAGGCAGGCGTACGCTGGATGGCGTTCAACGGGCGCGACAAGAGCTATCAGGCGCTCGACGACACGATCTTGGACGGCCCCCTCGTTGGCCGCTTCGATTCGCAAGGTGGCTCTCGGGAATTGATCGAACGGGGCCTGATCGAAGACCTGATGGACAGGATGCAGCCATTCATCAGCGTCGAGGAAGAGAAGTTGGCGGAGGGTTTGCGACGGCAACGGACATGGCACTACCCGCCCGAAGCGCTACGCGAGTCGATCATCAACGCACTGGCTCACCGCGACTGGACGCGTGCGCTGGAAGTCGAAGTCGTGTCGTACACCGACCGGCTGGAGGTCCTGAGTCCTGGCGCGCTCCAGAACTCCATGACCATTGAAAAAGTGCTCGCGGGCCAACGCTCCCCTCGCAATCAGGTCATCGTGGAGGTGCTGCGTGACTACGGATATGTGGACGCCCGCGGCATGGGCGTGCGCAACAAGATCGTTCCGCTGATGCTCGAAGGCAACGGTGTTCGACCTGATTTTGAAGCCACCGAGGATCATGTGAGAGTCGTGCTGCCGAGGTCTGCCGAAAATCCGTAAGGGCACCTGTCTCGAACCGGGGTGACAGTGAGGTTGCGATGCCAACTCTGGGTCTCTTCGATTCAGTGCCGAACGATTATCTCCAGTTCGGCCGAGGCGCCTCGTTCGACCCCAAACGGGTTCCGAAGGTGCTCGGTCTCAATAAGGAGGACGTTTCTCGCCTCGCGTCGGTTTCGGTGAAAACGGTTCGATATGACGACGCCATTCCCGAGCAGGTTCGCGAGCGACTCGAGGAAATTGCGAACACGATCAACATCGTGGCGGAGGCTTTCGGCGGCGACACGGACAAAACCGTCGCCTGGTTTCGCGCTCGCAACGCGATGCTGGGCGACGTGTCGCCCAGGGACATGATCCGACTTGGACGATATGAACGACTGCGCACGTTCATCATCGATGCGATGTCCGATCGGGTCGCAGCACAACGACAGATGGATATCACGATCGGGCAGAATCAGGGTACCGGCGAAAGCCCGGCTCCTCCAGAGGAAGCTGCACATTTCAGCCACTGAGCTCAGGATGACAAGAACGGTAAAGCGACGACGCCGGTGACGCGGGACTGCAAGCGGTGACCACCGAAATGAACGCTCACTCGCCCATGCTGATCGACATCATCGCGGGCGCTCGCCCGAACTTCATGAAGATTGCGCCGATCATTCGCGCGATCGAGGCCCGCGCCGCTGCCGGCGGCCCGCTGCGCTACCGGCTGGTGCACACCGGCCAGCACTACGACGCCCGGATGTCGGGCGACTTCTTCGAGCAGCTCGGCATTCCCGAGCCGCACGCGAACCTCGAGGTCGGCTCGGGCACCCAGGCCGGGCAGACCGCGGCGATCATGGTCCGCTACGAGCAGTTGCTGCTCGATGCGCCCGCCGCGCTGTGCCTGGTGGTGGGCGACGTGACCTCCACGATGGCCTGCGCGATCGCCGCGCAGAAGCTGCGCGTGCCGGTGGCGCACGTGGAAGGCGGAATCCGCTCCGGCGACTGGACGATGCCCGAGGAGATCAACCGGATGGTGACCGACGCGATCACCAACTGGTTCTTCACCACCAGTGAGGTGGCCAACCAGAACCTGCGGCGTGCCGGCGTCGCCGACGAGCGCATCTTCTTCGTCGGCAACACGATGATCGACACGCTGCTGGCCAACCTCGATCGGCTCAGGCCTCCGCCGTTCTGGGAGGAGCTAGGCCTGAAGCCGGGCGAATATTTCGTGACCACGCTGCATCGGCCCGCCAACGTCGATGCCGGCGACGCGTTCCTGCGCCTGCTTGCGGCGATCGGCGAGGGTACCCGCGGCATGCCGGTGGTGTTTCCGGTGCATCCGCGCACGGCGAAGACGCTGCGTGAGCTGGGAAGCGGCGAGGGCTCCGGCGGTTCCGGCAGCGGCTCTCGCGGTTCCGAGGGCGGCTCGCGTGGTTCCGGCCGCGGTTCCGCGCTGCCGGCCAACCTCTGCCTGGTCGACCCGCAGCCCTACCTGGAGTTCAACTGGCTGGTGAAGCACGCGCGCGCGGTCATCACCGACTCCGGCGGCATCACCGAGGAAACCACCGTCATGGGCGTGCCCTGCCTCACGCTGCGCGACACCACCGAGCGGCCCGAGACGATCACGCTCGGCACCAACGAGTTGATCGGCACCGATCCGTCCAGGCTGAAGCCCGCGCTCGATCGGCTGTTCGCGGGCCAGTGGAAGAAGGGCGCGGTGCCGCCGTTGTGGGATGGGCGCACTGGCGAGCGGATCGTCGGGGTGCTGGAGGGGCTGGCGGTGGATGGGCGGCTGGGCACGCTGAGCGTGCCGGGTTGAGCGGCGTATGCGGGTGCGCAGCGCAGAGGCGCAGAGGTGTGTGCCTGCGCAGCAGGGCAGCAGGGCAGCAGCACCCCCGGCAGTAGCGCAGCCGCCGCCCGCCGCCCGGCGGGGGCAGGTCAGCCCCGCAACAAAATGTTGCGCTTTCGTGCGTGGAATGCGTTCCACGCGGGGAAACGCAACAAACGGTCGCGCGGCCACTGCGCGGCGACGCAACGTGCGCTGCTTGGGCCGAATGTGACGATCCCCGGAGCGCCTGCTCGCGGGGACTCGGCCGAACGGATGAATGCAGGAAGGGGGTGCAGGGGCTAGATTGAACAAATCGATGGCGGACTCGCGCCAGCATCCCAAAAATGTGATATGATTCGCTGGCGGTTCCGAACCTATGTCAGTCCGTCCGGGCGCAACGACGTTCAGGATTTCGTCGATGCACTCGAGGTCGATGCCCAGGTCAGGTTCGCTGTCGAATTGAAATACCTGGCCGTTTCGCCGCCGCCCGAATGGCATGAGCCGCGAGCACGGAAGCTCAGAGGTCGCGAGGGTCTGTTCGAGATCAGGTTCAAGGCCGGCAATGTCCAGCAGCGCCCGATCGGTTTCTTCGGTCCGGGTCCTGCTGAGTTCACCATCCTCGTTTGGGCAATTCACAAGCAGAATGTCTACAAGCCTGCAAAAGCGCTCGACACTGCCGACACCCGGCGCAAAGCGGTCCTCGGGGGCAGCGCCGGCACTTCTCCTCTCACGATCGATGGAGAAGACGTTCCGCCGGATGAAGAATCCGCAAGCGCGGCGGGCCTACGTTGAAGCGGAAGTGGCGTCGGGGCTCGCGCACCAGATCCGCGCGCTTCGTACCCAGCGCGGCTGGACGCAGAAGGATCTCGCGGCCAGGCTCGGCACGACGCAGGCGGCCGTTTCGCGGCTCGAAGATCCGTCCTACGGCCGACCCAGCATCAAGACCCTGCTCGACGTCGGCGCTGCGTTCGACGTCGCCCTCCAGGTGCGCTTCGTCTCGTTCGTGCGTCTGCTTCAGGAGACCCAGAGCGTTTCGCGCGAGCAACTCGAAGTCGAGCCGTTCGACGTCGAGGCGCAGAGAGCCGCATTCCATCAGGATGCCCCCGACACGTGACCGTCCCCACCGGCCCGAACGCGCCCACCTGACGGCGCCCCGCCGCCCGCCTCGAGGCCACGCCTCCTCTGCGATGCGCCGCCACTCTACTTGACGCCTCTCTCCCTCTACTGCCACACCCTGCGCTGGCTGAAACCGGTGCAGATCTGGGGGCGCGCGTGGTTCCGCCTGCACCGGCCGCGCCCTGATACCCGACCGGCACCGCCGCTGCGCCCGTCGCGCGGCGCGTGGGTGCCGTGCCGGCGCACCCCCTCGATGACCGGTCCCGCGCGCTTCCGGTTCCTGTCGGTCGAGCGCGAGCTCGCCGCGCCCGCCGACTGGAATCGTGCCGACTGGCCCCGCCTGTGGCGCTACAACCTTCACTACTTCGACGACCTGGCGGCAGAGGGCGCAGCCGACCGCGCGTCGTGGCATTGCGCGTTGATCGAGCGCTGGATCGCCGACAACCCGCCGGGGCGCGGCACTGGGTGGGAGCCCTACCCGGTGTCGCTGCGGATCGTGAACTGGATCAAGTGGGGCCTGGCCGACGGCGGCGGCCCCTGTGTCGAGCAGGCGCGCTTGTCACCGGCGGCCGTGCACAGCCTCGCCGTGCAGGCCCGCTGGTTGCGCGGCCGGGTCGAGCGTCACCTGCTGGGCAACCACTTGTGGGCTAACGCGAAGGCGCTGGTCTTCGCCGGCGCGTTCTTCGATGTCGGCGAGGCCGCCCGCTGGCGCGACGAGGGCCTCGCGTTGCTGCACCGCGAGCTGCGCGAGCAGATCCTGCCCGACGGCGGACACTTCGAGCGCAGCCCGATGTACCACGCGACGCTGCTCGAAGACCTGCTCGACCTCATGCAACTGGCTGCGCGCTGGCCGGGGCTGGTTGCCGATCCGGAGCTGGCGCCCTGGCGCGCCACCGCGCAGCGGATGTTGCGCTGGCTGCGCGTGATGACGCACCCCGATGGCGGCATCGCCTTCTTCAACGACGCCGCCTTCGAAGTCGCGCCGGATCTGGCCGCGCTCGAAGACTACGCTGCGAACGCGTGCGGGCTTGCGCACGCGAGCGACGCTTCGTTCGGCGACCAGGGGTCGCGAGTCGTCTCGCTGCCCGAACCGGAGCCATCGATCGCTACGCTCCGCGATTCGGACCCGTCTATCGCCGCCCTGCCCGATTCGGGCTACGTCCGACTGCAGGCCGGCCCCGCCGTACTGATCGCCGACGTGGGCGCGATCGGCCCCGACTACCTGCCCGGCCACGCGCATGCCGACACGCTTGCCTTCGAGCTTTCGCTGCACGGGCGCCGTGCGATCGTCAACAGCGGCACCTCCACCTACGAGGCCGACGCCGAGCGGCTGCGCCAGCGCGGCACGGCGGCGCACAACACGGTGGTCGTCGACAGCGCCGATTCCTCCGAGGTCTGGAGCAGCTTCCGCGTGGCGCGGCGCGCGCGCCCGATGAACGTGCAATGGGGCAGCGACCCCGACGGCACGCTGTGGCTGCGCGCCGCGCACGACGGCTATCTGCGTCTGCCGGGCAAGGTCATCCACCATCGCGAATGGCGGCTGCGCCCCGGCAGCCTGCGCGTCGTCGATCGCCTCGAAGGGCGGTTCGCGAGCGCCGAAGCACGGTTCCACCTGCATCCCGATGCCGATCCGCGCGATCTCGGCGTGGGCGCAGACAGCGGGCTGCGCATCGAGGCCTCCACCTGGCATCCCCGTTTCGGCGTGAGCGAGCCGAACCGCGTGCTGGTTGCAGACTTCAGCGGCCGTGCCGAGCACGTCACCGAATTCCGATGGCCCGTTGCCGGCTGATTCCCGTCGACTGATCCCCGTCGGCTGATTCCCGATGCGAATCCTCTTCCTCTCCGACAACTTCCCGCCAGAAACCAACGCGCCGGCCACGCGCCTGCACGAGCACGCGGTGCGCTGGGTGCGTGCCGGCCACGAGGTGACGGTGATCACCTGCGCCCCGAACTTCCCCGAGGGCAAGCTGTTCGCCGGCTACGAGAATCGCTGGAGGCAGGTCGAGCGAATCGACGGCATCCGCGTGGTTCGCGTGAAGACCTACATCACCGCGAACGAAGGTTTCGTACGGCGTACGCTCGACTACATGAGCTTCATGGTCACCGGCTTCGTGGCAGGACTCTTCGAGAAGCGCCCCGACGTGGTCGTGTCGACCTCGCCGCAGTTCTTCTGCGCGCTCGGCACCTGGGCGCTGTCGGCCGTGCGCCGGCTGCCGTGGGTGTTCGAGCTGCGCGACCTGTGGCCCGCGTCGATCGTCGCGGTCGGTGCGATGGAACGCAGCCCCGTGATCCGCATGCTCGAAACGCTCGAGCTCTTCATGTACCGGCGCGCCGACGCGATCGTGTCGGTCACCGAATCGTTCCGCGAAGACCTCGCTTCACGCGGCATCGATCGCACCAAGATCCACGTCGTCATCAACGGCGTCGACCTCGACCGCTACGCGCCGCGCCCGCGCGACCAGGCGCTCGCCCGACAGTTCGGCCTGGAAGGCAAGTTCGTGCTCGGCTACATGGGCACGCACGGCATGGCACACGCGCTCGACCGCGTGCTCGACGCCGCTGAGCTGCTGCGCGGACGCGACGACATCGCATTCTTCTTCGCAGGCTCGGGGGCCGAGCGCGCCAGGGTCGAACAGCTGGTGGTCGAGCTGCGGCTGGACAACGTGAAGATGATCCCCCGCCAGCCCAAGGAAGCGATGCCCGCGCTGTGGAGCCTGTGCGACCTCGCGCTGATTCCGCTGCGCAATACGCCGGTGTTCGCCACCGTCATCCCGTCGAAGCTCTTCGAAGCCATGGGCATGGGCGTGCCGGTGCTGATGTCGCTGCCCGAAGGCGAAGCGACCGCGATCGTCAAGCGTACCGGCTGCGGTGTCTGCGTGCCCCCCGAGGATCCGCGGGCGATGGCCGACGCGGTGCTCACACTGGCCGCCGATGCCGAGCGGATGGCAGCGCTGCGCAGCGCTTCCGCGGCGGCCGCGCCGGAGTACTCGCGGGATCGGCAAGCGGGGAGGATGGTGGAGGTGCTTCAGGGCGTGGCTCGGGGATAGGGGAAAGGGGTGAGCGCTTCTGCCGGCAACAGGCGCGCAGGCTACGTGCCCACGCAGGCGCACCCGCCCACGCAGGCCACACGGTCGCGCAACAAAATGTTGCGATTTGCGTCGTGGAATGCGTTTCACGCGCGGAAACGCAACATTCGGTTGCACTGAAGCAAGCTTCCTTCGCCCTGGCAACGCGGCGACGACACCGTCGCCATCTGGGGCACCGGCACCCCATGGTGCAAGTTCCTCCATGTAGACGAACTGGCAGATACAGCCGTGTTTCTGATGCAGAACCACTCGGGCGAGCAATTCGTCAACGTCGGCACCGGCACCGACCTCACCATTCTCGAGCTGGATTTGAACACGTGTTTCGGCCCGCGATCGAGAGTGTCTGGGTTGACGGCACACCGCTTCACGCCGTGCGGGTCGATGAGAGCAAGAGTGGTGATTCGATCATTTCAGAGATCATCCGGGGAATTGCGCAATCGATTCTGGTGCTCGCCGACGTTTCGGTCGTATCCGGAGCGGGCCAGGGAAAGAAAGCGTTCAGGAACGGAAACGTGATGTACGAGCTGGGGCTTGCGCACGCGGTCAAGAGCCCGGAGAAGGTGCTCGTTGTCAGAGATGACTGCGACGATTTCCTGCTTGATGTGACGATGATTCCGCATCGCACGATCGATTTTTCTACGCCGGACTCGGCGAAACGGGAAGTGGCCGAATTGGTCGCTGACAGGATCCGCGGGCATGACCGCATCGCGGAGATCAAGCTCCGGAACTTCATTGCAGCGCTTACGCCGCATGAATACGCTCTCCTCGAGCGTCTCGCGGCTTGTCCGGAGGGGCATACAGTGCAACTGTCCGTAGAAGTCGATGGTCGCCGCATTCTTCCGATACCGACACATGAAGGACTGTGCGGTCTGCGTGCAGCGGGTCTTGCGCGAGCGACGTTCGTGGAAGAGTGCCCCGATCCATGCTATTCGCTGACAAGGCGCGGTCGACAGGTTCCCTTTGGGACAACGTTTAAGGATGCTCCGCGGGCAGGAGAAAGCTGCTTGCGGAGCATTCCTTCGGCTGCAATGTCAGGCAGCGGCGGGAGCCCCGCCAAATGCTGGTACCGGAAACCCCACGGACATCGAAACCTGCTCCAGTGCGCCTACCTTGACAGCCTTGGCCTGATACCCATCGCGCACCAGGTCCTTGATGTGCAACTTGTTGATGAAGAACATGAATACAAGATTGCTAATACCCCACGTAAAGAGGGCCGCGACAAGCATTTCTGAATGGATCCTCGAGATTTAACCGCTATCACGGTCAGGCGGCGTCTTTTGACGTCTGGATGGTGATGGCGTCGTGATCGAGCCACACGCTAACAATCACGTTCGCCAGGCGACGAGGGCGAGTGGCTGCGTGATCGCATCGGATAACCCGGATCACCATACTTCCCGGACTCGAAGTTCACTTCACACCGGCCGATATCACGATCGACGGCAAGCCCCGCAACACCATTAGTGCGCGGTTCACTAATCACCCTGAAATCCAGCAGCGGCGCGGGTTTGCAGCATTTCGCAGGGCCGACTCGTTAGAGTTCAAGAAGATGGCTGTCCACTACATTCCAGCAAAACAGGAGCGCATCGACATCTTCGCCGCGTTCGTAGCAGAGGTTATGAGCGTCATACGGAAACCGCCACGAACGTCACCCCTGCAAAGGAGCAAGTTGACCGATGTCCCCTCTACTCCGGGGATCTATGCAATATATGAAAAAGGAGAGCTGATCTATGTCGGCGAGTCGGGATGTCTGAAGGAGCGGATCGGAGATTTGTTTAGAACGAAGAATCACTCGCTTCGACGATCTCTGGGTGCGGAGCGATTCAGACACTTTCCGGGTTTTGTGCCTGCGACCACTAAGCAAGATTTCACTGCGGAAGTCGAAGCGGCGTTGAACAGTCTCTATCAGAACTGTCTTTCAATTCTGATTGTGCCGGTGGAATTTGGAAGAAAGGAGATTGAGGAACAGTTTGTGGATGCGGGCGGGAATCTGCGCAACAAGAGAGGGCGGCGTGGGAGATAAGTTCAACCTCACACACATCATCCCGCAGTGCAGCCCGACGAGGTGTATCAACCTGGGCGCGCAGAGCCACGTGGCGTTGCGCTTCGAGGCGCCCGAGTACATAGCCGACGTTGATGCACTGGCCACCGCGGCATGGTCGGCTCCGCCATCGCGCGCCGCCTGCTGGCCGACGGCGCGTCGCACCAGCTGCTGCGTTCGCGCAGCGAGCTCGACCTCACCGACCAGGCCGCGGTCGAGGCCTTCTTCGCGGCCGAGAAGCCCGAGTACGTGTTCCTCCCCGCCGCGAAGGTCGGCGGCATCCACGCCAACAACGCGTATCCGGCCGAGTTCCTGCGCGACAACCTGGCCATCCAGACCAACGTGATCCACTCGGCCTGGAAGCGCGGCGCCGCCAAGCTCTGCTTCCTCGGCTCGTCGTGCATCTATCCGAAGCTCGCGCCGCAGCCGCTGCGCGAGGAATACCTGCTCACCGGCCCACTGGAGCCCACCAACGAGTGGTAAGCGGTAGCCAAGATCGCCAGCATCAAAATATGCCAGGCTTATCGCCGCCAGTATCGTTTTGACGCGATCTCGCTGATGCACCTCTACGGCCCCGGGGACAACTGTCACTCCGAGAATTCGCACGTGCTGCCGGCGCTGATCCGCCGCTTCCATGAGGCCAGGCAGCGCGGCGACGCTAGCGTCGCCATCTGGGGCACCGGCACCCCGTGCCGTGAGTTCCCGCATGTAGACGATCTGGCAGACGCCGCCGTGTTTCTGATGCAGAACCACTCGGGCGAGCAGTTCGTCAAAGCCGGCACCGGCACCGACCTCACCATTCTCGAGCTGGCACAACTCGTCGCCGACGTCGTCGGCTTCACCGGCGCGATCGTCACCGACCCCTCGAAGCCCGACGGCACCCCCCGCAAGCTGCTCGACGTGAGCCGCCTCGATGCGATGGGCTGGAAGGCGCGCATCGGGCTGCGCGAGGGGGTAGCGGGCGCTTACGCCTGGTATCTCGAGAACGCGGCGACGGCGCAGGGGTGAGGGGGCCCCGGCTCGCCCAGCGCACTCCGGGCCACACGGTACAGAGCGACCGCAACAAAATGATGCGTTTCCCGTCGTGGAATGCGTTCCACGGTCGAAAACGCATCATTTTGTTGCGGTCGTAGCGTCGCGCGTGGGCCGCGGCGTACCGGCCGAGCCGTTGCGGACCGCCCGCACCCCGCAGCGCCCGCGCCGCCCGTGCCCTGCAGCGTCCGCGCGGCCCGTGCCCTGCAGCGTTCGCCCCGCCCCCGCGCACTCCGCACCCGCTACCGCCCCCGCCACTCACGCACCGCGCCCCACCCCGGCGCCGCCCGCAGCAGTTGCGCAATCGAGAGGCGCGGGTCGGCCAGCACCAGCGCCATGGCGCGCAACTCGTCAGCGTTCAGCCCTTGCCGGCTCTCGGGTGACGCTCGCACGCGCTCCTCGGCCAGGGCCTGTGCGTCCTGATCCCCGCCCGGAGCTGGCGCGCTGTCGACCGTAAGCGCACGCATCGTCCTCCACGCGTTCGTGCGGTGACGCCGCACGTGTCGTGCGAGCTCCGGTGCCCGATAGCGCGTCCAGCGCGCGCCCGCCAGCAGGAACAGCCGGCGCTCCGCGGGGCTGAACTCGGCAGGCACCAGGCTCGGGCTTCGCAGCACGAGCGCGACGGCCGTCGCGAGCGCGTCGATCGAGGCGTCCTTCGACTCGTTCGCAAGAAACGGCTGCGGATCGGCCAGCGGGCTCGCGTCGCGCACCGACACGTCGGACGAGACGTACTGGTGCAGCCATTCGGCGTACGACCGCCCGTCGCAACCCATCGCGCGCGCCCAGCGCGGGCGATCGACGCACGGGCGCGCAACGGCGCCGACCCAGTCGCGGTGCGTGCTCCACTCCCATTCGAGCGGGTTGCCGCAGAGGTCGCCGCGGCTTGGGTTCAGGTGGATGTAGCGCACCGTCCGCGCAATGTGCCGCTTGTCGCGCTGCACCTTCTCCGGCGGCGGAATCGGCTCCCACTCGAACTCGATTGGCGCCACGCGACGCGCCCGCATGCGCAGGCGAAACGCCGACAGCACGCGCGCCAGCGCCCGCATCGCACCGTCGCGCTCGAGTTGCGCGAGCACGTGCACGTGGTTCGGCATCAGCACGCACGCAACGAGGTCGAACCTGCGCCCGAGTCGCGCCCACAGATCGGCACACGCGAACCGGTGCTCAAAGGGCCGCGCGCCCCCGGCAGCGCGCGCGACGAGGTGCAGGAGTTCAGGCTTCGCCATGCACCGATCATGCGCGGCCGCGCCGACGCGCGCACTTGAACGGAGGGCCTAAGACGCGCGTAGCGTGGGCGGCGGCGCGTCGCCGTCCGCAACCACCACACCGTCACGTGCGCAACGGAATGTTGCGAATCCCTCCGTGGAATGCGTTCCACGCGCAAGAACGCATCATTTTGTTGCGCGGCGGTTGGAGCGTGGCAGGAGGTCCGGCAGCGTTCGAGCGCGGCAAGGGGGCGGCAGCGTTAGGGTGCGGCAGCGGCCCGGCAGCGTTGGGCTGCGGCCGAGCACGCCCGCAACCGAATGTTGCGAATCCCTCCGTGGAACGCCTTCCACGCGCGAAAACGCATCATTTTGTTGCGCGTCGTCGAAGGAGGAGGACGCCGCCGGTGGGCCGTCGCAGGAGGAGGACGCCCCCGGCGCGCCGCCGCAGCACGCAGCCCCAGCACCCCCCTACCTCCTCTCCCCCCCATACCCATACCCATACTTCCCGCGGTAATACCCATACCGCGCGCCATACCCATACCGGATCCGCGAGGGCCTGAAGCAGTTGAAGACGAAGCCGGTGGGTTCGGCGCCGCTCAGGCGGTATTGCTGCACGGCGTCGACGACGTCGGCGAGCGCGGCGCGCTTGTGGCGCACCACGAACGCGGTCACATCGGCGAAGCGGCCGAGCACCACGGCGTCGGACACGGGCAGGATGGGCGGGGCGTCGACGACGATCGCGTCAAAGTGTGCCCCCGCCCAGTCGAACACGCCGTGCAGTCGTTCTTCGGTGAGCAGGTCGCCGGGGTTGTCCACGCCGGGCCCGGCGGGCAGCAGGGAGAGGTTCGGTGCCACGTCGGGTTTGACGAATGCGGCCGGGTCGCGCCGCTCGCGCAGGATGTC
>WYBR01000092.1 GCA_011525805.1 Vicinamibacteraceae bacterium
CCTTGTAGTTGAGGACGGCCTCCATGCCGAGTTTGAAGCCCATGGGTCACGGTCCTTTCGTCTACTGCCTCACCCTGTAGGTGACCGACACGACACTCGTGAATGCGCGCTGCTGATCGAGATGCTCAGGTGAAATGAGCGGATCTGTTGTCGTGCTGAGCCATGCCGCCTCAGGCGCACCGGCCAGTCTCTGATGGCTCAAATGCTCGGCAATCTCCTCCACCAGCGCGATCAATGCGTCGGCATCCGGATCGCCCGCCACCTTCTGCTGCACCCCCACGTCGATGGTGCAGTCGAGCCATGAATCCCGCCGGCCCGAGGCCGTCCGCGCCACCGTCCGAGGCACGACCGTCACGTGGAGGTTGGCCAGGTCTTCGAGTCCGAGGCTCGGCACGAGGTGGCGTTCGGCTGTGAACGGCATCGAGAACGAGGTTCCGTTGAGACTCGCCACCACGGCATCCGCAATGGTCAGGATCGTGCTGCTCATTGGTTCTCCGTGCCCACGTGCTTCGTGTGGATGCGCAGTGTGACCCGATTCACATCGCTGTATCGCCACGGCGGCTCGGTGCCCGGCGCCATCACCTCGTAGGTGTACGTGGCGATGGCATCGGTCTCGATGATGCGATCTCCGGGCTGCGGCAATGTCACGTCACCTGCGAGGACGAGATCGGCGGCGCGGATAAGGAAGTCCCGCGATTCGATGCGCGTGAGCCCGCCCGCGTGGTCGTCCTGTTCGAAGACGGTGCGGCCGATCGTCGCCGCCAGTTCCACCTCGTTGCTGGCGCGCTGGTACGTCACCATCCGCGTCAGGTGCTGGTGACGCTGATCTTCGAGCCATGACAATCCCTGTGCGAGCAAGTCGGTCATGATGCATCACACCGTGGAGAGTGCCGCGCCGTCGCTGCACACCACACGCCAGGCGAGCGTGCCGTTGTTGTCGATGGCGTGGAGGCGGATCGAGTCATTCACATCAGCCATCGTGATCGTGTTGTTGCCGGTCTGGTTGATCGCCGAGGCGACGGTGATCACGCAGGTGCCGCCGTCGGTCTTGATGAACAGGAGCAGTTCCTGCCCGACGAACGTCGGGATCGCCAGTGTGCGCGTCTCCGAGCCAGCCGTCACGATGGCGACGTAGCCCGACTGCGCGACGGGGATCGCTCCGGCGTCGCCGGGATCGGGAATCGCGCCCGTCAGGGTGCTTTGCAGCCCGATGACCGAGTGATCGACGAGCACGCGCGCGGTGGTGTCGGTGTCAGCCGCTGCCCGCACGGTCTTGCCGAGGTAGGTGTTGCCCGTTGAGGTCGTCGTCAGCGCACCGGTGCCGGCCGTGCCGCCGACCGGATCGCCGTTGGCATCCCAGTAGACCGCCACGCCGGCGTCGATCGCGCCCGTGACCTTGACGATGTCATAGATGCCGGCGACTCCGAGCGATCCGAGCGCGTTGGCGGCGATGGGCGTACGAGCAAATCCCGGCAGTGTGCTCTGGACCACCACCTGGCCGGCTGCGACGGCGCTGTCGGGGGTGTAGTCGATGGCGTTGCCGGGTGAGATGAAAGTTGCCTGTGTCATATTCAAACTCCTGATTCACATGTGCGGCGGAGAACTGATCACTCAGATTCCTCGCCTGATCATGCCTCGCCCTTCGCGCGGACTCCACCACGCGGATCCTGCAACGCGCACCCGAAATCGTGATAGCCGCGCATCTGGATGCCCAGCACGTTGAAGTCCGCTTCGGCGGTCTCGATCGTGGGTGATTCCTGACCATTCAGGAACGCGACTTCGATGACGGGCAGGTCGGCCGGGTCCGCGAGCAGGTACCACGCCTTGGCCGAGTTGCCCGTGTACGAGGCGTTGCTCAGATACCGGCTCACCTCGACGCGGAACTTGCCCTGGTGCGGGTTGGACACCGGGTACTTCGTGCTCGCCGTGGTGTCGCGCAGTTCCATGCTCTTGAACAACTGCGTGCCGATGGCGCTGAGCGCCGTGGGCACGAGCATGATCGAGGGCATGATGCCGATGGGCTTGCCATCCCCATCGACCTGGTCCATGAACGCGACCTCGGCCTTGGTCAGGCCGTCGATGCTCAGGACCGTGTCGGCGCCACTGAGGAAGTTCTTGTTGGCGACCTTGAAGAAGTCGGTGTTGGCCAGGAAGATCGTCCAGAACACGTCGTTGATCTTCAGGCCCGAGCCCCGACCGAGTTTGCGCGGCACGGTCGTGATGGCGCCGAGATCATCGTTGATGATGTCGCGCCGATCGATGGCCAGCAGCAGGCCGTACGTGTCGGCCTTGTTGGTGTACTGCTCTTCGCCGAGATTGCCGTGCTTGAGTTCGCCGCCGGGCGCCACGATCTCGTACTGGTCCTTGCCCACCAGCCGGTATGACGTGACCGTCTTGAAGTCGCTCACGTTGCGCACCGCCGTGATGTTCCGCCAGGTGCGCTCGACGGAGAAGAAGCCTTCGAGGAGGAACTTGTTGGCGACGTTGCTGAGAATGCCGCCGATGTCGATCGTGCTCAGACCCGCTTCGATGCTGGGGTTGAAGGCGAACTTGAGCACGTTGCGGCTGTCGCGGAAGTTGCGGCCGCTGTACCCGTTCGCCCATGCGGCTTCGAGCAGAAGTTCCTGCAAGCCGATGCCGCCGCGGAAACGCTTGGCGGCCAGGTCCAGCGCCTGCTCCTGGCAGTGCTTCTCGGGTTCGTCGAGCCCGGCCGTGAGCATGCACGCCGCTTCGAGCACCTGGGTGCTCACATTCTGGTCGTGCACGTGGATCGCCGGCGCCTTGGGCCGGTTGGCGCGGAGGATTTCCAGTTCGGTGCGGGTGGAATCCCAGCCCTCGCGGATCGCCTTGGCTTCGATCTCGTCATGCTGGCCGGCGCAGAGGCGCCGGACTGCGGAGATGCGCGTGGTCTCGGCGAGCGCCTGCGCGCGGATGTCCTCGACGGCGTTGGCGTTCGCATTGGATGCATCTGCCTGCGTCGTCTCAGGCTTGGTCTGTGTTGCCGTGCCATTGTTGGTGGCGCTGGTGTCTTTGTTCTCACCGTCCATGATGTTCTCCTGAGTCGGGGCGATCGCCGCGACGTTCACACTGGTCTTTCCATCCGCCCCGAGGTCCACGAAACTGATCTCGCCCAGCGTCGCCTTGCGAACGACGTTGACGGGTCCGGCGAACTCCTGGCCGTTGACGAGCACCTTCTGACCCTCGCGGATGAACTCGAACTCCTCGACCGAAGCGCCCACCGACGCCTGCCACGGAAATCCGTTCTTCGATGAGGTCACGATCTCACGCGCCGTGGGGGTGTCGCGCGATACGAGGCCCGACGCGATGAGTTGGCCCTGTTCGAGTCGGATCGCGTCAGTGTGCCCGACACCCGAGGCGGGATCGTGGCTGAACCGGATCGGCCGCATCTGCGAGGGGATGTTCAGTCCCGCCAGGTCGAGAATGACCGGGTGCCGCCACGCAGCGACACGCATGGCGCTGCCGGTGTACGCCACCATCTTGAAGCGCGGCAATGCCGTCTGCCCCTCGCCGGCCGCAGCCTCGATGTCGATCTGCGCAGAAGCGGTGATCTCGATCGACGACGAACTGGGATTCTCAGGCGGCGATGCGGCTGATCGCGTTGGCGTTTTCGTTCTGGCCATCGTCCTCTTCCTTGTCGGTCTCGTCGGGGCTGTCGGCGCGCGGCTGCGCCTGCGCCGGGGTCAGCCCCAGTTCATTCATCAATGCGATTTCGCGCGCCCGCTGGCGCAGTTCCTCTTCCCAGTCCCGTCCCTGCCGGGCGAACTCGGTCGCGAGTGTGGTCGTGTGGTTGGCCAGTCGCGTGGCCTGCGCGTTCGCTTCCTTGGCGGGATCGACGTGTTCCATCCCATCCCAGAACCACGTGTGCGGCGTGGCGACGCCGATCGCCCGCATCGACTGGGGCAGCAGACCCTCCACGAGCACGGCTTCGTCGAGCCACGCGCGCAGGATCCGATCGAGAACAGCCGTCTGGAGGTGGTTCTGCTCGACGCGGATCGACTTGTAGTAGGTCTGGTGGTCGAGTCGGCCGCTGGCGTAGTTGTACCCGCTGGAGTTCCCGGCCGCGACGTTAAAAGGCATGTTGAGGCAACGCGCGATTTCGTTGAGGATCTCGCGCTTGAACTCGGCGTACGTCGTCGCGGGCTGCTCGGCATGGACCTGGCCCAACTTCCAGCCGCCGGGCAGGACCGTGGCCAGACGCTTCTCGAGTTCGACGATGTCCATCGGCTCGAGTGATTCGGCTTCACCGTTGGGAGGGGCGTCGGTGTAGATCACCGCCGCGAAGTCCGCGGCCGTTTCAGCGGCTGCGATAACCGCGAGTGTGTAGCGCCGCAACTGGGCGAACAGCGGCAAGGCCGGAGTGATGTCGGGGATGCCGCGCCATTGGCCGGGGCGATCGACACGGTAGTAGTGAACGACGGCGGCAGCCGATACGGTGTCGAAGTCGCCCGATGACGCGAACACACCGCTATCGCCGGGATGACGGCGCAGCACGGTGTAGTTGATCGGATTGCCATGTGGATCGAACGTGATGCCATCTGCCTCGCCAATCCGAAGCAGGCGCCCCGGCGGACTCGTCACCTGATCGGGTTCGACGAGCCGCAGATCGAGTTGGACCGGGGCGTCAACTGCCGGGTTGTTCGTGAGAATGCCAAACGCCTCGCCGCTCTCGGCCCGGGCCAGGCGCATGGTGCGCAACTTCTCGGGCAGGTTGATCGCCCGGCTCCACTGCTCGAACGACTTTTCGATGATGTCGTTGGCCTTCGTGTCGCCGGTGAGCATCTGGAGGCGCGGCCCCGTGCCGATCGTGTCGTTGGCCAGAGTCAGCACGATGCCCTTGGCGTACGAGTTGTTGGCGACTTCGTAGCGGGCCCGGTTGCGCAGGATGCGCCGAACTTCGGGCGAAAGGGCCGCATTGGGTGACAGACCGTCGGCGTTGGCCCAGTGGCGGCGGTTGTCGGTCGTAGTTTGGGCCGAGTCGAACTTGGCGCGGACGATCCGCACCGGCGGGCGCTGTGCCGTCGCCGGCATCCTGCCGTTGCCATTGAACCACGATGACATCAGACGCTTGAGCATCATCACGCCGTGCCCGGCGGCTCCAGTTGCACGAACTTCACCTTGAGCCCTTTGCCCCGACTCGCCTTTTTGCTCTCGAGGTAGCGGTCCGCTTCGATCTGCTCCGCGAGGCCGTGCTGTTCGACGCTGCCCGAGTCGCCGCTCGCCTTGGCGGGGCCGTGGGCGCTTTGTTTGATCGCCTGCTCGATGTCGGACTCAGCCATCCCTTGTCCTCGTACATTTCGATGAGAACGGTCATGCGCTTGCGATAGCGCCGCTGCCGCTGGGCGTAGGTGTTGACCGCGGTGGAAACGGGCCGCCCCTCCAGGTGCGCCACCCACGCCTCCTGCACCGCGTCTTCACGGTCCAGCGCAGGGACAAAGCGCAACTCGATCACGAGTTGGCGGCGGTCATCCAGAGGTGGAAGCACATGGTCCATCCGTCAGGTACAGACGGATGAAACGCTCAGGGATTGCGGAAGAAGAGGGGTGGGCGCGAAGTCGTTACACCGGTGGACTGCCTCGGCCACTTC
>WYBR01000012.1 GCA_011525805.1 Vicinamibacteraceae bacterium
AGGCGCGATGCGAAAGCGCTGGCACGTTCGCATCGATCTCCGCCCAGAGCGGCGGCGATCGATGGCACCCTCGCTATTGCATGGGTGCCACTGCACGCTCGCGGCTCTGAGCGAGAGTGCAGTGCGAGGCGCAGGGGCGCTCCTCCTCGCTGGCGCTTCGGCCTGGCCGCGAGGCGCGATGCGAAAGCGCTGGCACGTTCGCATCGATCTCCGCCCAGAGCGGCGGCGATCGATGCTGCCCGGCCGCTACCATGCTGCTCCAGCCACCGATCAATGGGGGTCGCGCGCCGCCATGATTCTCGAACACATCGTGCTCGTTCTTCAGATGTCGATCGGTCCGATGATCGTGATCTCGGGGGCCGGGCTGGTGCTCCTCTCGATGACCAACCGTTTCGGGCGCGTCGTCGATCGCGTGCGCATCCTCGCCGAGGCGCGGCGCCGGGAAGCGGGGAGCGAGACGCCGCGCATCAGTCAGGAGTTGCGCATCCTCATGCGCCGGGCGCGGATTCTCCGCCTGGCGATCGCCTTCGCCTCGACGAGCGTGCTGACGGCCGCGTCGCTCGTCATCGTGCTCTTCCTCGCCGTGGTTCTGCAACTGGACGCGGCGATGCTCGTCATCGTGATGTTCATCCTTTGCATGGGCTTTCTCATCACGGGGCTGATCTTCTTCATCGCCGACGTCAACGTCTCGCTCGCAGCCCTGGCGCTGGAGTTGGACGAAGCGCCGCGCCGCAGCGCCCGCTCCTGACGTCGATCCTCCGCACCCTCATCGCACCCGGGACCTCGAAGCGAGCGATCAACGCTGCGGATACTCCGCCGGCACGGGCGCGGCGCGCCACATCTGGCGGTGCAGGTCGTCTTCCTTGAGCGCTTCGGCGCCGCCCGTGGCGACGTGCTGGTCGCCGTACATGAAGTTCACTTCGTCACTGTGCCGCGCGGCGAGGTCGCGGCCGCGCACGAGCAGCCGGTAGGGGCTGTCGCCGAAAATGAGATCGACCGCGCTGAGGCGGTCGGGCTTGACGCCCCGAAAGCGCCAGTTCAACCCCCAACTCTGCTCACTGCCCGGGATCGCGTCGGGGCAGGGAATGCGCCAACTGGGCGGCTGGGCGGGGCTGGCGTGCTCCGCCTCGTCGAGTTTGCGGGCGAAGTTCGATGATCCGCCGGGCGGCTCGCCCTCCGAGCGCCGCCGGCCGGTGTATCCATGATCGCCGCGCTCCGCGACGGCCGCGAAGCGCGGCAGGGCGAGGTCGTAGGCGCTCTGCGCCCAGCGGTCGATCTCCCACGACTGCTCAAAGTGCAGAACGCCGAGTTGATGCAGCCGCGCGGCGCACGTCGCGTGGCGCGAAGACGTGCGGGCCCCCGCGAGGGCGGGGGCGAAGAGCGCCATGACGACGCCGATGATGCTCATGACCACGAGCAGTTCGATGAGGGTGAAGCCGCGCCGCATCCTTCGCCTCCACATCCCGCGGCGCGGCGAACCTCAAGGCGCAGCGCGCGGCCGCGGGAGAGCCATCGGTACGAGGCGCGGGCGGATCAAGACGCGATCGCCGCGCCGCGCTCTTCGCGTGCTCCGGAGAGGGACTGTGTGGAGTGTGGGGGTGGCGCCGGCGACGGATTATTCGGACGCCTTCATCGCGAGCGGCTCGCCGTGTGCAGCCGCGCCGCCTTCTGCACTTCATCCAGAAGTTGATCGACCTGGAAGGGCTTGAAGAGGACGCACTGGAGCCCTTCCTGGCTGGCGCGGACGATGGAGTGGTGCGGGTCGTAGCCGAATCCCGTCATGAGGATCACGGGCACCGTCGCGTCGAGGCGCCGCGCCGCCGCGAAGACCTGGTAGCCGTTCTGGTCCGGCATCGAGATGTCCGAGAGCACGAGGTCAAAGTCGCCCGGCTTGGCGCGGTTGAGCAGGTCGATCGCCTCCTGGCCGCACTCGCACACCGTCACCCGGCAGCCGCGCTTCGTCAGCACCGCCTCGATCGTCTCACGGATGTTCGGCTCGTCGTCGGCAACGAGGACGTGGCGATCGAGCAGGAGGGGGTCGATTTCGGACTTGTCGATGGCTTCCTGCACGCCGAGGATGCTGCGCGGTCCCTTGGCCACGTCCTCGACCTTTCGCCGCACCGTGCTCACGAGCGAGAGGACGCGGTCGATGTGCCGCAGCGCCACGGGGTCGGTGAGGACCTTCTCGCGCAGCGCCTCCGCCTCGGCCGTGATGTCGTTGAGGGGGTGGCTGATCTCGCCGATCACGTTCACCGCCACCGTCCCGCTCGTCGTGACGCGCTCAACGACGAGCAGGTCGAGGATGTTGAGAGCCAAAGCGATGTAGCGGCCGAAAATCTCCGCGATCTGCCGGTCATCCTCGCTGAAGGCCCCGGGGCTGAGCGACTCGATATTGAACACGCCGATGACCTGGTCGTGCAGGCGAAGCGGCACGCTGAGGCTGCTGGCGGCGTTGTCCAGGCCGGGCAGGTAGCGCGGGTCGTTCTGCACGTCGTGGCAGATGTAACTGCGCCCCGTCGCCGCGACGTAGCCCGAGATGCCGTTGCCCGTCGTCTCCGCCCGCAGGTCGTACTCCGCCACCGCCTGCGGCATCCCCACCGTCATCACCGGCAGCAGCCGACGCGTCTGCTTCTCGAGCAGGTAGATGTTGAAGTGGTCGAAGTGCATCAACTCCTTCGTGAAGTTGATGATCTTGTCTTCGAGCAGGGCGAGGCGCTGGGCGGTGTTGAGCGAGGCGACCGCCTCGGACTCGATGCGCACCAGTTCGCTCCCCGCCGCGTCGATCGCGTCGAGTTGCTGCTGGAGGCGCCGGTTCTTGGTCGTGTCCCAGACGATCGCGAGAATGCGCAGGCTCTCGCCGCTGGTGCGGTTCGGGTCGACCACCGGCGAGGCGATCATCTCGTAGAACCGGCCGTCGTCGGTCTGAAAGGCGAAGCGCCGGCTCGCGTCCTCGGTCAGTTCCGCCTGCTCGGCGAAGAGCCGGGCGGCGTCGGCGCAGGTGCGCTCGACCTTCTTCGTCGCCGCCGGGCTGAACTGCTGATACTTGCGGTTGGCCCAGATGAGGTTGCCCGCGGCGTCGCAGAGGCAGACGCCCTCGCCCAGCGCGCCCAGGAGCAGGCCCGTCTGCCCATCGGCCAAGGCGCGCTCCAATGGCATGAGGCTGCCGGGATCGGCCAGAACAAGGGCTCCGGCCGCGGCCTCGTGCGCCGCCTCCACGTCGCCGACGAATCGCACGTCAAAATGCTCGGCGAGGGACGCGGCCGTGGCCGAGTCCGCCTCGACGGCGCCGTCGAGGATGAGCAGCCTGGGTCGCTGCGCCGGCCGGCTCTCGGTGATTCGACTCGTTCCTGCCATACTGCGGTGCGGGCCGCCCTCCGGGGTCGTCCAGTGTAGAATCCGCGTCGCGCCAGGCAATCATATGGACGCGAGACCAGTCCGGCGTATTCGTGCCGGTCGGCCGCGGCGACGGCGTCCTGATCGGATGTCCCACGCCGCGGCACGCCGGCGCCCCGCGGACGCAGAACACCGGAGCCACACCACGCATGATCGAGATCGAGCATCTCACCAAGTGCTATGGCTCATTTCAGGCCGTGCGGGATGTCTCCCTTTCCATTCCGAAAGGGCAGGTCCTCGGCCTCCTCGGGCCCAACGGTGCGGGAAAGTCCACCATCATCCGCATCGTGACCGGCTATCTCCCGCCCACCGCCGGACGCGCCGCCGTCGACGGCTTTGACAGCGTCACCCAGTCGCACGACGTTCGTCGCCGTCTGGGGTATCTCCCCGAGTCCAACCCCCTCTATGCCGAGATGCGCGTCGTCGAGTACCTCCACTTCCGCGGCCGGCTCTTCGGCCTGCCCCGCGAGGATCGACGCCGGGCCGTCGAACGTGTCATCGAGCGCTGCTGGCTCAGCGAGATGCGCCGCCGGCAGATCGGGCGCCTCAGCAAGGGCTATCGCCAGCGGGTCGGCCTGGCCGCGGCGCTGCTGCACAACCCGCCCGTCCTCATCCTCGACGAGCCGACCTCCGGCCTCGATCCCATCCAGATCCGCGAGACGCGCCACCTCATCCGCGAACTGGCGGGCGAGCACACCATGGTCCTCTCCAGCCACATCCTGCCCGAGGTCGAAGTCACCTGCGACCGCATCGTCATCATCGCCCGCGGCGCCATCCGCGCCGATGGCACGGTGGACCAACTGCGGCAGAAGGCGGGCGAGGCGCAGCGCTACGTCCTCGAAGTCCAGACTCCCCCCGGCGACGCCGGCGTGCGCGAGGAACTCGGCCGCCTGCCCGGCGTGACGAAGGTTGACGCCCTCGCCGCCGACGGGTGGATGCGCTTCGAGGTCTCCGCCGCCGCCGGCACCGGCGACCTGCGCGAGGCGCTCGGCCGCGTCGTCGGCGAGAGGCGCCTGCCCTGCCGCGAACTCCATCGAAACACCGGCTCGCTCGAACAACTCTTCGTGCGCATCACGGCGGAGGCGGAAGCGGCATGACCCAGACCATCGCCATCGCCCGGCGCGAACTGCTCGCCTACTTCAGCACGGCCGTCGGCTACGTCGTGCTCGCGCTCTTTCTGCTCATGAGCGGCATGCTCTTTTCCCTCACGACGCTCCACACCGGCGTCGAGGCGACGATGCGCTCCTTCTTCGACCTCTCCTTCTTCCTCCTGCTGTTCATCGCCCCGGCCATCTCGATGCGCCTGCTCAGCGAGGAGATGCGCCTCGGAACGCTCGAATCGCTCATGACCTGCCCGGTGAGCGACGCGCAGGTGGTGATCGGCAAGTGGATCGGGTCGGTGGGCTTCTTCGTGCTGATGCTCGCCCCGACGCTGCTGTACCTGCTCGTGCTCGAGTGGTACTCGTCGCCGGACTACGGCTCGATCTTCGCCGGCTACGCCGGCCTGCTGCTCGTCGGCGGGCTGTATCTTGCGCTCGGCACGCTCGCGTCGGCGATCTGGCCCAGCCAGGTCCTCGCCTACCTTGTCGCCGTCTTCTTCTGGCTCCTCTTCGTCGGACTGACGAGTTGGCTGCCGCGCTTCGTCGGCGACCCGTGGTCGGACATCCTCTTTCGCATGAGCGTCGAGCAGCGCTACAGCAACGACTTCGCCAAGGGCGTGATCGACACCTCGACCATCGTGTACTTCGCCTCGGGCATGGTCCTCTTCCTGACCGCGGCGGTCAAGATCGTGGAGTCTCGACGATGGCGCTAGAGAAAGACAACAACCAGACCGGCGCGGGCGCCTCGCCCCAGCCGCGCCGCGGGGACGCGGCGGCTCGCAACGCCGCGCCGCGCGGTGCGGCCGAGACCGCCGCGAGCCGGCGCCTCAAGTATGGCCTGAGCGTGGGCATCCTCCTCCTCTCCCTGCTGCTCATCCTCGGCGTGCTCAACTGGCTCGCCTCCGACGCCGCACGACGATTCGACCTCACCGCCGTCGGACGCTACAGCCTCAGCGCCCAGACGATGCGCATCCTCGACGGCCTCGATGAGACGGTCACCGTCACGACCCTCTTCGCCGAAAGCGATCCGCTGCTCAGCAGCGACGAGCAGCGCGCCCTTGCCGCCCAGCGCCGGCAGATCGAGGATGTCCTGCGCGAGTTCCGCAACAAGAGCGGCAAGATCGAGGTCGTGCGCATCGATCCCGCCGACCCGCGCACCATCACCAAGTACGACGCCCTCGTCGAGCAACTCTCGACGATCTTCGCCGGCGAGATCGAGACCTATCGCAGCGCGATCGACGTCGGGCGGGCGCAGATGGTCCGCGCCGGCGAGTTCGCCGGCCCGCTCGCCGAGCCGCTCATCAATGCGCTGGGCGATCTCCCGCCCGAGCACTCTTCGTTCCGCACTTTTCAGACGATCATCCAGGTCTTCTCGATCATCCCGCGCGAGATGGAGTCGATCGCCGCGCGGGTGGACGAGGCGATGAGCGCCTCGACGATGCGCGGAACCCCCTTCGCCGACCTCGAAGGCGCCGCCTCCATCGTTCGCGCGGCCCTGCAACTCCGCGGCGCGACGATGAACCAGGTCGCCGAGTTCTTCGAGCAGTCCGTCGCCGACGACTCCCTGCCTCAGACCCTGCGGGACCACCTCGCCACGCTCGTGCAGCCCTGCCGCGACCTCGGCGGCGCGATGCTCGACCAGCAGGAGGCGCTCGACGATCTGCCGACGCTCAAACTCACTCCCATCAGCATCGCCCTGCGCCAGCGCAACTGCGTGCTCGTCTCGACGCCGACGCGGGCGTCCGTCCTGCCCTACGACCGCCTCTTCCGCGCCCCCGGCGCGCAGGAGGCGCTCGATGAGGGGTCGGGCGCGGTGCGCCGCTTCGCCGGCGAGACCGTCATCGCCTCGGGCATCCGCCAGATGCTTCTCGACGAGCGGCCCAACGTCATCCTCTGCCACGCCCAGCCCCAACCGAGCATCCTCACCGGATCGCTGGGCGGCGTGGACTTCGGCGCTGTGGCCGATCTCCTCAGCGACCTCGGCTTCTTCGTGCGCGAGTGGAACGTCAACATCGGCCCCCGGCCGGACGTCTCGGCGCAAGCCACGGGCGAGCCGGTCTGGGTCATCGTTCCGCCCCCGCCCAGCGCCCAGTCGATGATGCCCGCGGCCGCCCTCGTCGATGCGGCGACGCAACTCGTCGCCGAGGGGTCCAACGTGATGATCGGCTTCTTCCCGCGCCTCGTCCCCGGCCTGGGACAGCGGGACCAGTGGAACGCCGTCATCGAACCCCTCGGCGTCGAGGCTGACACCGACCGCCTGATTGTCGAGCAGATTCCCGCTCCGGGCGGCGCCGATCAGTTCGCCCACTCGCATGAAGTCGTGGATTTCCTCGGCGAGCATCCCGTCGCCGCGGCCGTCCGCGGCCTGCCGACGCGACTCGACTATGCCGTGCCCCTCAAACTGCTCGACGACAGCCAGGCCGAGCGAACCGTGCTCGTCGAGATCAAGCCGACCGATCGAATCTGGGCGACGAGCGAGTTTCTCCAGATGCCCATCCCGCCTCCCGCGGTGCGCGACACCGAGCCGTACCGCCTCGTCGTCGCCGTCGAGAGGCCGCAGCCGTCGGGCGCGCAGCGGGCGCTGCTGCTGGGGTCTTCGCAGTGGTGCTACTCGGCGGTGGTGCAGGAGGGCGACCTGCGATTCCGCCCGCCGCTGCCCTACTATCCCGGCAACGCCGAACTCTTCACCTCCGGCGTGTGCTGGCTGGCGCATCTCGATGAACTTATCGCGCGCAGTCCGAGGGCGCAGTCCGTCGAACGGATCGAGAACCTCGGCCGCGGCTCGCAGATCTTCTGGCGCTGGGCGCTCATCGGGGGCCTGCCGGTGCTCAGCCTCGCGGCCGGCGTCGCCGTCGCACTCGCAAGGCGGGGATGACGAATGCCAAGGGCGGAGGCTGAACGTTCAGCCGCGACCCGAAGGCTCTGCGAAGGGGAGCGCCGAACCGGCAACGACGAGGCAAACACGGCCCGTGACCGACGAACACCGGATCGAGGACATCACCCATGAACATCCGCGTAACGATCATCGTGCTCGTACTCGCCGTCGTTGCCGGAGTGGTGGCCATCGTCAAACTCCGCGCCCCATCCTCCAACTCGACGACGCTCCCCGGGAGCGGCGCGCGGCTGCTCGATCCGGACGCCTTTGACCCCGACGCCGTCACGCGCATCACCCTCGACCGCCGCACCGACGCCGGCGACGAGCGCAGCGTCTTCGAGAAGACCGGCGAGCAGTGGTGGCAGACCGAGCCGCTGCGCTTTGAGATGGTGACGTGGTCGATCCGCATGCTCGCCACCTCCGCCGCCGACCTCACCATTCAGCAGACGATCCCGCGGCGCGACCTCAAGGGCGATCTGAGCGCGGAGAAACTCGGCCTCGAGCCCGCGATGGCGGTCATCACCTACGACACGGCCGAGGGCCAGCACCGCCTCGAACTCGGCCGCATCGCCGTCGGCGGCAACGCCTACCTCCGCCGTGACGCCGACGGCGACGTCTACGTCGTCGAGGACCGCCTGCACCGCCGCGTCTTTGAGGCCTCGCCGCGCGAGTGGCGCGTGCGCAACCTCATGAGCGGCGTCACCACCGACGCGGCCCGCCTCACGATCGAGCGCGGCCAGGCGGGGCAGACCGTCAGCCTCGCCAGGATCAGCGGAAAGTGGCGCCTCACCCTGCCCATCGAGACCGCCGCCGACGAGGCCGCCGTCTCCAGGTTCATCAGCGACCTCGGCTCTATGCAGGTTGAGAGTTTCGTCGAGGATCAGCCCGACGACTACACGCTCTACGGCCTGCTCGCCCCGTGGGCGACCATCACCGTCGAGACCGACAAGGTCGATGCCGACGGCCGCACCACCACGACGCGCGACGCCGTCTTGCTCGGCCACGCGTTCGACGTGCAGGACGCCGGCCGCTACGCGAAGCGCGCCGACCAGCCCGCCGTCGTCAAGGTGCGCGCCGCCGACGTCAACGCCCTCACCCCCGACCCCGCCTCGCTCGTTTCGCGCACCGTCGTCGCGCTGCCGCGTCAGGAGATTCGCGCCCTCGTCGTGGACGGCCAGGAAGGACGCTTCCGCCTCGAACGCCAGCCGGAAGACTGGGTCATCACGCTCGAAGACGGGTCGACCGCGCCGGCGCTGACTTCCGCCGTCACCGGCCTGCTCGATCAACTCACCTTGCCGTGCCAGAGCGTGGAAATCGCGAGCAAGGGAGCGGCGGTGGAAGGCGCCTATCTGGGCAAGGTCGCCGTCGAGGGGTTCAGCAGCAACACCGTCGGCGAGGTGACGTGCTACCGCCGCCAGCGCGGCGACGCCGTCGAGATCGTCTTCGCCGACGGCTCGGGTGCGCTGCGCTCGCGCCCGCTCGTCAACGTCCCCGACCTCGTGGCCGATTCCTTCGCCTCCACCACGCCCACGGGCGGCGGGGGCGGCGGCGAGCCGATCCTCGTCGAGCCGGTGAAGTAGCGCCCCGCGAGGCCCGCGCCCCGCCGCCTATCATCGCCCACACGAGGAGCAGCCGCATGACCACCGCCAGCCCCGCAGCCGTCGAAGCGCACGCGCAGAAGTTCCGCGACGACTACCAGAAGGTCAAGTCGCAGGTCCAGAAGGTGATCGTCGGTCACGAGGAGATCATCGACGGCGTGCTTGTTTGCCTCTTCGTCGGCGGCCACTGCCTCCTCGAAGGCGTTCCCGGCCTCGGCAAGACCCTGCTCATCCGATCCCTCAGCCAGGCCCTCCAACTCGACTTCTCCCGCATCCAGTTCACTCCCGACCTCATGCCCGCCGACGTCACCGGCACCACCATCGTCGTCGAGAGCGAGCACGGCCGCGAGTTCCGCTTTCAGAAAGGCCCCATCTTCGCCCAGATGGTCCTCGCCGACGAAATCAACCGCGCCACTCCCAAGACCCAGTCCGCTCTCCTCGAAGCCATGCAGGAGCGCAGCGTCACCGTCGGCGGCGAAACGCACCTGCTCGACCAGCCCTTCTTCGTCATGGCCACGCAGAATCCCATCGAGCAGGAAGGCACCTATCCGCTGCCCGAGGCCCAACTCGACCGCTTCTTCTTCAAACTCAACGTCGGCTACTCGAAGCGCAACGAACTGGCGGAGATTCTCAACCGCACGACGCGGAGCGAATCGCCGGAGATTCAACCCGTGCTCGATGGGCCTTCCATCCTCGACTACCAGCGCCTCGTGCGGCAGGTGATCGTGGCGCCGCACGTGCAGGACTACGCGGTTCGCGCCGTCCTTTCGACGCACCCCAACGAGCAGTATGCGACTCCGATGGTCAACAAGTTCCTGCGCTTCGGCGCTTCGCCGCGAGCGGCTCAGGCGCTGATTCTCGCGGCCAAGGTCTTTGCGCTGCTCGATCGGCGCGCCAACGTCGCCGTCGATGACATCAAGCGCGCTGCCCTGCCCGCGATGCGCCACCGCTGCCTGCTCAACTTCGAGGGCGAGGCCGAAGGGCTGACCACCGACGCCGTGATCGACAACATCCTCGAAACCCTCCCCGTGGGGTGCCCACGTAAATTAAAAATGGGGGGGCCGGGGGGGGGGGGGGGCCCCCGCCCCCGGGGCGGC
>WYBR01000093.1 GCA_011525805.1 Vicinamibacteraceae bacterium
AGCGCGCATTCACGAGTGTCGTGTCGGTCACCTACAGGGTGAGGCAGTAGACGAAAGGACCGTGACCCATGGGCTTCAAACTCGGCATGGAGGCCGTCCTCAACTACAAGGTGGACGGCCAGGGCGCTGGCGGGGCGTGGCTCGAACTGACCAATGTCCGCGACGTGACGCTCAATCTCGAAGCGGCCGAGGCGGATCTGACCACCCGCGGCAATGCAGGCTGGCGCGCCAATGTCGCCACGCTCAAGTCCGCCACCATCGAGTTCGAGATGGTGTGGGACACGGCCGATGCCGGCTTCACCGCCATCCGCAATGCGTATCTCAACAACGCCATCCTCGGCTTCCAGGTCCTCGATGACACCGGTGGCGAGGGATTGCAGGCCGACTTCATGATCAGTTCCTTCAGTCGCAGCGAGCCGCTCGAGGAAGGCATCACCGTCTCGGTGACGGCCAAGGTCGCCTACTCGGCCACGCCGCCCTCGTGGATCGGAGGTGCCTAATGCCCAGCAGTACCCTGTCACTCTCCGGCGAGATCGGCGGCGCGCCGTTGGGAGCCACGCTCCAGCGCACCGCGGACGGCGCCATCCGCCAGGGGCCGATCACACTGCCGGCCGCCGAAGCGGGAACGCTCTCGACGCGATCGACCGACACCACCGGTGTGCTCACCCTCGCGGGAACCACCCTTCAGATCGGCGATGTCATCGACATCTACTGGGATGGCGGCCGGCGCTACGACGTGGATGTGGATGGCGTGGCCGGCGATGACGTGACGTTCTCAGGGGGGGCCGGCGATGTGCTCCCTGTTCAGGACAGCGCCGTGACGGCGGCCGAGCAGGTGGCGATCGCGCTGGCGTTCACCGGCGATGAACTCGTCGCCATCGGCGCCAAACTCGGAGAGCGCGGCCACCTGAGCGTGCGCGACACCGGCGTGACGGCGCTGTCAATCGACCTCGTCAAGAACGAGACGTGGTTCTGGCTCGACGGCCAGCAGATCGTCAATCCCCTCGCAGGCGACTCGGTCGATGGCCTCATGGCGAGCAACGCATCGTCTACGGCGACGGCGGTGCTGAACCTCGGTGTCCTGTACGACTCGACGCCATGAGCCGTCGGGACGGGTGAATGTGAAGTTTCATGAACACGCATCGCTCGGAGATGCCACATCGGATCGGAGTGCAACATGGCCCCCTACGTCTTCCTCACAATGCATGGCCTGTTCTTCGCCTGGCTCATCTGGGTCTTCTACAGAGAGGACAAGGAGCGGCAGGTCAGTGCGCTGCGGTCTTTCCCGGCGACCGAGTCGGATGCAAAGAGGGACATTCCATCGGAGCAGAGCACCAGTGAAGAACTTCAAGGACAACACGGGTAACGAGTGGACCGTCGAGATCAACGTCGCGGCCCTCAAGCGCATCCGCTCGCTCACCGGCACCGACCTGCTCGAAGTGATCAGCGGCGGCGACCTCCTCGAACGCCTCATGCGCGACCCGGTGCTGCTGTGCGACATCATCTACGCACTGGTGAAGCCGCAGGCGGATGAGAAGCGCATCAGCGATGAGGCCTTCGGCGCCGCGATGGCGGGCGACGCGATCGACGCCGCCACGGCGGCCCTGCTCGATGAACTGGTGGCTTTCTGCCCCAGCCCGAGGGACCGGGCCAACCTCGGGCGGGTGCTGCTGGTGGTCCGGCAAGCGATGGACAAGGCGCGCGACGTGGTCGAGGCGAAAATCGCCGGCGGCGAGATCGAGAGGATCGTCGAGGCCGCTCTGAGCCAGGCGAGCTCTGGCAACTCATCTGGCGCTGTGCCGGCATCCTCGGCCTCGATCCCGCCAGCCTGACGCTGCGCGACCTCCTCGCGATGGCCGAAGCGCGGCAGCGCGACGAGTGGGCTCGGGTCTCATCGATCATGGCGCTCATCGCCAACACCCAGCGCAGCGCCAAACACCAGCGGGCGTTCCGGCCGAGCGATTTCGACCCGTTCGCGCGCCAGGGCGGCGTCATGCAGGCGGATGTGTCGGTACTGAAGGAAGTGTTCATCGAGGGCCGCGTGCCGAAACCGGCCCGGGAATCGCCGTGATCGACCTGCGCATCAAGCAGATGTTCTTCGACCGCCCGAAGGTCAAACGGGCCGTCGATGCCGCGCGCCGCCGGGTGCTGAGCAAGGCCGGCGCCTTTATCCGTCAGACGGCGCGCACGAGCATCCGCAAGCGCAAGGGCACGAGCAAGCCAGGAGCCCCACCCCACTCGCACGTCGGCCTGCTGCGCCGCTTCATCCTCTTCGGCTATGACAAGCAGAGCGATTCGGTCGTCATCGGCCCGGTGGGATTCCGGGCCTCCAGCGCGCCGCGCGTGCTCGAACGCGGCGGCACGACCACGGTCGCCCGCCGCCGGCGCGGCAAGCGCACCGAGCGCCGGGTTCGAATCGCCGCCCGTCCCTACATGCAGCCGGCGCTGGAGAAGGAGCGGCCCAAACTCCCTGAACTCTGGCGCAACAGTGTGAGGGGGTCCTGAGCGATGGCCGCCACCCAGGGCATCCGCGCCGGCCGCGCCTTCGTCGAGATCGGCGGCGACGACTCGCGCCTGCTCCGGGCGTTGCGGCGCGCCCAGGCCCGCCTCAAGGCCTTCGGCGACGGCGTGCGCTCCGTCGGCCAGAGTCTCGTCGCCACCGCGGCGGTCATCGGCACGCCCTTCGCCCTGAGCAGCATCGCCTTCGCCACCTTCGAGCAGAGCATGGCCCGCGTCCGCGCCCTCACCAACGCCAGCGAGAAGGACTTCAAGCGTCTCTCCGATGAAGCCAAGCGCCTCGGCGAGACGACGGTGTTCTCCGCCAGCCAGGCGGCGGACGCGATGGGCTTCTTCGCGCTGGCGGGTTTCAGCGTCGAGCAGATCCTCAAATCCATCGGCCCGACACTCAACCTCGCCGCAGCGGGCCAACTGGAGATCGCGCAGGCCGCCGACATCGCCGCCAAGATCATGGCCGGCATGGGAATCGAGGCTGACCGACTCGGCGAAGCGGTGGATGTGCTCACCAAGGCCATGACCACCGCCAACACCGATCTGCTCCAACTGGGCGACGCCATGAAGTTCGTCGGGCCGATCGCCAAGAGCGCCGGCATCGCCTTCGAGGAGATCGTCGCGGCCATCCAGCTGCTCTCAAACGCCGGCATCCAGGGCGAGATGGCGGGCACGACCCTGCGCGGCGCGATTCTGGCGCTGACCAGCCCGAGCAAGGAGGCGGCCGACACGCTCAAGGAACTCGGCGTGAACGTGCTCGACGCGCAGGGCAACGTGCGGCCGCTGGCGGCGATCATCGATGATCTGAACCGCGCGATGGAGGGAATGGGCTCGGGCAAGCGCCTCGAAATCCTCGGCAGGATCTTCCAGGCCCGCCAGGCGGCGGGCGTGGCGGAACTGCTCTCACAGGGCGCTGACAAACTCCGCGACTATCAGAACGCCTTGCAAGGCGCAACCGGCACCGCCGAGCGCATCGCCGGCGTGCAACTCAACACCCTCAAGGGTCAGGCCATCATCCTCAAGAGCGCCCTCGAAGGACTGGGCATCGCCGTGGGCGAGTCGATCGTGGCGCCGCTGCGCATCGCCACGCACCTGATCACGAGAGTCACCACGGCGATCGCGCAGTGGGTGCGCGAGAACCGATCGCTGGTCGTCGTTGCCGCCGGTTCGGTGGCTGTGCTCGGGGCCGTCGGCGTGGCGCTGGTGCTGGTGGGCGCCAGTGCACAGGCCGCGGCGTTCGTGATTGGTGGGCTGGTGTCGGTGATTACCGCCGTGAGAGTCGCGTTCGCCGCTGCCGCCGCGATTATCGGCGCCGTCATCTCGCCCGTCGGCCTGCTCATCGCCGCCGTCGCAGTGCTCGGCGGGACCGTCATCGCATGGTCCGGCGCGGGCGGCAAGGCCCTCCAGTGGTTGCGCGACCGCTTCGGCGAACTGAGCAAGTTCGTCGGCGCCGTGGCGGGCGGCATCCGTGATGCGATGACCGGTGGCGACATTGCACTGGCCGCTCGCGTCCTGTGGGCGGGCCTGCGCGTGGCGTGGGAGCAAGGCATTCAGCCCCTGCGTCAGGCCTGGATCGGTTTCAGCGCCGGATTCCAGCGCGCCGCGATCATCGCCTTCTCCGGCGTGCGCAAGGCGTGGGTCGAGGTGCGCGACTGGTTCGAACGCAACTTCCCCGATTTCACCGCCGGCATCGCCAAAGGCTGGGCCAATCTCGCCGCAAGCGTGCAGCGCATCTGGGCCCGGGTGACGAACTGGCTTGCCGATCGCTTCACCGAGGTCATGGGTCTGCTCGATGAGACGCTCGATGTCGAAGGCGCCAAGGCGCTCAATCGCCGAGAACTCGACGCCGACCTCGCCGGGATCGAATCGCAGCGCAAGGATGTCATCGCCGAAGCCGAGCGCCGCCGCGGTCGCAGCGACGCCCAGCGCGAGCAGGAGAAGGAAGCGGCTCTCAATGCCGTCGATGCCCAGCGCGCCGAGGCGCTCGCTGATCTTGATGAGCAGACGGCCGCGCGCATCCGCCAGGCCGAAGAGGCATTGGCACGCACGAAACAGGAACTGGCGCAGGCGGTCGAGACGGCGCGGCAGCGGCGCGAAGAGGCGCTCGCCAGCGGGCAGGACCCGGCGTCAGCCGCTTTGCAGCGTCTGGCTGACTTCGGCGATCAGCTCGATCTGCTCGCCAGTCGCGTCAGTGTGCGCGGCACCTTCGACGCGTCAGCCGTGCGCGGCCTCGCCGCCGGCGATGACAGCGCCGAGCGCACCGCACGAGCCACTGAGCAGACCGCCCGCCACACCAAGCGCCTCGTCGAGGCGTCCAGCAAGGGACTGGCCTTCGGATGAGTACGGAAGTTCAGGAACGCGGGATCAGTCGAACGACCAGCAGCGGCCGGAGCCCATCGACCGAGCGCTTGTATTGGGTGCGCGGCACGAGCGATGATCTCGAGGCGCTGGCCGCGCTCGAAGCCGAGGTGCCATCCTTCTACGGCGGCCTGCCGCTCTACCAGGTGCGTGTCGAAGAGGCCGGGCCCGATCTCTACGACGGGACGGTCAGCTACCAGGTCGATTCATCCACCGATCCGCCCGACACCGGCGAGAGCACCTTCACCTTCGAGACCGGCGGCGGCAGTGAGCACATCACCCAGTCATCAGCCACCATCGCTTCGTACTCGCCCCCGGGGAAAACCGCTCCGGACTTCAAGGGGGCGATTGGCGTCACGGCAGACAGTGTCGAGGGTGTGGACATCGTGGTGCCCGTCTACCAGTTCACCGAGACGCACTACCTCGACGACAGTCTGGTGACGCCCACATATAAAGGTACGCTCTTCTCCCTCACCGGCCGAGTCAACGATGCCCCTTTCAAGGGCTTCAACGCGGGTGAGTGCCTGTTCCTGGGCGTCAGCGGCTCCAAACGCGGCCAGGGCGACTGGGAACTCACCTTCCGCTTCGCCTCGCGGCCCAACCGCACGAGTCTGAGCATCGGCGACATCACCGGCATCGACAAAAAGGGCTGGGAGTACCTTTGGGTGAGGTACGCCGAGGCCGAGGACGCGACCGCCGGCGCGATCGTGAAACGACCCGTCGCGGTGTACGTCGAGCGTGTGTATGACAGCAGCGACTTCACAGGGCTGGGGATCGGAACATGAGCGGCGATTCCCTGCGCAAGGTGAAATCCGGCGACCCGCTCAACATCCCTGCGGCGGCCTACAACGCCTTCGTCGATGCAGCGGTCGATCTGCGCCAGCGCCAGCACGAGGAATCACGCGAACCGCAGCGCCTGCGGCGGGACAACGACGTGATCCTCGTGCTCAACTCCACGGGATCGACCGTGAACCGCTTCGGCGTGCTGGCGATTACCGATCCGATCATCGCACCCACTGATGCCTTGGAACTCGAACGTGTCGCGTTCACCGGTGTCGTGCCCGCGGCTGAGCACGCGGGCAAGTTCGCCATTCTCCTCGAAACCGCCGCGCCCGGAGCGATCGTCCGCGCCGCGATGGGCGGCGTCGTGCCCGTCAAAGTCGGCCTGCTCCAACCCGATGACGAGTTCGCGGATGTCGCGCCTGGCCAGACCGGCTACCTCAACAGCGGCGACAGCGGCCCGGCTCAGATCCTCTGGGTGGAATCCTCGCTGGTCCCGGTGCGCCAGGCGATTGTCCGCCTGCCAGCGGGTGGCGCCGCCGTCTGCCTCGCCAGCGCGAGCGGCCTGGCCTTCGACGCCAGCGGCTGTCTCAAGATGGACACCACCGTCAACAGCACCGTGCAACTCACCCTCGTGACCGGCGTGACTCACGCCATTGTCGGCAACGTCCTGCGCATCACGGCGCAGCGATCGATCATTACCCTCTTGCGCAACGTGGCCGGCGTGGTCATCGGCGTCGGCGCCACGCCGACCACGGACCAGACCAGCGACGTGAACCTCGAGAGCTGCCCCTGACTCGTGGTGCGCGATCGAACGGAGTCGAACTCACTTGTGGTGAGCGACCAACGGGAGTCGAACCATGCCCCTCATCCTCGGCCCATCCGGCAACATGCTGCTTCTCGGCCCGACGGGGTTGCCAGCGACGAGCACGAAATGCTGCTGCTGCAAGGAAGGGATCGACTGCCCGCACTGCCCGTGCTGCGAGTGCTGGGTGTGCGGCGATGGCTACAAGCACGCGCTGCCCACCGCCGGCTGCCACAACGCCAGCGGCAAAGCTTGCCTGACGGTGACGGTCAGCGGCCTGACGTTTGTGACCAACTGCCGCACGTTCCGCAACAACAACTGCGTGGCCGCGCCGGGCACATGGGCTTCGTACAAGTACCTCTCCGCCGCTATGCCCGATCTGGTGCTGCCCTTCAACTGGAACGACGGCGCCCACACGCCGATTCGCGATCCCGACCTGCCATGTGCCGAGATCGTGCCCGGCACGGTCTGCCGCCAGTGGCACATGTGCGTGGTGCTGCCCGACACCGGCATCGACGCCACGCAGTACGTCAACGCGAACTGCACCGGCACGAGCAACACGTTCAGCGTGCTCATCACCAGCGCCGTGCTCGATTACCAGGTCGTCGGCACCACGCGCCGCTTCGTCCTCTGGGTCACTGCCTCGCCCGCCGGCACCATCCCGATCCCGATCTTCTTCGGCGCGGCGAACTTCGACGCGCGCCAGTGCGCCAACTACTCGACCTGGCCACTGGTCATCCCCAACGGCCTGAGCAGCACCGCGTGCCTCTGCGGCGGGTCCGGAACGGCCATGCATCCAGCGGCCACCGGCGGCACGGCGACGCTCACGATGGCGTGCGACACGGATTGCAGTGGTTTCGACGGCGGCGTTGGGATGGCGATGCTTGAGAACGCGGGCCCAGCGATCGCGCCGCATCGCTTTGCCGATGCCGCGGCGATGGATGTGGCTGATGCTCGCGAGGAGCGAAGGCTCGGGTGCCAGAACTGTCGCAAGCGGCGATCTACGGCATGAGCCGCAGAGAAGCCATCGACGCCGGCAGGACGATTGACGGTGCCGGCTCCCTCGCGGGCCCGCGGGACGACAAGCTCCCCCGCGGATCGATGGTTCAATTCTTCTGCGAGCGTGCGCTACTTCGCCGCGTACTGCCCACGCCCGACCCGCTTGAACAGGTCCTTGCGCTTGAGCAGCGTCAGGTTGACGACCGTCGTGAAGTTCGCGGCATTGGACTTGTAGCCGGACTTCTTCACCGCCTCGGCCGCCTCGAAAACGCTCATGGTCCTGCCCTTGAGCAGCCTTTGCAGCACCGCGTTGAGCGGCTGGTGACTGGCCGATCGCGTTCGCGCCCCTGCGGACCGATTGACGTGGCGCCTGCCAAAGGCGTTGCTTGCTCTAGCCTCCAGCGCCGAAAGTTCGGCCTCGATCTCGGCCAGCTCCTTCTGCAACGCCTCTCGCCTCGATTCGAACTCGCCAGCCATCGCCTGCCTCCGTTCGAGTTCGCGGATCAGTTCCACCGTCGGGACGCGGCTGAGGTCGGGTTTCCTGGCCATCTGACTTCTCCGTTCTCCACGGGTGTCTCGCGGGTGCTGCGCTTGGGACCACAATTCAGCGGCACAGAATACTAACTCGATGCTGCCGGAACTTCTCGCCAGCGTTATCTCCGCGGCGGAAGTCCACGGCGACTGGTGGCATAGCGACTTTCATGAAGGCAGCGACACAAAACGGAGACGGGAAGGTGCACAGTAGTTCGTTGAACGGTACCGGGTTGCGCATCCCCGCACGAGCGATCCTCGGCGAG
The DNA here is from genome assembly GCA_011525805.1 of Vicinamibacteraceae bacterium. Classification (GTDB taxonomy): domain Bacteria; phylum Planctomycetota; class Phycisphaerae; order Phycisphaerales; family UBA5793; genus UBA5793. The sequence goes on from WYBR01000093.1 coordinate 8,248, forward strand.
CGTGGCGGGACAATCGCAGCGTCTCGGCATTCCTCCTCGTGGCGCGTTCAGCCGAATCTTGGAGTCTCAGATATGTGCTTGCACCAGTAGGGAAAGTTTCGCTCTACAATCATCAATGCCCCCCGATCACGCGCGCAGCGCAGAGCACGTGGGCGATCTGAACCTGGTCGTTGCTGTGGCCATCAACCTAGTGCTGACGGTCGCGCAAATCGTCGGCGGCGCGCTCTCCGGCAGCCTGGCGCTCCTGGCTGATGCGCTGCACAACTTCAATGACGCAATCTCACTGCTGCTGGCGCTGGTGGCCCGGCGCATCGGCCGGCTGCCGCCGGATGAGCAGCGCACCTTCGGCTATCGCCGCGCTGAAACCGTCAGTGCGTTGATCAATCTCACAGCTCTCGTGGTTGTCGGATTGTTTCTGAGCTACGAGGCGATCTTGCGATTCTTTCAGCCAGCCGAGGTGGGTGGCTGGGGGATCATCATCGTCGCCGGCATCGCGCTGGTGATCGATGTCGGGACAGCTCTGTTGACCTACTCCATGTCTCGCCAGGAGATCAACATCTGGGCAGCGTTCGTCCACAACGTCGCGGACGCCCTTGCATCCGTAGGCGTCATTCTTGCCGGCCTCTTGATCATCTTCCTGGACTGGAATCTCGCTGATCCCATCATAGCGCTCGTAATCTCGATGTACGTGATCTATCAGGGCGTGACGGGGATGAAACCATCTATCCGTGTGCTCGTAGACTCCACACCCAAGAACACCAGCCTTGAGGAGGTGGTGCAGGCGATCAAGCGCGTCAATGGCGTGCGCTCCGTCCACCATGTTCATCTGAGAATGCTTGATGAGCGTCACGCATCGCTGACCGCCCACCTCGTCGTTGGAGAGGCGAATCACTCGCTGGCCGATCTGGCCGTCATCAAGAAACTGGTGAAGGGCCGACTGGCAGACGACTTCAACATCGGGCACGTCACGGTGGAATTCGAGAGTGCGGCCGAGGCGGCTGTTGACGAGCACTCGACCACCGTTGTGCCGCGCCCGCCGCACTGAGAAGACCGATGAGCCCGATTGCCAAAGCCGGCGGCGCGGCACGGTTCAATGCCGGCGGGGCGGCGCTCCGATGCTCGGGCCTCACCGCCGCACCCGTTGCTAGTTCTCATCGCGCTTTTTCTGCTCCGGGAATAACACGTAGCGAGCCGGGTCGAATGGATTGCCCTCGTAGCGAGTGACACCGGCATGCCCATCCAGGAAGGCCATTGAGTAAGCGCCAAGGGCGCCGTGATGGGTCTGATTGGGTGCTATCCGGAATACGGCGTGGAAGTTTCCCGGTTCATCGAGATAGGCCACGAACTGCGAGGCGATCTGCAATCGCGCGCGGGTGTAGGCTCGAACGCCAGTCGGCCAGTTCATCGGCTCCGCCACGTCGTTGTAGAAGAACGCGTGCCAAGGATACCACGTCCCATTGAAGGCGTACGACGTCCCGACGAGCAAGTACGCGCTAGTGCCCTGCGTCGGCTCCGGCTCGCTGAAGTCTTCCGTGAAGTTGTAGGCCAAGTCATCCGGGCACTGAAAGACCGGGAAGTTAAACTGCCGCGGATCGAGAAAATCCTGGCGCGAAGTGGTTCGGTCGCCTCGCGGTTGATCGGGATGAACGTATCTGTTGAGCGGGCGCTCGTATGGAAGGTACAGGTGGTCCCACGCGCTCTCGGGCCTGGTGGTGTAGCGCCCGCCGTGACTGTAGTTGTCGAGCAGTGCGTGGCCGCGCGGGACCAGGATGGGCATGAGATCATTGTGCTCATCGAGGTACATGGCCGTCGCGGTCATGACCTGGCCCAGATTGCTCAGACAGCCCGCTTGGCGCGCCGCATGTCGCGCCCGAGCGAGCGCCGGCAACAGCAAAGCGATGAGCAGAGCGATCACGGAGATGACCACAAGGAGTTCGATAAGTGTGAAGGCGCCGCGACGCCGCGGTCCAGCGCCATCGAAGTCGCATCCGCGAGCCGGAATTCGGGCATTGGGAAGGTGGTTCATGGCGATTTCCCGCCGTTGTGCAGCAGATGCGGCCGCTCACCCCACGCGAAGTGGCAGGTGTGAGCACAACCGCCGCAATGGTTGCGGTATTCCCGCTGTCGATGGAACCAGCGCGATGCCTGCCCGTTTCAGCTCCATGACGGATGCTTCGGCGGCCGTATGAGCGGAGGCGGCGACGAGCGGGTTTGCGGAGGTACTCATCCAGTTCTCCGCCCGGACACACGCCAATGCCACGTCTACAATCGGACCCTCGCGATGCGACGATCCCTCGCCCCCATTCTGGTTTGGACCTGTCTACTGGCATTCGGACTCGGGAGTACGGCACTGCGCGCTGGCCTCGTGCTCTGTTCGGATGTGCATGGCGGCGAGCGCGTGGAGTTGGGCTGCATGAAGACCGGTGTCGGCGAGTGCCGCTCCGGCGCCGCCACCAGCGACCCGACGGGTGAAGACGATCCGTGCGGGCCGCACCCCTGCGAAGACACTCCGCTCAGTGTTGACGACGCAGGGGCTCAGATCGCGCCGCGCGCGGACGGTCTGCCTGCGATCGTCCCTTCACTTCTCGCGACCACGATTGTGCGCGATACCGATCAGGTCGGGATCCGGCTGTACACGAGACTGAAGTTCTCGTCGGCACGCGCGCCCGATTCCGTCGTCCGGCTCCGATCCGTCATCCTCCTCGTCTAGCGCCAGAGGGTTTCTTCGCCCACGCTTGACGGCGACTGCCGTTGAGCCGCTGTGGCGTTGGTTTGTGGACTGCGCGCGCCGATGCATCGCCAGTTCCGTCCAGTCCCTCTCAATGTACTCACGAGGAACACAATGTTCGTACATCTGCATACTCCGCGCCGGAGGTGCCGTAGGGTACTGAGCGCTGCCCTCCCCACTCTGACAACTGCATGCCTGATCGGGTGCCAGACGACCGCCCCGCCTGACCCCGCAACAGAACAGGCCGTGGTGGAAGCAACCGGAGTGGAAGTCGTCATTCAATTCAAAGTCGAAGGCGGTCCACTCGACGAATCGGTATCGGCGGACACCCTCAAGCTCGGTCAGGCCGTCGAGCGCGCCGTCACAACCGATCCGGGTCTTCAGGCGGCGCTAGCGAGAGTACGCATCGCGCTGGCGGATGCCGATCAGGCGCGACTCCTCCCCAACCCGGTCCTCAACATCGCACTGAGGTGGGGTACAGGATCACCGGTCATCGAGGCCTCGCTCGCGCAGGACTTTATCGCCGCGATGCAGATTCCGCGCCGCTCCAGCGCCGCGGACAATCGCCTTCGCCAAACAGCGGCCGATGCGGTGACGGTCGCTCTGGACGTGGCGTCGGAGGTGCAGGAAGCATATGTGTCGGCGCAGGCGACCGATCGGCTCCTTCCGATCCTGGAGACTCGGCTCGATCTGCTTCAGAAACTGGTCGGAGTGGCGCGCGATCGACTTGAAGCCGGAGAGGGTATTCGAGGTGATCTGACCACGCTCGAGGCGCAGCGCGTGGAACTTGAGGTGGAGATCGCTGACACCCGCCTCCGACAGCGTCAGGAACGACTGAGGCTGGCGCGACTCATCGGCGAGCCATCAGGGGCAGCAGCGTGGGTGCTGGACTCTTGGGTTGCGCCGCCGCCACGATCTGATCTTGAGTCGCGATGGGTAGAGGTGGCCCTGCTCCATCGACCCGAGGTGCAGGCCATCGGCTGGCAACTCGCTGCGCTGGGAGATGAGGAGTCGCTGCTGCGACTGCTGCCGTGGGAGGGCGCGGAGGTAGGCGTTGAGGCCGAGCGAGACGGCGAGTGGACAGCGGGGCCGGCGCTCGCCTTGCCGCTTCCAATGTTCGACCTGGGCCAGGCCCGGCGCGCGCGTCTCAGCGCTGAGCAGATCGAGGTGCGCCACGATCTCACGCGTGCCAAGCGGCAGGTCGTTGAAGAGGTCCGTCGAGCCTACGAAGCGCTCGCGGCAAACACCGCCAACCTTGAGCGGATCCGTCGAGAGTTGATCCCCCTCCAGCAGCAGCGCCGACAGCAGGCGGAGGACGCCTACCGCGCCGGCCAGACTGATGTGACGCCCCTGTTCCTTGCCGAGCAGGATCTTCGGGCCACGCAGGCCAGGGCGATAGACATCGAACGGGAGACCGCGCTCGCACAGATCCGCTTGCAGCGTGCCGTCGGCGGCGCCGGCGTCGTTGGGGCAACAGGTCTTGGAAACGAGGGCGGCGAGCCCGCTTCGCAGCAATCCACCGCGGCAGCGAACTAACCCAGACACTCGGGCAGATCACTGCCCCGGAGAGCATCACCATGAGCACCTTGAGCACCTTGAGTACCTCGAGATCAATCAGCCTCCCGCACCTGCGGGTCAATGCACAGATCATCGCGGCGATACTCGTCATCGCGGCACTCACCATCGCCGGATGCGATCGGGATCAGCACTCGGAGGAGGATGGCCACGATCACGGAGAGACGAGTGCCGTCAAGATGACTGGCGCCCACCAGGAAGGGGACGGGCACGATCATGATGAGCCAGATGAGGCCACGCCGGCTGGCCAGCACGAGGAAGGCGACGGCCATGCCCACTCTGAAGGCGAGTCAGAGGCTCACGTAGATGAGGTCACGCTCGCACCCGACGCGATCGAGCGGTACGGCATCAAGGTGGAGCGCGCCCAAACCAGAATCCTCCAGCACACATTGGTTGCTCCAGCGCGGGTCGGATTCAACATCGAAGCAATGGCCCATGTGGGCTCACCGCTGTCGGGGCGGGCCGTGGAGATCAAGGTCCGACTCGGCAGCATGGTGGAGGTGGGCGACAATCTCGTCGTCGTCGAAAGTCCGGAACTCGGCGAGGCGCAGAGTGACTTCCTCATCAAGCGGACGGCGGCGCAGACCATCGTTCCGACGGTCGAACTCGCGAAGTCGTCATGGGACCGGGCGCGAGGACTCCATGAGAAGTCCGAGGGAATCGCGCTGGCCGAGGTGCAGACGCGCGAGGGCGAGTACAAGGCCGCCCTCGCCGCGCAGCAGTCCGCGCAGGCGGCGGCGACCGCCGCAGAGAATCTCCTTCACATCCTCGGGATGAAGCAGGCGGAAGTGGAAATGCTCATTCAGAGCGGTGAAGTTGATCCCCGATTCACCATCCATGCTCCCCTGGCGGGCCAGGTCGTCGAGCGCGAGGTCACGCTCGGGGAACTCGTCGGACCCGATCGGGAGAAACTGCTCGTCATCGCGAACACCGAGGTTCTCTGGGTGCTGGCGGATGTACCAGAAGCGCGCGTGCATGAAGTGCAGGTCGGAGCAGCGGCATGGGTGACCGTCGGAACCCTCGGCAATCTGAACTATCAGGGACAGGTGGCGTTTGTATCTCCGTTTGTCGATCCGACGACCCGGACCGCCCAGGTTCGGATCGAAGTGCCGGCATCCGAGATCGCACTCAGGCCGGGCATGTTTGCGCAGGTCGAGATCGTTGCGTCCGATCCCGGCGGCACCACGTCTGCGGCGGTGATCGCAGTCCCCGAAACGGCGATTCAGACGGTCGAAGGCGACCCGGCGGTGTTCGTCCCCGTCGCCGGTGAACCGAACACCTTCGCCAAGCGGGCGGTCAGCATCGGCAAGACCATCGGCGGGCTTGTGCCGATCCACTCTGGTCTTCAGGAGGGTGAGGAGTTCGTTGTCGCCGGGAGTTTCATCCTCAAAGCCGAGTTGGGCAAGGGCAGCGCTGCTCACGAGCACTGATTCCTGCCCTCATCACTGATGCATCTTCGCCGCCACGGCCGGCCCCTATCGGAGTTCCTGTCATGCTCGAATCGGTCCTGCACTTTTCCATCAAGAACCGCTGGCTCATCCTGCTCCTTACCGCCCTCGTCGCGGCCGTTGGCGTATTCTCGCTCAAGCGGCTTCCGATCGACGCCGTTCCAGACATCACCAACAACCAGGTCCAGATCAACGCGATGGCGCCGTCACTCTCTCCTACCGAGGTGGAGAAGCAGGTGACGTTTCCCATTGAGAACGCCCTGGCCGGGATTCCAGGTTTGCAATCAACCCGTTCGCTCTCGCGCAACGGCTTTTCCCAGGTCACGGCGGTGTTCGATGACGACCTCAACATCTACTTCGCGCGCCAGCAGGTGACCGAACGACTTGGTGAAGCCAAGGAGTCGCTGCCCGAGGGGGTCGAGCCGGTCATGGGGCCGATCGCCACCGGTCTGGGCGAGGTTTATATGTGGACCGTCGCCTATGAACACCCGCACGGCCAGGGCGCTCCGGTGTCAGACGGTCAGCCCGGCTGGCAGAGTGACGGTTCCTACCTGACGCCGGAGAACCGCCGGCTCGCCAACAACCTGGAGCGGTCCTCCTATCTCCGCGAGGTGCAGGATTGGATCATTCGGCCACAGCTCAAAAGCGTGAAGGACGTCGCAGGCGTCGACGCCATCGGTGGTTACGTTAAGCAGTACCACGTGCAGCCTGATCCGATGAGGCTCGTGTCCTATGGATTGAGTTTCGCCGAGGTCATCGAAGCGATCGAGCGGAATAACGTCTCGACCGGCGCCGGGTACGTTGAACACAAGGGCGAGTCTTACCTCGTGCGCGCCACCGGCCGAATCGAGACCGTCGACCAATTGGAATCGATCGTGGTCGGGACGCGCAATGGCGTGCCGATCTACATCCGCGACATTGCCGTCCCCGGGGGCGTCGCGATCGGCAGGGAACTGCGGACGGGGTCCGCCAGCGAGAACGGCGAAGAGGTCGTGGTCGGGACGGCGATCATGCTCATCGGCGCCAACAGCCGCACGGTCGCCGCCGCCGTTGACGCCAAGATGGCCGAGGTCAGCCGCAGCCTTCCGCCGGGCATCGTTGTGCAGCCCGTGCTCAACCGGACCAAGCTCGTCGATGCGACGATCCACACCGTTCAGAAGAACCTGATCGAAGGCGCCATTCTTGTCATCGTCGTGCTGCTCCTGCTGCTGGGCAATTTCCGCGCCGCGATCATCTGCGCGCTCGCCATCCCGCTGTCGATGCTCATGGCGGCCACTGGCATGGTTCAGAATGAGGTGAGCGGCAACCTGATGTCGCTGGGCGCGATCGACTTCGGCCTTATCGTCGATGGTGCGGTCATCATTGTCGAGAACTGCCTTCGCCGCCTGGCCGAACGGCAGCATCATGAAGGACGATTGCTCACCCTTCAGGAACGGCTGCACGAGGTCATGGTGGCCGCCAAAGAGATGATCCAGCCGTCGGTGTACGGCCAGGCGATCATCATCACTGTGTACATTCCGATCCTCGCTCTCACCGGCGTCGAAGGCAAGATGTTCCGGCCGATGGCCCTGACGGTCATCTTCGCCCTGGCGAGCGCCTTCATCCTCTCTCTCACCTTCGTGCCGGCGATGGTGGCCATCCTGATCCGGGGGCGAGTGCAGGAGAAGGAGATGTTCCTCATTCGCTGGGCCAAGGCGCTCTACCAACCGGTCCTGGCGTGGGCGATGCGCCTTCGCTGGCTCGTCACCGCGACAGCGGTGGTGGCGTTCACCGCTTCAGCAGTCCTCTTCACTCGACTCGGGCAGGAGTTTGTGCCCACGCTCGACGAAAAGGACATCGCGATGCACGCCATGCGAATCCCCTCGACCTCGCTCACTCAGTCGCAGGCCATGCAGTTCGACGTCGAACGCGTCGTGGCGCAGTTCCCCGAAGTCGCATTCGTGTTCTCCAAGACCGGCACGGCGGAAATGGCCACCGACCCGATGCCGCCCAACGTATCCGACACGTTCATCATCTTCAAGCCTGAGGACCAGTGGCGATCCGAAGAGGAACTCGACCGCATCATTGCACAGCGGCAGGCGGCGATCGGCGCTGCCGACCCGCACGAGGACACCCACGAAGGAGAAGAAGAGGGACACGAAGAGATCCGACTGGAAGGGCACAAGGGCAAACTGCAGCAACTTCTCGCTCTCACCCTTCAGGCCGTCCCAGGCAACAACTACGAATTCACTCAACCTATTCAGATGCGGTTTAACGAACTCATCTCGGGCGTGCGCGGCGACATCGCCGTCAAGGTCTACGGCGACGACTTCGACAAGATGCAGGAAACCGCCCAGGCGATACTCGAAGTCCTTCAGTCAATCCCCGGCGCCGCCGACGCCAAGGTCGAACAGACCGAAGGCCTGCCCGTCATGACCGTGGATATCGACCGGTCGGCCATCGCCCGCTACGGCTTGAGTGTCGCCGATGTGCATGCCGTCGTCGCCGTGGCGATGGGCGGGGCCGAGGCCGGCCTTGTGTTCGAAGGTGATCGAAGGTTCGACCTGGTCGTGCGCCTGCCCGATGCGCTCCGCGGTCGGATTGATGTGCTCGACCGCCTGCCCATCCCTCTCCCCCGCGGTCCGGAGCCGACGCAGACAATACAAATGGCCAGCGTCACAGGCGGGTTGAATGGCGTCGATCATGAGGAGACGGGTTTCATTCCCTTGGGCCATGTCGCCGCCATTGACGTGGCCGAAGGGACCAACCAGATCAGCCGCGAGAACGGGAAGCGCCGAATCGTCGTGCAATGCAATGTGCGCGGCCGCGACCTCGGCTCGTTCGTCAAGGAGGCCCAGGCACAGGTTGCGAACGTGCCGCTTCCTCCAGGTGGCTGGCTCGACTGGGGCGGCCAGTATGAAAATCTCGTCGCGGCCAAGCAGCGGCTGACCATCGTCGTGCCGATCTGCTTCTTCCTGATCTTCCTCCTGCTCTTCTCGACCTTCAAGAGCGTCAAGTATGCCCTGCTGGTCTTCAGCGCCGTCCCCCTAGGCCTCACGGGGGGCATCGTGGCGCTCTGGTTCCGGGGAATGCCATTCTCGATCTCAGCGGCAGTCGGTTTCATCGCCCTCTCCGGCGTGGCCGTGCTCAATGGACTGGTCATGGTCACGTTCATTAACCAACTCCGCGCTGAAGGACTCGCGCGTGACGCAGCAATCGTCCGAGGATGTCTGACGCGCCTGCGCCCCGTGCTGATGACCGCGCTGGTCGCCTCGCTGGGATTCGTCCCAATGGCTCTCGCGACTGGCACAGGCGCGGAGGTGCAGAAGCCCCTCGCCACCGTCGTGATCGGCGGCCTGACGTCCAGCACGCTGCTCACGCTGCTTGTCCTCCCTGCACTCTACCGCATCTTCACCGGTTGGGATCCGACCGGTCGTCCGTTGCCCGTCTCCCAACCGTGGGAAGGTCCGCATGCAGGGCCGCTTGAAGTGAATGCCCAAGTTGTCGAGCCGCCTTCAGCCGCGAAAGGCCCTTCTTCGCCATCGCCGGACGCGCCGAGCGAATCGAACAGACCGCATCGACCCCCCGAGCCGCCGAGCGGGACAAACTGAGTGCTTGGCCAGCAGATGGGCTCGCCCCACGGACTTTGAGGATTGCACGAGCCGCGCCACGATGTCGCTTCGCAGAAAGAAACGACGACGACGCAAGCACCCGCCGCGTCAGCAACCACTTCGGCGACCAGCAGATCCCGCGCCGCCCGGCTGGAAGGTGCTTTCGATCGCGGGCGCGGCGATCATCGTCGATGGCGCCTGGGCGCTTTGGATCATTCGCGAGTACCGCATCTATCGGCACCTGCATTTCAACCCCATTTCCTTCACCATCTGCATCTTTCTCACTGCATGGGCCGCATGGCAGGGATGGCTCTACTTTCGACACAATCAGTGATCTCCGATGGGCTACGAAACATGGCAACCAGATCACCGAGCCTCCAAGCGATGGTCGGGCTCGAGCGGGATCTTGAAGCAGTCTTGAGCACCGCAGCGGGGCGCTTGGTGAGCACCATCGACCAGTCTGTTCAGTCATAGTGAAAGTACCACTTGCAACTTCCGGAACCGCCACCCGCCTCGCGTGTCTCTTTTCCCCTCTCGCGCTGTTGCGAAGAGTGTTGCGCCCGCTCTATTGCCGGGCCGGTTGCAAACGCAGCCGGCCCTGTGGTCTTCTGGAGACGCCGCCGGGAGGCCTCGGTGGCGTTTGCGTTTGCAGGCCGCTGTTGCGCAAGTACTGCCAAAGGCCACCGAAGCGGGGCCGTGTCTCCACCGGTCGCGCGCCCATGATCGATGGGCGCGGCCGCGATCGCCGAGGGCACCGGTTTGGTCGACGTCCTTCCGAGTCCCCGTCCCTTCAGGGTAGAGGGACATCACTGCGATTGCCCCCGCAGAAGCGCCGAGGCCCATGTCGTACCGGCGCAGGAGATTTCGATGGATCAGCAATTGACAGCAACTGCCAGTGGGTCTTCAATGCCGTCGTGACTGCCCCTCGCCAGAGATCGCGTAGCGCTCGAGTTCCGACGGAGGTGCACGGCGGCAACCTTGTCCCTGCCAACGCAGTGTTCACGATTGATGATCTTGTCGTCTACCTGAAGGTCCCGAAGTCCACGGTCTACAAGCTTGCGCAAGAGGGCAAGATACCCGGTCAGAAGGTCGGTCGGCACTGGCGCTTCCATCGCTCAGTCATCGATCGGTGGTTGGGAGACAATGTCGACGGCCATCGCAGTGCGCGTTGAAGTCGCTCGGTTCGATGTAGAGGAGGATCGATGCTTGGCCTGAACCTCAGAGAAGAGTTCAAAGGGCGCCGGCTCAAGGGCACGGCGATCGAGCTGACGAACAAGAACAACACCGGCGCGACACAGATCCCTGCTGGCGACTTTCTGCGCATCACGTATCCGAGCAGTGATGTACTCAAGATGCTCGAAGCGGCTGGGCCGGAGAGGGGGCAACCGATTGTCCTGAAGGGTGAGCGCGGCCAGGGCAAGTCCCATCTCATGGCCGTGCTATACCACTGCTTGACGGATCATGCAGCAGCGCAGGCTTGGCTCAACTATTGGGCCGACCTCCTCGACGATCCGAAGATTACAAACATTCCGCTGCGCGGTGGCATGCACGTCATCCGCGAGAGCCTGCACCAGCAGCACTATAAATTCCTGTGGGACGTCCTTTTCGACAACCATCCGCACGGCAGGTACTGCAAGGGCAAGTGGGAAGCCCTCGGCGAAAGCAGAACAGACGTACCCAGCGACACGCTCGTTCTTGATATGCTGTCGCATACACCAACCGCGCTAGTTCTCGATGAGTTCCAGACGTGGTTTGACGGTGTCACCAACACGAAGCAGTATCCGTGGCGCACCTGGGCGTTCAACTTCATCCAGATCCTCTCGGAAATCGCCAAGGAGCATCCGGACAAACTCGTGCTCGTTGCTTCCGTGCGCAACGGCTCGACCGATGCTTTCCAGCAGATCCAGCGCGTCAACCCCGTGATCGTCGACTTTGCCGGTCCGAGCGCCAAGAGAGATCGATGCCGGCTCCTTCTACACCGCCTGTTCGAGAATCGACTTCAAGTGTCCCGATCCGCGATCGAGTCACTGCTCGACACGCACATTAGGGAGCACTGCAGGCTACGGAACACGCCGCCCGCCGAGCAGGAACGGATCCGCAATGAGTTCATCGACGCTTGGCCCTTCGCCAGCCATTTGATGCAGTTGCTGGAGGATCAGGTGCTGATCGCGACCAGCGCTCAGGGCACTCGAGATTTGATTCGTGTTCTCGCCGACTTGTTCAAGCAGGCTGGCGAGACGATGCCTGTCATCACGGCAGCAGACTTCAGACTGGACGACGAGAAGAGCGGGATCGCTGCACTGCTCGACTCCGTAGCCAACCAGCATCATGCAAAACTGCGCGAGAAGGCCCTTCGCAACCTTGAAGCTGTGCGCGACGCGGTTCCAGACACCGCCAAGCGCCTCCCGCGGTTGGAGCAGATCATCGGTGCGCTTTGGCTTCGTTCGCTCGCCGACATCAATCAGGCGGGTGCCGATCACGCCACGCTGCACGTGGACGTGACGCGAGACAAGCCCGTCGACGACAATGCCTTTCTGGTCGAGCTCACAACAATCGTCGAGAACAGCTTTAATATCCACGAAGACGGCAATCGCTACATCTTCAGAGAAGAGGAGAATCCTCAGGCGAAGTTGATCGCGAGCGCTCGCAACGACAAATTGTTCCTGGAGGAGCAGGATCTCGCCCATCTCGCCCGCGAGGTGCGCTACGTCATCGGTGGTGGACAGGACACGGCAACGCGGTTCCGCGTCATTGTATTGCCGCAGGCGTGGAATCGTGATCCGTGGGACAGCGTGGAAGAACCCGACCAGCCCGCGCAATGGGATGATCGTATTCCGATTCTGATCCTGCCCGAGTCCCCGACGAAGGTCGACGCTGCCTTGGGGCGTTGGCTCAGGGACAATTTGCAGCGGAATCGGAACGCCGTTCGCTTCCTGATCCCGCAGGATGGCAGCACCAACCTGTTCCTTGACCGCGATCTCGTGATTCTCGCCCGCTGCGTGTTTCTCGCGGAGCAGTGGAAAGCGCAGAATCCCGAGTATGGACGCCTCCAGTCGAAGTACCAGAAGGAGTTGCGAGAGATCTTAAAGGCTCGATTCGACCGCTTCGCCGTCATCGCCAACTGGAATTTCCAGCAGCCGGAGAACTGTCGGTTCCACGTCGAATCCCACCGCTCGCAGGGAACCGTCATTCCCGAGGCAATCGACAAACTGGTCAACGAGAACCTCTTCATCCCGGAAGACTTCGAAGAGTTCATCCTTGCTGCGGCGGCCAGCAATGAGCCGATCGGCAAACTTCTCCGCGAGTTGAAGGAGCCGCGCCCCGGTGGCCAAGACTGCATTCCGTGGCTGGGTGAGACTCTCGTCAAGGAGCGGATCATTCGGCTCTGCACCAAGGGTCAGATCGCCATCAATCTCCGCGGAATGGAGTACCTCCAGTCACGTGATGGCGAAACGGAGGATGCTGCGTGGAGGCGGATGCGTGGGAAACTCGGGACAGGGAAACATCTCGATGAAACCTACGTCCTGCTCCCTCAGAATGTGCCCGGCACTGGCGGTGTCTCCGGCGGAGCGGGTGGAGCCGGTGGCGAAGGTGGACCGGGCCCAGGAGGTGGGATGACGACGAATGGCGGCGCGAGTGGCGGATCGACGACCGGCGGCGATGGCAAGGCTGGAGGCGAACAGACAAACGGAGGCCTCTTCGGGGCCGGCACGCGGGTGCCGATCAATTTCCCCGCCACCTCGGCGCTCAACCTGCTTGGCCGAATCGAATCTCATGGGATCAAGGCTGGTACTCAACTCCACAATCTCGATCTTAAGGTGAATAGGCTGACCGGCGCCCAGCTCCATGAGTTGATCAGAAAACTCCCTGACGGCATGACCTACGAGCTTGGCATGGAAACGGAGCAGCCGGGATGACGCTGACTTGCGACCAGCTTCGGCGTCTCCAGTCCGAGGAGCCCGAGACCGCCTGGGCCACGATTTTTGCCCACGCTTGGGATGTGTGCTCCGCTCCGTTTGGGAGCGCCAAGCCGGACTCAGAGGTAGTTCGACGAGACCGCGAACTCGCGGATGTCGACCTGTTCCTCGCGACTGCTGGCTGGGATCTCTGGGAGCATTATGAATCGGCCGTTCCCAGAACTTCGGAGGTGCTCGCCAACTGGTGGACCTCGCGCAGCCATGCTCGTGCCGTGCTGATCCTCGACGCTCTATCCCTGCGCGAGGTCCCTTGGATTCTCGCCGGAGCGGCTGAACGCGGCTACACGATCCGTGATGCCCGCACCACCGGCGCTGAGCTGCCACCTGACACGACACCCTTCGCAAAGGCGCTCGGCTTTGGCCAGCGATCCTCGCTCGGCGCCAACGCTGCCGGCGCGGCACACCGGCTTCCGGGGGCTCGGACCGAATGCACGGATATTGCGTGGGAGGACTGCGCCCAGTTCATCGGCTCCGAGTCTGATTGGGTCTTCTGGCACCAATGGCCGGACAAGGATGTGCATGACTTCGCGGATGCCGGTGAGGGCCTGCGTCCCCTCATCGCCAAGGCGTCCGAGCACCTCCAGAGTGATGCCTTTTGGAACCTCGTCGGTCGCCTCGCCGAGGGCAGGCGGCTGGTGATCACTTCGGATCATGGCTACGCCGCAAGCGAGCAGTTCCCGGATGCCGGTTCAGATCATGCGGGGTATCTCAAGCAGGTCTTCCGAAGCGGGCGGTGCGCAGATGCCGCTTCGCAGCGGGGAGCGTGGGTGCCCCCCATTGACCTTCTGCTCGAAACACAGCACGGTAAGCACCTCTTCGTGAATGGTCGCCGCAAGTGGAGAAGCGCCGGCGGCTATCCCACACTGACGCACGGCGGACTTTCAGTTCTCGAGGTGGCTTCCCCCTTCATCGAACTCTCCGGAAGACAGACGGGAACCGAATGACTCAGATCGGCACGAAGTCTAAGTCGAAATCGAAGTCCCAGCCCTGGAAGGATGAGGGCATCACGAAAGCCGAATGGGTGGCACGCGAGGTCGCCAGGGCCGTGAACGCGGGCAAAGCCTGGGACTTGGAGACCGTCGACTTCTCCGATCCCAACCGCCCCCTCACTTGCCTGGAGGTGGACTTCCCGATCATCCCCATCAACCAGATCGCGGCCATTGAAGGCAACGCCGGCAAACCCATTTACCAGATGTCGAAGTGGTGGGCACGCCGTCGCAGCAGCGTATTCCGCTCGATGCTGCTCGCCGCCGCCATCAAGGCTCCAGATGACCCCGCCGAGGCCGCCAAACTCGTGTGGGATGTCTACTACGGCAACCACCAGAAGAAGGGCACCTTCAAGCACCTCAAGGTCGCCGACATCTTCATGGGTGGTGGCACAACCGTCGTCGAGGGCTCGCGCCTCGGCATGCAGATGTACGGCAACGACCTCAACCCCGTCGCGTGGTTCGTCGTCAAAAACGAACTGGCACAGGTGGACAAGGCCGAGGTCGAGGCCCTGCTCGCCGACATCGAGGCCGAGGTCAAGCCGCAGATCATGCCCTTCTACGCCTGCGACTGTCCGCGTGGGCACAGAGGCAAGTGGACACAGATCAGCACAAACACCGTGATGGGCAGCGACTTCGACCCGCTCACGCTCTCGCCGGAGCAGCGGAAGGACTACCGCTACGAAGGCCCCGAAGTCATCTACACCTTCTGGGCCAAGCACGGGCCCTGCCCCGTGACCGGGTGCGGCCACCGCACACCGATCATGTCCAGCCCCGTGATGGCGGTGAAGTCGATTTCCATAAAGGCGTGGAAGCGCACCTGCAGGTACTGCGGCGAGAAGTACGACATCGAGGAGCGCGACGCCCGCATGGCGCCCGGCGTTGAACTCGTGGTCGCGGACACGGAGCACCCCTATGCCGTCGCCGCGCTCAACATGGCGGGCAACCCGGAGACGGTCACCTGCCCGCACTGCGGCAAGGAGGAGCGGCTCGGGAAGCTCGCCAAACCGGGCAAGAAGGCGATCGAGTTGTCGTTGCTTGTTCATCCCGACTGGCTTAAGGGCGAACCAGCCCAAGACGGGAAAGGGCGGCCCTATGGCGGCAGCGCCGATGACGCCGTGGACGCCACCGCGCGATGGAACCAGGCACGCGCTGCCACCTGCGATCTGGTCGAGATCCGCGGTGAGCTACCGGATGAAGTAACGCTCGCCGACGGCACCCGCATCAAGACGGGCAAGGAGGGCGGCACCGTTGGGGGCAAGAGCGCATTTACATGCCAGGAGGAAACCTGCGGGCAGACGCACGACGTCCGTGAAGCCATCGCCGAGACGGGAACGAACGGCCCAATCGCTATGTACGCAATCCAAGGCTTCTGTCCGGCGTGCAATGGCAATAGCGACGCATACAACGGTCGCTTCTTCGTGCCGGTGCGAGACACTCGTGCCTACGACGCGTGTCTTCAGGAATGGGAGACGAGGAGAGCAACCGACCTCGCGGGCTTCTGGCCCACCAATGAAGTGCCGTTCGGCTTCATGACAGCAATGGCCAACGGTGACATCCGGCAGGCGCACGGGTTCACCCACTGGTGGAAGATGTTCAATGCGCGACAGCTCATGGTCAACGCGGCGCTACTTCGTGCTATCTCCGAGTCTTCGTCTGGCGTTGCAGGCGAATTCGTGCTTGGTGCCTTTCAGACATTCATCCGCAACAACTGCCTGATGGCGTTCTGGCACAAGGCTCGCGATCACTTCGCGCCGGCGCTATCCAACAGCAACTATCATCCAAAGGACGGCAGCATCGAAGTCGGTGCGTTCTCCAATGTGGGGTACGGTCCGTGGCCGTCCACTCTGGGGAACTTACTGGACGCACTTGACTGGCTAGCTGATCCGTATGAGACCGTGCAGAACGCCAGGCTTGCTGCCACTTCCCCACACTTGTCCGAGTTCCTCAGTGGAATGAGCGAGAAGGCGAGATGCAGGGATCCCCTATGTCACAGCGAGTCGATCGCGTGCCTCTCCTCGTCCGAGCGGCTGACTTGTGGCACATCCACCGAGCTCGAGACCATCCCTGACGGCTCCTACGACGCGGTCGTCACCGATCCACCGTTCGGCGGCTTGCTGCACTACTCCGAACTGGCGGACTTCTTCTACGTCTGGCTGCGGCTTGTGCTCAAGGACAAATACCCCGAGTACTTCTCGGCGGAGTACACGCCCAAGACGATGGAGGCGGTCGCCAACCGGGCTCGACACCCCGGCGATGACGAGGAAACCGGGCGCAGCAACGCCGATGTCTTCTACCAGCGGTTGCTCACCGCCTGCTGGCAGGAGGCCAAGCGCATCCTCAAGCCCGCCGGCGTCCTCGCGTTCACGTTCCACCACAAGGAGGACGAGCCGTGGGTATCGGTGCTGGAGTCGCTGTTCGATGCTGGCTTCTTCCTTGAGGCCACCTACCCGATCCGCGGCGATGAGACCAAGGGTGAGGGCCAGTTCGGCTCCAAAGCGATCGAGTTCGACATAATCCATGTCTGTCGCCAGCGGACCGAGGAGCCCAAGCCGATCTCGTGGGCGAAGCTGCGGCGCCAGGTGCTTCAGGATGTGCGCGACATTCAGGACCTGCTGGAGCACCATCAGGAGGAAGGCTTGCCCGAGGCGGATCTCCAGGTCATCCGTCGCGGCAAGGCGCTGGAGTATTTCTCGCGGCACTACGGGCAGGTGTTCAAGGGACCGGACACGCCGATGACGGTCCTCGAAGCGCTGCTGGGTATCAATCAGTTGCTCGACGAGGAAGCGGGCGGCATTAAGGAGCCGCCTCCGCACAACGCCGAGCCATTCACACGCATGCTGCTGCGCCTGTTCGACGGCAAGGCCGAGTTGCCGCGCGACCAGATCCAGAAGTTCCTGCGCGGCACGGGCAGCGCGCCATCTGACTTTGAGAGCCGCGGCTGGGTAACGGAGAAGAAGAAGGTGTTCTACCTTGTGCCGCCGCTCGAATTGGCGCAGCGGTGGGTCGGCAAGCAGCGCAAGGGCATGACCAGCGACTACGACCAGGCGATGTATTTCATCGGCGCGTGCTTCGAGAACAGCGGGATCAATGCCAGCGAAACGCTGAACAACCCCAACTTCCGGCCACACCCCGCGCTGGGGGCGATCCTCAGTTGGTTCAAAACGCACGGCGCCGACTCGCCGACACGCAACGCTGCGGTCATCGCAGCGCAGCTCTATCGCACCTGGGCCGCGAAGCATCAGGAGAAGGAGCGCGAACTCATGCTCTTTGAAGATCTCGGGGAGGAGGACTGATGGTCCGTACCCGGTTCAACCAGGGCTGGTCTCGGCGCGGGTGTTCTCTCCTGTGGGACGCCGAGACGCTTGCCGAGATCGTCGATCCAATGGATGTCGTCTCGATGCGCGGGATGTTCGCGATGGTGGACGCGTGGCCGGACGACCTCCCTGCTGCGGGAGGGGACGCCGTCGTCGTGGCCGGCGTGGAGGGCTGCATCGATGTGCTGAGCGGCCTCGACGCGGAGCGATGGCTCGTTGAGGATCTGAGTCGCGCGATCATGTCGTTTCAGGAGCACTACGAGGGCGCTGCCGGGCTCGTTTTCTGGCTCCCCTCCGGGCGCAGCCGGGTTTTCATGCGCGGCGCCAGCGAAGAGTACTACCTCCGGCATCGCGGCTCGGGCGAGCAGGGACTTCACATCGGGCGCTTCCTGTGGTCTGGGGCCGAAAACGAGATCGAGCGGATCATGAACACCGACGACCATGGGGCGGACTACGACGGAAAGCACTGGGTGGGTCTGTACCACCCGAGGATCAGTTGAACGTGACGCAGGTCGGTTTCAAACCCGGAGAGCGCGTCGCCCACGTCAACTTTGGCGAAGGGATCGTGGTCGGGATCGGCTCCGACGGTTACCTGCGCGTGTTCTTCCCTTCCGGCGAGCGCCGGGTCAACGCGGCCACCGTGGCCCCCGCGCGGAGCCGGATTGATCGCATTCTCGAAAATGTCGCAGGCGGCGATGATCGACTGCGCCGGGCATGGCTGCACGTCGAAGCCCACGCTCTCCCGCTCATGGAGAATGCCGCCGCGCTTACTGCCGCGCGGATTGACCTGCTCCCGCACCAGGTCGTGCTGACGCATCGGATCGCCACCGCGACGCCACGGCGCTTTCTGATCGCCGATGAAGTCGGTCTCGGGAAGACGATCGAAACCGCGCTGGTTCTGCGAGAACTTGCCAGCCGCGGGGAACTCAGTCGTGCATTGATGATCGTTCCTGCTGGCCTGGTGAACAACTGGCACCGAGAGTTGAATGAAGTGTTCAACCTGAACTTCGAGGTGTTCGGGAGTTCCGGCGACGTGACTGACCGACGGTCGAACGCGTTTGCCAAGCACGATCGGCTCATCGCCAGCGTGGACACACTGAAGCGCCGCAACCGCGTGCGACGGATTCTCGAAGCGCCGAAGTGGGATCTCGTGGTCTTTGATGAAGCGCATCACCTGTCCGCGTACAAGAGCGGTGGAAAGATCCGCAAGACGGAAAACTACAAGCTGGCGGAGGCGATGCGCGATCACGCTCGCGATCTGCTTTTGCTCTCTGCGACGCCGCACCAAGGCGATCACTTCCGTTTCTGGATGCTTATCCAGTTGCTCAACCCGACGCTGTTCGCGGATGCTGACGAAATGGTGGAGGAGCGGCACCGACTCAACAGCGTTGTGTTCCGCCGCACCAAAGCGGACGCATGCACGCCTGATGGCTCACCACTGTTCGCCCGGCGCTGGGTACACACTGAGTCTTTCACGATGTCGGACGGCGAGCGGGCGTTCTACGCAAGGCTCCGCGAGTATCTGCAGGACGGCTTTGATCTCGCGAAACAACAGGGGAACGAAGGTCGCGCGCTCGGCTTCGTGATGACGATCTTTCAGAAGATCGCTGCGTCAAGTTTCGCGGCGGTCCAGAGCACGCTCCGGCGCCGCCAACTCATGCTGACGATTCACGAGGCCATCCTGAAGGATCAAGCGCTCGACATCGACGGCCATCGCCGACTCCTCGACGACGCCCGTCGCCTCATTCATCGAGAGAGACGGCTTCCGGACGACACGGCTGGACGTGGAGAAGTGGATCGCATTCTTGCCGATCTGAAGATGCGGCTCATCCGCAAACTCGACCTCGACCAGCTGGCGATGGCCGCTTCGTCGGAGAGCGGGGAAGCGACGACGGCGCAAGGCGAGGATCTTGCAGCAGTCTGCGTGGCCCTCTCGCTGCCCGAGGAGCGGATGCGGATCGAAGAGGTGTTGTCGGCGTGTCCATCCGCGCGAGAGACGAAGGTTGAGAAGCTATTGCGGGGCCTCGGTGCGCTCTGGGAGCAGAACCCCGATGAGAAAGTGGTGATCTTCGCAACCTACCTGGCCACCGTTGACCTGCTTTCGAGGGAAATAGAGGCTTCCTACCCGGGGCAGGGTGTCGTCGTGCTGCGCGGAGGCGACCACGGCGCCAAGCTGGCAGCGGAAAAACGCTTTCGCCGGCCGGACGGCCCGCGCGTACTGGTCTGTACGGCCGCCGGGCGCGAAGGGATCAATCTTCAGTTCTCTCGGGTGCTGTTCAACTTCGACCTGCCGTGGAACCCGATGGATGTGGAGCAGAGGATCGGACGCATCCACCGGTACGGGCAGAAGGACACCGCGCAGGTCTACAACCTCGTACTCTCAGACACCATTGAGGGAAAGATCTTTCTGCTGCTCACCGACAAGCTGCTCGAGATCGCCCGAGCACTGGGCAAGGTCGATGAGCATGGTAACGTCACAGAGGATCTCAAGGCGCAAATCCTCGGCCAGCTGTCCGACCGACTCAGCTACGATCAGTTGTATCGCGATGCGCTGTCCGACCCAGAGCTGAAGCGGACGCGGGAAGAACTCGAGGCTGCGATCTCGAACGCGAACGAGGCCAGAAAGGTCGTATTCGAACTCTTTCAGGATCTCGACCGGTTCAGCTTGGACGACTACAAGCCGTTCGCCGACATCGATGCCGGCAAGACGCGGATCGAGGCTTTCATGAGCGCATCCCTCGCGGCGGATGGCGCACGGTTGGTTCCTGACAAGGATGGGTGTCTCCGGATCGAAGTGCCGGATGCGGACAATCCCGCAAGATTCACCTTTGATCGTGATAGGGTCCAGGCTGACGAGCGGCTGGAACTCTTGGGGTTGGACCATCCACTCGTGTCGGAGATGCTTCGGAGGTGGAAGTTACAGCCCCCCGAGCAGCTCGGGGTCGCGGTGGACGGCGCCTCCGCGCTCCCTCGCGGGATTCTCACCGTCTGGTCGGTCGAATCATTCGGCAAGGCGACTGAGTTCACATCGCACGTGGTAAATATTGCCGTGGACTCAGCCGGACAGCGTCTACCAGCAATGGAGAAGCGTTTCGCCGAGGTCTTCTCGTCTGCCCGCGCGCAGTCAAGACTAAGCGTGGAGGACCGCAGACGCCTATTCGAGAGTGCTATTGAACCTGCGCTCCAACGCGAGCTGGGTCACCGTGGGCTGGCCGGCGCTTCAGGCGGGCACTCGGCGGAGTTGCTCGCGTGGGTGGAGGTTGTAGCTGAGAGAGGCGGTCGGGAGTGATTCAGCGGCACGGAACCGGTCTTAGCCCGCCAATCGGGTTCTGGGGGTCTTCGGGAGTCGGCGGAGGCGCTCTGATGGCCGGCTGCTGTAGGCGATTGAAGCCTCCTGAATTGCTGGCTTTACACATGGTGTAAAGTCGGACATTGACCTATCGCAAAAGCCGATCTACCCTAGTGGATGGATGTCCGGTTTGCCGACGAGCAGCTGGGACGATTGGAATCCGACCCCGCCTTCAACGGGGGGTTTGGGCAGGATGTGGTGCGCGGTTTTCGCAAGGTCATGCAGGTCATCCGGGCGGCCGTGGACGAGCGCGATTTCTATGCGATGAAGTCGTTGCACTTTGAAAAGCTGCGAGGCAATCGGAGTCACCAGCACTCGATGCGGCTGAACAGGCAGTGGAGGTTGGTCATTGAACTGGAGCGTACCCCGAGCGGCAAGGCAGTCGTTGTCATCTCTGTTGAGGATTACCACTGAAGTGAAAGTATTGGAATCGGCCCACCGGATAACAGGTGGCGGAGCCCCGCAAGGGGCGGGAGCAGCATGATGGCCATCGAACCAAATATGCGCGCGGGTCCGGCGGACGCGTTTGCCCCGGGCGAGTTCATCCGCGACGAGTTGGAGGCTCGCGGCTGGGAGCAGCGCGATCTTGCTGACATTATGGGCCGCCCGGAGCGGACGGTCAGCGAGCTCATTGCGGGCAAGCGGGCGATCACGCCTGAGACGGCACAGCAGCTGGGTGAGGCGTTCGGCACAACCGCTCAGTTCTGGATGAACATGGAATCAGCATACCGGCTTCACCGACTTGGGAAGCCCAACGAAACTGTCGCCCGCCGCGCTCGGCTGTACTCGATCGCGCCTGTCAAGGAGATGATCCGCCGCGGCTGGATCATGGAATCAGCGAGTGTGGATGTTCTGGAGGAGCAGATCAAGCAGTTTTTCCGGGTGCCTTCGCTCGAAGAGGCCCCCTCCGTGTGCGCCGCGGCGGCGCGAAAGGCTACGGGTAACGACACACATTACTCCGAGTTCACGCCGGCGCAGAGAGCTTGGCTTTGTCGCTCTCGGCAGCTCGCTGAGACGCTGAAGGTGGCCAAATTCGACCTAGCCAAGTTCAGAGCGCATCTCCCTGCGGTCAAGAACCTGCTCACCAATGCAGAAGATGTGCGGCAGGTTCCAAAGCTCATGGCAGAGTTCGGCGTGCGCTGCGTTGTGGTCGAGCATCTCCCCCAAACGAGAATCGACGGCGCCTGTTTTTGGCTAGATTCGAAGAGCCCGGTTGTGGCACTTTCGATGCGCTTCGATCGCATCGACTGGTTCTGGTTCACGTTGATGCATGAACTAGGCCACATCGATGCTGGCGACGGCCGCTACGAGCCCATTCCGCCGGACATCGATCTCGTCGGAATGGACAGTAGCCAGACACCGGACAAGCCTGCCTTCGAAAGGGCTGCAGACTCCTTCGCGTCTTCGTTCCTAATCCCGGACGCCCAGCTGTCAAACTTCATTGCTCGCGTCCGTCCGCTGTACTCGAAGAAGAAAATCGAAGGATTTGCAGCCGTGCAGCAAATCCATCCGGGGTTGGTTGTCGGGCAATTGCAGTACCGCAAGGAGATTTCCTATGCCAATCTCCGAGCCTACCTCGTGAAGGTTCGCGCCCACTTGTTGGAGACGGTGCTGTCCGACGGATGGGGAGTCACGCCGCCAACCGGAAAGTGAACTGGAAAGAGAGCGCACGATGCAGAAGTCCCGGTATAACGAGCAGATGCAGCAGCTTGTCGTCGAGTATCAGAAGGCTGGCCAGCCTTGGCCGGCAACGACGCGGGACATGGCCGCGTGGATGGTCCGTACCGGAAAGTGGCAACCATCGCGCGAACTCGCGATCGAGCAGTGTGCCGACGACCTCGCCCGGGCCATGCGTGAGGAATTCATTACCGACCGTCAGGGGCGGCGCGTTCGGGCAAAGCACGCGGCGCGGCGCGAAGTGAACGGCGAGCAGCAGACCTTTTGGGCTGATCTCCGGACAGCACCGCGCGAGCATATGGAGATCGCATTCTCCCAGCGCCGGCAACAGATCGTCAGCGACTGCGCCCAGCTGAAGCGCGATGTTGACTGCTACAACGAGAACTTCAACGAAGGCACTGCTATCCAGATGGTCTTCGACTTCACCATGGATCTCGAAGAACTCGAAGCGGCCTACGCCTGACGGCCGCGCCGCGCTCCATGAGCGCAGAATGATCCGTTTCAGACAGGGGAAGGAGCCCGAACGGATGCCACAGTACTCGCCGAAGAGAATTATCCGGAACATCTCAAAAAACCTGCTTCAGCGCTATTTCGAGAGCCGCGGCCTTCTCGGCGACTTCGAGTGGGACGAGTACGAGGATGGTGATCCGACGGAGATCATCGAGGCACTGGATTCGTTGAAGCCGAGTGAGCAGGAATCCGTGGACACGGACCTGATGACCATCAACGAACTTGCCTCGGAGGGAGGATCGAAGCTCATCTACGAGGACGCGGCATTGTGGAAGCGGCC
Organism: Vicinamibacteraceae bacterium; assembly: GCA_011525805.1. GTDB lineage: Bacteria > Planctomycetota > Phycisphaerae > Phycisphaerales > UBA5793 > UBA5793. The sequence continues at coordinate 31,685 of WYBR01000093.1, forward strand.
TTGGGCGGCTCAACTCGACGGCATGGCGAACGATTGCGAGCGGGCATTGCTCGCGCTCATCGAGGACCGGAAACTCGTGGAGCGGGTGCTGGGATACCAGGAGATTGACCGGTTTGCGGAGAGCCGGTGGCGACGGTGGAACGTCGGGAAGCGCCTCCAGGTCGAGGATGACGAGAACCATCGCGGGAGGCTTGCCAAGGCGCTCCGCGCCATTCTCAAAGACCAGGGACGCGGGAGACGGTGTCACGTAGAAACCTTTGAGCGCCGCGATCCCGACCGGTTCTGCTGCTTCGCCTATCCGGAGAACCACCCGAAAACCGACCTCGGCTACGACGACCAGGATCGGTTCATCCGTCACGCGCGACGAACGGCTGGTGAGGTCATTTTCGTCTACCGGCGCGAGGAAGGCATCTTGGAGATGGTGGCGGCAGGCGACAGGCAGCACAAGGACAGGGTTTCCGAGGCCTTCTGCAAGGAGATGCTCGGGCTGAAGGCACTGCCCGATCCACGGTCCAAACCGCCCTACGACCTGTCAGCATTGAAGAGCGGGCATTTTGCTTTCAAGACTGACCCTGGCGACCACATTGCAGGAGTCGAAATCCGGCTGCTCCGGTTCGATCTTCCGGGAAAGGGGTATCGTCGGATCGTGCTTTCGGGCCGGCCAACACCCGATATGCCGGATCTGCTTCGGTCGCTAGTGGACGAGGCCATAGACAAATCAAAGTTGCCGTTCTCGGAACTCCATGTGTCCCAGGCGCGTCTTTCGTTCAAGTTTCGCAGGCAGAATGGCGGCCGCGGCAAGACGGTGACCTTCGAGATCACCTATCCGGATTCGTGCAACCTTAAGGACTTCGGCGACGACGCGGTCGCCAAGAGGTACCTCATCAAGTGGGGCATCGCCCGTGTCTGATCCATTGGCCGAACTTCTGATTCGAGTTGAGTACCTGCGCGATGGTGTGCTGACACCACAGGATGCGCGGGCATGGCCGCGCGAGTGGCTCGCGTCGATCGAAACGACGGGGATTCTCGACCCGCATGCGCAGGCAGAGGAGATCATCTACGACGGGTGCGACCATGAGTGCGCAGTGCCGAACCTCGGATTCGAAGCACACCCAGATGATCCGGAACGGTTGGTCTCTGTCCATCGGTGCCTGCATGGCTGCGGAGTCGTGTTTCTGGAACCCCGCGACTTCGAGCAGTGGCGATTCAGTCTGGTTGGTCTGGCTCGGTCCGTGGCCGCCGCGATCGGCGCATCCGGTGTCATCGTTGAAGATGTGCCGGGCCGTGTCGTGCTGGTCGGCACGGCCAATGTCGGTGGGCAGGCCAGTGAGGTGTTCCTCGGCTTCGGATTGGCGCGTTCGGATTCGGCAGTCATCATCGCGACCGCCCAGCGGCTTCGGGCCTCGGAGCGTCCGGTGGTGCTTTCCGTCGGAGTGAAGCCCGGCGACATCTGGTCGCTTGGAACTCGACCGCGGACTGCTGTGCTCGCAGAACATGCTGTTCTGGAAGTCGGCTGCCTCAGCCTCGATCTGGCCCGCATCTTCCCGACACCGGGAATGATCGAAGTCAAGCCGAGCGATTGGCTCACCGTCACGGAAGCGGCTGAAATGCTGGTCGAAGATCTCTCGTGGCTGACCATCGAAAAGGCTAGAGCCAGGGTGTCAAAGGCCGCCGGCAATGAGGTGTTCAAGACCAACGGCCTCGAAGGAACACTGCGCAGAATCGAACGGCACTCGTTCAGCACGTGGCGCCTCGAACAGCGCAACAGAGATCTCGCGAAGGACGATTGGTAGCCATCTCGCTGCGCGGTGCGCACCGCGCTCCGCCCCGAAAACGACCGCAAAACCTCGCAATAGCCGCATCGCTTGCAATCCGCAACCCTCGGCCCTACCGTCGCTTACGAGTCTCGCGCTCGGGCAAGGTTCCTCTGTCGATCCGGTGGTTGCGGGTTCGAATCCCGTCCGCCTCGCTTCACAGGCCCCTGCGGTATCGCCCAGGGGCCTGGTCTGTTTTGGTGAGACTATCCTGCTCAGCCGCGCTCGAGGTGGTGGATGGCCGTTCAGCCCCGGCCCGGCCCACTGCCATATGGTGATGCGCTCGTTCACCTCCCAATTCATTCAACCCTTGGGATACACCCATGACCACCACCCCCATCTCCCGCCGCACCTTCCTCGCCACCACCGCCGCCGCCGGCGCTTCCGCCGTCGCTGCGCCCGGCCTCGCTTCGCTCCTCGCGCCGCACATCGCGCGCCCCGCCCGACCCTTCCTCCGCGACACCAAACTCCGCGTCCTCTCCATCGGCGTCATCGGCACCATCGGCGGGCATGACCGCAAGACCATCGCCGCGCATCCCCTCGCCGAGATCGTCGGCCTGTGCGATGTCGACTCCACCGCCCTCGCCCAGGCCGCGGCCGATCATCCCTCAGCCTTCACCTGCGCCGACTACCGTGAAGCCTTCGACAAACACGCCGACAAGTTCGACGCCGTCATCGTCGCCACCCCCGATCACTCCCACTGCGCGATCATGACCCTCGCGCTCGCCCGCGGCAAGCACGTCTACGGCCAGAAGCCGCTCGTGCAGCAACTCGAAGAACTCGACCTCCTCGGCCGCGCCGTCTCCGCCCGGCCCGACCTCATCACCCAGACCGGCGCGCAACGCATCGAGTCCCCCGCCCGCCGCGCCGCTGTCGACATCCTGCGCAGCGGCGGCCTCGGCCCCGTCATCGAAGTCCACGTCGCCTTCGGCGGAGGCGCCCTCGCCGGCGGACACTACTTCGCCGACGGGAAACTCGGCGAGCCGATCGACCCGCCCGAAGGCTTCGATTACGACCTCTGGCTCAACGGCGCCGAGTACGAGCCTTGCCGACCCGACATGGTCCAGCGCCGCTGGCGCTCCTGGTGGAACTACGGCGGCGGACAGATCGCCGACTGGGTCGTCCACCTCACCGACGTCCTCTTCTATGCCTTCCCCGAACTTCAGCACCCCACTCACGTCTGCTCGCGAACACCCTCGCGCGACCTGACCCACTTCCACGCCGACCGCGTCCTCTCAACCCTCACCTACCCCGTCAACTCCGACCGCTTCGCCAACACCACCTGCAACTTCCACTTCTACGACACCGGCCTCAAGCCCGACCGCGCCCAACTCGGCCTCGGCGAAGGCCAGTGGCCCGACGGCATCCTCACCATCGTCGTCTGCAAAGGCGGCACCCTCGTCCTCGCCCCCAGCGGACCGATCGAAATCTGGCGCGAAGGTCAGATGACCGACGGCCTCGCCTGGCCCGGCCTGCCGACCTACGAGTCCTTCAACCACTGGCACGCCTGGGTGGACAAGGCCCTCGGCCGCGAAACGCCCCACCACTGGGCCCCCTTCGAGGCCGGCCTGCGCTGCACCGAGCCGGGCCTCCTCGCCGTCAAGGCCGCAAAGTACCCCGGCCA
>WYBR01000013.1 GCA_011525805.1 Vicinamibacteraceae bacterium
ACAACCCGTCGAGGGCCGGCCCCGGCCGGCCCGAAGAGCCCCGGAAACACCCCCGGGGCGATCTGCTGCGCAGGGGGCGTTGGCCATTCCCCTGCCGATTTGGCCACTTTGCTCTGCCCGCTACGGGGGCGAAGCGTCTCCGCCTTCGCGCGGCACGGTCCACAGGTCGTTGGCGTAGACGAAGACGATCCGCTCCGCGCTGACCGCCGGGTAGCGCAGCATTCCCGCGCTGGGGTCCACCTGCGCGATCCCCGACGCCGCGGCGCCGACAAGAGCCACCATCACCACCAGCGACTGCACCATTCGCATCATGCGACACCGTTCCTGTTCAATGAGTTTGTTCAGAGTGTGACTCGTGGCTCGCTGCGAAGACGCCAGCGGCGCGCGGCGTTCAGCGAACCCCGATTCCCGCTTGCATCTTCGCTTCATCAGATTCGATCACTGCGGCGCCTGCTCCCAGACGTTGTTGCCCCGCTCGACGTCGGGGAACGCCTCGTCGGGATCGATCACGATCCTGCGAAGGCGCTGCGGCGACTGCCAGCGCCAGTTGTACCGGTTCGTGTTGAACCAGATTTCGACGGGGAGGGTGCGGCGCTGCGTGGAGCCGTCCTCGAACGTCAGTTCGACCGCGACGGGCATGACGAGTTCTTCAAGATTCTCGATCGTGACCTCGACGTTGAAGCCTTCATCGTCGCGCTGCTGCTGCTCGACGGCGGCGAGGCCCTGGTCGAGGACGGAGACCTCGTAGAACCAGCCGCGCCAGAACCAGGCGAGGTCGGCGCCGGCGACGTCCTCCATCGTGCGGAAGAAGTCGGCGGGCTGGGGCGACTTGAACGCCCAGCGCCGGATGTACTCGCGGAACGCCCGGTCGAAGCGCTCCTCACCGAGAATCTGCTCGCGCAGCAGCACCAGCCCGACGGCGGGCTTGGCGTACTGCGTGCTTCCGAGTTGACTGGCGGGCAGGCGGTCGGCGTAGGTCATCATCGGCACGCTCCCCCCCTGCCTCATGCCGCGCGCGAAGTTGGAGGCGTCGCCGCGGCCGCGCGGCTCGCCGCCGAACCAGTCCGGCCCGGAGTAGTAGTTGATGAACGAATTGAATCCCTCATCCATCCACGCATAGCGGCGCTCGTCGGTGTTGACCACCATTGGGAACCAGTTGTGCCCGATTTCATGGGTCGTCACGCCGTAGAGCCCCTGCTCGCTGCGCCGCCCGCCGCAGAAAATGATCATGGGGTACTCCATCCCCCCTTCCGGCCCGTTCACGTTCGTCGCCGCCGGGTAGGGGTACTTGAACCACCGCCGGTTGTAGCCCGCGATCGCCGTGCGCAGCATCTGCGTGCTCTTGTGCCAGACAGGCGTGGCCTCCTTCGGATACGCGGACTGGATCAGCGTCCCCTCGAGGTTGCACGCGTCGTAGATAAACGCGTCGGAACTCGCCCAGGCGAAGGTGCGCACGTCCTCCGCCTTGAAGTGCCAGGTGAGCGGACCTTCGCCGGCCGGCCGGCTCGCGGGGTCGCCGACCTCCTCCGGCGCGAGGATCATCACCGTCTCGTCGCTGGACTTCGCCGCCTGCCAGCGATCCAACTGCGTCGGCGTGAAGACGTCGGCGGGATTCTGGAGAACGCCCGTCGCCACCACGATGTGGCGGCGCGGCACGGTGAGGCGCACGTCGTAGGCGCCGAAGTTCGTGTAGAACTCCCCCGTGCCGAGATAGCCCAGCGTGTTCCACCCGTCCACGTCGTCGTAGACGGCGACGGCGGGGAACCACTGCGCGATCTCGTAGATCGTCCCCTGCTCGACTCTCTCGATGCCAAAGCGCCGGAAGGCCCGCTCGGGAATGGTGAAGGACCACGCGATCTCGAACGAGAACGTCGAACCGCCCGGCGCGATCGGACTCGCAAGGTCGATGCGCGCCATGGTGTCGTAGACGTGATACTCCAGGTCGTACCCGCCGGCGCGGAGCCGGTCGATGCGGCAACCCTCCCCGGCCGCTTCGCGCATTCCGATCGCGGTGTTGCGCGAGATCGCCGCACCGACGCTGTCCTCGCGGAAGATGTTCTGCTCGAGGTGCAGCCAGATGTAATCGAGCGCGTGCGGCGAATTGTTGTGGTAGGTGACGATCGCTTCGCCGGCGACGGTGTTGGTGTCGGCGTCGAGCGAGGCCCGGATCACGTAATCCACCTGCTGCTGCCAGTAGTCGGGCCCCGGAGCGCCGGAGGCGAGACGGATCGAGTCTCCCGGAGGCAGTTCGAGAGGGCTGAAGATCGTCGTCTCATCGCGGCTGCCGCGATCGCGGCGCCGCGGGGCGCGAGGCTGATCTGGCGTCGCCGCGGGCGTGGTCGGCGCCTCGGGCGCCACGACTACCACCGCCTCCTGCGCCTCCGCCGGCCGGGCCGGCTCCGGCGCCTTGGCCGGCTCGGGAGCGACGACCGGTGGCGGCTCCTGCCCCGCGGTCGTCGCCGCCTTGTCGCGCGCGCAACCCGAACCACTCACGCACCACAGCGCCGCCACCAGCGGCAGCGCCGCCCTGATTCGATCGTTCATCTTCTGCCTCCGACTCAGCACTGACGCCAAAGCGTCCAGTATAGTCGCGCGGCGGCCCGTGCAAGGTCCGGCGCGCCTTGCCGGATGGGGTCAAGCACGCGAGGTCGATCAGTTCGAAGCGTCCACCGTGGCGCGGCCATGGCTCGAAGCGCCGCGGCTGCGCAGCGAGGCGGAAACCACCGCCGCCTCGCTCAGGACCCGCTCCACTTCCACGCGCAGCGCCTGCGAGTCCATCGCCGAAACCTCGTGCGCTCCCGCGCTCGATTGCGTCTCGACCGCCAGGCGCACCGCGCCGAGGGCGAGGGCGAGCGATTCGACCGGCGCGGCCATCAGCCCCTGCACGCGCCGAAATTCTTCCGCCAGATGCCTCGCCTGCGCCTGCCCACCCGGCGAGGCGTCTGCAGCGCCGGCAAGGTCCTCGAGCGACTCGGTCATGCGATCGAGGTTGAACATCGACCATCGGCAGCGATCCACCGCCGCGGCGCACTCGTCCAGGTCGCCCTTCGCGGGACGAAAGGCGCCTGACGTCGCGGCGGCGAGGCGCCCGTGCGCGCGTTCGACATCGCGCAGGGCCTGGCGATGCGCCCGAGCCACTTCGGCAATCCGCTCCGCAAGGCGCGAGTCCGGCGGCTCTTCGAGCGCAACCAGCGCGCGCCGGTAAGGCGAGGACGCGCACCCGACGGTGAGCAGAAGCACTGTCAGGAGTTTGGCCGCCGCCCGCAGACGAACCGCGCTCCGCTGCCCGAATCGAGACTCGATGCTCATGGAATGACCCCTCGATAAGAAGCGTCGTTCCTCGATGATCTCCGCGACGGACCGCCCCCGCCCACGAGCGGCCGCACGGACCCTCCGGACCTCGAGCGCCTCGCCCGCCGGCGCGCCGGCGGGCGCGACGACTGAACCGTTCCGACCGGGCCTATCGTACAGCGCCAAACTCGCGGGGTCATCAGAGAGACGCCCAAGGCCTGACGGGAGGATGCACGCGATGAAGTGGATGGAGCAGTCGCGGCGCCGCGCGTGTACGGCCGCGGCTTCGGCCCTCGCAACGGCGGCGCTGATCGCCGTTCCCGCGCCCAGCCGCGCCAACGAGACGGACCAGTTTCTCCTGCCGACTGACCGTCCGCTCGCCGACGTGGGCGCGGCCATCTCGATGGCCCACTACCTCGTTCTCGAAGACTTCGTGAACCGCGCCAACGACCGCATCGAGCGTGCCAGGCGGGCGCGAAGCGACACGCGCGGCCGGCAGGCGATCGCCGAGGCGCACTCGCCCGTGGCCGTGGCGAACCACGTCCGAGCCGCGTTCGGACCGGGCTTCTTCGAGACGCTCGAACTGGAGAACGCCTTTCGATCATCGGGGGCGAGGAGCGTCTACGCCGGCCGCCCCGCCGCGTACAAGACGTCCAACTGGATCTACTCATCCGTTCACCTGCCTTTCGATCCGCGCAAGATTCCCCTGTCGCTACCCTCCTCGACGATCCGCGTCTTCGATCACTTCGTGGGGACGGACAAGTTCGGGCATTTCCACGATCTGGGACACCTCTACCACCAGGACTACCGCAACCTCTGCCGCGTCGGCGTCGAGCCGGCCGAGGCGCACCGCCGCGTCGTCGAGTTCTACACCCGCGGCCCGATCTCGGAGGCGGGCGCGATCGGCTTCTTCGCCACGGGCGTCTTTTCCAACGCGGACCTCGCGGCCAACTACCTCGGCTTCAAGTTCTACCTCAACCTCACGGAGCCGGTGAGGCTCGAAGGCGTCGAGCATCCGCCGCTGCTCATCCGCATCGGCGACCACTGGGCGTTGAACCGCCACGTGCGGCCGGAGTCGGACTTCTTCCGCCCCTTCGTCTCCGACCACTGGAACGAAGCGCTCAACCCGTGCGTGTACGAGTGGGGCGCGGCGGGGCCGATCGCCAGGAAACTGCGCGACCATGCCGACCAGATCCTCACCGTCTACGCCGACGAGAACGGCAACAAGCGGCCTCGCGAATGGTTCATCGAGAAGGCGAAGTCGCTCGTCACGTACTTCGGCGAGAACTACGGCCACCTTGGACTGGAGAAGGCGACGGTCACGATCGCCTCCTGCTGCTTTGAGCCGCCGAGCGAGGAGCCGACGGCCGAAAGCGAGCGGACCTGAACGCCTGCGGCGGCCAGGCGGCGCCCGGCCGGACATGCCCGCCCCGCGCCGACGCAATCCACCATCGGGCGGACCCAATCAATCGTCGCGCTGCGGAGTTCGCGAAAGGACCGACGTGATCACCAAGCATTGCGACAAGTGCAACGGACTGCTCGAATTCCCGGACACGCACGCGGGGCGCCGCGTCGAGTGCCCGGATTGCGGCGACGTCAACGTGCTGCCGGCCGCGCCGGCCGCGGCCGCGGCCGCGGGGGACCGCGCCGCGCTGCGGGGCCTTCCCCCCGACAGCGGGCTCGAGCAGGAGGTCATGGTCCTCGCTCCGGCCAACTGGCGGGCGCACCCGTTTCTGACCATCCTCACGCTCGGGATCGCCACGCTCATTCTCTGGCTGCGCAACCTCGGCAACCGCCTCTACATCACCAACAAGCGCACGATCCTCCGTCGAGGCTTCTTCAGCAAGAGCACCACCGAGGTCCTGCACGACCACGTCCGCAACGTGCAGGTCGATCAGACCTTCCTCAATCGCATCTTCAACGTGGGGACGATCGGCATCTCGAGTTCCGGCCAAGAGGGCATCGAGATCATCGCGCATTCGATCCCGCGGCCCAACGAGGTGAAGAAGACGATCGACCTCTACCGCCCGCTTTGAATCGCAGGCCTGCGAATCCCGGCGAAATCGCGTCCCATAAGGCCCCTGCTGACTAGAATCCGGTGTTTCCACAGCGGAAACAGGCCGATGGTGATCCTGCCCGCTCCGCCAGCGCCGCGGCCGGGCCCACCAGCGGATCAATCGGGCAGATGCAGTGTTATGCAACCTCGAACGGACTCCCGCCATGCCGAGGTTTCCCTGACGCCGGGAACGTGGGTGCGAATCCTCGCCGTCGGCGCTTCGTTCTGCGCGCTCTTCTACCACTTCCTGCTCAACCAGATCGAGATCAGCCGCGATCCCGACTGGTCGCACGCCTACCTCATCCCCGCGATCTCGGCGTACTACATCTACGAGAATCGCGGGCGGATCCTCGCGCTTCCGGCGCGGGCGAATTGGCTCGGCCTGCCGCTGATGCTCCTGGGCGTCGGGCTGTACTTCTTCTTCACGCTCGGCCCGACGACCAACCACACGCTTCAGGGCGCGGCGATGATCTGCACGCTCCTCGGGCTGGTGCTCCTGCTCATGGGCGCGCGGCTGTGGTGGGCGCTGATGTTCCCCATGCTCTATCTCGCGATGGGCGTGCGCATGCCGCCGCGCCTCCTGCTGATGGTGACCCCCACGCTGCAGGTCTGGGCCTCGAGAGGCTCCTACTACCTCCTGAACCTCCTCGGCTATGACACCGACATCTCCGGCACGGTTCTGACCGTGTACCACAACGGCAAGACGCTGCCGCTCAACGTTGCCGAAGCGTGCTCGGGGATGCGCATGATCGTCGCCTTCATCGCGCTGGGGATCGCGATGGCGTTCCTGACATGCAAGGCGTGGTGGCAACGGTTGGCGCTGATTTTCATGGGCGTGCCCGTGGCGATCTTCGTCAATGTGCTGCGCGTCGCCTCGCTGGGCATCGCCTCGACCATCAACCCCGACCTCGCGCGCGGCGAGGCGCACATCTTCATCGGAACGCTCTGGCTCATTCCCGCGATCCTCATCTACCTCGGGCTGGTGTGGATCGTGCAGCACGTCTTCATCAACGTCGGCGACGACGGGCCGGGCGAGCCGATGGCGCCGCAACGCCCCGCCGCGTCCACGCGCCTGAGCGCGGCTGCGGTTGCCGCTCCGCGCTGGCTGGCGCCGGCGGTGTGCGTCGGGCTGCTCGCGGGCGCTGTCGCCTTCGCCCCGGTCCAAGGCGCCATGGGCATCTACCTGCGCAAGGAGCCCGTCCCCCTTCGCGCGCCGCTGAGCACCCTGCCCGTACAGGTCGGCCCGTGGAAGGCCATCGGCAGCGATGAGATCGTCTCTCCCGAGGTCATCCGCGAGTTCGGTACGGAGGAATACCTCACGCGCAACTTCGCGCGCGATGGCGATGCGAGCAGCGGCGTCCTTCAACTCCACGTCGCCTACTACACCGGGTCCATCGACGCCGTTCCCCACATCCCCGACCGCTGTTTCGTCGGCGGCGGGCTGGTTCGCTCCCCCACGACCACCGCCGTGCCTCTGGACATCGACCAGTCGCTCTGGTGGCCCGATCCCGACACCACCGACGAGACTGGCGCGGCGGGCGAGGGCGGATACCTCATGGCCATCACCAGCGGACCGGCCCGCCAGGTTGTCCGTATGCCGCGACTGGGCGAAGCGGGGCTGCGGCTCAATTCCTCGGAGTACTGGCGGCATGAGGATCGAGAGCACACGCTGGCCGCGGGGTACTTCTTCATCGCCAACGGCGGCGTCACCGCCTCACCCGAGGGCGTGCGGCTGCTCGCCTACGATCGCTCCTCGAAGTACGCCTATTACTGCAAGGTGCAGTTTACCTATCAGCACCCGACCAGCGCCGTCGACCGGACGGACCTCGGCCGGGAGGCGTCGGAGTTCCTGGGGCTGATGCTGCCCGACCTGATGGCCTGCCTGCCGGACTGGCGGGACGTCGAGCAGCGCCGGTGGGAGGCGCCCCCGGCGGTCGAAGGGACCGGGAATTGACCCCACCCGGCACCGGCGCTTTGGTCCCCCTGGCGCTTCGCCGATGGTCAACGTTTGAAAGGCAGAGCATGGCCGCTCGAGTGAACAAAAAGGTCGTCATTCCCCTGCTCGTGACCCTCACGGTCGTGGTCGGCGCGGCCGTCGCCGCTTCGCTGTTCTTCGGCCGCACGTCCGAGTACTACAAGACCAAGGGCGACACGGCCGCGGCGGCGGAAGACTGGACCCGCGCCGAGGAGTTCTACTCCAAAGCGGTCTTCAAGGACCAGGGCAACCTCGCCCTGCTCGACCTCTGGCGCGACTCGATCGCGCGCATCGTGCCCGAAGACGCCATCGAGGCGCGCGATCTTTACACGAAGTGGTCGAGCATTCTCAAGCGCAAGACGGAGATCCGACCCTTCGAGCCGCAGTTCCACGTCGACTGGCTCACCCATGTGCTGTCCGTTTCCCTGCCCGAGCCGTCGTCGGCCGACGCGGCATTCCTGATGGCGGAGACGGAGAACATGGTGCGCAGCCGGCCCTCAGGCGACTCCAATCCCCTCTGGGATCGGGCGCACCGCTTCCGCGGGATCGCCGGCGCCTACCGGATGCGCGAGGCGGGCCTCGAGTCGCGGCTGCGCGACGAGGCGCGAGCCGACCTCCAGCAGGCCGTCGCCACCGATCCGACCGACTCGCTCGCAGTTGATGCGCTGATCCGCTGGCATCTCTACGACGCCTCCGACCTCGCCGGCCGGTCCAAGTCACGCGAGGCCCTGGCGCGCGCCGAGGAGGCCCGCTCGTTCGCGCAGGCGCACCTGGCCAAGCACCCCGATGACGTCCTCATCGCGCATGCTCTCGCCGAGACGCACCTCGCGACGGCGACCTACGAGCGCGACCTGCCGGACGTCTCCACCGATGCCATGGTGGAGTATCGTCGAGCGCTGGCGAGGGCGGAGGAACTCGCTCTCGCCTCCGAGAGCATTGAGTGGTGGAAGGCGAGGCGACTGGCCAACGATCTCCTCTGGGTCGCGGAAGACCGCGCCGCCGGCGTCGCCCGCGCCGCCGAACTCATTGAGCACGCGCTCAAGGGCGAACCCGATCACCCGCAACTGCGTTTCGAGCGGGCGCGATTCCTCGCCATGGCCGGGCGGCGCGATGAGGCGATGAAGTCCTACCAGGAGCTCATCGACAGCCCGAATCTGCCCGTGAGCCTTAAGTCGGTGCAGTTGTTCGCGACGCGCCCCCTCGCCGCCCTCGCACAGTTCGAGATGGACGTCGACCAGTGGACCCGGGCCGGCCGCGGCGACGGCGAGCCCGTCGAACAAGCCCGCGCGCGGGCCAGGGCGCGGCTTGATCTCTACCGCTCGCTCGTCTCCGACGCCGACGAAAACCTGCACTACGTCGAGGGCCGCTTCGCGCTCGCCGACCGCCGTCCCGCCGAGGCCGCCAGCCGATTGAATCAGTTCCTTACGATGGTCGGCCGCCGGCCGATCCCGACGAGCCAGCGCCTCGCCGCTCTCCTTGACCTCGCCTCCGCGCTGGAGCAGACGAACCAGCCGGGCTCCGCCTTTGAGTATCTCGAACAGGCGGCCGCACTGACGGGCTTTGCACACCCGCCGATCCTGGAATCGCTCATCGCGCTGGACCTGGCGGGGCAGAACCTCGAGCGGGCGGAGCGCAACCTGGCGCGCCTGGAGGAAGTCGCCCCGGGAAGCGCCGCGGCGGGCGATCTGCGACGCCGGCTCGACCTCGCGCGGGGGCAGACCGACGCCGCCACCGTTGACGATCCCGTGATGGCCGCGATCCTCCGCGCCCGCGACCTCGCCGTCGAGGGCCGGATCGACCAGGCCCGCGCAGCGCTGCTCGACGCCCGCGGCAGCGCCCCTGAGAGTCTCGGCCTTCTTTACGAACTCGCCCGGCTCGAACACCTTCAGGATCGCAAGTCGGAGGCGCTCCGCTACGCCGACGAGGCCCTCGCCCTGCTCGACGCCGGCAAGGGAGCGGTGCCCGAGGCCGCCGAAACCGCCCGGCAGCAGTGGCGCCTCCTCCGCGCGCTGCTCAACGACGAGGATCTTCAGCCCATTCTCGAAGAGATCGTGGACAGCCGGCCGGGCCTCTCTCCCATTGAGAGCCACCTCGAAAAGTGGCGCCTCTTCAACGCGCATGGCCTCAATGCGCCGGCGACGGCTCACCTCGACGCCGCTCGATCGATCGACGCCCGGCATCCGGCGGTTCTTGAGCACGACTTCCTCGCCGCCCTCGCCTCGAACGACCTTGAAGCGGCTCGCCGCTTCACGCAGGCCGCGACGGAGGCGAACGCCGACCTCGCCTCGGGGCTGACCTTCCGCGGGCGCCTCGAACTCCACACTGGCAAGACGACTGCCGCCATCGCCACGCTCATCCAGGCCGCCAACCTCAAGCCCTACGACAGCGCTCCGTGGCGGCTGCTCGGCGTGGCGCATCTGAGCGCCGGAAACCTCCCCGCCGCCGCCGAGGCCTTCGAGAAATCGCTCCAGCGCGAGCCGACCAACGTCCTCACCCTGCGCGAACTGGCCAAACTCCAGTTCCGGCGCGGCGATCTGAACGGCGCGCTGGCCTCGATCCGCAAGGCGCGCGCCCTCGCGCCGAGCGACCAGAACATCCACGAAGCGTGGCTTGATCTCGAAGGGCGACACGGCGACCGCCCGCGGGCCATCCAAATCCGCGAGCGGCAGCACGCGCTCGCGGCGGGCGGCGCGCTCAATCCCGCCCAACTCGACAACGCCCTCAACCTCGTCGATCTCTATGAACTCGACGGCGACTTCGCCAAGGCCGACGCCCTGCTCTCGTCGCTGAACCCGACGGAGGCCGCCCAGCGGCTGCGCGTCGCCACGGCGCGGGCCGACTGGCATCTCAAGCAGGAGCAGATTGACGCGGGGCGCGACGCCCTCCTCGCGTTCACCCGCACCGACCCGCCGCCGGCCAACGACCTGATGACCGCCGCGCTCATCGCGTTGACTCAGTACTTCATCGACGCGAGCCGGACCGATGACGCCATCGAGACCGCCAGGAGCGCCATCCCCTTCCAGGATCCGGTTCGACGGGAAGCCGACCGCTGCCTCGGCGAGATCTACCTGGCGCTGACGCGCCTGGAGGAAGCGCTGGAATGCTATGAGCAGGCGCTCTCGGGCGGGGCGGACAACCCGGCCCTGAGCATCCAGATGGTCAACCTGCACCTGGTCCTCTCCAAGCGCGATCAGACCGCCGATCCCGCGAGCGCCGCGCGGCACCGGGACCGGGCGGGCGCCCTCCTCGACGACCTCGAGAAGTCGGCGGGGGTCAGCCTGGAGACGATGCTGCTGCGCGGCGAACTGCACTTCCAGAGCGGCGACCTCCGCGCCGCCGAGCGCGCCTTCAACGAGGCCGTCGCCGCCTACCCGCAGGATCCCCGCTCGTGGAGCGCCCGCGCCCGATTCAACCTCACGCAGATCGCCGACAAGGGCGAGATCGAGCGCGCGCCGCGCGTCCGGGCCGACGTCGATCAGGCCATGCAGATCAGCCCCGGAAGCGAAGCGCCGCTGCTCATCCTCGCCGACCTCGCACGCTCGCGGCGCAACCCGCAGACCGGCCGGCCCGACCCGGACGTCACCACGCTCATCTCGACCTGGCGCCGCATCCTCGAAGTCAATCCGCGCAACGAAGAGGTCCGCAGCAACCTCGTCGAACTTCTCTACTCGCGACGCGAATACACCCAGGCGCAGGTCCTCATTCAGGAAGCGATCGATCTCGATCCCAAGCGCGGCGCCTGGCACGAAATCCAAGGCGACCTCGAGCGCAACCTCGGCTCGCCGCCGGAGCGGTATGCCAATCACTACGGCCTGGCGTTCGAGAAGCAGCCCAGCGCCAACCGCCTGCTCAAACTCGGCCGCGCGTGGCTGGCGGTCAATCCTCCGCGGGCGGCGCAGGTCATCGCCCTCTACCGGCAGTTCGAAAAGGAAGTCGGGGGCCTGCCCTCGCACCGACTGCTCCTGGCCCAGGCGCAGGCGATCTCGGGCGACGGGGCGGCCGGATCGGCGACGCTGCGCGAAGCGGCGACGATGATCCTCGCCCAGACCGACCCTGCGGCGCGGGACGACCTTCTCCAGCAGTGGTTCGAGGCCTTGCGCCTCGTCGCGACCGCTGACCGCTTCGCCGCGCTGGCGCGGGAGGCCTTCGGCGAATTCGACGACCCCTGGCCCGAGGCCCTGCTCGGGCAGGCGCTGGTCGAGGCCGCCGGCGGATCCGGCGCGGCGGACGGCCCCGCCCTGCGCGGCGAAGGAATCAGCCGCATGAACGCCGCGCGCGACCGCATCAAGGTCCTGCCCCGAGGCGAGGAGCGGACGATCCGCCTGCAGCGCGAACTGGGATGGAACCTTGCCGGCGCCTGCTACGCCGCCGGCGACTTCGCCGCCGCCGCCGACGCCTGGCGCTGGGTGCTCGAAGTCGAGCCGGAGCACTTCGCCACCCTCAACAACCTCGCGTACGCCCTGGCCAACGACCTCGACCGGCCTGAGGAAGCGCTCGATTACGCGCGACGGGCGTACGAGGCGAGCCCGACGGACCCGACCATGCTCGACACGTATGGGTACGTATTATTCCGCAACGGTCGCCTGGAGGAAGCGGAACGGACGCTTCGCGACAGCCTGAACCGGGCGGACCAATCGGGCGCGAGGATGCACCTGGGCGAAGTGCTCGCGGCCCGCGGCAACGTCGAAGAAGCCAGGCGCGAGTTGAATCGCGCGCGCACCCTGGCCGTGCAGCAGAATCAGACCCAGCGCGTTGCGGAGATCGACGAAGTTCTAGGCCGCCTGCCGTAGCGGGCGCGGCCGGCGGCGCGAGGCACACGCGTGGCGCGCCGCCGCAGAGAAGGGATGAATCCCATGACGACGATGCAGACGGCCAGTGCGACGGGTTCCGCGCCTCGAACCGGAGGCCCGCCGCGCCCGCCTCGCCCCGGCGCGGCGCCGCCGCGCCCGGCCGCCCCCGCCACCGCGGTCGATCCCGTGCGCGTCATCCGCCAGTACTTCTGGTGGATCGCGCTGAGCGTGGTGGTCGGCGCGTTTCTCGGCGCCGTCGCGCACTTCATCTTCGCCTGGACCTCTCCCGTCTACAGCGCCTCGACCTACTGGGAAGTCAACGTGCCCAAGCGCGAGGAAGGCTCGGTCGGCGAGTCCGCCAACCTCACCGGCGAGCAGATGGACCGCTCGATCGCCACCGCCGCCGCGATCATGACCGGCACGAACGTGCTCCGCCCTGCGATTACCTCCCCCGAGGTGCGCCAGACGGAGTGGATCCGGCGCTTCATGGACTCGTCGCAGAACATCCAGATCGACAACGCGCTCGCCGACCTCCAGGACCGCTTGCGCACCTCCTACGGCAACTCGCTGCTCATCCAGTTGCGAATCACCGGCGGCAACAAGGAAGACCTCGTCAAGATCCTCACCGCCATCAACGCCGAGTATCTCCGCGAACTCAACCTCCGCAAGCAGAACGAACTCTACGACGTCGAAGGCAGTTTCACCACCGAGAAGGAGAAACTGCGCACGACGATCCAGACGCTCACGACCGAAATCGCCACGCGCATCGAGAAGGACAAGATCAACCTCGACGTTTCGAGGTCCGACCAGGCGATGGCCCTCGGGCTGATCCGCGAGTCGATCAATCAGCGCACGGCCGAACTGAGCATGGTCCTCGCGTCGCTGACGGCGGCGGAGCAGCGCCTCAACGAGCCGACGCTCGCCTTCAACGACGCCGAACGCGCTGCGGCGCGCCTTGACCCCGGCATCATCCGACTCGAAAGCGAGGTCGTCCAGTTGCGCACCGAACTGCGCAACTCGCTCCAGCGCTTCGGCAGCGAGCACCTCAGCATCAAGCGCCTCCAGGAGCGCCTCAGCGCGACCGAGGCGGAACTCGAAACCGAACTCGACTCCGTCATGCGCCGCAACTTCCTCTCCCAGGTCGAGTCCTCGCGCAACGCCGCCCGCAGCCTCCAGCAGATCCTCGCCCAACTCGAGCAGGACCGACTGGCGGCCGACGCCCGGCACAACGACCTCCTCAAGGCCGTCGAGTGGGTCAACGCCAAGAAGGCCGAACTCGCCGCGACGCAGGAACAACTCGTCAACCTCGAAGCCGTCATCCGCCAGGCCGTCATGGTCGCCGGAATGGAGCGCACCCTCCAGGCCCGGCTCGCCCAACGGCCCGAGGCGGACGCCCGGCCCGTCTTCCCCAATCTTCTCTACATGATCCCCCTCGGCGTGCTGCTCGTCGGCGGGCTCACCACCTCGGGGCTGTTCCTGCGCGAACTGACCGACCGGCGCGTCCGCGGCCCGGGCTGCGTCGCCATGCTCCCGCACGGCAAGGTCCTCGGACTCGTCCCCCACCGCGAGGAAGACCGCCTTCCTCCAAGCCGCGCCGAACTCGCGGTCGTGGACGCCGGCCGCTCCGTGATCGCCGAGAGCATCCGCCACCTCTTCGCGCCGCTGAGTCGGCGCATGAACGAAGGGGGCCTGCACAGCGTTCTGGTCATCGGCGGGCAGGCGGGCTCGGGCGCCACCACCGTCCTCTCCAACCTCGCCGCGTCCTTCGCGGGCAGCGAGCGATCGGTGCTGGTGATCGACGGGAACTTCCGCCGGCCGCGGCTGGCGGAGGTCTTCGCGGTGGCGGAAGGGCCGGGACTGGGCGATGTGCTCAGCGGGGCCGCGACCTTCGACCAGGGCGTGCAGGACTGCCGCGTCGAGAAGGTGTCGGTGATGACGGCGGGAAGCGACGGCAACCGCTCCGTCGATCTCCTCACCACGCCGCGCCTCAGCCGCGTCCTCGCCGAGGCGGGGCAGAAGTTCGACGTTGTCCTCGTCGATGCGCCGGCGGCGGTCGTCGCGGGCGACTGGCAGGTGCTCGCGAACCACGTCGATGCGACGATCCTCGTCGTACGGGCCATGCAGGAGGAGCGCGGACTGGTGTCGCGCCTCATCGGGCAGTTGCGCGAGGCCAGGCCGGAACACCTCGGCGTGGTCGTCAACGCCGTGCGCAGCAACGCCGGAGGGTACATGAAGCGCAACCTGCGGCAGATGGAAGACTATCAGAAGGCCACCCGTCGCGCGCGCTGAGGCGCCGCGGGCCAGGAGCGATCAGGTCAGGCGGCAGGTCAGCGTGAGCGAGTTCGCCCCATCCAATTCGTCGGCCCGGGTCGAGAACCGCTCGCGCCCCCGCCGCGCGCTCATCACCGGCGGGGCCGGCTTCATCGGCTCGCACCTCGCCGAGTCGATCATCGCCTCGGGCGGCAGCATCGTCGCGATCGATGATCTCTCGACGGGCGACCGCAGCAACGCTTCCCACCTGCCGGCCGACCGCTTTCGCCTCATTAAGGCGACCGTCGCCGAGGGACTGGCGGCGCTCGGCGACGACGAGCGATTCGATGAGATCTACCACCTCGCGGCCGGCGTGGGCGTCGATCTCGTTCTCGAGCGCCCGACCGAGGTGATCGAGGGGAGCCTTCGCAACGCCTCGGCGGTGCTCGATGCCGCGCGGCGCTGGCGCTGCCCCGTGCTGCTCGCCTCGTCGAGCGAGGTCTACGGCAAGTCGGAGCGCGTCCCCTTCCGCGAGGAGGATGACGTCGTCTACGGCCCGACGACGATGACGCGCTGGTCCTACGCCTACGCGAAAGGGATGGATGAGTTTGTCGCCCTGAATCACCACCAGCGGCACGGGACCCGGGCCGTCATCGCCCGCTTCTTCAACACGGTCGGGCCGCGCCAGTCCGGAGAGTGGGGCATGGTGCTCCCGCGCTTCGTCTCCGCCGCACTGCGGGGCGAGCCGCTGCGGGTGTTCGGTGACGGGCGCCAGCAGCGGTGCTTCTGCGACGTGCGCGACGTGGCGCGGATCCTGCCCGTGCTCCTTCGCCGGCCGGAGAGCGCCGGCGGCGTGTACAACGTCGGGGGCGACCGGCTCATCAGCGTCCGCGAACTGGCGCAGCGCGTCTGCGCCGTGCTCGGCAGCGTGAGCCGGATCGAACTGGTCCCCTACGAACGGGCGTATGCGCCGGGGTTTGAGGACGTGGCCGTCCGGCAGCCCGACTTGACGCGCCTTCGGACCGCGACCGGCTTTGAGCCGACGATATCACTGGACCAGACGATCCGCGACCTGGCGTCGTGGATGCGCCAGTCCGGGGCGGCGCCGCAGGCCGGCGGACCGGTCGCGCGGGCGGCCGGAGGCGGGAACTGACATGGTCGACGCATTGGCGCAAGTTGTCGATCGCATGCCCGACCGTTTCCTCGGAGGCGACGGCGGGGCCGCGGACCTCCTCGGCGGCGCGGGTTCGCTCTTCGACGGCGCCGCGAGCGCCGACCAGGCGATGCTCACGGTCCACTCGGTCATCAACGACTATCTCGTCGTGCTCATGGCCTCGTTCCTCGTCACGCTGCTCATCACGCCGCTGGTGCGCCGACTGGCGCTGCGGGCGCAGGTCGTCGACTGGCCCGATCAGGGGCGCAAGTCGCACCGCGAGCCGGTGGCGTACCTCGGCGGCGTCGCCGTCTTCGTCGGACTCATCGCCGGCATTCTGACGAGTTACCTGACGTCGGCGTACGAGCCCGCGCTCGCGACGGTGCCGCTCAACATCATCATCGCCATGGCGATCATCATGTTCAGCGGCCTGTTCGACGACATCTTCCACTGGGATCCGAATCTCAAGATCGGCCTGCAGTTCGCCGCCGCCGCCGTCCTCGCCCTCGACGAGCAGATCGGCGGGCGCGTCGCCGCCGGCCTGCTCCACCCCCTCGAGGACTTCATCCAGACGGCCGGCGGCAACGCCGACTTCACTCTCACCGCCGTCGACATCCTCCCCGGCGCCGCCTCCCTGCAGATCAACGTCGTCTACTGGGTCGGAGCCCTCATCATCGGCGTCTTCGTCCTCGGCGGATGCAACTCGGCGAATCTCATCGACGGGCTGGACGGCCTGCTCACCGGCTCCATCGCCATCATGTCCGCGGCGCTGCTCATCATCACTCTCGTCGTCGCGGCGATGTTTCCGCGCATGGCCGGGGACCTCACGGGCACGCGCGTCGTGCTGTGCTTTGCGCTGCTCGGCGCCTCGCTCGGGTTCCTGCCGCACAACTTCAGGCCCGCGAGCATCTTCCTCGGCGACGCCGGGTCGCTGCTCATGGGCTTCACCGTCATCGTCATCATTCTCCTCCTCGGCGAGACGGGCTTCACGCACCTGCTCTTCGCGGGGCTGATCGTCTACGGCCTGCCGATCCTCGACACCACGCTGGCGATCATCCGCCGCCGCCTCAACCGCATGCCCATCTCGGCGCCCGATGACAACCACCTGCACCACATGCTCCGCCGGACGCGCCTCGGAACGGTCGGCGCGGTCTTCGTGCTTTACGGCGTGAATCTCGTCTTCGCCGGCGTGGCGCTGCTCCTCGTGCTCCTTCGCGCGCGGGTGGTGTACGCGCTGGTGGTGATCCTCGCGGGCTTCATCGTCGTGATCGGCGTGAAGGCGGCGCGGCGCAAGCAACAGGCGGCGGAAGTGAGCAGCCTGGCCGCCCGCAAGCCCCACCGCGCCGTCGGACCACGCCCGGCCGCCGCCAAGCCGCGCCCGCCAGCCGCCCCGCCGGCCCGCCCCGCTCCCGTGAGCGATGTTCCCGCCTCCCCATCTCTTTGACGGCGGCCGCAGCGCCAAGCCTCAAGTGCCGCCCCCGGAGCGTCGATGCTGGCGGAGGATGCTCGCGCACCTGCCCAACTTCATCCTCCCCGTGCTCATCGGCGTCGTCGTCCTCACCGCGACGCAGATCCTTCGCGTGCTTGGGACGTGGAAGGCCGAGGCCACCGGCCTGCATCAGTTGAAAGTCGAGACGCACACGCTGCGACTTCGGCTCAAGCAGCAGTCGGCCGAGCGCATCTACGCCGAAGAGCAGCATCGCGCCAAGTTCACGACCACCCTGCTCGCCGCGTGAATCGCCCTCGCTCAGCCGCCCAGCGACGCCAGGCGTCCGAGCAGCGACGCGTGCGATCGCTGCCCCGCGCGGAAGCACTTCAACTCGAACTTTTCGTTGGGCGAGTGAACGCGATCGTCGCTCAGGCCGAAGCCGATGAGCAGCGTCTCAAGCCCAAGGTTGCTCTTGAAGCCCTCGACGATGGGTATCGAGCCGCCCGAGCGGATGAGCACCGCGTCGCGCCCCATCGCCTCCTTGAGCGCGGCGCGAGCGGCCGACATGGCCGGATGATCGATCGGCGTGAGGCACGGCCGGCCGGAGCCGTGGTCGATGATCTCCA
This sequence comes from Vicinamibacteraceae bacterium, assembly GCA_011525805.1. GTDB lineage: Bacteria > Planctomycetota > Phycisphaerae > Phycisphaerales > UBA5793 > UBA5793. Next base: position 17,571 of record WYBR01000013.1, read on the forward strand.
CGCGGCATCCCGGCGCGAGTTGGGCGTTGATCCACCGGCGGAAGGCCTCGACGACCCTGCGGGGATCCTGGTCGGGGACGAGTCGGAAACTCACCTTGGCCGAGGCGGAAGAGGGGATGACGGTCTTGGCCCCCTGCCCCTGGTAGCCGCCCTTGATTCCGTTGACATCACACGTCGGCCGCGCCCACTGACGTTCGAGCAGGCTGTAGCCCTTCTCACCGTAGCCCTGCGCCAGCCCCGCCTCGGAGAGGAACGCCTTCTCGTCGAAGTCCAGCGCCGCCCATTCCGCCCGCTCGCCGGCGGTGAGGGGTCGCACGTCGTCGTAGAAGCCGGGGATGGCAATGCGGCGGTCGGCATCGTGAATCGTCGCGAGAATCCGCGCCAGTTCGTTGATCGGGTTGGGCACGCACCCGCCGTAGAGGCCCGAATGCAGGTCCCGGCTCGGCCCGTGCAGGATGACTTCGAGGTACACGAGGCCGCGCAGGGCGTAGGTGATGGCGGGCGTGTCGATGTCCCACATTCCCGTGTCGCTGACGACGGCGAAGTCGCAGGGCGAACCGGGGGCGGCGGCGCCGACGATCTCCTCCTTGGCGTCCTTGAGGAACTGGTGCATGTTGACGCTGCCGCACTCTTCTTCGCCCTCGATGACGCAGGTGATGTCGCAGGGGATAGAGCCGGCGGCGTCGCGCCACGCGCGGCACGCCTCGACGAAGGTCATCACCTGCCCCTTGTCATCGACCGCGCCGCGCGCGATGAGGCGCCGGCCGTGCGGCCCATCGACGATCGCCGGCTCGAAAGGCGGCGAGTCCCACAGGTCGAGCGGATCGGGCGGCTGCACGTCGTAGTGGCCGTAGAAGAGCAGGTGCGGCACGCGCGCCTCGCCGCGTCCCCGCAGCGAGCCGCCGCGTCCCCGCAGCGAGCCGCCGCGTCCCCGCAGCGAGCCGCCGCGTCCCCGCGGCGTGGCGTGGCGCGCCAGCACCACCGGATGCCCCTTCGTCTCGCGCAACTCCGCCGTGAAGCCGATCGACGCCAGGTCATCCGCGAGCCACTGCGCCGCCCGCCGGCACTCCGCCTTGAACGCGGGATCCGTGCTCACGCTCGGGATGCGCAGCCACTCGACGAGGCGATTCACCGACTGGTCGAAGTTCCTCTCAAGATGTTCCAGAACGGCTGAGGCGCTCACCATCTCCTCCATGTTCGAGTCGCTTCACGATAGGCCCGGCAGGCGAAGGGCAGGGCGGCTTCGGCGGTGCGCCACAGGGCCTCCACCCGGCGGGCGGACCATCGTCGTGCATCAGCCCGATGAGTCGCTCAACATCATCGACCTGCTTCTGATCACCGACCTTGAAATCAAGCCCAAAGGCCGGCGCCGCCGCTCCAAGGGCGCGTAGTCCGGCCGGATCACGCCGGCGCCGCAACCCCGGCCACGCGGCACATCGCCGACGCCGCCTCTTCATACACCTCGACGCACTTGCGCGCTGCGCCCTCCCACGTGAGGTGGCGCAGTTCCATGGCGCCGTTGCGCTTGAGCGTGTTGCGCAGCGGCGGGTGGCGAAGGACCGCGATGATCTTGTTGGCCATCTCGTCCACGTCCCAGAAGTCCACCTTGAGCACGTGGGTGAGCGCCTCGGAGACGCCGGACTGCTTGGAGATGATGACGGGCACGTCGTGGCTCATCGCCTCGAGCGGCGCGATGCCGAACGGCTCGGAGACGCTGGGCATGACGTAGCAGTCGGCCATCTTGTACGCCCGCGCCACGTCGTTGCCGCGCAGAAAGCCGGTGAAGAGCACTTTGTGCCCGATGCCCATCTGCGCGGCGAGTTCGATCATCCGCGTCCCCATGTCGCCCGACCCCGCCACGACGAACTTCACATCCTCGATCTTCTCGAGCACGCGCCGGGCGGCGGCGATGAAGTACTCCGGCCCCTTCTGCATCGTGATGCGGCCGAGGAAGAGCACGATCTTGTCGCTGGCGCGGATCTTCGTCGGCGCCGCCGGCCCGCCCTTCGACTCGATCCCGTTCCACACCACGCGGATCTTCTCCGGGCTGACGTTGTAGCGGCGCATGACGATGCTGCGCGTCCAGAAACTCACCGTGATGACCCGCATGGCGCTGTGCATGCCGCGACGCTCGATCTCGTAGAGTTGCCGGTTGATGTTGTCGCCCGAGCGGTCGAACTCCGTCGAGTGAACGTGGACGACGAGGGGGATGCCCGTGAGCCGCGCGATCGCCATTCCCGCGGGGTAGGTCAGCCAGTCGTGGGCGTGGATCACGTCGTAGCGCTCGCCGCGCGTGAGCAGAACGCACAACTCGGCGTAGCGGCGCACGTCGCCGAGGAGGTCGCCGCCGTAGTCCCCGCCGGCTGCGGGCCGGTTGAGGCCAAGGAACCCGGGCGTCGCGGCCAGCGCCGCCCCCGGCGCCCCCGCGGCGCCGGCCCCCGCGCTCGTCTCGACTTCTGCGCCCGCAACCCCGCCCGCCTGCGCGATCGGGCGGTCGCGGCGCCTCAGTTCCTCGATCTGCTCGGGCGTCAGTCCCGAGCCCGTCCCATAGGACGAGGCGACGCCCGACGGCACAGCGCGGAACGTCACGTGCCGGAACTCCTCCGACACAAACTCGCTTCCCTCCGCCCACGCCTCACGCTCGACCGCGTCCGCGGGTCGCACCGCTGCGGGATCGGCGCCGGCGCGGATCTGCCGAATGATCGGCGCCGCGCGCGCCACGTCCCGGGCCGTCACTTCTTCAGGACTAAGCAGTTTCACGTGCGAGGCGTGCGAGCAATCGACCGCCTTGGGCAGGACGAAGGTGATCTCGTGGCCGAGGGCGTCGAGCGCCTTGGTCAGGCCGTAGCACGCGGTGCCGAGTCCGCCGGCGATGAAGGGAGGGAACTCCCAGCCGAGCATCAGGATTCGCATGGCGTCTCAACTCCAGCCGCACGCGCGGCGCCGTCGGGCCGGCCGCAGCGCGCTCTCATCGCTCATCTTCCGCGGCCGCCACGTCCCCGAGTTCGCGAAAGCACGCTTCGTAGGCGAGCAGGCACTTGGCCGCCGCGTCGGCTGTCCGCTCCGAAAGCCCGCCTTCAATAGGCAGCGGCGAGCGAAACGTGAAGAGCCGATCCTCGCTGCGGTAGTGCTGATAGGGAAGCGCCGCTTCGAGCCCCTGCTCCGCCAGTTCCTCTTCAAGCAGTTCATCCAGTTCATCGCCGCTGTGTTCGAGGTCGGCCTCGATCGACTCGCTCAGCCACCGGTCGGGGGTGACGAAACTCACCCACCACTTCCCTTCCGCCTGCTCGATGCGGAAGAACGCCTCGCTCGCGCAATTCTTGGCGCGGCACTCGACGCGGCCGTCGGCCAGCCGCACGAATCCGAAGACGCCGGCCTTCTCAGCCGCGGCGCGCACCTGCGCCAGAAATCCGTCTGCGTTCACGATCCACCTTCCACTCAATTCGGAATCTCGGAAATCAACCTTAGTCCGACCGCCCGCGGCCCACCATGCCGCCGCGCTGCGGCCCGTGAAAGCAGGGTCAAATCCTGACAGGCGCGGGGTCGACGGCACGGGCCGCGCCGCCGCGCGACTACAATGCCCCCGCCTTGACGCCCTCGACCTCTCCCGCCGCCGACGCCTGGACCACCCGCCGCCTCCTCGCCTGGATGACCGAGTTCTTCACGCGCAAGGAAGTCGATTCCCCGCGATTGTGCGCCGAACTGCTTCTCGCCCACGTGCTCGCGTGCGAGCGGCTTCGACTCTACATGGAGACCGACCGCCCCGCCGCCGCCGACGAACTCGCCCGACTGCGCTCGCTCGTCGAGCGGGCCGGCCGCCACGAGCCGATCCAATACCTCCTCGGCGAGGCGTGGTTCTTCACCCGCGCCTTCGAGGTGACGCCCGCCACGCTCATCCCCCGCCCGAGCACGGAGACCATCGTCGAAGAGGCCGTGCAGCACTTCCGAACTGAATCGCGGCTGTACGATCCGCTCACGATCATCGACGTCGGCACGGGCAGCGGCATCCTCGCCATCACCCTCGCCGCATCGCTTCCGGCCGCGCGCCTCATCGCCACGGACATCTCCCCGGCCGCCCTCGAAGTGGCGCAGCGCAACGCCGGCCGCCACGGCGTGGCGGACCGCATCGAGTTCGCTTCCGGCTCGCTCTTCGAGCCGCTGGCGCATCGCGAACCTCCCGTTCAGGCCGACCTGCTCGTGTCAAACCCGCCGTACATCTCAGATGCCCAGTGGGCCGAAGTGGCACGCAATGTCCGGGACTACGAGCCGGTTTCGGCCCTGCGCGCCGGCCCCGAGGGGTTGGATGTGCTCGGCCCCCTCATCGCCAGCGCCCATCGTTTCGTTCGGCCCGGCGGGCGCGTGCTGTTGGAGATCGCCGCCACGCAGGGCCCGGCCGTCGAAGCCCTCGCCGCCGCAAACCCCACCCTCGCGGCCGTGCGCATCCTCAAGGATCACGAGTCCTTCCCGCGCGTGCTCAGCGCGCATCGCGACTGATCAATCCGTTCGCGAGTCGGACTACTTCTTCGGCTTGCTCTCCGGGGTCGAGGCGCACGGGCCCGGGCCGCCGCACGCGCAGGAGTTGGGCTTGGTGTCGCCGCCCTTCTCGCCGGCCTTTGGGCCGCTCTTCTCGCCGGCCTTGTCGCCCGCGGGCTTGCTCTCCGCCTCGGCGGCTTTCTTGTATCCCTCCGATCGATAGTCGGTCTGGTAGAAGCCGCTGCCCTTGAAGATCACGCCGGCGCCCGTGCCGATGAGGCGCTCAAGTTTCGGCTTGCCGCACTTGGGGCACTTGCGCTTTACCGGATCGTTCATCGACTGGAAGAGTTCGAACTGGTGCTCGCAGGCTCGGCAGATGTAATCGTACGTCGGCATGGCGGATTCCAGAGTCCTTTCGTGAAGTCATTCCGCGGCGCGGGCGAGCGTCACCTTGGCGGGGCGGATGATGATCTGCCCGAGGGCGTATCCGGCCTTGAAGACCTGCGCGACGTGATCGGGTGCGACGTCGGGCGCATCGACGTGCATGAGCGCCTCATGTCGGTTGGGGTCGAATTCGTCGCCGGGCCTGGGCTCGATGCGGCTCACGCCGTGGCCCGCGAGCGCCTTGAGCATCTCGTCGCGCACCATCTTCACGCCTTGCTGAATGGCGCGGGCGGCGTCCTGGTTCGCCTCCTGCTCCAGAACGAGATCGAGATTCTCGAGGGCCGGCACGAGGTCGCGCACCACGTCCGCCTTGGCCCGCAGCCGCGCCGCTTCTTCATTCGCGTACGCCCGCCGCTGGAAGTTCTGAAAATCCGCCAGCGCCCGCTGATACCTGGCGAGGGCCTCATCGCGCTCGCTTGTGAGGCGTTCGATCTCCGCGGGAACCTGCGCCTGCGGCGCCGCGCCCTCGTCGATCGACTCGTCAACGTCGTTGTCGTGAGTATCCCGTTCGGTCATGGCTCAATCGTCCTTGCCTCCGAGGAAGTCCCGGATGCGGTTCCAGAACCCCTGCGTCTCGGGAAGGACCGAGTGGTCCTCCGTCTCGGCGTATTCGCGCAGGAGCGTCTCCTGTTTCGCGGTGAGTTTCTGCGGAATCTCGATGCTGATGAGTACAAGCAGGTCGCCGCGGCGTCCGCTGCGCAGGTTCGGCAGGCCCTTGCCGCCGACCTTGATGATGCGCCCGTGCTGCGTGCCGCGCGGGATGTTCAGTTCGTGCTCGCCGTCGAGGGTGGGGATGTTGACCTTCGCCCCGAGCGCGGCCTGGGTGAAACTGATGGGCACGCGCATGGTGAGGTTGTCGCCGTCGCGCTCGAAGAGTTGGTGCGCTGCGACGCGGATCACGACGTGGAGATCGCCGCGAATTCCCTGCCCGCCCGGCGCCGCTTCGGGCGGAGGAGGCTCGCCTTCGCCGCGGATCGCCACAGCCTGTCCAGCGCGGATGCCCGGAGGAATCTTGACATCGAGCCGGCGCCGCTTCGGAACGCGCCCCTGTCCGCGGCAGGTCTCGCACGGGTCGGTGATGACTGATCCCTGTCCGCGGCATGCCGGGCAGGTGGTGACCATGCGGAACATGCCGCCGAGTCCGGACTGCGCCACCTGGCCATGCCCGCCGCACGTCTGACATGGCGAGCGCGAGGTGCCGGGCCGGGCGCCTTCGCCGTGGCAGGCGTCACAGACGTCCAGGCGGGTGAAATCGACCTCGGCGGTGGTGCCGGCGAGGACTTCCTCGAGAGTGATCTCGACCTGGGTTTCAAGGTCGTAGCCGCGGGCGACGCCCTGGCGTCTTCGTCCGCCGCGTCCGCCGCCGCCGAATCCGCCGCCGAAGATCTCGTCGAACATCGAGAAGATGTCCTGCGGGTCCATGGAGCGGAAGTCATGCCCCGGCGTGCCGCGCAGGCCGGCGTGGCCGTACTGGTCGTACATCTTGCGGCGGCCGTCGTCGCTGAGGACTTCGTAGGCCTCCGCCGCCTCCTTGAAGCGCGTCTCCGCCTCGGCGTCGCCGGGGTTGCGGTCGGGATGGAACTTCATCGCCAGGCGGCGATAGGAGCGCTTGATCTCGTCGGCGCTGGCGGTGCGCTCCACCCCGAGGACCTCGTAATAGTCGCGCGTCGTGGCCATGAACGGCTCCCGGCCGGTTCGTCAATGAAAGCCCACGGGCGCGTTTCGGCGCTCCGTGGGCGCTGGTCGATTCAGCACGGCGGCGCCTGGATCACGCCACGGCGCCCTGCGCCGGCTCCGCCTCGTCCTTGATCTCGGCGACGAGCACATCGGTCGTCAGCATCAGGCCCGCGACCGACGCCGCGTTCTGCAGTGCCGTGCGCACCACGAGCGCCGGATCGATGATGCCGGCCTTGACGAGATCGGTGAACTCTCCGGTCGCCGCGTTGAAGCCCAGGTGCCCCTTGCCCTCGCGGACTTTCTCGACGACGACGTCGCCGTCTTCGCCGGCGTTCTCGGCGATCTGGTGGGCCGGCGCCTCGAGCGCGGCGGCGACGATGTCGTAGCCGAACTTCTGATCGCCCCTGGCCTTCTTGCGGCCCTCGTTGACGGCGTCGATGGCGCGGATGAGGGCGACGCCTCCGCCGGCGACGAACCCCTCCTTCGCGGCGGCCCGCGTCGCGTGCAGGGCGTCCTTCACCCGGTCCTTGCGCTCCTTCATGGCCGTCTCCGTCGCGGCGCCGACGTTGATGATCGCCACGCCGCTGGTCAGTTTCGCCAGGCGCTCCATCAGCTTCTCGCGGTCGTAGTCGCTCGTCGAGCGGTCATACTGGGCGCGGATCTGCTCGGCCCGGGCCTGGATGTCCTTCTTCTTTCCGGCGCCCTGCACGATCGTCGTGTTGTCCTTGTCCACGACGATCTTCTTGGCGGCGCCGAGGTCGGCCAGTTCGATCGATTCGAGACTGCGGCCGAGGTCTTCGGAGAAGAACGTCCCGCCGGTGAGCACGGCGATGTCGCCGAGCATCGCCTTGCGCCGATCGCCAAAGCCCGGCGCCTTGACGGCACATATGCGCAGCGCGCCGCGCAGGCGGTTGACCACCAGCGCCGCCAGCGCCTCGTTCTCCACATCTTCGGCGATGATGAGCAGCGGCTTGCCGGCGCCCGCGACCTTGTTGAGCAGCGGCAGGAGGTCGGCGAGGTTGCTGATTTTCTTCTCGTGGATCAGGATTGAGACATCTTCGAGGATGCACTCCGCCGTGGCCGGATCGGTCATGAAGTAGGGGCTGAGGTAGCCCTTGTCGAACTGCATGCCCTCGACGTACTCGAGGGTGGTCTCGGAGGTCTTGCCTTCTTCGACTTCGACGACGCCTTCGGCGCCGACCTTGTCGATCGCCTCGGCGATGAGTTTGCCGATCTCGCGATCGTGGTTGGCGGAGACGGTGGCGACTTTTTCATAGTCGTCGCGTCCCTTGCACTTGATGGCCATGCCTTCGACGGCGGCGCAAGCGGCCTCGGCCGCCGCGGTGATGCCGCGCTGGAGTTCGACGGCGTTGTGCCCGGCCGCGACGTAGCGCAGCCCCTGGCCGTAGATCGCCTCGGCAAGCACGGTCGCGGCCGTGGTGCCGTCGCCGGCTTTGTCGGCCGTCTTCTTGGCGACTTGCATGACCAGCTTGGCGCCCATGTTCTCGAACGCCTCGGGCAGGTCGATTTCCTTGGCGACGCTCACGCCGTCCTTGGTCACGCTCGGCCCGCCGTAGGACTTCTGAATGAGGACGTTGCGCCCGACGGGGCCCATCGTCACGCGCACGGCATCGGCGAGCCGGGTCAGCCCCTTGCGGATCTCGACCTGCGCTTCGTTGCCGAACATCATCTGCTTGGTGGACATGTTGATTGCTCTCGCTTGGAATGGTGGTGTTGCGGGCGGCCGGCTCGCGGCGGATTACTTCTCGATCACGCCGAGCAGGTCGCTCTCTTCGAGGATGACGTGCTTGACGCCCTTGATCTCGATCTCGCTGCCCGAGTACTTGCCATAGACGACCGTCTCGCCCTTCTTCACGGCGATCGGGGAGCGCTTGCCGTCCTTGAGCAGACGGCCGGGGCCGGTGGCGACGACGGTGCCCTGCTGCGGCTTCTCCTTCGCGCCCTGAGGCAGGTACAGACCCGAAGCGGTCTTCTCCTCGGGATCGCTCGGCTTGACGAGCACGCGGTCATCGAGAGGCTTGATCTGCATGGCTTATGACTCCTTCTCTAGTCGGCTTTCGGGGTGAGTGGTTGATGCAAGTGAGGCGCGGCCTCGAATCTGCGTCGCGAATCCAAATGGCGGACGATCTTCCTTCTCCGGCACGTCCACCAGTTCAATCTTGAAAACATCCTCCGGGCGAACGGAAAGGGCGATGTGGCGCTTGCGCGAGTCCTGGCCGATGAAGTGCATGCACACGATCTCGAGCGTCCCGTCGGCGTGCTGCGCCACCCGCTTGCCGTGGCCGGAGATGAGGTACTCCGACCCGTCGCGCAAGGTGAGCCGGAGGACGAGCATCTTGCACTTCTCCGGCGTGTCGCACAGTTCGCGGGCGAGATCGGTGAAGAGCAGTTCGATCTCCTCGGCCCAGTCGATCTGGCCGGGCAGAAGCATGACCGCCTGATCCGCGGCGGCTTTGCGGCGCTTCACCGTCTGGCGCGGCGCCTTCTTCTTCGATTTTGCCTTTCCGCTTCGGGGCATGAACTCCTTTCAACTTCAGGCACTTCGCTTGCGGCCGGTGCGTTGGGCAATGAGCCGCTCCACCTCTTCCACAAGTTCGTTCGGCACTCGGACAAGCGATACCCTGCTGTTCTCGATGGCCGCGTCCGCCTCGTCGATCGCCTCGGCCTCGCTCTGCCGGTCGTAGTGAGCGATGACTGACTCGACGCGCTTGCGAGTCCACTTGCGCGGGTACTTGTTCGGATCCTTCTTCTTCATGCTGGCGGTCCTCCCTGCTTGCCCTGTCGTCTAATCCGACGCCTGTAGGCGCGTAGTTCGTTCCCCTTCAGCGCGTAGGCGGTAATTACAAAGAGGGATGAACTCCTCACCGACCGCGTGTAGATCACCTTGAGATATCGTCCCGCTTGAGTTTGGCCGATCGCAACTCTCGCTCCGCCATAGCCAGCGTAATCCTGACCGGGTTGTTCGAGCACCTGCCGCACTTCTCGAGTCGAAACTCCATGAAATTCGATGTGGGGTCGGTCAGTCTCGGGCTCGATATAGAAGCGAATCTCCATCGAAGGCCTTTCGGGAGAAGCGTCTGATCAGAACCCCATCCCGCCCATGCCTCCCATACCGCCGCCCATGCCGCCCATGCCACCCATACCACCGCCGTGGCCGTGCGCGTGGGCGTGGTCTTCCTTCTCCTGGGGCTTGTCGGTGATGATGCAGTCGGTGGTGAGCAGCAGCGACGCGACCGAGGCGGCGTTCTGAAGAGCCGTGCGATCGACCTTGGTCGGCGTGACGACGCCCATCTTGAGCAGGTCGCCGTATTCGTCCGTGAGCGCGTTGTAGCCGAAACTGCCCTTGCCCTCGGCGACCTTGGCGACGACGACCGTTCCCTTCTTGCCGGCGTTGTCGGCGATGGTGCGCAGCGGGATGCTCAGGGCGTTGCGAACGAGATCGACGCCGTGCTCCTCATCGCCCTTGCAGGACTTGCGAACGCCGTCGAGCGCCCCGATGGCGCGAATGTAACTCACGCCGCCGCCGGGGACGACGCCCTCGGCCACGGCGGCGCGCGTCGCGTGCAGCGCATCCTCGACCATCGCCTTGCGGGCTTTGAGTTCGGCCTCGGAGGCGGCGCCGACGTTGATCTGCGCCACGCCGCCGGCGAGTTTGGCCAGCCGCTCCTCGAGTTTCTCGCGGTCGTAGTCGCTGGTGGTGTTGCCGATCTCGGTCCTGATCTGCTGGATGCGGGCCTGGATGTCCTTCGTCGAACCGGCGCCCTCGATGATGATGGTGTTCTCCGAGTCGATCTCGATCTTCTTGGCCAGGCCGAGTTGGTTGATCTGCACCTGGTCGAGGTCGATGCCGAGGTCCTTCATGATCGCCGTACCGCCGGTGAGGACGGCGATGTCGCCGAGCATCGCCTTGCGCCGGTCTCCGTAGCCCGGGGCCTTGACGGCCGCGACGTTGAGCACGCCGCGCAACTTGTTGATGACCAGCGTGCTCAGCGCTTCGCCCGTCACGTCCTCGGCGATGATGACCAGCGGCTTCTTGGCCTGCTGCACCTTCTCGAGGAAGGGGACGAGTTTGGTCAGCGAATCGATCTTGTCCTCGTAGATGAGGACGAGCGCCTTCTCGAACTGCACCTTCATCTCATCGACATTGGTGACGAAGTTGGGCGAGAGGTAGCCGCGGTCAAACTGCATGCCTTCGACGACATCGACGTAGGTCTCCAGGCTCTTGCCCTCCTCGACGGTGATGACGCCGTCCTTGCCGACCTTCTCGAATGCGTCGGCCATGATCTTCCCGATCTCGGGATCGTTGTTGGAACTGATCGTGGCAACGGACTGGATGTCTTCCTTGCCGCGCACCGGCTTGGAGAGTTTGCCGATCTCGGCGGTGACGGCCTCGACGGCCTTGCGCATGCCGCGCACGAGGGCGTTGGCGTCGGCGCCGGCGGCGATGAACTTGAGCCCTTCCTTGAAGAGGGCTTCGGCGAGCACGGTCGCCGTCGTCGTGCCGTCGCCGGCGTCATCGCTCGTCTTGCTCGCGGCTTCCTTGACGAGTTGGGCGCCGAGGTTCTCGAACTTATCGCGGAGTTCGATCTCTTCGGCAACGCTGACCCCGTCCTTGGTCACGGTCGGCCCGCCCCAGGACTTGTCGAGCACGGCGTTGCGGCCGCGAGGGCCGAGGGTGCTCTTCACCGCCGCGGCGAGTTTCTGCACGCCGGCGAGCAACTGCTGACGGGCTTGAATGTCGAACGACAGTTCCTTGATGGCCATGGACCGATTCTCCAGTTCCGGGATGAAAGTTCGATGGAAGAGACCAACGCCGGTCGGGCGCGACGGGGATAGACCGATCGCGCCGGCCGGAGGGGGTTGCAATCGCGGTGCCGCCCCGGGCGAGGCCGATCGCGGACTGCTATGACTGTAAGTTGCTTGTTTTCATGTAGTTATGACTCGACTTCGCCCGGCCGTTCCGCTCGCTCCCCTCCCCGCGCCCTGACACATTCCGCCGCCGGCGCCCGCCCGCCTGCCATGCTGGCAGGCGTTTGATCACCCGACGACCTGCTCCACGGGCCGCGTGGGACGGTAGAGATTCGTGGCCAGGCGCATGGAGTCCATCGTCAGGTTAAAGACGGCAAGGGTGAGCATCGCCGAACCGACGAGAATCAGCATGCTCGCGATGACGCCGAACGGGTCAAGCAGCCGCGCCGGAACGCCCGCGGCGTCAAGACCCCAGACACACAGACTGCCCACGTCCCCGGCGACGACCGTCAGCAGCGCCGCGACGAGGGCGCTGAACCCCTGCCGGCTCGCACCGCCGAGCCGATGCGGCAGACTGTGGACGGAGAGCAGCCTCATGATCGGCAGGAACCCCCACAGCATGAACAGAACGGCGGCATCAAGCCCAAGACGGATGAGCGACCGCGAACCATCCACCTGCAGAAGGTCAGCCCACGCCTGCGCCTGGGGCGGATGGGCCGCGTCGTACGCGAAGAGCAGCGCCAGCAGGCCGCCCCAGAGGATCACGCCGGCGCGGCCGCGCCGCAGGCCGAGCCGGTAGGAGCGAGGCGGCGGCGCGCCGGTCGGCTGGCGCAGAACGACGGTCGCCGCCAGCGCCACGCCCGCGGCGATCATCGTCGCCGCAAACCGGCCACGCGACGGCGCGCTGAGCAGCGAAGCGCCCGGCGAGCGAATCTGTCGAACCACCGCCTCGAGATACGGCGCCCAGCACAGTCCGGCGCTGATCAGCAGCGACAACGGAACCGCCACCAGCGCCAGCGCCAGGTGACGCGGGCGATGCAGCAGCGCAAAGCGCTCGCGGCTGATGTCGATGAGCGGGCGGATGGAGGGCCACGCCTCGTCACCGCATTCCGGGCACTTCCCCCCCGCCTCGACGCCCCTGAGGTTGTAGCCGCAGCGCCGGCACAGGACGGTCAGAAGGACGCGGCCCGGGGGCGCCGGCGCCTCCGCCTCTCCGGGATGTTCGGTTTGCTTCATGCGCGATTCTGCTCGCCAGCCGGCCGGGCATTCTAGAGCGGTCTCACGTCAGGCGCGGACGACATCGCGGAGTTCAATCGCGCATCGCCGCGCGTGCCACTGCACGCTCGCGGCTCTGAGCGAGAGTGCGGTGCGAAGGGCAAGGGCGCTCGTCGGGTGCCATGCATTGACCCGCTTTGGGGTCAATGCATGGCGCATGGGCAAATGCTCGCGTTCACGCCTGCACGCTCGCTATGCTTCGCCCAGAGCGGCAAAGCAGGGCACCGCGCGAAGAATCGCGATGCAAGGCCGCCGGGCGGAAGGCGAACCGATCCAATATGATCGACCCCATGCCCCCTGATCGCGCCGACGGCGGACAGAGCGAGATCACTTCACCCGCCGCGCTTCCCGAACCGGTCGGCGAACTCGCCTCCCCCGATGGGCCTGCGATCCGCTCGGGCAAACTCGCAGGACGCTCGCTTCTCTCCGCCATTCTCATCATCGCCCTGCCGGTGCTTCTCGGACAATGCGCCAACGCGCTGGTCGGCCTCGTGGACAAGATCCTCGCCGGCCACCTGGCGCCGGAACTCGTCAAGCCCGCCCTCGACGGCCTCGGCCTCGCCGGGTACGTCGGCTGGTTCGTCAGCATCTCCATGATGGCCGTCGGCGTGGGCGGCATGGCGATCATCGCCCGCGCCGTCGGCGGCGGCGACCGCGAACTCGCCGAGCGAACGCTCGCGCAATGCGGCATCCTGTCAATCGTGTGGGGCGCGATCGTCGGCGCCGTGCTGTGGTTCGTCAGCCCCGGCATGGCGAAGATCGCGCATCTCAGCCCAGCCGCCACGGCCGACTGCGTCGCGTACATCCGCATCCTCGCGGCCGGCCTTCCCGTCGCGTCGTACCTCCTCGTGAGCATGAGTTGCCTTCAAGGCGCCGGCGAGACGGCGCGGCCGTTTCTCATCATGGTCATCGTCAACGTCGTCAACGTCATCGCCAGTTGGGCGTACTCCGGCGTCGAGGTCTCCTTCGGCTCGGTGACGATCCCCAACCCCGTCGGCATCAACGCCAACGTGCAGGGCATCGCCTTCGGCACCGTCACCGCCCAGGCGGTCGGCGCGGTGCTGATTCACGCGCTGATGCGTCACGGCATCCGCGACCTGCGCTTCGACGTCGGTTACGCCCGCTTTGATCGCCTGCTGGCGCGGCGCATCGTGCGCATCGGACTGCCCGGGTTCCTCGACGGCATGGGCATCTGGCTCGGCCAGTTGTTCGCCGTCCTCTGGGTCCTCGGCGCGATCGTGAAGCGCTCGCGCCTGGACGAAGGGATGATCGGCGCGCACGAGATCGCCATTCAATGGGAGTCGTTCAGTTTCCTGCCTGGGTACGCGATGGGCGTCGCGGCCGGGGCGCTGGCGGGGCAGTACCTCGGGGCGGGCAATCCGAAGATGGCCCGCCGGGCCATTCGCGCGTGCCTGTACATCGCCATGCTTGTCATGGGGGTGGCTGGGCTGGTCTTCATCTTCGCCGGATCGTGGCTCACCCACCTCATCAGCCGCGACGCGGTGCATCTCGACCTCGCGCCGCGGGCGCTCCTTATCGCGGGCTTCGTGCAGGTCTTCTTCGCCATGTCGATGGTCCTGCGCGGCGCGCTGAGCGGGGCCGGTGACACGCGCTGGAGCATGATCCTCGCCTGGAGCAGCACCTACGGCGTGCGCGTCCCCGCCTCGTGGCTGCTCGGCTACGTCCTGGGCTACGGCTTCACCGGCGTCTGGATCGCCCTCTCCGGCGAACTCGTCGTCCGCGGCATCCTCTACCTCGCCCGCTACCTCCACGGAGGCTGGGAAAAAGTCGAAGTGTAAGCAAGGGGAGTCTCGTCACAGCACGCACCTCGCCACACAGCCGCTCAAGACCAACCCCCAAGGCTCCAAGGCGCCAAGAAAGTCAAGAGTTGAACGCGGTGAATCTCGTCCCGGCACCGCCTTATGCTCAGCGGCGCTCGTTCGCCCAATCTCGCTGGCACTCCACTCTCTTGGAGCCTTGGAGTCTTGGGGGTTGGCCTTCCGCAGCGCGAAGTCACTGGCGTTCGATGAGCATCGCCACCGCGTTGCCGCCGCCGAGGCACAGCGACGCCACGCCGCGCTTGAGGTTCAGCCGCTTCAACTGATGCACCAGCGTCACGAGCACGCGGGCGCCGGAGGCGCCGATGGGATGGCCGATGGCGATGCCGCCGCCGCAGACGTTGACCTTGTCCTCGGGAATCTCCAGCGCCTTGAGGTCGGCGAGCATCTGCGCCGCGAACGCCTCGTTGATCTCGAAGAGGTCCACGTCGCCCACGCCCAGGCCGGCCTTTCGCACGCAGCCGCGGATCGCCTCGACGGGGGCGATGAAAAGCTCCTTCGGCTCGACGCCGTGGGTATGGTAACTGAGAATGCGGGCGAGGGGCTTGAGGCCCATCGCCTGGGCGCGCTTCTCCGACATGATCGCCAGCGCCGCGGCGCCGTCGGAGATCTGGCTCGCGTTGGCGGCCGTCACGGTGCCGTCCTTGTCGAACGCGGGCTTGAGTTTGGCGACGCCCTCGAGCGTCGTGTCGCCGCGCACGCCTTCGTCGGCGGTGATGTCCGCCTTCTGCTTCGCGTCGGCGGCGCTCACCGGGGCAATCGCGCTGCCATACCACCCGTTCGCCTGCGCCTTCGCCGCCCGCTGGTGGGATTGGACGGCGAAGCGATCCTGCTCCTGGCGCGAAATGTTGTGCGCCCGGGCGATGTGCTCGGCGGCCATGCCCATGCCCCAGTCGCAGAAGGGGCAATGCAGTCCGTCGGCCCGCATGTGGTCAATGAGCGGCGCGTCGCCGAACTTGATTCCGTTGCGCAGGTAGACCATGTGCGGGGCGAGGGACATGTTCTCCATGCCGCCGACGATGAAGCAGTCGCCGTCGCCGGCCTTGATCGCCTGGGCCGCGAGCATCGCCGCCTTGAGCGATGAGCCGCAAACCTTGTTGACGGTGAAGGCGTTGAGGCTGTTGGACAGGCCGGCCTTGAGCCCCGCCTGGCGCGCCGGGTTCTGGCCCAGCCCCGCCTGGAGCACCACGCCCATGATCACCTCATCCACCTTCTCCTTCACGGCGGGAACGTCGGCGAGCACCGCTTTGATCGCCAGCGCGCCGAGGTCCGTCGCCGGCACACGCGCGTATCCACCCATGAACCGGCCGATCGGAATTCGCTTGGCGGAGACGATGACGGGTGTGGTGTCGATCATGGCGCTCCATCCTTGGCAATGCGATTCGAGTTGCAGCGCTCGCGTGAGCGTCTCGTGAGAATCATAGAGGCGTATCCAAGCCGGTTGGCGGCGCATCGCCGCCTCGCGACGCCAATTGAGGATTCCGCCCCGATGCGGGTGCGCGGCTATCGGTCTACACTGCGCGTGGCTTCGCGGGCGCCTCCGGCGCGCCGGCGAGCCGGGAGGAGCCCCGATCAATGACCATCGACCTGCACCACCGCGTCACTCTCAAGCACGACACAAACCAGGCGCTGGGAATCGGCCGCTTCGCCGTGGACTTCATGTCGGGCAAAATCGGCAAGCCGGATCAGGCCGTCTTTGAGAGGGTGGCCCTTTTCCACACCGATTCCGTGCTCTGCGGCCTTTCGGCGCTGGCGCTGCGGACCAGCGCGCCGACCGTCCTGCGCGACGAGGCGCTCGGCTATCCTCACGCCGAAGGCGCGGCCGTCTTCGGGTCGCGTCAGCGCGTTCACCCCGAAAAGGCCGTCGTCGCCAACTGCTCCGCCGTGCGCGAGTGGGATTCGAACGGGACCAATTTCGGGTACAACCCCGACCTCGGCCACACGGCTGGCGAGTTCGGGCACAACGACTTCTACCCCGTCGTGATCGCGGCGGCGCAGATGCGCGGCCTCGACGGGCCCGCCGCGCTGCGCGGCATGATTCTCCTCGACGAGATTCGCGGCCGACTCGCCGAGGTCTTCTCCCTCAAGTCCTACAAGATCGATCACGTCGTGCACGGCGCCATCGCCTCGGCCGCGACCTTCGGCGCCATGATGGGCGCTTCGCCCGAGCAGATTGAGTCGGCGATCGGCATGGTCGTCGCCCACTACATCCCCTTCCGCGCCATCCGCGCCGGCAAGCAGTTGAGCGATTCCAAGGGCGCCTCGGCAGCCATCAGCGCCGAGGTCGCCGTCCTTTCGATGCGGCGCTCGATGCGCGGCTTCGTCGGCCCGCGCGACATCTTCCGCAACAAGGAAGCCATCTTCCGCCTCAACGAGCCGACCGAGGGCGATCGCTCTCCCTTCGACATCGTCCTCGCCCACAGCGGCGAAAAGTTCGCCGTGATGGGCATGCACTTCAAACTCGGCCTCTACGAGCACCAGTCGGCCGGGGCGCTGCAGGGGCTCATCAACCTCCTGCGGCAGTCGCCGGCGCTGCTCAACGAGCCGACCGGCCGGCACATCCGCTCCATCGTCATCAAGGCCTACCAGCCGGCCTTCGGCATCATCGGCGATCCCGCCAAGCGCGACCCGCACACGCGCCAAAGCGCCGACCACTCGATGGTCTACATCGTCGCCACGATGCTGCGCAAGGCGCTCGAACTCGCCGCCGCAAAAGGCTCCACGCACCTCGCGGAGGGCAGCGACGGCTACTGGAAGTCCCTCATGCTCGCGCCGCAGGACTACAGCGAAGAGGCGATCTACAACAGCGACACCCGCCGCCTCATGGAGCGCATCGCCTTCGAGCACGGCGGGCCGGAGTACGACGCGAAGTACCCCGACGGCATCCCCACCAGCATCGTCATCACCGACGACCAGGGCCGAAAGCACGACAGCGGCCTGGTCATGTACCCCGCCGGCCACGCCCGCAGCACCACCGCCGACCTGCGGAGCATCCTCGATCACAAGTTCCGCCTGCTCGGCTCCCTGGCGGTCGAGAATACCGATGCGCTGATTGAGCGCCTCGATCTCGCCGACCGGTCGGCCGATGAGATCAGAAGCCTGTATGATTTTCAGATCGCCCGGCGCGAGCCGATCGACGCTCAGCCGGAGTCCGCACCCGTTGAGATGGCCTGAGAAATGATCCACCCCGACCTCCAGTTTGATCGCGAGCGGCTCGCGGACATCTGCCGGCGCTACGGCGTGCGCGAGTTGTGCCTTTTCGGCTCGGCGGTGCGCGACGACTTCGGGCCGGAGAGCGACATCGACCTCCTGGTCGAACTCGAGCGGAGAAGTTGGGACGATTTCTTCGACCTGAAGTTCGCCCTGGAAGACCTGTTCGGACGTCCGGTGGACCTGATTGACGGCCGGGACGGGATTCGCAATCCAGTCCGCAGACGCAGCATTCTGCCTTCCCTGGAGCGCCTCTATGCCGCTTGATCCCAACGACGTTGCGCGCCTTCGCGACATCCTTGCGGCGGCGGATCGCGTTGCAAAGTTCACGGCCGGCATGGACTGGCATGAGTACGCAGGCAATGAGATGGCCCAGTCTGCCGTCGAGCGAATGCTGGAGATCGTCGGGGAAGCGGCTCGCAGCCTGTCAACCGAAGTCAAGGCTCGCTGTCCCGCGATCCCATGGCGGAAGATCATCGCTCAGCGTCATGTTCTGGCCCACGAATACGGCACAATCAAGCACGACCTGATCTGGCAGGTCATCACCAAGCGACTTCCAGAACTCCGCTCACAGGTTTCCGAATTGCTTCATTCAGAGGATCTCGATGACTGAGTTGCCCGGGTATTGGCTTCGCCGATCCATGAGCAAGGGCCTCGTCCTCGCCCCCGGCGCCTTTGATGCGCTCGTCGCCCGCGCCGTCGGACGGGCCGGCTTCGAGGCCGTCTACGTCTCCGGCGGCGCGACCGCCAACGTCGCGGGCTATCCCGACATCGGGCTCATCTCCCTCACCGAAATGTGCCGCACCATCCGCGAGATCAGCCAGGCCTCGGGCCTGCCCACCATCGTCGACGCCGACACCGGCTACGGCGAGGTCGAGTCCGTCATCCGCACCACCGTCGAGTACGAACGCGCCGGCGCCGCGGCCATGCACATCGAGGACCAGGTCTTTCCCAAGCGCTGCGGCCACCTCGACGGCAAAGAACTCATCCCCATCGACTCGATGTGCGAGAAGATCGCCGCCGCCGCGTCCCACCGCGTCACGAACGACTTCGTCCTCATTGCGCGCACCGACGCCGCCGGCGTGGACGGCTTCGACGCCGCCGTCGAGCGCGCCAACGCTTACCGCGCCGCCGGGGCCGACGTCATCTTCCCTGAAGGACTTACGAGCGAGAAGGAGTTCCGCGAGATGGCGCAGCGCTCGCCGGGGCTTCTGCTCGCCAATATGACTGAGTTCGGCAAGACGCCCCAGATCACCGCCGATCGCTTCGCGCAACTCGGCTACCGCCTCGTCATCTTCCCGCTGAGCCTCATGCGGCTGGCGATGGGGCACGTGGTGCGCGGCCTGGCGGTCCTGCGGCGCGATGGCTCCCTCGCTTCGCTGCTCAACGAGATGCAGACGCGGGCCGAACTGTACGATCTACTGGATTACCGGCCGGGCGAGGCGTGGAGTTATCCGGGCCGCAGCGGCCGCGACCTTCGCGACCGCGGCCGGTCCTGACGCCTCATCCGCCGGCCGCGCCGCCGACACAGGGGGAACGAACCAATGCCCGACAAACAAGCCGCCGCCGCCATCGCCTCCGGACTCGAAGGCATCGAGGCCGGCACGACCTCCGTCTGCTCCGTCGAGCAGGGGCAACTGCTCTACCGCGGCTACGAGATCCACGACCTTGCCGAGCACGCCACGTTCGAGGAAGTCGCGCATCTGCTGCTCGTGGGGCACAAGCCTTCGACCAGCGAACTCGCTGCCTTCAAGCGCGAACTGGCGCCGCTGCGAAACGTGCCCGAGTGGATCCTCGACGTCGTCCGCCGCGTGGCGCCCAAGTCGCACCCGATGGATGCCCTGCGCACCGGCGTGAGCCTGCTGAGCCACATCGATCCCGACGTGGCCGACAACTCGCTGGCGGCCAATCTCCGCAAAGCCAAGCGCCTTCTCGCGGCCATTCCGACAGTCATCGGCGCCGGGCAGCGCGCCATCGACGGCAAGGCCACCGTCGCCCCCGATCCGTCCCTTGGGCACGCGGCCAACCTCCTCTACGTGATGACGGGCGAGAGGCCCAGCGACCTCATCGCGCGCGCGATGGACGTCTCGCTCATTCTCTACGCCGAGCATGAGTTCAACGCCTCCACCTTCACCTGCCGCACCATCGCCGGCACGCTCAGCGACATGCACTCGGCTGTGTGCGGCGGCATCGGGGCCCTCAAGGGCCCGCTCCACGGAGGCGCCAACGAGGCTGCCATGGAGATGCTCAAGGAGGTCGGCACGCTCGAAAACGTCCGCGCGTTCATGGACAACGCCTTCGCTACGAAGCGCAAGATCATGGGATTCGGCCACCGCGTCTACAAGAACGGCGACCACCGCGCTCCGATCCTCCGCGAGTGGGGACTCAAACTCACGAAGGAGCGGCCGCAGTTCAGGAAGTGGTTCGACATCGGCGACGCGGTGCAGAAGATCATGCTCGACGAGAAGAAGATCCACCCGAACGTGGACTTCCCCTGTGGCCTGACGTACTTCACGATGGGCATCCCCGTGCCGCAGTACACGCCGATTTTCGTCGCGTCCCGCATCACCGGCTGGTGCGCCCACATCATGGAGCAGCACGCCGACAATCGCCTCATCCGGCCGCTGAGTGTCTACACGGGGCCGGCGAAGCGAAGTTGGAACGGGTAATGGCAGGTGGCGGACGGCGAGCGCTCACCACAAAGGACACGAAGTCACAAAGGCGGCACGAAGGGACGAGCAAAGGTGTCGCGATGTGGGTCTGATCGTTACGGCGACAGTCCGTGAATCAGGAGGAGCGCCGCGGGCAGGCACAACGCCGTCAGAACGAGCGAAACCGTCGCCGCAAGCACAACCCGCGCTGAGCGCGGTCGATCCTCATAACAGCGCATCGCGAGCGAATACGCGGACACCAAGACCAGCGCCGTCAGCACAATCGTGTTGAACACCGTCGGCCATCCGAAGTAGTATGCCGGCTCGTTCAGTTTGATTCGCACGGTCTCACGCGCGTTGGCCAGCGAATCGCTGAAGAGCCACATGCCGCCGAGCACGAGCAGCGGGACGCAGTAGACCGTCATCCAGCGCCGAAGCAACTGCCGCGGACGTCGAAAGACATCCATCGCATACTCGGCAGCGCATTCCGGACAGCACACCAGATCATCCTTGAGTGAAGCGCGAAGGTCGTAGCGACACGCCGCGCAGCATCGCCGATCCAGCCGCGCGCGGCGGCGGACCTGCATCACAATCCATCCGACGGCACCCGCCGTCAGGCCATACAGCAGCGTGTTGAGAGCCAGTCCGCCCCACAGCGGTCTCACAGGAATCAGTCGATCCGATCCAATCTGAGCACCCGGAAGGGAGAGTCGAAGCCATCGATTCGGTAATACGAGCATCCCCGATGTCGAAGTCTGTTGTGTCGTTGCACCACCCCACATGTGATACACCCCTCGCGACGCCCGCAGGGGCCATCCCACGTCGATTACAGTAATGACCCGAAACTCCCAGTTCAACCCGGTGTACTCATGATCGGCGCCAATGGACGTGCAGGACACGGCGCCGCCGATGCCCCTCGATCCCCGGGCCCTCGCCCATGGTTCAACGCCAGGTAGTTCACGCCTCCAGATCGCGTGAGTCTCTGATTCTGGAATTTCCTCGTAGGCTGCTTGATGCGTAGTCCATGTCGCCATGCGCACGACGATCATGGCGTTGATGACGAACCCGAGCAGCAGGAGCAGGCCGATCCGAGTTGCAATTCGCATAGATCAGCCCTCAGCGACTACGACGCCGCGTCAATCCACCCGCCGCCCATCACCACATCCGGCTCGTCGGCGCGGTAGCACACAACTGCCTGGCCCGGCGCGACGGCGAACTGCGGCTCGTCGAAGCACACCTCGATCGCATCCTCATCAAGACGCCGCACCTGAGCGGGAACGGGGTCGCTGTTGTAGCGGATCTTCGCTTCGCACCGGATCCACTCCCCTACTGGCGACTCATCGACGAGCCAGTTCGTCTCGCGCACTGTGCAGCCGGCGGCGAGGAGCATTTCGCGCGGGCCGACGGTGATGGTGTTGCGCTGCGCATCGCGATCGACGACATAGATCGGATAGCCCAGCGCCACGCCCACGCCGCGCCGCTGGCCGATGGTGAAATGCTGGTGGCCGGCATGCTCGCCGATTTCGCGTCCCTCGGGATCGAGAATCGCCCCGGCCTGCACCGCTTGGGGCGTGCGCCGCTTCACCAGTCCCGCGTAGTCATTGTCGGGGACGAAACAGATCTCCTGCGAGTCGGGCTTGTCGAAGACAGGCAGGTCGAACTCGCGCGCGAGTTGGCGGATCTCGCTCTTGCGGTATCCGCCGACGGGCAGGAGCATCTCGTTCAATCTCGCGCGCGGTGCGCCGAAGAGGACGTAACTCTGATCCTTGTCGCGGTCGACGCCGCGCAGGAGGCGAATCGCATCGCTGTCCCGATCGATCCGTGCATAATGCCCCGATGCGACGAAATCCGCGTCGATCTGCTTCGCGTAATCGTGCAACTTGCCGAACTTGAGCCAGTCGTTACACCGCACGCAGGGATTGGGCGTGCGGCCGGCGTTGTATTCGCCGACGAAGTAGTCGATGATGCGGCCGAAGTCCTTCTTGAAGTTGACGACGTAGAACGGCACGCCGAGTTTCGCCGCCACGAGCCGCGCGTCGGCCGCGTCGTTGATCGAGCAGCAGCCCTGGTGGCCGATGCGGATGGGGTCTGACGAGCCGCGCCCGTGAGGAAGCGGGTTTCTGCATTCTTCGGCGTCTTGTCCGCTTCCTGACGGGCGCGGTTCATCGAACTCCGTCAACTCATTGAACGTCTCGCCCGGCGAACCGAGGCGCATGAAGCAGCCGACGACTTCGTAGCCTTCGCGCAGCAGAAGCGCCGCGGCGACGCTGCTGTCAACGCCGCCGGACATCGCCACGAGAACTTTGCCGCGCTGCGTCGCCATGCCGGTGGGCAAGGATAGTCCCGGGCCGCTAGAGTGACCGCGATGCTGGTCTACGCGGGCGTGGATGAGGCGGGCTACGGGCCGATGTTCGGCCCGCTGACCGTCGCCTGCGCCGTGCTCGCGCTGCCCGCGAACGACGCCGCCGCCGGGGCGCCGAAACTCTGGTCGATGCTCCGCGGCGCCGTCGCGAAGCAGGTCGGCTCCGCGAAGGGCCGCATCGTCGTCTGCGATTCCAAGCGCCTCAAGCGCTCCGCCGCCGACGCCGACGATCCCGCTCGCCACCCCCTCGCCCACCTCGAGCGCGGCGTGCTCGCGTTCCTGCGCTGCGTCGGCGCGACCGTTCCGGAGAGCGACCGGGCGTTGATCGAGGCGATCGCTCCGGGTGCGTGGGCGCATCTCGAGCGTGAGCCGTGGTACGGCGGGCCGGCGCTGGCGCTTCCGCTGGGCAACGACGCGACGAAACTGCGCATCGACGCCAACGTCCTGTCGAAGGCACTGGAACGCGCCAACGTGGGCGCCGCCTCCCTTCGCTGCCACGCATTGAGCGAGGCGCAGTTCAACGAGGCGGTCGGCCGCGTGCGGACCAAGTCGGCTGCGAGTTTCCACCTCGTCGGTCGCCACCTCGCCGCGATCATGGATGTGTACGGCGAACATCATCCGCGCGTCGTCGTCGATCGCCAGGGCGCCCGCATGCGCTACCGCGAGCCGCTCCAGATGCTCTTCCCCGAGGCGATGATCCGCATCCTCGACGAGGAAGATTCAATCAGCCGCTACGAACTGGCGCTCAACTCCAGGCGCATGACCATCACCTTCACGGAGAAGGCGGAAGATTCGCACCTGCCCGTGGCGCTGGCGTCGATGCTCGCCAAGTACGTGCGCGAGGTGCTGATGATCCGCTTCAACCGCTACTTCGCCGCGCTGCGGCCGGAACTCAAGCCCACGGCCGGCTACGTCGAAGACGGCCGGCGCTTCCTCGCAGAGATCGAGGATCTCATCGAGTCGCACCGCCTCCCGCGCGAGCGGCTGGTGCGGTGCTGCTGAGCTGCCACCGTGCATTATTCATCCATCGCCTTCAATCGCGCTGACAGCCATACCACGGCCTTGAGCAGCTGCGGGATGGATCCAAACCCAATCACCACCGTCGCGATGCGCTGCGCGAGCGACACGTCTTCCGCACCACCCGGCACAGATGCCCCCATTGTGTCGACCACAACCATCGTCGCAATCGCCACGGCCATTGCAAGCAGACTGCAAATCAGCGCAGTTCGAGGCACCCGGCGAATTAGCTCGGGGTCAGAGCATTTTGGCCTTTGCCATGCTTGGAATTCGTCCCAGCCGGATTGCGCCGCCGCCGCCGGAATCGACTTGCGCAATGCATCCACGAGTTCACGCTTCGCAACGGGAGTGTAGTTATTGAACACAATCACCAATCGTCGCCGCCCGTCGCGCAACACGACGCTGCCGCCCTTCGGTTGCCTTCGCCACTGCACAGCAGAAATCTCCGACGCCCGAAGTGCTTTCAAGCGAACGACGTCGCGGCGCTCAATCCGTCCAGTTCCCAGGACTAACAGGTGTCGCTTGCACCACAGCAGCAGGTAAACGCTCAGAAGCACGAACAAGCCAGAGACGATGCAGGCAAACAACGAAGAAAAACGGTCCTGTGGTGAATCCGCAACCAGGGCACCGATGCCGGAGCCCAGACTAGCAAGGCCAAACAAGGCTCCACCAAACCAGCCAATCGCTCGATCAGAAGGCTTCGTGCGAAACTGCCGGGATGTCCCCGATTGTTCACACCTCATCGAACAACCGTATCCGAGGTCGGCCGAGGTCGCATGTCCCGCCGCCACTGAAGCGAGTCATCTCAGATCAGACGTGCCCCTAGCATTGGTCGCATGACCCGTGACCTCGACATGATGAACCGCGCTGCCAGCCTCGGCGCGCGCGGAATCGGGCGCGTCGAGCCGAATCCGCTCGTCGGCTGCGTCATCGTCGATCCGGCGGGCGCCATCATCGGCGAAGGCTGGCACAGGCGCTTCGGCGAGGCGCATGCCGAAGTGAACGCGCTGGAAGACTGCCGCCGGCGCGGCCGCGACCCGCGAGGGGCGACGATGTACCTCACGCTCGAACCCTGCGCCCACACCGGCAAGACGCCGCCCTGCGCCGAGGCGATCATCAGCGCCGGCATCGCGAGGTGCGTCATCGCGCGGCGCGACCCGAACCCGCCCGCCGCCGGCGGAGCAGCGCGCCTTGAGCAGGCGGGCGTACGGGTCGAGTGGTTCGATGCGCCGCGCGCCATCCGCCTCACCGATTCCTTCGTCCGTCGCGTGACGCAGGGCCGGCCGTGGACCATCGTCAAGTGGGCGCAGACGCTTGACGGGGCGATCGCCACGCGCGACGGGCGCAGCCGTTGGATCTCCAGCGCCGCCAGCCGCGCCGCCGTCCATCGGCTGCGCGCGCGGATGGACGTCGTCATGACGGGCGTGGGCACGGTGCTCAGCGACGATCCGCTGCTCACGCCGCGCAACACGCGGCGCGTGCCGCGCCTGCCGCGGCGCGTCATCGTCGATCCCTCGCTCATCACGCCGATCGACGCGCAGGTGGTCAAGACGGCTCGGGAGGCGCCGACGTCGATCGCGGTCGATGAGTCGGCCGTGGCCGGCCACGAGGCGGTGATCGCGCAGTTCGTCGAGCGCGGCGTCGAGATTCTGCCTGTCGCGCCGCTGCGCGGCGACATCGACCTGGCCCTGCTCATGCGCCGCCTGGCCGACCAGCACGCCGCCACGCGCGTGCTCGTCGAGGCGGGCGGCGGCCTGGTCGGCAAACTCCTCCGCGCCGGACTCGTCGATGAGTTGATCGTCTACCTCGCGCCCAAGGTGCTCGGCGACGCCGAGGCCATCGGGCCGGTTCGCGGGCTCAACGTCAACTCGATGGAGGCGGCGCCGCGGTTCAGGCTCGGACGCCTGCGCCGCATCGGGGATGACATCGAGGCGGTATACCGACCGGGGGCGGCGACGTGAGGAGCTCGTGGGACGCTCGGCGCGCTCCGCTCCGAGACCATCGCGTCGCGGCTAACCAAATGCCCTGACGCCTTGATCCCTTGATCCCTTGATCCCTTGATGCCTCGATGCCTTCTTCCCTCAGATTCCGCGTTCCGACGCGACGCGCGCCATGCGGCGCTTCTCGCGGGCGGCCTGCTGAGCCTTCTCGCGTGCCTTGATCGCCTCCTCGTCGGCCGCGGGCATGGTCAGGGCCGCCTCGAGTTCGCGAGCCGCGTCGGAGGCGATGAGCGTCTCCGCCGGCGTGGACTTGTCGCTGAGGATCGTCAGCCGGTCGCCGAGCATCTGCGCAAAGCCCCCCTCGAGCATGTACCACCGGCTGGCGCCGCCGGGGAAGTCCAGCCGCATCGAGCCGATGCCGACGCGGGCGAGCAGCGGGCTGCGCCCCGGCGCGATGCCGACCTGACCATCCCACGCGGGGAAGGTGACGTAGATCACATCATCATCGAGCACCTGCTCTTCGGGGGTCACCAGCGTGCAGCGGAACGTCTCAGCCATGCTCAGATCTCCGGGCGTGGAAGCGAGTGTTCGACGACAGTGATGCGGGCGTCCCGCCCGCACGGCTCGAACGGGCGGGACGCCCGTTCCTCCGATTGCGCATCGGTCGTCAAACCCCCTTCAAGGGCAGAGTGTAGACGAAGCGGCGGGATGGTCAACGCTCGGCGACGGGCCTGGGTGTTTCACCCGATTCCGGTGAGGGCGCCGGCGGCGTGCGGCACATCCACGGCGGGAGGCTCGAACTCAAATCCCTCCAACCCCGCGCCCCACTGCGCCTCAATCCACAGGGCGAGGTTGCAAAGCGGCCAGAGAGTCAGCCAGTTCCCGGCGGGGTCCGCGGCCCACGAGGCGAAGATCTCGGGCCGAATGATGGAAGCGGCGCTCGGGCGCGAAGCCAGCCGCGCCGCGACAGGTCCGAGCCACTGCTGAAAGGGCAGGGGGAAACTCGCCTTGGGCCGTTCGAGCACCTCGGGAGGAATGTCGCGGGCGAAGGCGGCGCGCAGAACGCGCTTGGTCTCGACGCCGCCGCGTTCGAGCGTGCGGCTGGCGCTTGACCAGCCGCCGTCGGGCGCGCGCGGGGCGTTAAACTTGTACTCGAAGGGCAGCGAGGCGGCGAGGGCGGCCAGCCGCGCGTCGGCAAAGGGAGTCCGCCCCTCCACGCCCGCGGCCATCGTCGAGGTGTCGAGGCGCCCGAGCAGGCCGGTGAGGTTGATTCGCCGCTGCACGCGCAGCAGGCGCTGCTCGGCAGGCAAAGTTGCCTCGTCTCGGCGAGCGAACTCGGCGGCGATCTCGTTGATGAGCAGCGAGTCGCCGGCACACGCGCTGCACGCGCCGTCGGCGAGCAGCCCCGCCTTGCGCGATAGATGGACCCACGAGTTCACTCGCAGGAAGTGCTCGGCTTCACCGCCCATCGCTTCCGAGCCGTACTGCGATCGCAGTTCGGCGCGGTAGCGATGTTGCGCCGCATCGCTCCAGGCATGGAGGCGCGTGGCGTGAATCGCATCGAGACCGCAGAGCAGAGGCATCGCGTAGCCGCCGAAGAGTTCATCCGCCCCCTCGCCGCTCAGCGCCACGGTCGCGCGCGGCTTGAGGGCCGCGGCGACGGCATGGATCGCCGTCTCGTTGGGTGTGCTCAGCGGCACGCCGTTGAGCGCGATGAGATCAAGCCAGGCGCGGCGAAACTCCCTTTCGCCGATGATGACTTCGTGGTGCGCCGCGCCGAGGTGCGCCGCGAGGCGGGCCGCGTGCGCGCGATCGCCGCCGCAGTCATCCTCATCCGCCGCGCACCAGGTTCGAAGAACGTCGCTCGCGCCCAGGTCGCGGCAGATCGTTGCGATGATCGCGCTGTCCAGTCCGCCGGAGAGCAGCAGGCAGCGCGGCACATCACTGCGCAGGTGCGACCGCACCGAGTCGATCACCGCCTCGCGGACCAGTTCCGCCGCATCCTCGAGACTCAGGTCATCGCGCTGTGCTGCCGGCTCCGACCAGTACGCGCGATGCTCAAAGCGAGGCTCGCCGTCCCGGAAGGTCACTTCAACGTACTCGCCCGGCAGGACCGCCTCGACGCCGCGGTGCATCGTCCGCCTTCCGAGCGTCGTGCGAATCGTCGAAAGATACGCCGAGCAGACGGGCAGATCGGGCTCCGCGCGCATCGCCGGGTGCGCGAGGATCGCTCCCGGCTGGCTCGCGACCACCACCTCCCTGCCGACGGTCGCGCAGTAAAGGGGCTTGATTCCCAGAGGGTCGCGCGCCAGCAGCAGGCGATTCTCGACGAAGTCGTAGAGCGCGAAGGCGAACATGCCGCGCAGCCGCGGCAGGGCCGCTTCGCCCCACGTCGCCAGCGCCGCCAGCAGCGTCTCGGTGTCACAGGCCGTGCGAAACCGGGCGTTGTGCCGTCGCGCCAGGTCGCGCCGGATCTCGGCGTCGTTGTACAACTCGCCGTTGTAGATGAGCAGGAAGCGCCGATCCGCGGACCACATCGGCTGCGCGCCGCCCTGCGGATCGATCACGCTCAGGCGCCGATGCGCGAAGAGCACGTTGCGGTGCTCGATCAGGCCGGAGTCATCCGGACCGCGGTGCGCCAGACGGTCGCGCATCGATGCGGCGACCACGGCCGAAACCACCGGCCGCTCGCCCGGTCGTGCGATGATCCCCAGAAGTCCGCACACGTCGAATCGCTCCCGTGGTCGATGCCCGCAAGGGATATCGGCTCGAGGAGTCGGGCGAGGTCAGTCCCGTTCAACTGTCCTTACACCCACACCTGGCAGATCAGCGCCGGCTCGCGCACCTTGCCGGTGAATTCGCCGATCGTCGAGGACACGAACTTCACTTCGTACTCCGGATGGGCGTCGAGCCACTCGTTGATCGTCTGGTCCATGAACGCCAGCGAGTCGGAGTTGAGTTTGGAGTGAAAGGTGCGAACGTGGATCGCGCCCGTGCCGGTGAGATTGGGTTGGCGACTGCACTGCGATTCGTGGGCGCCCTGCCGCTCGAAGGTGCGGATCTTCTTGCTGCCCTCGACGAGCGGCGCGCCCGAGTCCGAGAGGCTGACGCTCTTCTCCGGTCCCGGCTCGACCTCGAATCCCGAGGAGGCTGAAGCGCGCGGCGTCGCGGCGAAGCCCGTCGGCTCGGAAAACCTGATCTTGGGGTGATTCGGATTGTCTTCCTGTGATCCGCTCATGGAATCCTCCTGAGTGCAAATCGACCAGCAGGGCGCCGTGGCTTCACGGATAGCCTACCCGACGCACCCGGCGCGTGCAAGGCCGCCGCTTCGATTCTCACTCAAGCGCAGCGCGTCGCGGCGCGCGACCCCAGCAGCCAGTGCTGGCGACCCGCCGATCCGTCCCACGCGATCTCAACGCCGCCCTCGCCCGCCAAGGCTCTGGCCGGCTCCACTTCCTCCGTGGGCCGCCACCACCCCGCCGCCACTCGTCGCACCGACCCCCGGCCCCCGTCCAGCGGTCCCTCAAACGTCAGATAGGCCGTTCGGTGCGGCGCGAGCGCCTCCATGGGGACGACCGCCCCCACCTCCGCCTCATCCGGCCGCACGGCGCAGCGCCACGTCGCCAGCCGCGACGCCGGGGGATCGTCCAACGCGAACATCCAGTCGAAGTGGCCGCTGCCGTCGGGCAGGTCGTGGCGGAGAATCACGGTTCGAAGCACCATCGGCCGAAGCATAACGGGTCGAGCGCCGCCGGGCCGGGCGCCACGCCCGCGCAGGAGCGTGATATCATGCCCCGTGCGTCACGCACGTTCAAGGAGTCTTCGCATGGCACGGTGGATGGCCCTGCTCATGATCGTCGCTTCGCTCGCAGCCCCCGGCTGCTCGGCCAAGAAGTCCCTCATCGAACTGCGCGAAGAGGGGGCGTACTACCTCGAGCGCGACCGCTTCCCCGAGGCGCAACTCGCCTACGAGCAGGTGCTCGAAGTCAAGCCCGAAGACACCGTCGCGAACTACGGCGTCGGCCGGGCCCTGCTCGCGCAAGGCGAATCGCTTCGCGCCCGCACTCACCTTGAGATCGCCTACCAGCAGTCCAGCCGCGATCCGAACTTGACCTTCGAGATCGGCACCGCCCTGGCCGAGGCGATGGCCCAGAGTGGCGACAAGCAGGGCATGGTGCTTTTCCTCAAGGACGCGGCCCAGAGTCGCGGCGAGGTGCGCGACTACCTCCTCTGGGGCGACATGGCCGCGAAGTACGGCGACCCCGACTCCGCCGAACTCGCCTACCGCACCGCCGTCCGCATCGAACGCACTCCGACCGTCCTGACCTACTGGAAACTCGCCCTCTTCTACGAGTCGATCGGCAAGACCGAGGCAGCGACCCACCGCCTGCGCCAGGCCTACGCGATCGAACCCGACAATCCGCAGATCATCGAGAAACTCCAGTCCTACTTCGCCGTCGTCGGGCCGAGCCTCAAGATCGATCCGGATCGATGACGCTCGCGGCCGCACGACGCCGGTTCACCTCATGCCCGCCACCGGACCACGCCAGCGCCTCACCGACCGCCTCGCGCTCCTGAGCGAAATGACGCGCCTGCGCCTGCTGCGCCTGCTCGAAGCGGAGGAACTCGGCGTGGGCGAACTCGCGTCCACGCTCCAACTACCGCAGAGCACCGTCAGCCGCCACCTCAAGACGCTCCTCGAGGGGGACTGGATCGTGCGCCGCTCCGAGGGCACGGCGAGCATGTATCGCCTCGTCACCGATGCGCTGCCGCCCGAGTCGCGCGAGTTGTGGGAACTGGCGCGGCGGCAACTCGGCGCGCCGCCGCAGGTCCGCCAGGACGATCATCGCCTCCGGCAGATCCTCGCCAAGCGCGCCACCGACACCATCGCCTACTTCGGCCGCGTCGGCGGCGAATGGGACGCGGTGCGGGGCGAACTCTTCGGCTCCTCCTTCGTCGACGAAGCCCTGCTGGCCCTTCTCGATCCGAAGTGGGTCGTGGCGGACCTGGGCTGCGGCACGGGCGACATCGCCGCGCGCCTCGCACCCCTCGTCGCCGCCGTTCACGTCGTCGATATGTCCAAGGCCATGCTCGCCGCGGCGCGCAAGCGACTCGGCTCGCACGCCAACGTGAAGTTTCACCACGGCGATCTCACCCATCTGCCCCTTGACGATCGCAGCGTCGATGCGGCGGTGATTTCGCTCGTGCTCCATCACGTGGCCGAGCCGTCTGCGGCGATCGCGGAGGCGACGCGGCTGCTCCGCCCCGGCGGGCACCTGCTCGTCATCGACATGCTCGAGCACGACCGCGAGCAGTACCGGCAGACGATGGGGCACAAGTGGCTCGGATTCAAGCCGCAGGAAATGGCCGCGTGGTTCGCCGCCGCCGGCCTCGAAGCGGTCCGCACCACCCACCTCCATCCCGACCGCAGCGCCAAAGGCCCCGACCTCTTCGCCCTCGCGGGGACGCGAGAGGCGTGACTGACCCGGGGTTGTGCGCCACCGATCGGGATAGGACTCAGAGACATGCTTCCACCCATCGCGCAGAACCTCGGCAACCTCCGCGCGCTGTGCGCCAAGCATCGCGTGAAGTCGCTCAGCCTCTTCGAATCGGCCGCGACCGGTGCGTTCCAGCCCGGCCAAAGCGATCTCGATTTTCTCGTCGAGTTTGAGGCGCAGCCGCGTCGCGGCTTCGAGGATGTGTATTTTCTTCTTGCGGACGATCTGGAGCGACTCTTCGGCTGCGCCGTGGACCTGGTCGAACGGCAGGTGATCGAACGCTCGTCAAACCCTTATCGCCGCGAGAGCATCTACTCCAGCGTGGTCTCCCTCTATGCCGCGTGATGACGCCGCCTGGCTTGCGGACATGCTCACGGCGTGCCGCAAGGTCGCGCGGTATGTCGCGGGAAGGTCCTTTGAGCAGTTCACTCTCGATGAGCGGACCCAGGACGCCGTGTTCCGGTCGCTGGAGATCATCGGCGAGGCGGCGGGCAACGTCTCGGAGGTCACGCAGAACGAGTGCCCCGACATGCCCTGGGCGCGGATCGTCTCGTTTCGCAATCGGCTCGTTCACGGCCACTTCGAGATCAGCCTCGATATTGTGTGGCAGATTGCCACGACGGAGGTCGAACCGTTGGCACACCGCCCGTCGCAGGTCGTGTCGTTGAGCGGCGGGAATCGCGCGAGCGACGGTTCCGGTCGCCCCGACTGATCCGGCGGTGTGAGCGACTGTGCAGAACCGAACCTTCGCGCGCGCGTGTCTGCCCCCGCTTGCCCGCGCCCCTCATCGCTTCTACACTCTATCCGGATGAACGGATGAATGCTGGCGGCCCCCCCTCCAACCGCCCGGTCCGCACTTCCCGCGAAGCGAACACACTCACCCGAAGGACGCCCACGACATGACCACCATCGCCCCCGCCCGACCCGCCGGCAGCACCAATCCCTCGACCGCCCGGCCCCCCTTCAAGGTCAAGGACCTCAGCCTCGCCGAGTGGGGTCGCAAGGAGATCATGCTCGCCGAGGACGAGATGCCCGGTCTGATGGCCTGCCGCGCCAAGTACGGCCCGCAGAAGCCCCTCCAAGGACTCAAGGTCATGGGCTCGCTGCACATGACCGTCCAGACCGCCGTGCTCATCGAAACCCTCGTCGAACTCGGCGCTGATGTCCGCTGGGTCTCCTGCAACATCTTCAGCACGCAGGATCACGCCGCCGCCGCCGTCGTCGTCGGCCGGCCCGAGTCCGGAGGCACCGTCGCCGACCCCCGGGGCACCCCCGTCTTCGCCTGGAAGGGCGAGACCCTCGAGGAGTACTGGTGGTGCACCGAGCAGGCGATCTTCTGGCCCGACGGATCCGGTCCCGATCTCATCGTCGATGATGGAGGCGATGCGACGCTGCTCATCCACAAGGGCCTCGAGTTTGAGAAGGCCGGAAAGATCCCCGCCTTCGACGCCGACAACGACCCCGAAGAGTGGGGTGTAATCCTCAACCTCCTTCGCGACATCGCCCGGCGAGACGGCGGCGCCTGGAGGCGCATTGCGCCGAAGATCAAGGGCGTCTCCGAAGAGACGACCACCGGCGTGCACCGGCTCTACGAAATGCAGAAGGCCGGAACGCTCCTCTTCCCCGCCATCAACGTCAACGACTCCGTCACCAAGAGCAAGTTCGACAACCTCTACGGCTGCCGGCACTCGCTCGTGGACGGCCTGAACCGCGCCACCGACGTGATGCTCGCCGGCAAGATCGCTCTCATCTGCGGCTACGGCGACGTCGGCAAGGGATGTGCCCAGGCGCTCAAGGGGCAGGGCTGCCGCATCGTCATTGCCGAGATCGATCCGATCTGCGCCTTGCAGGCCGCGATGGAGGGCTATCAGGTCGGCACGGTCGATGACTGGGCCGACAAGGCCGACCTCTTCATCACCACCACCGGCAACTTCGGCATCATCACCGCCGCGCACATGGCCCGCATGAAGGACAAGGCCATCATCGGCAACATCGGCCACTTCGACAACGAGATCGACATGGCCGGCCTCAAGAAGATCAAGGGCGTCAAGCGCACCAACATCAAGCCGCAGTACGACATGTGGACCTTCCCCGACGGCCACAGCGTCCTCATCCTCGCCGAGGGGCGGCTGCTCAACCTCGGCTGCGCCACCGGACATCCTTCCTTCGTCATGAGTGCTTCCTTCACCAACCAGGTCCTCGCGCAAGTCGAACTCGCGAAGAACCGCGACCAGTACGAGAAGAAGGTCTACACGCTGCCCAAGATCCTCGACGAGGAAGTTGCCCGCCTTCACCTGGGCAAACTCGGCGCGAAACTCACGCGCCTCACGGACAAGCAGGCGGCCTACATCGGCGTACCCGTCGAGGGTCCGTACAAGCCCGAGCACTACCGCTATTGACCGCCGGCAGGTCTGCGACATTTCGTCAAGAACTGAGCCAAAACCAGCCGTTGCCCTTGTGCCGCGGCTGGTTTTGCGTTAGACTCTCAGTTGGCGGGGCGAACCTCCGCCGAAGGAGCCATCATGCGGACCACGACCTGCCACGTCGCGATAGCCACGACTCTGCTGTCCCTCGCCCTCGTCGCGCCTGTTGGGGGACAAGTCGCACTGCCCCCCGATGATGCGGCGCCGCGCCGCCCCGCTGCGGCCGAGCGATTCAACCTCGGCCTGCGAGGGGTTTACTTCGTCGAGAATCGGGGGCAGTGGAGCGATGCGACGGTCCACTACGGCCTCAAGTCGCGCGGCCTCGATGTCGCCTTCCGCGAGTCGTCGTTCACGATGCATCTCGCTAGGCCAATCGAAGATGCAACGAATGCAAGCCGGGGCAGAGGCTTTGCGCCGCCCCGGATTGCCTCCATCGACGACCATGACCTTTCCTTCGACGAAACCCGGGGCGTCGAAGACTCTGCCCCGGCGTACGAGCACCTCACGCTCACCGTTACCTTCCCCGACAGCAACCCCGTCACCCCGCGCGGCGCGCAGGAGCAGACGGCGAAGTTCAACTACTTCGTCGGCGGCGAAGGCCGCGAGACGGCCAGCAACGTCCCCTCATTCGGCGCAGTCGTGTACGAGAATCTCTACGACGGCATCGACCTGCTCGTGACCGGCAACGACGACGGAGTGATGAAGTACGAGTTCCACTGCACCCCCGGCGCGGATTACGCCCAGATCCGAATCCACTACGACGGCATCGATTCGCTGTGCGTGAACGAAGATGGCGATCTCGAGATCGCCACAACCTTCGGCACCCTCCGCGACGGTGCGCCGCTCGTGTGGCAGGGAAGTTCAGCAAACCGGGGCAAAGGCTCCGCGCCGCGCCGAATTGCCGATGCGTCACAGGACGAATCAACGAGCCGCGCCCGTCAGGAAGCGGCGTTGGACGTCGCACGCGCTGCGCCGCTTGCTGACACACGCGGCTCGTCCAATCCTACCATCCCCGCCCGCTTCGAACTCATCGACGGCACGACCTACGGCGTCACTCTCGATGACCCGGTCGATCCCACGCGCCCGCTCATCATCGATCCGGACATCGAGTGGATGGATTATCGCGGAGGGAGCGGCGCCGAGACGGGCAGGCACGTCGAAAGGGACGCCGGCGGCAACTTCATCGTCTGCGGCACGACGTCATCGCCTGACTTTGAGGGGCGCAACAATCTGCCCTACGGCGGCTATGACGTGTTCGTCATGAAACTGAATCCCTCGGGAGCGCTGGTCCGGATGACCTATCTCGGCGGCAGCGGAGATGACCACATGTCCATCTTCGCGACGCCCTGCATGACGCTCGACACCGATGGGAATGCTCTCTTGACGGGAAGGACTGGTTCGACCGACTTCGCCGGGCGTCTCAACTCCCACCACGGAGGCGCGACCGACGTGTTTGCGCTGAAACTGAACACATCAGGAGCGCTTGAGTGGATGTACTACCTCGGAGGCGCCGCTCGCGATGAGGGCCACGGCATCGCTCTCGACAGCCTGGGAAACATCGTCGTCACGGGATGGACGGGATCTTCTGCATTCGAAGGACGGCTCAACACTCACTATGGTGGATTCGACGCCTTTGTGGCGAAGGTCGATCCTGCGCTGGGCGTGCAGTGGATGCTCTACCTTGGAGGAACTGGCGAACAACAGGTCCACGACCATGGAGATGCGATCGCCATCGACGAGAACGACGACATCCTCGTTATTGGTTCGACCGCGTCCCTTGACTTCGAGGGGCGACGGAACACTTTTGATCCGCTGTTCGATTATTGTCCTTTCATCTTGAAGGTAAGCGCGTCCGGGCAACTTGAGTGGATGTACTACGTTCAGGTCAACTCGTTCTGCATCCTCGACATGCACCTCACCGGCGATGGGAACATCATCGTAACCGGGCAGGAGTGGCTCGCAGGCTGTTGCGGATATGTCATGAAGTTGGATCCGGTGGGGAACGTCCTCTGGCAAACGCATTGGACTGGAAGCGAGTTTCAGAATGAAATCCTCGGACTCGATGTTGATGATTCCGGACACATCTGTGTCACAGGGCTGACCGACTCAACCGATCTTGAAGGCCACCTCAACTCGTATCACGGCGGGCTTAGCGACGCGTTCGTGGGCCTGATGAGCCCTTCCGGCCAGATCCTCTGGTCCTACTACCTCGGCGGAGCAGCGAGCGACTTCGGCTACGGCATCGTCCTCAATGACGCGGGCAGCGCGCTGATCGTCGGCAGCACTCAATCGACTGATTTCGAGGGAAGCCGTAATGCATTTCGTGGAGACCGCGATGCCTTCGTTGTCCAATTCCGGCTTGTTGACGGTCCGCAACTGAGTGTGGGCGGAACCTGCCCCTCCGGCGGACCAATCCAGATCGAGTGGTCCGACGCGACGCCCGAGGGTCAGGTCGCCCTCATCTTCGCCCGCAACACCGGCTCATTCACCATTCCCAACAACCGCCCCTGCCCCGGCACGCAACTCGGACTCGGGTCGAACCAGATCCAACTCGCATGGCAGGGCGGCGCGGGACAGAACGGCTCGCGGACGCTCAACGCCAGCGCAGGCCCCGCCGCCTGCGGCGGGTATCTGCAACTGCTCGACCTCACCACCTGCGGCACGAGCAATGTGGCGCGGATTGAGTGAGGTTCGATAGGAGCGCGACCTTCTCTCTCCTCCCCGGCACGGGAGTGCCGGGGCTTTGGGATCACGTACTCGACGCAGCGACCTCCGCTGCGCTTGGTTGCGGCGCAGTGATGCGACTCAGCACCGGCAGCAGTTCCTCCGCGATCACCGCATCCCAACTCATCCGGTCGGCGAGTTCGCGGCCGCGCTCCAGCAGCCGCACCGCATCCGCCTCGCCGCGCGGGAGCGCCTCATGCAGCCGCCGCGCGACCTCCTGCGCCACGCGCTCCTCGATCCGGTCGCGCTGCGCCTGCGTCATTGCCAGCAGTTCGGCCAGACTCATGGGCTGATCGAGGCGCGTGTAGTCGGCGACGACGACGTTGGGCGTCGCGGATTGTTCCGCCCCCAGCCCCGCCAGCGCATGGCGGTACGACGCGACGCACCCGCAGACCGAACTGGCGACGCAGATCGCTCCGCTGCCGAGCGGCTCGAGTTGCGCGATGCCGAAGGGCTCGTAAACGGACTGGCCGAACTCGACGTCCGTCGCCTGGCGCAGCACCGTCATCGACATTTCCTTCGACGCCGCCTCGCCGAGCGTCTCGCGGCTCCAGCCGAACTGGTTCACGAGCATGACCTTGACGTTGGCGTGCCCGACGTTGTAGTGCTGGACGAGTCGGTAGAGTTCGATCTCGGGGCCGGCCAGGTCGGGATAGCCGTCTCGGTGGTGCCAGGGCCAGCCGTATTCGCGCGCCATGCGATTCACGTCATCGAGCGCGCGCGGCGGAGCGCCGCAGGTGAGGATGATGAGCAGCCCCGTGCGCCCTTCCGCGCCAAGCAATCGGTCAAGGTGCGATGCGACTTTGAGGTCGCGCCAGAAGCCCTTGCTGATCACCGGCCGCGCCACGTGCGTCATCAGGACGTCGGGGCGATAGCCGATGACCTTCTGCGCCCACTCGTCCATAATCCTCCGGCTGCGCCTCTCTTCGGCGAGGTCGGCGAAGTAGGCGGGCAGGCCGTTGTAGACCAGGTCGATCCTGGCCCGCTTCGTCTCGGGATTCAGAAACGCCATCTCCTCGGCGGTCGGATCGCCGACGGCGATGATGGCGTCGAGTTGATGGGCGCGCGAGATGAGCGCGTGGCGCATGTAGGCCGACTGGTCGCCGAACGCCTGCTCGACGAACTGCCCGCGCTGCGCCGCCTGACGCATGATGTTGTAAAACGCCGTGTCGTGTCCGGCGTGGTGCTCGACGATCCGCCGCGCCGTGGCGCACTCATGAGCGTAAAACGCCGTGCGGAACGCCTCGCCCCCGTC
Source organism: Vicinamibacteraceae bacterium (assembly GCA_011525805.1). Taxonomy (GTDB): domain Bacteria; phylum Planctomycetota; class Phycisphaerae; order Phycisphaerales; family UBA5793; genus UBA5793. The sequence continues at coordinate 55,128 of WYBR01000013.1, forward strand.
CATCACCGCCTTGAGCGCCGTGCACAGGCCCATGAACTCATGACTGAGGATGATGCACGGCAACTCGTCCTGCGGCACGATCGCGGAGAGCGCATAGAACGCCGGCTCGGCGAGACGGCCATATTCCTCGAAGCCCCAGTCGTGCTCGTAGCGCCGCGCGTCGATGCCGAAGCGGTCCCACAGGCGCATCTTGAAGATGCCCAGTTGCTCGCGGTTGGGATTGGAGACGTCGATGAGCAGCACCTCGGCGCTGCCGTCGCGGTTGTAGCCGTTCTTCTCGTAGGTGCGGATGCCGTAGGCGATGTGTACGCCGAACGCCCACTGAATCGGGTGGAACTTGCGCCCCAGGCCGTCGAAGTCGATGCCGTCGGCGCTGCTGTAGCGAACGTTGACGTGCGGGCCGAGGCGGCGCAGCGGGCTGGCGAAGTGATGCCCCCCCATCGGCCCGACGAGGATCGAACGCCGCACCGCCGACTGGTACACGGCGCTGGTCATCATCCCTTCGAGCACCGTGCCGATGCCGCCCATCTTCTCGACGGCTTCGTGCGTGACGTGTGCGATGGTGAAGGGGCCGCGCGTGGCGGCGCTGGACGCGGCCATGACCCGATCCTATCGGCTCAACGGCATGCGCGGCCGCACAACCGCCTCCACGATCAGGGCGATTCCTGATCCTCGTCGACCGCCGCGCGCCCGGGCGCCATCGTTCCTTCGATCATTCCCGGCTGCCAGATCTCCTCGAGGTCCTGGTCATCCGTGGCCTTGCGCATGAGGAAGTAGAGCACCGTCGAGGCGCAGGAGAAGTAGGAGAGGACCCACCCGGCGACGAACCCGGCGACGACGGTGCGCCACAGGCCGATGATCGCTCCGGCGGCGCGATGCGTGCCCGTGAGCATCCACGCGCGGTCCTCGGGCATGAGTTGCGTCACCGCCGCCCCGCCGCCCAGCGCCTCCACGGCCGGCGGAGTGACGATCAGCCCCGCGCCCCACGCCGCGAAGTTGATCGCAATCGCCGCGATCAGCGCCACCAGCAGCAGCCCGAGCAGCCCCTGCACGAACGCCGTCAGCGCGTACGCCAGCCAGTGCAGCGGACGGTTGCGCACGAAGGAGTAGGCTCGCGCGAGCGCGTCGGGGGCATCCGCGGCATCCACGGCGACGGCGGGCACAAGCAGCGCGCTCGCCAGCACCGTGAGGACGATGAGACACGCGGCGATCGCCGAGCCGATCAGCGCGACGCCGTAGAGCGCCGCGCCGAGCACGTTGAGCCCCGGCACGGCCAGGAGCAACCCGCCCACCGCCAGCCCCGCAGCGCCGATCGCCAGCCCCGCCAGCGGCAGGCCCGGGGCTCCGAGGATCGCCACCCAGCGTTTGAGCGCGAACGCCAGCGACGTCGTCCAGGGGATGTACTGCTCGATCGCGAATTGGCACGCCGCCGAACGTGAGATCGCCGCCGAGCCGATCAGCAGCACCACGAGCGACCACACGCCGTAAACGACGGCGAAACCCGCGTGTTCGGCGAAGAGGATCGCGGGAATCTCGAGCAGTTGCGCGACGCTCGAGAAGACCAGACCGCCGTCGAGCGCCAGCGCGGCGCTGAGGATGTCGCGGGTCCGCTCGATGACAGCCCGCGCGGTCGCCTCGAAGACGCCCATCGGCTCGGCGAGGCGGACCTGCATCAGCGCCGCCTCAACCGCACCGCGGTATTCCACCCGCTCCTCGGCCGGGCGGGCGCGGTACGTGGACTCGATCGCGTCGCGCACCGCGGCCGGGCGCAGCGACTCCTCCGCGCCCAGCGCCGCCGCGCGATCCTCAGAGATGAGCGACTCGTCGCCCAGCAGCGGCCGCAGCCGTTCGTCGAGCGCCGCTTCGCTCAGCGGCGCCGAGCCGAGGCCCGCCGGGCCGACCCGCGCGCCGAAGAGTCCATCCCACAGCGTCCCCGTCGCCATCAGCACCGCGACGAGCACGAATCCCATGATGATCCGATTGGGCTGGAGCGAGAGCGACAGCGCCCGTCCCAAGCGGGTGATGAGCAGCACTTCGCCCCAGTTGATCTGGTCAACGCTCACGCTTCGATGCGGCTCATTCATGGTTCATGCTACCTTGACGGGCCGGGCGGTGCAAGTGCGCTGACGTGTCCCGCCCGGGCTGCCGCGGGACGGGCCGGGCATCCGCGCTTGCCTTTTCCCTATCACCCGATGATGCTACATCGTCGAATTGTCCCATCGATCCTTGAAAGGAGCCTGTCGTGGGAGCAGCCGCCATCGCCCTTCTGGTCTTCGCGGGGGCCTTCGTCTTTCTCTTCCTGTGGGCCATCGGAGTCTTCAACTCCATCAAGCGCAAGGAGATCGCCTCGGAGACGGCCTGGTCGGACATCGACGTGCAACTTAAGCGCCGCTATGACCTGATCCCCAATCTCGTCAACACCGTCAAGGGTTTCGCCGCCCACGAGAAGCAGACGCTCGACGCGGTCATTTCGGCCCGCGCCAAGGCCGTCAACACCACGGGCGTCGCCGCCAGGGCTCAGGCCGAAGGCGAACTCGGCCAGGTCCTCGGCCGCCTGATGATGCTCAGCGAGGCGTACCCCGACCTCAAGGCCAACCAGAACTTCCTCGCCCTCCAGGAGGAACTCACGAGCACCGAGAACAAGATCGGCTTTGCGCGGCAGCACTACAACCGCACCACGCAGCAGTACAACGAGCAGATCGAGACCTTCCCGGGCGTGCTCATCGCCGGCCTGCTGGGCTTCAAGGAGCGCGAGTATTTCGAGTTGACCACCGAGGCGGAGCGCGAAGCGCCGAAGGTGCAGTTCTAGAACCGAAAGCCAACCACTGAGACACTGAGAGCACAGAGGGCGCAAAGAGAATTGCCAGCATAAGTGCCATGGCCGCAAAGAGGCACAGCATGCACAGAAGAGGGAAGGAGCAGATGGCGCGAGCATCGGGGCTGAGTGAGCCCGATGAGTGCGCCCGCTTTGGAGGTCGCGTCAGCGGCCACTGGATTCACTGTCCCTCCCCTTGTGCGCCTCTTGTGCCTCTTTGCGGCCGTTGACTCTTCCTCCCCCTCGGTGCGCCCTCTGTGTCCTCTGTGCCTCTGTGGTTGGACTCCCCATGTCCGAAGCGATTCACACCGAAAACCCGGCGATCCGCGGCCTTCCCGCCAACGTGACGTTTCACGACCTGATCCGCCGCAACAAGCGCCGCAGCGCCCTGCTCATGCTCGGCATGGGGCTGCTCGTCGTGGTGGTCGGCATGGCGGTGACCACGCTCCTGGCCGTCTACTCCGGCGCGGCGAGCGATGAGGTCAATCTCGTTGCGTCCCTCATCCTCGGCGCCGTCGCGGCCGCGATCGTCGCCGTGCTGGCGGGCACGTGGAGTTTCTACGGCGGCTCGAAGGCGATTCTCGCTCTCAGCGGCGCTCGCGAGATCGCCAAGCAGGACGATCCGCAGTTGTACAACGTCGTCGAGGAACTCGCCATCGCCGCCGGCATCCCCGCGCCCAAGGTCTACCTCATCGACGACTCCGCCCTCAACGCCTTCGCCACCGGCCGCGATCCGCAGCACGCCGCCGTCGCCATCACCAGGGGCCTGCGCGAGAAACTCAGCCGCGATGAACTCGCTGGCGTCATGGCCCACGAGATCTCCCACATCCGCTTCTACGACATCCGCTTTGCCATGCTCATGGCGACGATGGTCGGGCTGATCGTCTTCGCCTCCGACGCCGCGCTCCAGATGATGCGCATTCACTTCTGGTCCGGAGGCGGGCGGCGCTCCTCGCGCCGCGGCGGCGGCGACAACAAGGGCGCGGCGGTCCTCATGATCGTCGTCTTCGTCATCGCCCTCATCCTCATGATCATCGCGCCCACGCTCGCGATGATGATTCGCATGGCCGTGAGCCGCGAGCGCGAGTACCTCGCCGACGCCGGGGCGGTCGAACTGACGCGGTATCCGCAGGGTCTGATCGGCGCGCTGGAGAAACTCGGTTCGTGCCGCGAAGTGCTTGAAGTCGCCAACCGCGCCACCTCGCACCTCTACATCGTCAACCCCATGAAGAGCGCGCTCAAGGGGCAGGGGCACGAACTGAGCAGCGTCCTGCGCACCCACCCGCCCCTGCACGACCGCATCGCGCGGTTGCACGCGCTGACGACCCCGCCGGCGGCGCCGCCGCGCCCGAGCGCCCGGGGGGCGAAGCCATGACGCTGCTGCTCGCCGCCGACGACGACTTTGCACTCAAAGTCGCCCTTTTTATGATCGTCGGCCTGGGGATGGTCATCTCCGCCTGGTACGTCGCGCGGCGCGAGCGCCGGAGGTCGGAGGCGCTGCGCGCCGTCGCCGCCTCGCTCGACCTTCGCTTCTTCCCCGAGAAGGACCACGATCACGACTCGCGCTACGAGCACTTCGCCGTCTTCCGCCAGGGCCGCGACCGATACGCCCACAACACGATGGTCGGCCTGCGCACCATTCACGGCCATGCGTGCGGCGTGCTCCTCGGCGATTACCACTACGAGATCGAGCGCGGCTCGGGCAAAAGCCGGCGGACCACCTCCTATCGCTTCAGTTACGCCATCGTCAACCTCCCCTTCCCCACGGCCGGCGAGGTGATTGTCCGACCCGAGGGCGTGCTCGACCGGCTCGCGGCCGCGGCGGGCTTTGCCGACATCAACTTCGAGTCGGCTGAATTCAGCCGCTCTTTCCACGTCAAGTCGAAGGATCGCCGATTCGCCTATGACCTCATCGACGCGCGAATGATGGAGTTTCTTCTCCGCACCCGGCCTCCGCTCGTGGAGATCGAGCGAGGGCGCATCCTGGTCACGGACGGCAAGCGCCGCTGGGACGCGCCGGGATTCGCTCGGCACCTGCGCTGGATCGAGAACTTCCTCGATCACTGGCCGCGCCACCTCGTCGAGCAACTTCAGACGTAGGCCGGGACAAGGCTCCGCGCAGGCCCGGCACTTCGGCGCATTTTGCACGTGACGCGTGCGAACGGCGGGCCCGACCTGCTCCCTGGCCGCGCCTCGTCGTCGATGCGCACGCGCGCCTGCTACCCCACGTGCGCCACGGGAGTGGGTCGACCCTGTTCATCTACCGCGACGAACGTCATCTGCGCCTCCGTCACATCCACGATCTCGCGCGTCGCGAACCGCTCGACCTGCACGAGGACCTTGACCGTGATGCTCGTCGTGCCGACGCGGATCGTCTGCGTGTGCAGGTTGACGATGTCGCCGACGTGGACCGGGGCGTGGAAGATGACCTTGTCGAGCGCGACGGTGACCCAGCGGTGCGGCCCATGCTTGCGGGCCTCGATGTATCCCGCCTGGTCGATGTAACTGAGAATCACGCCGCCGAAGATGGTGCCGAAGTTGTTCGTATCTCGCGGCATCGTGATGAGGCGCAGCGAAGGCACGGAGCGCGTCAGATCCCACTTCGCCCCGGGCGCCGCCCCTGCCGAGCCGCCCCCGCGCTTTCCCCGCTTCGACTTCACCTTCGCCATCCGCCCCACTCCCTCGTGCCCGGTGCCCAGTGCCTGATGCCTGCCTCTTCCACTCACCCCTGCTCAATCCGCGGATCCACCCAGCGGTAGAGGATATCGACCGTGAGGTTGAAGAGCACGAGCATGGTCGAGTAGGTCAGCACCACGCCCATGATCACGAAGAGGTCCTTGTTGAGGACCGAGTTGACAAAGTGCTGGCCGAGGCCGGGAATGTTGAAGACCTTCTCGACGATGAATGAGCCGGTCATGACGTACGCCGCCGCCGGCCCGAGATAACTGAGCACTGGCAGGAACGCGACCTTGAGCGCATGGCGCAGCACGATGCGCGCTTCGGAGACGCCCTTGGCCCGCGCCGTGCGGATGAAGTCCGCCGAGAGAACTTCGATCATCCCCAGGCGCGTGAGGCGCGCGATGTAGGCGGCAAAGGGCAGACTCAGCGTCAGGGCCGGCAGGAGCAGATCCCGCGGCGAGCCCCAGTGCGCCACCTGCACCCACTCGAGCCACACCGCGAACACGATGAGCAGCGCCGTGCCGATCACGAAACTCGGCAGGCTGATGCCGATGAGCGCGACCAGCAGCGTCGCCACCTCCATCCAACTTCCCGGCCGCACGGCCCCCACCACGCCGGCCACCAGCCCGATCGCCAGCGCGAAGACCAGCGCGACCAGGCCGAGCACAACGCTCACCGGCAGCGCTCCACCGATGATTTCGTTCACCGACCAATCTTCATATTGCAGGCAGGGACCGAGGTTGAAAATCGGCCGCGCGGCGAGCGGCGCGTCGGCGGACTCTCCCTCATCGCCCCCTCCCCGGTCGCGCAGCCAGGCCAGCCCCGAAACCTGGTCGAGGTACGACACGTAGAACTTCACAGGATTGTCGAGGCTGTACTGCGCCTTCATCGCCTCCTGCACTTCGACGGGCGGGCGGCGACCTTCCGGCTTATCAAGCGGATTGCCCGGCAGAAGCCACGCCAGCGCGAAGGTCACCGTGTAAATGATCAGCAGGATGAGCGGCGCCTGAAGCAGGCGCCGAACGATCATCGCCGTCATGCACGCCTCCTCGCGCTCATCGCGCCACCTCGAGTTCGTGGAGGAACTGCGTCAGTCGAGGGTGAGTCGAGACGTTCCGCAACCGCGCCGGGTCGTACATGTACAGCGTCACCTGGTGGAAGAGCGGCAGCAGCGGGATCTCCTCGTTCTCGATCATCGCGTTCGCCTCCTCAAGCAGTCGCAGGCGCTGCTCGGGATCGAGTTCGGCGTCGGCTCGAGCCATGAGGTCGTCGAAGACCGGGCTGGAGTAGTTTCGGTCGTTGTTGCTGTTGCCGGTGCGGTGCAGGTCGAGGAAGGTCGTCGCATCTCCGTAGTCGCCGTACCAGTTGCCTCGGGCGACCATGAAGTTGTGTTCCTGGAGGTGCGTCGCGGCGACCTTCGTCTCCTCTTCGCGCAGGCGCGTGCGCACGCCGAGTTCCCGCTCCCACATGTTGGCGATGGCCTGGGCGATGGCCTTGTGCTCGGAAACGGAGGGAAAGAGAATCTCGACGGTCGGGAAGGGGTTGCCCGCCTCGTCTTCAACCCGCCCGTCTCCGTTGCGATCGCTCCACCCGGCGTCGGCGAGTTCGCGCCGCGCCAGGGCCGGGTCATAGCGCAGCCCGTCGGCTCCGCTGAATCCCGCCAGCGAGCCGGGCGGAATCAGGACGTGCGCCACCGGCTGGCTCTGCCGCGTCACGCGATCGACGATTGCCTGCTTGTCCACGCTTCGCGCAAACGCCCGCCGCACCCGCGCATCCTTGAAGGCGTTGAACGCCCCGCTGTTGAGCGTCTCCTGGCAGTTGAAGTTGTAGAAGTACGTCCCGAACGCGGCGAAGGCGTGAATGTCGTTGCGCTCTCCCGCGCGCGGCGGCGACTCCTTCGCCAGGATCGCCAGGATCTCGTTGTACCCCAGCCCCTGGCGCTCAAGTTCCTCGTATCGCGCCGCGTTCCGCTCCATGTAGCGCTTCTTCTGCGCGAGCATGTCGGCCCGGTAGTCCACCCCCACGTCGCTGAGCCAGTCGATCGTCCCGGTTTCATACGCCAGCACCGCCGTGTTCGCATCCTCGACCGAGATGCACAGCACCGAATCGGAGACTGCGGCGAGCGGATTCCAGTAAGACGGATTGCGCTTGAGCCGCAGGTCGCGCTTGTAGCGCCACACGTCGAGAACGTAGGGGCCGTTGCTGACGAGATGCGGCGGCTTGGTCCAGCCGTGCTGCTGCCGCATGCTCCCCGTCGCCGGATCGAGGCTCACGTACCGCTCCACCGTCGGCGGATGGACCGGCATGAACGGCCCGAACGCGAGCAGGTCAAGCATGTACGGCGTGGGGACTTCGAGCGTCAGGATGAGCGTGCGCTCGTCGGGCGCGCGCAGGCCGACCGTGTCGGAGAAGCGCTGCACCGCCTCGGCGAACAGGCGCGCGGCGAGGTCGCGCCGCTTCGACTGGCTCAGTCCCGCCGCCTGCTGCGGGAAGGATGCGAGTTGTTCGCTGCGCCAGTTGAAGAACGCCTGTCCGCCGCGGATCTTGTAGAAGAGGTCCGCGTATCCCGCGGCCGTGTCAGGAAAGAGCGCCCGCCGCCACGAATAGACGAAGTTCTGGGCCGTGACGGGGTCGCCGTTGGACCACTTCGCGTCGCGGCGCAGATGGAACGTGTAGGTGAGGCCGTCAGGCGAAATCTCCCACGACTCGGCAACGCCGGGGAGAATCTCGAAGGTGTCATTGTCGTGGGCGACGACGCCCTCGTAGATCGAGTTGGCGATGCGGAAGTCCTGGAGCCAACTCATGCGCTGCGGGTCGAGGGTGTGCACCTCGCCGCGGTTAATGAAGGTGAGTTCCGCCGCCTGCCGCGGCTTGTCGAGGAGGATCGCGCCGGTCAACAGCGCGAGAAGCAGCACAATGGGCAGGGACGCTCGCATGGGCAAAGCGTAGAGGCCCGGCGCGGTCGGAGCGATGCTGTGTCGTGCTCCCGTGACGGAGTCGGCCCTTGCCCGCTGCCCATTGAACTCCACCCGCAGCGGCGGCGTTCAATGCCACCCTGCTTTGCGAGTGGGTGCCACTGCACGCTCGCTGCTTTGAGCGAAAGTGCAGTGCGAACGGCAGGGGCATTCGTTCACGCCTGCACGTCCGCCATGCTTCGGCCAGAGCCCCGAAGCATGGCACCGGCCGGCGCGGTTGCTTCAGCGATCAAAGCCCGCCTCGATCGAGCCGGGCGGAACGCCCCACGTGCGGTTGCCGTACACCGGCCCATCCGTCGCCAGCCAGAACGACTTCATGGCCGACTCGGCATCCGCGTCCCGGCCCGCAGCGATGGCGCTGGCCACGCGCGTTTGCGTGCTGTCGCGGCGGCAAAGCAGGTTGAGGAGGTTCTCCGCCGTGCGCGCCAGGTCGCCGTACGTCCGCCGGTTCTGGTCTGTGATGGCCCCGGCCGCGCCGTGGCGAACCGTGAGCAGCAGCGCCGACGCCGAGGCCTCGATGATCTTGCGCTCATGAGACGCGATCGCCTGCCCGCCGAACATGTCCACCACGTACCGCTTCTGCATCCGCTCGAGCCCGACGCGCACGGCTTCGAGCCGCTGCCACTGACGATCCTCGTCGAGGCGACGCGACTGCGCCGTCAGGCCGTCGGCGAGCGCGTCGATGGAATCACCCGGGGTGGGCATCGCGGCGGCGGCGGCCGTGAGCGCCCCGAGGACGCTCGCATTCGTCTCGGAGGCCATCGCGTCCCGGAGCGAGCGTGCGGCGGCCTTTTCATTCTGTATCGGGTTGGTGTAGGTGTGGCGCTCCTGTCGGATGGCGAGCATCGATCGCTCCACGCCTGAAGCGGCCGCATACCGCAGCGCGGGTTCTTCAGCGCTGAACAGCGCCACGAGCGCCGCGTCCGATTGATCGCTGGCGATCGGGCCGAGGAGCCAGATCGCCGCCTGCCGCGCCGCCATTGAGGCGGCCTCGTCGCCCGCGATCGCCGCCAGTCCCGGCGTGACCGCCGCGTTGTACGCCATGCGGAAGGTGCGCGACGTGTCGCGGCGGAACGCGGCCGAGAGTGCCCGACGCGCCGCCGCCAGCGCCCGGCTGTCGCCGGACTTGAGGTCCGCGACGTTCCGCTGCGCAAACTCCGCCAGCGCCCGCTCCTGTTCGGCGGTCAGCGGTCTGGGCGTGTTGTAGATGTCCGGCGGCAACTGCGCCCGGGATCCCGCCGCCGACGCCAGCAGCAGCAGCACGATAGTTGTGATGATCTCGGGCATTCGTCGCCGTTGGACCTGCATGAATGGCCTCCCGAACGGGAAAGAAAGTAGCGTGCGAGCAAAGCGGCGAAGGCGAGCCCGCCTCGCCCGGCAGGCCGGCGGAGCGCCCGCGCCCGACTCCATCCTCTCGCGGAATCGAACCTTACGCTACGATTGTCGCCCCATGTGGTCAAACCACTCATCCCGGCGCTTGGATGGAATCCAGCCGTGGCGTTCGTTAGGATCGTCCCCGCCCGTGCAGGGCCAGGGCCATCGACGGACCGCGTCACTCTCTCGCTCCGAATCCGCCTCTCACGACCCCGATCTGCGACATCCGATGCAAGGAAAGAGATGATCCGATCGCTCACTGGCGCGCTCCTCGTTTCGGTCGGCCTCGGCTTCGCCGCCGGACCGGATCATCCCGGCCGCGTGTCGGCCGACGGGATCGCCAGTGTCTCCTCGTCGTGGAGCCGGCCGGAAGACCTCATCGCCCGTCGGTTGACGCAGCACATCGGGCGATTCGCGCGGCCCGGCCCGGCCGAGGATCCACAGTCGGGCTACCGCGCGGCGACGGCGATTCTCCGCCGCGCCACCGCGCTCGCCCCCGATGACGTCGAAGTGCATCGGCGCCTCGCAGCCGCTGCGGCGCTCGCCGGCGCGGAACCGCACGTGATCGCGCAGGCCGATCGAGACCTGCTCCGCCTCGAGCCCGACCACGCCGCCGCGCAGTGGCGCATCATCCAGCGCGCCATCGAGGAACGCCAGAGCGTCGCCGAGAGGCTCGACCTCTGTCGTCGACTTCTCGAATCGGACGCGGGCCGGCGCCTGGCGCGCGAAGTGCGCAGTCGCATCGCCTTCCGCGCCGCATCTCTGGCGCTGGAGCAGGACCGCACCTCGCTGGCGACGTCGTGGCTCGAAGAGGCGCTGCGGCAGGATCCGACCAACCTCGATGCCGCCGCTTTGCTCGCGCTCGAGACCGACCGGCACACGGCGCGGCGCGAGGCGCTCGTGCGGGCCCTGATGGCGCTCGTGAAGGCCGATCCGCTCAACGAGGCGGCCCTGGCCGATCTCACCGCCGCCGTGCAGGAAGCGGGGTGCTTCGCCGGCGCGGCCGATCTCATCGAGGCGATGAGCGTGCTCGCCGCCCGCGCGGGAGCGAGCATCACCGACGACCTCTTTGCCGACTACGCCATGCTCCGCGCCGCCGAGAGCGGCCCGAGGACCGGCCTCGACCTCATCGCGCAGCGCCAGCAGGCTTTCGATCGCGCCGAGCGCCAGCGCCTTCAACGCGAGTGGTACGAGGCGCAGCAGGAGGCCCACCGTCTCGCGCTGGCCGAGAACCGCGCGGCGCCGCCCCTCGAAGAGATGCCGACCTTCGAGGATGCGCGCATCGATCTCTCGCTGCACGTCCAGATCACCCGCGCGCTGCTCGCTCTCGCCGCCGACGATGCGGCCCAGGCCGCGGCCGCGCTCGCCGAACTCGAGCGCCGCTGGGAGCAGGCCATCGCCGACCTCGACGCCGTGGATCGCGCCGAACTGCCCGCGACGGCGATCGCGGCGCTCGATGCGGACCGCCGCCGCGCCGTGGCGGACCGGGCGTGGATTCGACTCTGGCTCGGCCTCAACGTCGACGAAGCCGCCGCCGACCTCGCCTGGCTCGAGGCCGACGCCGCGCTCCCGGCTGCTGAACTCGAACGGCTTCGCGGCTGGCTCGCCCTGCGCCGCGCACAACCCCAGGCGGCAGTCGACGGCCTCCAGCCCCTCTCCGGCGACGACCCGCTTGCCATGCTCGGCGCGGCCCTCGCCCTCGAGCAACTCGACCGCGGAGCCGAGGCCGTGCGCCTTCTCGGCGAGATTCACCTCGCGCAGCCCGGCTCGCTGCTGGGAGTGTGGAGCCGGTGGCGCTGCGAGAGACTGACCGGTCGGCCCCTTGCTCCGCCACCTGACGCCCGCACCGTCGAGCGAGAACTCGGCCGCCTTCCGCAGACGCTCAGCGACCTCATCCTTCGGCCGCAGCGCCACTTCAGCCTCACGATCGCCCCGCGCGCCGCGCGCGTCGAGCCGCTCGACGCCATGCTGCTTGACGTCACCATCCGCAATGACAGCCCGTGGCCGGCCGCGATCGGCCCGGGGCGCATCATCCCCGGCCGCCTCGCCGTCTTCCCGATCTTTCACCTTGCCGGTCGGCGGATTCAGACCGGCACGCCGCCGCTCACCGTGGAACTCTCCCGCCGCATGATGCTCCTGCCCTCGGAGTCGATGACGACGACGATCGCCCTCGACCACACGCTCCTGGGCCTTCTCATTCCCGGCCTGGCGCTTCGCCCCCTCTCGCTGGAGTTTCAGGCGATGCTCGACTACGTCGTTCAGTCCGACGGATCGATCCAGCCGCGGCCCTGGAGCCTCGTCCGCCAGTCCTCGGCGATGCAGGTTCAACCCTGGCGCGAATCGCTCGAACCCTCCGGCCGACTTGCCGACGCCCGCTTCGCCGCCGGCGACGTTCACGAATCCATGCGCGCCATCTCAGAGATCGGCGCCATCCTGCACGGACGCCTGACGCGCACGCTCGATCCGCAGCGCGACGCGGCGCTCATCGCCGAGGCCGAGGCGGAACTTGGCGCCCTCATCGAACGCTGGCCGAGCCTCGATCCCTCCGTCGCCGCCTGGGCGGTGCTCACCCTGCCCTTCCAGAAAGAGGGCATCGCGCAGCGAATCGACTCCCTCGACCGCTTCGAGGACGCGGCGCGGCGATCGACCGACCCGCTCGTGCAGACGGCGTGGATCGCGGCGCGCACCAGCCGGGCCAACGACGTCGTCATCGAAAGCGCCTTGCGAAGCGACGATCCCGATCTGCGCGCACTCGCCGCCCACGCCCGGGCCTACCTCCAGCAGCCGCCGCCGGCCGATTCGCCCGCTCTCCCCACCGAAACTCCCGCGCCCGAACCGCAGAAGTGAACCTCCGCCGTTTCATCGTTCAAGCAGGTCGATCGTCGGCGCCGCTCCCAGGCCCCACTTCTCCCAGATGATCTCGCTGATGCGCCACGCGCGGTCGGCGCCACGAACCCACCGGAACCGCCATTCGTTGGGGGTCGGCGTGCCGAGATGGGTCGTGGTGGTCTGCGCCAGGATCGACTCGCCCCGGTCCGGCCCCGTCTTCGCCCCCGCCGCTTGGCGCACGTGGTTGGACCGGATGAGTTCCGGGAGGACGGACACGCGCTCGACCAGGTCGCCCTTGTCGAGGCGCGAGCGGCTGCTCCCCACGATCACGACCAGATCATCGTCGAGCACTCGTGCGACGTGCTCGGCGTTTCCTGCGGCCGCCGCCTCGACGAGCGATCGCGTCTCGCGCGTCAGCCTCTCGCCCGTGGTCTCGACGAGAGCGGCGAGGGCCAGCAGGGCCGCCGCAGCCCCGAGCAGCCCCGCCGCCGCCAGGATCGACTGCTTCGGAAAACGGTAACGGAGCGCAAACCACGTGATGATCGCCGCGAGAACCAGCAGCGCCACGGGAAACCGCGGCGTCTCCAGCGTGAAGACCACAAACGGCGACGCGGCGGGCAGGTCCACTGTTCAAGTCCCCCTTTGCGTGCTTCCGATAATACCCAAGTCGGTTCCATCCTGTTCCATTGACAGCACGCGAGCGGAGCGGGCAGCGGCGTGAGCACATCGATCCTCGAAGCCAACCTCCGCGCCCTCGGCCCGCACAACACTCGCCTTGCCCAGCGCCTTCGCTCGGCCCGCCCCCGCCCCGATTGTGCCTTCGCACCGACGCCGCAGGAGGTTCCCTCTCTCTCGCTCGCCGGCTCGCAGTTGTGCAGCCGGCACAAGCCCCTCGACGAGGCCGACCGATTCGTCGCCGGCATTGATGTCATCGAGCACGCCGCGATCGTCATCCTCGGCTTCGCCGCCGGATATCACGTTCAGCGCCTCGCCCAGCGCCTGCGCAAGTCGAGCCTCATCATCGTCTACGAGCCCGACCTCGCCCTCCTCCGCGCCGTCTTCGAGCGCATCGACCACTCGAAGTGGATGGCCGAGACGAATCTCGTCATCGTCGATGAGGCCGAGGACACCGCAGAGATGTCCGTGCAACTCGCCGGCGCCGAGGGCATCGTCGCGCAGGGCACCACCATCGCCGTCCACCTCCCTAGCCGCGCCCGCCTCGGCGAGGGCGCGGCCCGTTTCGCCACCGCCTTCGCCAACCTCGTCAAGTCGATGCGCACGACGATGCTCACCACGCTCGTCCACGCCGGCACGACCTGCCGCAACCTCTGCCTCAACCTCGATCATTACGCCGCCGGCGAAGGCATCGAGCCCCTGCGCAATCTCGCGCGGGGCCGCACAGCCCTGCTCATCGCCGCCGGCCCCAGCCTCGCCCGCCACTACGACCTCCTCACCGAGCCGTCGCTGCGCGAGCGCCTCGTCCTCATCGCCGTCCAGACTTGCCTGCGGCCGCTGCTGAGGCGAGGCATCCGGCCCCACTTCGTCACCGCGCTCGACTACCACGAGATCAGCCGCAACTTCTACGACGATCTCGACCCCCAGGACCTGCGCGACATCACTCTCGTGTGCGAGCCGAAGGTCAATCGCGCCGTCGTCGAGGCCTATCCCGGCCCGGTGCGCTGCGTCGGCAGTTCCTTCCTTGATCGCCTCCTCGGCCCGCTGCGGCGCGACATGGGAACCGTGCCCGCAGGCTCGACCGTTGCCCACCTCAGTTTCTATCTCGCTCAGTTCCTCGGCTGCGACCCCATTGTCCTCGTCGGGCAGGACCTCGGCTTCACCGACGGCCTCTACTACGGCCCCGGCGCCGCCATTCACGACCAGTGGGCCGCCGAACTCAACGCCTTCAACACCATCGACATGATGGAGTGGTCGCGCGTCGCGCGCATGAAGCGCCACCTCCGGCACGCCGCGGCCCAGGACGGCTCGCCAATGCTCGTCGATGAGCAGATGGCGACCTATCTCAGTCAGTTTGAGCGCGACTTCTCCACCGCCCCTCAGACGATCATCGACGCTCAGGGCGGAGGCGTCGCCAAGCGCCACACTACGGTCCGACCGCTCGAGGCGGTCATCGCCGACGCCCTCGCCGACCCCGCCCCCCTCCCCCGCTTCCCGACGAACCGCGCGCGCCTCGACCAGCGCCGCCTCACCGCCGCCATGCGCCAGATCGCGTCCGTCCGCGACGAGATTGAGCGGCTCCGCGCGGCGAGCGAGGCCACCACCGCCGTCATCGCGGCGATGCTCGAACAACAGCACAACGCCGCCGCCATGGACCGCCACTTCCGGCAGATCCACGAGAAGCAGCGCGAGGTCGCCCGCCTTGGCCGCGCCCAGGAGATCGTCAACCTCGTCAACCAACTCGGCGTCTTCAAACGCATCAAGGCCGATCGCCGACTCGAACTGCTCGACTCCCTCACCCCTTTGGAACGCCAGCGCGAAGAACTCCTCCGCGACCGCACGAACCTCGATTGGCTCGCCCAGGCCTGCGCCGAGACGACGGAGATCCTCACCGAGTCGATGTCGGTGCTGCGCGGCGAGGCGGTCAATCCGCGCATCACCCACGCCCGACCCTCCGCCGCGATCGAGGCCGGTCTTGATGGGCCGTGCGATCAGCCGCCGCGCTCCCGCCGCGTCGCCGCCCTCGTCGCCTGCGATCCGCTGCGCGGCGGCCTCCTTCAGCGGCGCGACCTCGCGGCCGACCTCGCTGGCCGCACGCTCCTGCAGCGCACCCTCGAACGCCTCGGCCGCTGCCGGAAGATCGACACGATCATCCTCCTCGCGCCCGACGGATTCGATGCTGCCTCGCTCCTGGACGTGGCCCGCATCGATCGACCCGTTGTCGTTCATCACGTCGCCGAGCCGATCTTCGACGCCGCGCACAAGCCCATCGCCGCCGCGCGAATGTGGAGCGACTGGTGCTGGCGCGGCGGCATCGGCGGCATGACCGTCTTCGACGAGATCGTCGCGCCGCGCCACATGGCCGCCGCCATGGACCGGTTCAACCTCGACGCCGCGCTGATCGTCGGTCCCGACTGGCCCCTGCTCGACTTCACCGACGCCACCGGTTGCGACGCGCTCATCGCGCGCTACCTCGAGCAGCCGAACTCGCATCGCCTCGTCTTCTCCCAGGCCCCGCCCGGCCTGTGCGGAGTCGTCATCGAGCGCAGCCTCATGCGCGAGATGGCCTCGCGGGCGCGCCAGTTCACCCTCGGCTCCATGCTCTCTTACATTCCCAGCCTGCCGCAACTCGATCCGACGAGTAAAGACGCCTGTATTAAGTTGCCCACGGCCATCCGCAGCACTCTGGGCCGCTTCATCGCTGACAGCCCGTCCCGCCTTGCTGCCCTGCGCTCGATGTTCTCCGAATCCGGCGAGGCGCTCTTCGACCTCGCGGGAGAATCGCTGGTCGCGACGGCCGCCCGGCACTTCAATCGGTCCGACGCCGCCGACCTCCTGCCGCGACAGATCGAGATTGAACTGACCACGCGCCGCACGACCCGGCCCTTCTGGCGGCAGCCGCCCATGGACGCCTTCGACCTGCCGCTCGACGCCGCGCAGAGCGTCATCGATCAGTGCGCGTCGCGGAGCGACATCGCCCTGACCTTCGGCGGCCGCGGCGATCCCCTTCTTCATCCACATTTCGCCGCCATCGCCCGACATGCGAGCGAACAAGGCTGTACCGCAATTCACGTCCGCACCGATCTGCCAGAGTCCTTTGGACCGGCTGCTGACCTTCTCGACCTGCCGCTCGATGTAATCTCAATCGAACTGCACGGAGAATGCGCCGACTCTTATCGAGACATCATGGGGGTTGATGGCTTCGACTCCCTTCGCGGACAGGTCGACGCCCTCCTCAACGCCCGCACTCAGCGCGCCGGCGACCCCAATGCCCTCGCCCTGCCCTGGATCGTTCCGCGACTCTGCCGCTGCCGCGCCTCGCTCGATGACCTTCGGAACTTCTGCGACCGCTGGCTCCATTATGCCGGCGCCGTAATGATCGATTCGATTCCCGCGACCTGTGAATGTAACGAAGACGTTATCCGCGTCGCGCCGCCGCTTGCGGCTTCGCGATTCCAGGCCCGCCAGACGCTCCAAGTTCACGCCGACGGCGTCGCCTTCGCCGCCGCCACCACCTGGGACCGGGATCGTGCTCCCCGCGTCGAGAGCCTTGCCGACTCGCCCCTCTCTCAACTCTGGCCTTTGCTCCGCGAATCTTATAACGAGGCGACCGACTCGCTCGGTGAGCAACCAACGTTACTCCTGCAACTCGACCCCGCCTGAGATCTCTTCCCCACCGTGACCCGCTCTCTTTCCCATTCTCCTCCGCACGCCACGGCCGTGATCCTTGCTCGCGCCGGCAGCAAGGGCCTGCCCGGCAAGAATGCAATGCTCCTCGCCGGCCGGCCCATGGTGGCGCACACCATCGCCCACGCGCGTCATGCCTCACTCATTACCCGAGTTCTGGTCTCAACCGACTGCCCCTGCGTTCGCCGCGCCGCCGAGGACGAAGGCGTCGAAGTAATAGACCGCCCTTCCGAACTTGCCGGCGACACTGCGACCGTTGACGCAGCCGCCCGCCACGCCCTGACCGACGACGCCGCGCCTATCGCCGTCCTGCTCTACGCCAACGCCCCCATTCGTCCGCCCGGCCTCATCGACCGCGCCGTGCGCACACTCATCGAGACCGGCGCGGACTCGGTGCAAAGTTATGCGCCCGTCGGCAAGTATCACCCCTTCTGGGAAGTTACCATCGACGGCGCTGGCCGCGTCGCTCCCTTCGTTCCCAACACCATCTATCGCCGCCAGGACCTTCCGCCCGTTTATGTTCCGGATGGCGGCGTCATCGCCGTGCGACGTGAGTCGCTCTACGATGTTGTTGAAGGTCAGCCGCACGCCTTTCTCGGGCGCGATCGTCGAGGTATTCTCAACGAAGCCGGAGCCGTTGTCGATATTGATACACGCCAAGACTTCCTGATGGCTCAACTCATCCTGTCTGAAGGCGCCGGAGCCCTTTCCGCGATGGCGGATTCCCATGCGCGTCGGTAACCGCTTCATCGGACCGGAGCACCCACCTTACATCATCGCCGAGATCGGCGTGAACCACGACGGCTCCACCCAGCGGGCGCTGGAACTCGTGGAGGCGGCGAAGCACTCCGGCGCAAACGCCGTGAAAGTGCAGTACTTCGAGGCCACGGACCTCATGAGTCGCGCCTGCCGCCTTGCCGCCTACCAGGCCGCCGCGGGCGAAACCGACCCCGTTGAGATGCTCGCCGGCCTGCAACTCAACCGCGACGCCATGGCTGAAGTTGTCCGCTACGCGCACTCTCTCGATCTGCACGCCATTGTAACCATCTTCTCCATCGAGCACGCGTCCCTTGCGATCGATCTGGACTGGGATGCGCTCAAAGTCGCCTCCCCCGATATTATCAACACTCCGCTGCTGAACTTCCTCGCCGCCGCCGGCAAGCCGATGATTCTCAGCACGGGCGCCGCCGACGCCGGCGAAATCGCCCGCGCCCTGCGCCTTTGCGGCGATGTCGCGCTCCATTGCGTGAGCGCCTATCCGACGCCCGAGGACTGCGCTCAGATTGCCGGCATTCCCGCCCTTGCGGACCTGATAGGCACCTTGCACCTCAATCGCTCCGTCCTCGTCGGCTACTCCGACCACACATCTTCGCACGACACCGGCGCCCTTGCGGTCGTCGCCGGCGCGTGCGTTTTCGAGAAGCACCTGACCTGGAGCCGCAGCGCCAAGGGCCCGGATCACGCCGCGTCCCTCGATCCCGCACTCTTTGCGCGCTACGTCCAGCAGGCGCATCGGGCGTGGTCGATGCTCGGCCCGCGCCGCGTGATCGTGCAGGAAATTGAACAGGACGTGCGCACCGTCAGCCGCCAGAGCATCACATCGACCCGCGACCTGGCCACCGGTGAGACGCTCACGCGCGAAGACCTCACGATCAAACGCCCAGGTACTGGATTGCTGCCCGCCTTACTCGACGCCCTGCCCGGTCGCAGACTCGCCCGCGACGTGCCTGCCGACACACCCCTCACTTCTGCCGACGTCGAAGGCGGCGCGTAATGTCCAATACCTCCCCCTGGACTATCGCCCTCATCACCGGCACCCGCGCCGACTACGGCTTGCTCCGCTCCATCATGCGCGCCATCAACGCATCGCCCGACCTCCATCTCCAGACCGTCGTCACCGGCGCGCACCTGCTGCCCGATGTGAATACGCGCGCTGAAGTCGCCGCCGAGTTTAGCATCGCTGCCGACGTTCCCATGCAGCAGCCCGGCGCCATCGGTCGCATCGCCGACGTCATCGCGCTCGGCCGCGGCATCTCCGGCATGGCGGAGGCCTTCACCAGGCTCAAGCCCGACGTCGTCCTCGTCCTCGGCGATCGCATCGAGGCCTTCGCCGCCGCGTCCGCCGCCAGCGTGGCCGGCCTCCTCCTCGCCCACGTCCACGGCGGCGACCGCGCTGAGGGCGTCGCGGACGAGGCCATGCGCCACGCCATCACCAAACTCGCGCACGTCCATTTCCCCGCGACCGCGCAGAGCGCCGCGCGCATCGCTCGCATGGGGGAGCGTGAAGATTCGATCCACCTCGTCGGCTCGCCCGCGATCGATGATCTCGCATCGTTCGCGCCATTCGCCGATGCCCGACTCTCCGCCCTTAGTCTCGACCCCGCGAGGCCTATCGCCGTCGTGCTCCATCACCCCTCTGGGCTGCCCGATGCGATCGAATACGCCACGATGTCCGCCATCATTGCCGCCATCGACGGCTCCGCCTTTCGCTCGAATGTAATATACCTCGCTCCGAATCACGACCCCGGCCGCGCGGCGGTCCTCCGCGCTCTCGGCGACCGGCCCTGGACCTCCCATCTTCCCCGAGCCGAGTTCATCGGCCTGCTTCGCCGCGCGGCCGTGCTCATCGGCAACTCCTCGGCCGGCCTCATCGAGGCTGCTGCGCTGGGCCTGCCGGCGATCAACATCGGCCCGCGACAGGCCGGCCGCGAGAGAGCGGACAACGTAATAGACGTCGCTGACGCTGCGCCCGAGTCAATCGCCGCCGCGATCGAGCAGGCCGCCCGCCATCCCCGCTCCAGCACCCACCCCTACGGCGACGGCCGCGCCGGTGAGCGCATTGCGGAAGTCCTTACTTCCCTTCGCGTCAATCCGCCCGCCATTCGCAAGCACAACGCCTATTAGTAGGCGGAGCATGGGCGTCTCGCCCGTGCGAACATGGCAACACACGCTGAGCCAGCGTGAAGCGTCAGCAAGGCATCTGCCGTGCGGGGGCGCAACACCGTTCGTCGTCGCTCGCGCTTCCGCCTGGTTTCGAGCGTCGCCGGCGGATCGTTCCGCGCTCGCGGTCAGCCCGGCGACTTCTACGGCCTGCGACGATCAGCACTCCATCCCCACGCGCGGCGTCACGCGTTCCGCTTCGCTGTCCAACTCGAAATACTCCCCCGCCCTGAAACTGAACATCCCGGCCACAAGGCTCGACGGAATGGTCTCACAGAGTTGGCGCATCTCGCGAGTGTTGGCGTTGTAGAAGCGGCGGGCGGCGGCGATGCGGTCCTCCGTCAGGGCCAGTTCGCGCTGCAACTCGAGAAAGTGGGCATCAGCCTTGATCTGCGGGTAGCGCTCGACGAGCGCGAACAACTGCTTGACGCCGAGCATCAGGGCCGTCTCATCGCGCCCCTGTGATGAGGCGCCGCCGCGGCTGGCCTCCGCCGCGTTGCGCAGCGCAATGACCTTCTCGAGCACCTCCCTCTCGTGCGCGGCGTAGCCCTTCACCGTGGCCACGAGGTTGGGGATCAACTCGTAGCGCCGCTTGAGTTCAACGTCGATGCCCGACCACGACTCCGCCACGTGCTGACGCAGCGACACAAGTCGGTTGTAGATGACCAGCACGTAAATGAGCGGCACGAGGAGAATCAGCGCGGCGACGCCGAGGGGGATGAGCCACTGCATGTCAGCATCCTCCTTCGGACTCGCCACGCGGGCCCCACACCGCCGCGTAGAAGACCGATCCGAGCAGGAAGACCACACCCAGGCACAGAAGAAACGCGACGGAATCGACAATCGACATGCCCAAAGCCCAGGCGACGACCGCGCCGGCGCCGAACCACAGCATCGCGGCGACGGCGAGGCGAGCGAGGATCTGCCGCGTGTTGAGCCGGACGCGTTCACTCATCGTTGCGGAACTCGACTTCACGAATGCGCGTCTCGCGGACGATGACATCGCCGCGCCGCTCCTCGCGCCGGGAGGCTTCGATGACTTGTCGGTCGGAATCCTCCGAGGCGCCGCCGCGCCCGCTGGTGGAAACGTCCTGCCGCACGGCCCTGATGATGTGGCCGAAGAACTCGCCAATGCAGCGCATAAGCGGCTTTTTGTCCTGCGGCGTCATCTCACTCCTGCCCGCGCTCCCGCCGGCGGATCTCATCAATGAGCCGGTCGATCTGCTCAATCGTAAGCAGGTCGTGTCGCTCGTCGTTAACGAGCGCGCAGGGGGCGGTGTCGCACGCGCCGAGGCACTCCATGCAGCGCAGCGTGAAGAGGCCGTCGGGCGTCGTCTCATGCGGTTCGATGCCGAGTTTGCCCC
This sequence comes from Vicinamibacteraceae bacterium, assembly GCA_011525805.1. Lineage (GTDB taxonomy): Bacteria > Planctomycetota > Phycisphaerae > Phycisphaerales > UBA5793 > UBA5793. Next base: position 76,466 of record WYBR01000013.1, read on the forward strand.
GCAGGTGATCGACGATCTTCTCATGCCCGCACGCTTCGCACGCGATCGACTGACACACGCCGATGATGTACTTGCCGACGGGGTGGAAGAAAAACTCCTCATAGAACGAGGCCGTGTCGAGCACCTGCGCCGGCGCCAGGCCGAGGAATTCGGCCACTTCGTGCAGCGCCTGGTGCGGCAGAAACCCGACGTGATGCTGCACCTCGTGCAGCACCGGCAGCAGCGCCGCCATCTTCGTCTCGTAGCGCGGCAGGATGCGCTGGCTGAGGTCCTCGCGCATCGCCTCCGTCAGGTACGGCTCATCGCGCCGCTCGATCTCCATCGTCGCCGAATTCTTGGTGATCCACGCCATGAGTTGACCCTGCTTCAGCGATCCAGTTCCGCCGCGATGATGTTGAGGCTGCCGAGGATGGCAACCGCGTCGGAGAGGAGGTGCCCCTCGAGCATCTTCGGGAAGGACTGATAGTTAATGAAGGATGGCGGCCTCGTCCGCGCCCGCCACGAGCGCGGCCCGCCGTCGGAGACGATGTAATATCCTAGTTCGCCGTTGGCCGTCTCCTGGCAGGCGTAGACCTCGGCGACGGGCGCCTTCCAGCCGCGATTGGTCATGATGATCTCGAAGTGCTGGATGAGCCCTTCGATCGAGCCGTAGACCTGGCTCTTGTCGGGCTTGACGAACTTGCCGTCGGCATACGTGTCCACCGGCCCGCCGGGAATGTCATCAATGAGTTGGCGGATGATCTCGACCGACTGGCGGATCTCAAAGAGGCGCACGTAGTACCGGCTGAAGACGTCCCCCTCGTTCATCACCGCGACCTTGAACTTCACGGCGGCGCTCCCCTGACCGTCCCAGTTGTCGGCGAAGCAGAGGTACGGCTCATCCTTGCGCACGTCGCGCCGCACGCCCGAGGCCCGCGCCACCGGGCCGGAGAGGCTCCACGCGATCGCCTCTTGGGCGCTGATCACGCCGATGCCCTGGGTGCGGTCGAGAAAGATGCGGTTGCGGTTGAGCAGCGTTTCGAGGTCGTCCAGCGCCGGCGGCATCTCCTCGTCAATGAAGCGCTTGACGAGCGTGCGGAACGTCGCCTCGTCGGGCAGGTCGCGCATCAGACCGCCGACGCGCGTCCAGTCGGGATGGAAGCGCTGGCCGGAGATGTAGTCGCACAGGTCGTTGATGCGCTCGCGCTGGTTGAATCCGTAGAGGAAGCCGGTGAAGGCGCCAAGGTCGAGCGCCGCCGTGCCGACGCACAGGAGATGGTCCTGGATGCGACCGATCTCGTGCATGATCGTTCGCAGCACCTTGCAGCGCGGCGTGATCTCGATTCCAAAGAGCCTCTCCACCGCGTGGTGCCAGGCGATGTCGTTGGCGATCGGCGAGATGTAGTTCATCCGGCTCACCGTGCAGACGTACTGGTTGTAGTCGTGGTGCTCGGCGAGTTTCTCAAAGCCCGAGTGCAAGTAGCCGATGTGCGGCGTCACGCGCACGACGCGCTCGCCGTCCAGTTCCATGACCAGGCGCAGCGTCGTGTGCGTGGCGGGGTGCTGCGGGCCGAAGTTCAACACCCATCGCTCGCCCGAGTCCGCGTGATCGCTCAGGTAATCGAGCCGTTCATCGTCGAGGTCGATGGCGTCGATCGGCTTGATCGTGTAGGGCATGGTTCGCTCGAATCCCGTGAGGCTGGTGGAGCGGCATCATAGGGTCGATCGCGCCGCGCCGACGCCCCTTCTCGTCGGGCGACGACCGGCGGCCGCGGCGGCTCAGAACCCCGCCATCTGCCCGGCATAGCGGCGATAGAGCCGGCCGAGGTAGACGCCCAGAATCACGGCCCCGGCCAGCATGGCGATCCCCGTGATCAGGCCGGAAACATCGGCGCTGGACGAGGCGTCGAGCACCTCCAGGTCGCCCCCCGGCGCCGCCGCCGGCGCTGCGAACCAGTAGTCGTACAACTCCCATCCCCCGTAGCCGAGCATGAAGACGATCGCGGAGGCAATGAGCAACTGGTGAAAGACGATGAGTTTCATGGCGTCAATTGATTGTAGGGAGGCCGGATTGGAAGTGGCTTTGCGGGTTTGCCCCACCTCCGCAGGTGTGACGGGGAGTCTAGAATCGACCGTCCCGCGACCCTTCACGCCAGCTCGACACCCGAAGAGAGGACAGAGGCTTGTCCACCATGAGCGCGATCCGCAAGGAACCCGGCACCACCACCGACGCGGTCAGGCCCTCCGTTGACCCCCACGCGCTGAGCCTCTCGGGATACGTCGTCGATCGCGTCTACCGCCCCGACTCCGTCGCCGGCCGCGACTACGCGTCGCACGTGGCCGATCCCGGGCAGTTCCCCTTCACGCGCGGCATCCATCCCGGCATGTACCGCGACCGCCTCTGGACGATGCGGCAGTTCGCCGGCTTTGGAAGCGCCGACGACACGAACCGCCGATTCAAGTATCTCCTCGAACAGGCCAAGGGCACGCACGCCAACACCGGCCTTTCGACCGCCTTCGACCTCCCCACGCTCATGGGGCGCGACAGCGATGATCCGCTCTCGACCGGCGAAGTCGGCCGCTGCGGCGTGGCGATCGACACCATCGAGGACATGCATCGCCTTTACGCCGACATCCCCATCGACCACGTGACCGTCAGCCAGACGATCAACGGCCCCGCCGCGATCATCTGGGCGATGTACCTCGCGATGGCGCGGCAGCGCGGCTTTGACTGGACCACCCTCGGCGGCACGCTTCAGAACGACATCCTCAAAGAGTTCCACGCCCAGAACGAGTTCATCTTCCCGCCGGAAGCCTCCACCAAACTCGTCATCGACACCATCGAGTTTCAGTCGATGCACGTCCCGCGCTGGAACAGCGTCTCGATCTCCGGCTACCACATCCGCGAGGCGGGCTCGACGGCGACGCAGGAACTCGCCTTCACCCTGCGCGACGGCATGGAGTACGTCGAGTGGAGCATTCGCCGCGGGCTGGATGTCGACGAGTTCGCGCCGCGCCTCTCCTTCTTCTTCAACAGCCACAACGAGTTCTTCGAGGAGATCTGCAAACTCCGCGCCGCCCGCCGCATCTGGGCCCGCATGATGCGCGACCGCTACAAGGCAAAGAACCCGCGCTCCTGGCTCATGCGCACCCACGTCCAGACCGCCGGTTGCTCGCTCACCGAGCAGCAGCCCTACAACAACATCATCCGCGTCGCCTACCAGGCGATGGCGGGCGTCCTCGGCGGATGCCAGAGCCTTCACACCGACAGCATGGACGAGACACTCGGCCTGCCCACCGAACAGGCCGTCACCATCGCCCTGCGCACTCAGCAGATCCTCGCGCACGAGACCGGCGTGACGCGCGCGGCCGACCCGCTCGGCGGCTCGTACTACGTCGAGTCCCTCACCGACAAGATGGAGCGCGACGCCCTCGAAATCATCCACGAGATCGACGACATGGGCGGCGTGATCGGGGGCATCACCCGCGGCTACTTCCGACGCGCCATCGCCGAGGCGTCGTATCGCTTCGGACAGGAAATGGAGCGCGGCGACCGGATCATCGTCGGCGTCAACGCCTACGTGGACGAGAACGAGAAGCGCAACGTCGAAATCCTGCAGATCAGCCACCAGGTCGAGACCGAACAGATCCGGCGCCTCAACGAGTTCAAGAGCCGCCGCGACATGCGCAAGGTCGCGGCCGCGCTCGAGCGCATCCGCGAGTCCGCCCGCGACGACCAGAACGTCATGCCCAGCCTCGTGGACGGCGCCGAGGCGAACTGCACCCTCGGCGAAATGGTCCAGGCCCTCGCCGACGTCTACGGCCGCTACAGCGGCGGCCCGGAGTGGTGAGCCGCTCGCGGCTTCGGGAGACCTCGGTGTCGCAAAGCACGGGAGTCTGTGATGCACGCCAACGAACTTCGTCGCCGCCTCAAGGCCGAGCCCTTCATGCCCTTCACCATCAACATGTCGGACGGGCGCAAGTTTCCCGTTCGCCACCCCGAACTGCTTCATATCTTTCCGGGCATGGAGCGCATCGCCGTGCTCGGCCTGCCGGAAGAAGAAGCCACGGAAGTCCTCTCCCTGATTCACATCGCGTCGATCACCGTGAACGAGAAGAACGGCCGCTCCCGAGGTCGAAAGAAGGCCGGCTGATCCGCTTGCGTCTTCGCCTCCCCGTTCACACTTCTGTAATCTTCCGAAAAACGGGACAATCGCGACGCCCCTCCTGCATCCCGGCGGTACGATCGGTCACAACGACGGGATGAGACGCGACCGCCGTGGTCGCGTCGTTCCCCGTCCCGTCGATCACGGACACCCGACTGCAAGGAGCCAGAGAATGAGCAACGTCAATCCCATCCCCGAGGGCTGCGCCGGCCTGATCCCTCATCTCGTCGTGCAGGGCTGCGACAAGGCCCTCGACTTCTATAAGAAGGCCTTCGGCGCCGAGGAAATCTGCCGCATGCCCGCGCCCGATGGCCGCGTGATGCACGCCGAGGTCCGCATCGGCGCGACGATGATCTTCCTCGCCGACGACTTCCCCGAGTACTGCGGCGGCAAAGCCCGCAATCCCAAGGCGCTGGGCAACACGCCCGTCACCCTCCACCAGTACGTCAAGAACTGCGATGCGGCCATCGACCGCGCCGCCAAGGCCGGCGCGGCCGTCACCATGCCCGCCGCCGACATGTTCTGGGGCGACCGCTACGGCGTCATCACCGATCCGTTTGGTCACTCGTGGGCCTTCGCCACCCACATCAAGGACATGACTCCCGAGGAAATGTCCCAGGCCGCCGAGGCCGCCTTCGCCGGCACCGGCAGCGGAAACTGACTCATCCCGCTTCCTCCTGCGACGTTTCGGGCCGCCGCACCAGCGCGGCGGCCCGAAACGACCGCACCCAACCCGCTCCGCCGTGCCGGCGCCGAGCGCTCGACTCAACGCACGCCTTCCGACCGACAACCCAACCACGCGCAGCAGCCGCCCCGCCTCAGCAGAGTTCGGGGCGGTTTTCTCGTGGCGACTGATCCCTCTGACGTTCAGGATTGAACGGAGCAGTCCGCGACGAATGCCGCGGCGCTGCATGGCGTTTCGCACGACGCCGGGAGGATCGGACATGAGACGCTCGCCCGCAACATGCTTGGCCCACGCCGCCGTGATCGCCGTCGTCATTCTCCCCCTCGGCGTACGCACGACGCCATCCGCGCTGGCGCAGCGCTGCGAAGCCGACGAAGTCGCGCAACTCGTTCCCTCCGGCGGCGGAGAGTTGTTCTTCGGCCGCTCCATCTCCATCTCGGGCGACCGCGTGGTCGCGGGGACCTTCCGCGATCGGGCGTTCGTCTTCCGCCAGGAAGCCGAGCGATACGTCGAAGAGGCGATGCTCGTGCCTCCGGACGGCGGGATTCTCGATACGTTCAGCACGGCGGTGGCGATCTCCGGCGACTGGATCGCCATCGGCTCGCCCCAGCACGACCACCTCGCCTACGACGCCGGCGCCGTCTATCTCTACAGGCGCGATGGCGGCGGGCCGTGGACCTTCCACTCGGAGTTGTTCGCGCCCGACGGCTCCGAAACTCACTTCTTCGGATGCTCCGTCTCGATGCAAGGCGATGACCTGCTCGTCGGCGCCTACGGGCACGATGCGCTCGGCCCGACCGCAGGCGCGGCCTACGTCTTCACGCGCGCCGGCGACGAGTGGCCCTGTCGCGCGACGCTGCTGGCGTCGGACGGCTCTGAGGGTGATCAGTTCGGCTGCTCCGTGAGCCTCTTCGGCGACGCCGCGATCATCGGCGCCTGGCGGGATTCGGACCGCTTCGACGCCGCCGGTTCCGCCTACATCTTCCGCCGCAACGCCGGCGGCCTCTGGGCGCAGGAAGCCAAACTGATCGCCGCCAACGGAGCCGCAACCGACTGGTTCGGCAGCCAGGTCGCCATTGCCGGCAACCTGGCGATCGTCGCCGCGCCGCGAGGCTACTACTCCATCTCACACATCGGATCCGCCTACGTCTTCCTCCGCGACGGCGCCCGCTGGACGCAGGAGGCCGAACTCATCGCGTCCGACGCCCGGGACTACGACGGCTTCGCCGCGGGCGTCGGCATCACCGGAGGTGTCGCGATCGTCGGCGCCACACGCCAGCACAACCAGGGTGTTCAGACCGGCGCAGCGTATCTCTTCCAGCGGATGAGCGACGGCACATGGCTTGAGCGTCTCAAGATGTTCGCCTCCGACGGCGCGGCAGGAGACGGTTTCGGTGCTGCGCTCGCAGCCGACGGCGACACGGTCGCCATCAGCGCAACGTATCGCTCGGAGCGAATCGGCGCGGCCTATGTCTTCGACCTCGACTGCCCCGCCGGACCGCAACTGCACGTCGAGGCGACGTGCCCGCAGGGAGGACCGGTCGCGATCGAGTGGATGAACGCCACGCCCAACCACGTCGTCTCTCTGCTCTTCGCCCGGGTGTCGGGCACGGTCCGCATCCCGAATGGCCTTCCCTGCGCCGGCGTCCCGCTCGGCCTCGGGCCGAACCGGTTGCAGGTCGTGTACCGCGGCCCCTCGGGCGCCAATGGCTCGCGCCGGATCACGGCGGCCGCCGGCCCGCAGGCGTGCGGTGCAAGCGTGCAGTTGCTCGACGCCGCCACCTGCCTGCCCGGCAACGTCGTCGTCATCCGATGATCTCCAGCGCCACCACATGGACCTGCGGCGGCCCGCCCGTCCGGAGCGACAACGCGATCAGGGTCGAATGCCTGATCGCAAGTCGGCGATCTCAATGTAGACTCTTTCAGATGATCGATCGGCAGCCCGTCCGCTCGTCTCTCGTTCTCAGGGGGTACTCCCATGGTTACGGCACCGCCGCGTCGCGTTACGCCATTCTCCTGCGCCGTCGTCGCGAACCAGCGCAGCGCCCGACTTTTCGCCATCAAGCATCCGCATGAGGCCGACGACATCCGTCTTGAACTCCTCGCCACCCGCGACAACGCCCTTCGGGCGCACGATCGCGGAGGCCGCCCCGCCGGCACCGGCGTGACGGGAATCTCCTACGCCGACGCCGACCGCGACCGCGACGTCATGCGCGAGCAGTTCGCGGCCGAGGTCGTGCAGTGGCTGGCTGACGAGATGCGCCGCCGGCCGACGGACGGAACGCTTCGCCTCATCGCGCCGCCCGAGTTCCTCGGCGCCCTGCGCCGCGCCCTCGTCACCCGGCCGCTGGCGGCGAAGATCACCGAGTGCCCGACGGACCTCGCAAACCTCTCGGTCGCGCGGCTCGAGCACCATCCGACGATGATCGATCAGTGCCGCACGGCGGGTTAGAGACTGTTTCACAAGGGTGGGGCGGGCGTCCCGCCCGTCCAAGTCGAACGGGCCAGAGGCCCGTTCCACCACTTCGACGTCAGTTGTGAAGCAGATTCTTAGCGCCGCGCCATCGTCCACGGCGCCGCCAGCAGCGTCAGCGCCGCAACCTGCAGCGCGAATATCACCAGCGCCCGCCACGGCCAGGGGCCGAGCACATCCGCCATCGACGCGCCGGGGCCGACATAGCCGTAGTACGTCCCCAGCGCGACGTTCACCGGCACGACAAGCGCGAAGTACGCCGCGAGCAGCGCCGTCGCGACCCGCCAGTCGCGCCACGTCGGGCGAAAGCCCATCACGACCACGAGGTATGCCGCCGATCCGACAATCTGGAGGTGCGTCAGCCAGAAGAAATAGAACTGCAGGTGCGCCGGCCCATCGGTGAGCACTGGGGTGATGAAGGCGACGAGGCTCAGGCCGATGCCCCAGAAGTAGACGACCGACCAGACCCAGCGCCGCCGCGTGACCATCGCCGCCGCCGCGAGCACGGCCGTCACATCGCAGATGTGCAGCGGCAGACTGACACGCCAACTGAAGTTCGCCGGGAGAAGCCACCACACAATCACGACGAACTGCGTCGCGAGCGTGAAGATCGCCCACGCCCGGCGCAGGCGCTGCTCCGCGCCGGATTGCCGATCGCGCCATCGACGACCGAGCAGGCACGCCCCCGCCGCGGCCGAAAGGCACGCCGCCACTGCAAGCAGGTGCATGGCGGAGCCGCGCTCGAAGGTGTGAAGTTCCACGTGCAGCATCATCGGCGGAGCACCGCCTCCAGCATTGATCGCAAGACTGGCGCGTGCAAGTTTCGGCCTGCGTCAATCCCGCCCTTCAAGTTCCTCAATCGTCTTCGGCCAGTCGTCGCGCAGGAGGCGGGAGAGGGATCGGTCGGCGAGGATGCGGCCGCCGGTCTGGCAGCGGGCGCAGTAGTTCATTTCGTTCTCGGCGTAGACGATGCGCTGAACCGGCGCCTCGCAACGCGGGCAGGGCTTGCCGAACCGGCCGTGGACCGCGAAGCCGTCGCGAAATGCCGTCATCTCGCCGCGGCCGGGGAACCGCCGGCCGCCGTCGAACTGCTCGCGCAGACGCCGCGCCCAGTGCGTGAGTACATCCAGCGATGCGGAATGCAGAGCGCTGATCTGATCATCACTCATCTCTGCCGTTCGGATGAAGGGAGAGAGTTGCGCGGCGTGGAGGATCTCGTCGGAGTAGGCGTTGCCGACGCCGTCGATGAGGCGCGGGTCGGTCAAGGCCCGCTTGAGGGTGCGATTCTCACTTCGAAACCTCTTGATCAGTTCCTGGCGCGAACAGGTGAGCAGGTCGATGCCGCCGCGATTGAGGCGTTGCAGGTCGTCGGCACTGCCCACGGCGGTAAGAGTCGCGCGATGCTTCGTTCCCGCCTCGGTGAGCATGAGCGTACCGTTCTCGAAGCGGAAGGCGGCCAGGTCGCTGCGACCTGTCGGCCGGACTCTTCCTTCACTCCAGAGCAGTCGTCCCGCGATCATCAGATGAATCACCAGCGCCGCGCCGGAATCGAAGTGAAGGACGATCCGCTTGCCAAGGCGAGTCGTCCGTGTTAATACGCATCCCTCGAAGGCGTCGACGGGTGGATCGACGGATCTTAATAGAGACGGTCCGCGAATGATAATATCGTTCAGCCTCCGGCCTTCAACGTGATGTTCGAGCGCGTCGAGATAGGCGAGAATGTCGGGCAGTTCGGGCATGCGCGGGGGCGGGGCGACTCAGTCGGAGAGCCCGGCCGGCTCGACCGCCGTCCGCCCCGCAGGGCGCTTCGCCGGCGCGGCCGATTTCACCGAACCGCCGCCCAGCAGGTCGAGCATGCGGTTGAGCGCGACGAGCGCCCACTTTCGCGCCTCCGGATGCACTTTGATCTGGTTTACCACCTTGCCCTCGGCAAGGTTGTCCAGCGCCCACAGTAGGTGCTGCTGATCGATGCGGTACATCGTGGTGCAAAGGCACTGGCAGCCGCTGAGCATCTCGACGTGGACGCCGCGCTCCTTCGCCGCCCGCGCCACGCGGTTGACGAGGTGCGTCTCCGTGGCGACGGCCCAGCGGCTGCCTCGCGGCGCCGCTTCGATCGTCTTGATGATGTACTCCGTTGAGCCGGAGAGGTCGGCGAGATCGACGACCTCCTGGCAGACCTCGGGATGTACGAGCACGGTGATGTTGCGGTGCTTGCGGCGCATTTCGGCGACGTGCTCGGGTCGATAGAGCATGTGGACGCTGCAGTGGCCCTTCCAGAGCAGGACCTTCGCGTCGCGGATCTGTTGTGCCGTCAGGCCGCCGGACTCCTGCTTCGGATCCCACAGCGCCGTCTGCGGCTTCTTGCCGGACCTCGCCGCATCGACTTCGGTGATGAAGCCGGCGGCCTTGGCGGTGTTGCGGCCGAGGTGCTGGTCGGGGAGGAAGAGGATCTTGATCTCTTCGCTCTTGCGGCGCGGTTTCTCGCCGCCGGCCAGGGCCCACTCGAAGACGCGGGCCGCGTTGGAACTGGTGCACACCGCGCCGCCGTGCTTGCCGACGAAGGCCTTGATCGCGGCGCTGCTGTTCATGTAGGTGATGGGGATGACGCGCGTCGCCGGGCCTTTCGTCTCGTCGAGGGCCTCGTGGATCTCCTCCCACGCCTGGACCATCTGGTCGTAGTCGGCCATGTCCGCCATCGAGCAGCCGGCGGAGAGATCGGGGAGGATCACGGCCACGTTTTCGGGGGTGAGGATGTCAGCGCTCTCGGCCATGAAGTGAACGCCGCAGAAGACGACGTACTGGGCTCCGACCTGCCGGACCTTCTCCGCCGCCAGTTGTGAGAGTTTGAACGAATCGCCGGTGAAGTCGGCGTGCTGAATGACGTCGTCCTGCTGGTAGTGATGGCCGAGAATGACGAGGCGGTCGCCGAGTTCCGCCCGCCGGGCGCGGATGGCCGCGGTGAGGTCATCGTCGGACATTTCGAGGTACTTCAGAGGCAGGGCAGGTTGCCAGAGCATGAGTGATCCTCGCTGAATGCGGACTCCCGGGTCCGCTGGGGAATGATACGCGGGGCGGGCGCGTGTCCGGGTAGACGCTTGACCCGAATCGCCGGGCGGCATTTCCAGGGCGGCGGGAGGTGCGCGGCTGTGCGGCGGGAGCGGAGGGTGTGAAGATTCGCGGCCGGGCAACCGGCGTGCCGAGCGGCGTGGCGAACCAGAATCGCGGAAAAGAAAGTGCGCGGCAATGCGCGTGCCACGCGCCGGCGCACCGCGCGCGGGGCGCCTGGCGCGCGCCGAGGCGCTCAGAGCGGTCCAAAGCGAGCGCGGCTGATCGCGCAGCGGCGCTCATCGGAGAAAGTCGCAAAAGCGCAGAAGCAGATAGACACGTTTTCAGGAATTTTCGACTTTTTTGCATCGACGAACCGGGGGTGTCCGCGCGTTTTTCTGCGTTTTTGAGAGCCCTCGCACAACGCGCGCCGCGGTTGTGGCGCGCGCGGGCGCACGGTGCGGAGACGTTGGCGCGAGGGGACTTTCGGGGGGGCGGCATCGGCGCGTCGGGTGCGGGGCGGGCCGGCCGGCTCAGCGGGCGGAAGCGGAGGCGACGGACTGCTCGCGGAGGGCCTGCTCGATGATGGTCGCGGCGGCGTGCTCGGGGCGGAGTCCCTCGTAGAGCGAGGCGATGCGATCAAAGGCAGCGCGCTGGCGGTCCTGCGCGGCGGCGTCGGTGAGGACTTCGTCGAGGGCGGCGGCGATGGGCTCATCGGAGCGGAGATGCGGAATGAACTCGGGCACGACGCGATCGGCGGCGATGATGTTGGGCAGCGCACGATGAGGCGAGCGGATCACCCACCGGCCGACGAGCCACCACGGCAGAGCGCCGGTGCGGAACATGACGACCATGGGCACGCGATGGCGAACGACGTTGAGCGTCGCGGTGCCGGAGCAGACGAGGGCCGCATCGGCCCATCGAAGCACGTCGTGAAGTCGATCGACCTCGATGCGGACGAATCCGGGAAGTGCGGCCATGCTGGCGCGGGCGAGTGAGGCGGCGCTTTCGTCGGCGCTGATGACGACGGCGCTGAGTTGCGGGTAGTTCGCGCGGCGCAGGCCGTCGACGATGGCGATCATGGACGGGAGATTCCGCGCGATCTCCGCGGGCCGCGAGCCGGGCAGGAGGGCGATTCGCGGCAGGCCGTCGGGCAGCGCGTCCTCATCTTCTTCACCTTCAGCGGGCGGAGGCACGGCCGCGGGAAGCGGCTCGTTCATCACGGGGTGTCCGATGAAGGTGGCGGGTACGCCGCGGCTCCTGAAGTAGCCTTCTTCAAACGGGAGCAGGCAGAGGACGTGATCGGTGAAGCGACGGAGTTTGCCGATGCGCCACGGCCCCCAGGCCCAGACCTGCGGGGCGACGAGGTGGATGATGCGGCAGCCGGCGCGGCGGGTGAGTTTGCAGATCGGGAAGTTGGCGGCGGGCGAATCAACGGGGACATGGACCGCGACGGGATGCTCGGCCAGCCAGCGGCTCAGGCGGCGATTGAGCCGCGCGTGGTCGAGCACCTTGCCCAGCGATCCGGCGCCCATGACGGCGTCGGCGCCGGTCGGCTCGACGATGACGGCGCCGGCGGCGCGCATCTTCGGTCCGCCCCAGGCGTAGATGGGCGCATCGGGCCGGCGACGGCGCAATTCGGCGATGACGGGCGCGGCGTGCGCATCGCCGCTGGGCTCGAAGGCGGTGAAGAGGATGGACGCCCGGCCGCCGATCGGAGTGTGCTGCGCCTGTGTCATGGTTCTCGACTCGCCCAGGGGCCAATGGCAGACCGGCGGGCGGCGGAAGTCAACTGGCGGCGGCGGGCGAACCGGGGCTCCAGGCGGTCAGGGCGTCGGCGACGCCCTGGGGACTGACCTCGACGGAAACGGTCTGTTCGGCTTCATCGAGGGCCTCGCGCGAGATGTGGCCGTCGGCGCCGACCTGGTCGAATCGGACGGCGACGCGCTTGGAGACGCCGCGCTCCTGCATGGTGACGCCGTACAACTGGTCGGCGGCCTGCATGGTGCGCTTGTTGTGGGTGATGATGACGAAGTGGCTGCGGTCGAGGAAGGTGTGGAGGACGCCGCAGAACCGCTCGACGTTGGCGTCGTCGAGTGCGGCGTCGACTTCGTCGAGGAGGCAGAAGGGGCTGGGCTTGCTCTGGAAGATGGCCATGACGAGGGCGACGGAGGTCATGGTCTTTTCGCCGCCGCTGAGGAGTTTGATGGAGCGAGGCTCCTTGCCGGGTGGCTTGGCGACGATGTCGATGCCGGACTCGAGCCAGTCCACCTCACCGGTCTCCTCGGAGGGGAGCAGGTGCATGTCGGCCTTGCCGCCGCCGAAGACGCGGCGGAACATGCCGCCGGCGCCGGCGAAGTTCTCACGAATGACCTCGAAGGTTTCGCGGAAGCGCTCGCGGCTGAGGTCGTTGAGTTCTTCGATCAGGCCGATGAGTTGCTCGCGTGCGGCGTCGAGGTCGGCGACCTGTCGGACGAGGTCTTCGTTGCGGCCGACGAGTTCCTTCTCTTCCTCGATGGCGTCGAGGTTGACGTTGCCGAGGCGCTTGATGGCGGCGCGGAGTTCTTCGATGCGGGCGGCGGCGGCCTCGCGCTCGACGGGCTGCACGCCGCCGTCGGCGATGATCTCGCGGTACTGGGGATACTCGGCGCGCAGATCGATGGCGAGGTCGTCGGAGGCGGACTGTTCGAGGTGCTCGCGCTTGACTTCGTTCTCGCGCTTGCTGAGTTCGACGGCGTGGTAGTTGCGTTCGACGATGGCGAGGCGCTGCCGCGCGGCGTTGAGTTCCTCGCCGAGTTGGAGGACGCGGGCCTGGCAGTGCTGATGCTCGGCCGCGGCGACTTCGATCTCGCCCTGCGAGCGATCCAGCGAGGCGGCGCACTCCTCGGCCTCGAAGACGGCTTCGTCGATGACTCGCTCGAAGTCGATGAGGCGGGCGGAGCGCTGGCGGAGGGCGGCGTCGAGGGCGGCGTGATGGCGCTGCTGCTCCTGAACGGCGGATTCGAGTTCGCGCCGCTCGCGGTCGGAGGCGGCGAGGCGCTCGGCGGCCTGGCTGGCGTGAACGCGGGCGCCGGTGACGGCCTCGGCGGCCTCGGCGGCGGCGGCTTCGGCGCCGCGGAGTTGGTCGGCGAGGTCGGCCTGGGCGGCGGCCTGCTCATCGCGGAGGCGTTCGAGCGAGTCCATGCGCGACTGTTTCTGGGCGCGTTCGGCGACGAGTTCGCCGCGGCGCGCCTGCACGGCGTCGCGCTCCTCGTCGAGGCGCTGGCCGTCGCGGGCGGCGCGCTGCTGCTCGGCGTCGACGCGTTCGACCTCGTGCGTCGCCTTGTCGCGCTGCTGGCGCTGCTCAAAGAGGGCCTGGGCGAGTTCGGCTCGCTGCTGATCGAGGACCGCGGCCTGATCGTCGAGGGCCTTGAGTTCATCGCGCAGGGACTGGATCTGCGCGGTGAGGGCTTCGACCTGGCCGGCGAGGCTGTTCATCTCGACGCGGTGGACAATCAGCCCTGCCCCGGTTCCCTCGGCGGAGTTTGGTCCGGCGATGATGCGGCCGTCGGCCTCAAGGACGGCGCCGCCGGGGGTGACGAACCGCCATCCGCTCGGCAGCGCCGCTCCGAGGAGGAGGGCGGCGTCGAGCGATTCGACGAGAAGGGTGCGGCCGAAGAGCCGATCGGCGAGTTCGCGCCACTCGTCGGGCACTCGGACAACGGAGAGCAGCGGCCGCGCGCCGGCCGGGCAGGCGGGAACTTCGGCGGGCGCCTCGGCGGCCTCTCCGCGCGGCGCGCGCAGCGGCAGGAACGTAATGCGTCCGGTGAGCGAGTCGAGGTCGGCGCGGGCGTCAATGACATCGGCGAGGCTCTCGACGACCATGGCCTGGAGGAGCGGCCCGAGCGCGGCCTCAACGGCGGCGGCATGGGAGACGTCGGTCTCGATGCCCTCGGCAAGCAGGCCGCGAACGAACGCGAAACGCGCGCCTTCGTGGCGTTCGCGGAGGACGTTTCGCACGGCCTCGCCGAGTTCGGTTCCGCTGTCGAGCATCTCGCGGAGGGTGGCGCGGCGTGCGTCGAGGCCGGCTCGCTGCTGTTCGAGGGAGCCGAGCGTTTCGGTGAGGATGCGCTGGCGGCCGCTGAGTTGGCGCGCCTGATGTTCGTGCTCGGCTCGAAGCAAGTCGAGACGCTCGATCTGCTGCCCGGCGTCGAGGACTTGCTGCGCGGCGGCGGCGCCCTGCCGTTCGAGCGTGGACAGCCTTGATTCGATCTCCCGGCGTCGCGACTCAATCCGGCCTGACTCGTCGTCGAGTTCACCGAGACGATGGTCGATGGCGTCGATCGAGGCGGACTGGGAGACGATCTCGCGCTCGATTCCGGAGAGGGTTCGCTGGAGTTCTCCGGCGCGACGGGCGAGTTCGTTGAGCGCGGCGTCGGCGGCGGCGCGGCGGGCAAGGGCGGCCTCGACGGCGCGGTCGGCGTCGGCGCGGAGCGAGGCCTGCGCCTCGTGGGATCGCTCGTGATCGACGACGCGCTGGCGCAGGGCCTCGATGCGGGCGTCGAGTTCGCCGAGACGGGCCTGCTCGGCCGTGATCTCGCGGCGCGCCTCGTCGCGGCTGGCGATGGTCATGAGGCGGCGCTGTTCGGCCTGGTCGCGGCGGGCCTGAAGGTGGAGGCGGTCCTGCTCGATCTCGGTGCAGCGCTTCTGGAGGCGGTCGCGCTCGATGTTGGCGTCCTGCCGCGCTTCTTCGAGTTCGTGGACGCGGTCCATGCCGGCGGTGCGGTCGGCCTCGAGGCGGGAGAGTTCGGAGGTGAGGCCGTCGATCGTTTCGTGCAGTTCGTGGTAGTGGTCAAGGAGGGAGGCGGCGCGGAGGGCGCGCAACTCGTCGTCGAGGCCCCTGAAGGTGCGCGCCTTGGCCGCCTGCCCCTTGACGATGCGCAGTCGGCGCTCGGCGTTGTCGAGTTGCTCGCGGCAGCGCGTGAGATTGACCTCGGTGCGCTCGAGGCGGCGCATGGCTTCGACGCGGCGGACCTTGAACTTGGCGACGCCCGCGGCCTCTTCGAAGATGGCGCGGCGCTCGATCGGGTTGCTCGTGAGCATCGCGTCAACCTTGCCCTGCTCGATGATGGAGTAGGCGTCGGCGCCGATGCCGGTGTCGAGAAAGAGGTCGCGCACGTCCTTGAGCCGGGCCCGGGCGCCGTTGATGAGGTATTCGCTCGTGCCGTCGCGGTAGAGGCGGCGTCCGACGTCGACGAGTTCGCTTTCGACGGGGAGTTCGCGGCGGCCGGCCGCGGGATCGAGGAGCGGGTTCTCGAAGGTGAGGACGACCTCGGCCATGTTCATGGCGGGCCGGGTGGTGGTTCCGGCGAAGATGACGTCGAGCATCTGTTCGCCGCGCAGGCTCTTGGCGGAGCGTTCGCCGAGCACCCACTTGATGGCGTCGACGACGTTGCTTTTTCCGCAGCCGTTGGGCCCGACGATGCAGGTGATGGGGTCGTCGAAGCGGAACTCGGCCGCGTCGGCGAAGGACTTGAAGCCGTGGAGTTTGAGTCGGGCCAGTCGCATGATTCGGGCAAGACCTCCATGTCCAACCGTCGGCCGTTCAGGCGTTTGCGGGCCGGGCGGCGCGAGCCCGTGGCGGCGGCCCTCACCGTTCCGGTGCGCGTGGGCGTCGCCGATCCCTCGACGACGACCCGCGAGTCGGGATTCCCCGTCCCGCAGCATATGGTATCGGCCCGCCGCAGTTCCACAACGCAAAACTCGTTTGTGTCTCGAAGTCGGTCCAATGGCTTCGTCGGTGGGGCCGGGGGATCGAGCCTTGCGGCGGTCCAAGGGAGATCGTACTCGCCTGTCTGTTCGCCGTGCTTCGCTCAAAGCCGCGAAGCATGGCGCTGGGCAACGCGTCCTCACCGGAACATCGAGGTGGATGGCGGTCAGTCGACGCTGTAGGTCTTCGCCGAGCCGCCGGGATGCCAGCGGTCGATGGGCTTGTACATCTCGACGGCTTCCTGGCTCGTTTGGAACTGGACATGTCCGTCGACGAAGAAGAAGTTGCCGCCGAAGTAAGCGTGATTGTCGCCGGGAAGGAACCCGACGCCGTTGACGACGAAGAAGGGCAGGCGATAGTCAAGGCGGTTGGTTTCGTCGGCGAGCAGGAAGACCTGCGAGGCGCCTTCGACGTCGGGGCGAAGGCCGGCGACGTAGAGGAAACTGATGTTGTGGAAACTGACGCCCTCGAGGTCCGTGCCGGAGGGATCACTGTCGGTCTTGAGGAGGCGGTTCTGTGCGGAATCGACGTTGGGCGGGCTGCCGTGCTGGGCGTCGCTGTTGTCCGTCTTGTCGGAGGGGCAATAGAGGGCGCCGCCGTCGCTGAGGTAGCGGGCGAGGATCGGGGTAGTCGAGCCGTTGGCGTAGCGGCCCTGCGAGGACTCGCGGTTCCACAGGTTGAAGAAGCCGGCAAGGCCGCCGTAAGCGCTCTGGCCTTCCAGGCGATCGCGGCCTACGGAGACGGGAACCATGGGCCAGCGCTGCCGGTTGTCACCGGCGTAGACAGTCATGGCGAGGCCACACTGTTTCAGATGAACCTGGCACGCGGCCACGCGGGCCTGGTTCCTGATGCGGCGCAGGGCCGGAAGAAGCAGACCGATCAGCAGCGAAATGATGGAGATCACGACGAGCAGTTCGATGAGGGTAAAGCCGAACTGCGCAGTGCGGCGGGATTTCCGGGCGCCACTTCTCATGGAAGGCTCGTCGCGCGACGGGCGGGTCGCCCCGTCGGGACGGTCCATTCTCTCAAATCGTCCGGGGTTTGTCAAGGGAGAAACCGTTCTTTCGCGGTTGCGCGGTGGCGCAGAGCGGGTCGGCCGCGGGAGTGCGGCGGAGGCGGACGATGCGGTTTCTGCTGAGGCGGGGATCATGGTTCTTTCCTTCCGACGGTGTGTAAGGCATTGCGGGCGTGAGGCTTGCGTACGGAGTTGCGATCGCGGGCACTCTCGCACTCACCTCGGGTATCTGCCTGAGAATGCGCCGTCCCTTGCATGATTCCGCAACGGCGCCCCTGCAATGTCTCCCCCGCGAAGGGTGCTGCGGCAAGGCGGGGGGAGGCGGGGTTTCAGGCCGGGCGAACCTCCCGGCACACGCGCTTGCCCCGCGGGAATGGGAATACGGCGTACACTGCTGCGGCAAAATCGCCCGGAGAGCCGGCCCAGGTCCGGCCGGGCCGGAGCCCGCTCCTTGCGGGTCGGAGGACGGCACTCGTGGAGGACTCTCGGCCATCGGCGGAGCGGAGAGGATCGCCCCCCGCGGCCGGCGCCGGCCGCGGGGCCGATTCGCTCTTTGACGATCTATACGCCGAACTGCGCGCGATTGCGGCGGCGCTGCTGCGCGCGGAGTGGCGCCGCGGGCACACGCTCCAATCGGTCGATCTCGTCAACGAGGCGTATCTGCGCATCGACCGCGCGGCCGGACGGGCGTGGACGAGCGAGGCGGAGTTTCGCGCGGCGGCCGCGGGAGTGATGCGCCGCGTGCTGTGCGACCACGCGAGGAAGCGCAATCGACTCAAGCGCGGCGGCGGGCGAGGGCGGCTTACGCTCGTCGATGCGCTCGTCGGCGAGCGCCGCGAGGCCATCGACGTCGTCGTGCTCGATGACCTGCTCGACCGGCTCGCGGCGGAGGATGCACGCGCGGCGCGCGTCGTTGAAATGCGCTTCTTCGGAGGGATGAACATGGACGAGGTTGCGCAGGCGCTGGGCGTCTCCAAGCGCACGATCGAAGGGGACTGGACCTTTGCGCGATCGTGGCTGCGCAGCCAACTCACGGGCGGCGCCTGACCGGTGGCGCCATGCTTCGACCGGCGTTGGGGCCGAAGCATGGGGGCGGGCTTTCAATCGTGTCGGATGCGCACGAGGCGGATGCCCTGGGCGACAGGCATGAGGGTGTCGCACCACGCGGCTCCGTCGTAGCGGTAGCGGATCTGCACGCCGCGCACCATCCGCTGCGCCAGCATCGCGTGCGCTTCTTCGAGGCGCTGCGGCCGGGCGGTGTCGTCGGCGCGGCCGCGGCCGGCCTTGATGACGATGCCGTCGATCCGCACGAGGCGACGGAGGTCGTCGAAGAGCGCGGCGAGTTGCTCATCATCGAGCAGGGCTTCGCTCATCGGGGGCAGCGGCTGGTCATCACTCTGGTTCATCGGCGTTGCACTCGGAAGCCGGAGTCGCGCCGCGGCCATCGGCGGGCGGTGCGGGCGGCCGCTGCGCCATCGGCATGAGAATGACCGCGTTGCCGGGGGCGGGGCAGACGTGCTGGCACACGCCGCAGCCGGTGCACGTCTCCTCGATGATGCGCGGCCGGCCGGCGCGCACCTCGATCGCGCCCGGCACGGGGCACTGTTCGGAGCAGACGGTGCAGGTCGTCCCCATCCAGGGGAGGCAGGTTGTCTCGTCGATGCGCGCGACTCCCATCTTCATGGGCAGATCGAAGCGCAGCACGCCCGGCTCGCACGACGCGATGCAGGGCGCATCAGCGCACATCCAGCACGGCTGGCCGACGGGGTTGATCATCGGCGTGCCGGCGGCGCGGCGGAAACGGACCGGGGCGTGGATGATCGAGTCGTAGGGGCACGCCTCGACGCAGGCGTTGCACTTCGTGCAGCCGGCGAGAAAGGCCTCTTCCTCCACCGCGCCCGGAGGGCGCAGAATGGGAAAGGACTTCGCATAGCGGGAGGTCGCCTCCGCGCGCGCGGCGTCGGGCGGCGCGCCTGAAGGCGCCGGCTCGGGGGCGAGCGGCTTGAGGCGGCTCGCCGCGGCATCGCGCAGACCGCCGAGCAGCGGGCCGAGGACGCGCCCCCGGAGCATGTCGCGGCGTGAGATGGGAGAGTCCTCGCTCATGGCCAGGTCGCCGACATGAAATCATCGCGCACGTCCACGCCGCGCCACCACGGATCGAGCGCGGCCGAGGGCGCGTGGCACTGGAGGCAGTTGACGCGCAGAGGATGCGCCGTGCGGATGGCCTCCGGCGCCGTCGGCCCATGGCAGGCGAGACAGTTGTTGCGCATGAAGAGGGTATGCGGAACGGTCGGCGGCGCGCCCTCCCAGGCCCGCGACCCCCCCATCGGCGCCGCCAGGCCGACGAAGGAGTTGGCCGGAGGGAGCAGCGGCTCGAACTCCGTCGGCTCCGCGGGCACGTGGCACTGCGTGCAACTGGGCAGATGCGGATGGGACATCATCGGCGCCCAGACCTCCTGCCCGATCCAGCGCCCCTCGGCATGGCAGGCGACGCAACTGCTCGCGCTCATCTGGTCGATGGGATGGGGAACGGTCGGCGGAGCGCCGTCAAAAGCCCGGCGCGCAGCGCGGGCCGCGAGCACGGCGCGGCGGCCTTCCTCGGTGCGGACCGGCTCGGCTTCCCAGTCCAGCGCCGGCTGCTGCATCTCAGCGAGGGAGGGAGGCCAGTCGCGGTTGGGCCCATCTTCGCGCCGATCGAACTCGGCCCACGACGTGGCGGGGATGGCGGTGGGATGGGGCCGGGCGTGGACGACGGCCGGCGCCTCCGCCTCGCGCGCCGGCCGCCCCTGCCGCAGACCGACGACGTAGCCGACGAGCGCCAGCGCCATCACCCCCAGCAGGAGAAGGTGAATGACGCGCTGCGTCGGCGATTCCGTGCGGAAGGCGGGGCTCATCGCGTCTGCCCGTCCGGCGGCACGCGCTTGACGCGCACGGCGCACTTTTTGTAGTCCGGCTGGCGGGAGAAGGGATCATGGGCGTCGAGCGTGACTTCGTTGATGAGCCGGGTCTCGTCGAAGAACGGCACGAAGACCTGGCCGCGCGCCGGACTTCCCCGCCCGTTGATCCACACGGGGAGGTCGATGTGCCCGCGGCGGGACTCGATGCGGACCACGTCGCCCCGCTGCACGCCCAGGTCGCGCGCATCATCGGGATGGAGTTCGACGTAGGCGCGCGGCATGGCGCGGCGCAACTCGGAGATCCGTCCCGTCATCGTTCCCGTGTGCCAGTGCTCGAGCACCCGACCGGTGTCGAGCCAGAAGGGATACTCTGCATCAGGCATCTCCGGCGGATCTTCGTAGGGACGGAACCAGACGAGGGCGCGATCGTCCTTCGTGACGGAGTGGTAGAACTGAATCTCCGCGCCGCCAGTGACGTAGGGATCGTCAAAGCCGGCGAAGCGGAAGCGGGTCTCTCGCCACGTCCCGCCGGGCTGCTCGACGACGGGCCAGCGCAGGCCGCGCGCCCTGACGTATTCGTCGTAAGGCGCGAGGTCCTTGTTCTTGTAGCGGGTGAAGCGGCGGTACTCCTCGAAGAGATGCCGATCGACGTTGACGTCGTAGTAGCGCTCCCATTGCCAGATGGGGACGATCTGCCCGCGTTCGTCGCGGATGGTGAAGATGAACTCGCCGTCGTTGCCCTTCATGCCTTCGTGGCCGAGTTCGTGGAGCCGGTGGGCGACGGCGATCGTCTGCCAGCAGTCGTCGCGCGCCTCGCCGGGCGGCTGAACCATCTTGAACCACTGCTGGGTGCGCCGCTCCGAGTTGCCGTACATCCCGTTCTTCTCGACCCACATGGCGCTGGGGAGGATGAGATCGGCCAGGCGCGTCGTCGCGGTCGGGTAGACCTCGGAGACGATGAGGAACTTGCCCTCGAGGTCCGCCTTGCGGTTGAAGAGTTTGTGCAGGTTGGGCAGGGTCTGTCCGGGATTGGTGACCTGCACCCAGAGGGTGTCGATGTCTCCGCCCGCATCGGAGGGGGTGCAGAACTTCTCGAACATGAGCACGGTGTGGTAGCCGGGGGCGGCCTTGATGCGGCCCTGCGGCACGTTCCAGAGATCCTCGCAGTCGCGGCGGTGCGCCTCGTTGGCGACCGTGCGCCCGCCGGGAAGGAGGTGCGAGAGCGTGCCGACTTCGCGGACCGTTCCGCACGCGGACGGCTGGCCGGTGAGCGACGTGGGGGCATCGCCGGGCCGGCCGAAGTGCCCGCTGAGCAGGTGGATCGAATGGACGAGGCAGTTGATCGCCGTGCCCCGCGTGTGCTGGTTCATCCCCATGCACCAGAGCGAGGTGATGCGCCGGCTGCGATCGCCGAAGAGATCGCCGAGCATCCTGATCTTCTCCGCCGGCACGCCCGAGAGGCTCTGCACGTACTCGGGGGTATAGGGCTCGAGCGCCGCGGCGTACTCATCGAAGGTCATCGGCTTGCCGTACATGTTCGCCGGCTGCTCGGGGTCCAACTGGCGGAAGTTGCAGTGCTTTGAGACGAAGTCTGTGTCCCAGGATCCGTTCTTCAAGAGTTGGTGCGCGATGCCGTTGGCGATGGCGAGGTCGGTCTGCGGGCGGAACTCGAGATACTCCTGGCAGTGGTCGGTGGTGCGGGTGCGCCGCGTGCCGATGTCGATGAGGAGAATCTCCTCGCCGCGGGCGCGGCGGTCGATGACGCGCGAGAAGAGCACGGGGTGCATCTCGGCGGGGTTGTTGCCCCACATGATCAGGACGTTGCAGGCGTCAAGGTCGTCGTAGCAGCCGGCCGGCTCATCGACGCCGTAGCAGGAGAGGAAGCCGGTCACGGCGGAGGACATGCACAGCCGCGGGTTGCCGTCGATGTGGTTCGAGCCGAGCCCGGCCTTCATGAACTTGTTGGCGGCGCACCCCTCGCCGATGGTCCACTGGCCGCTGCCGTACATCGCAAATCGATCCGGGGCGGCGTGAATCCGGCGGGCGATGAGGTCGATCGCCTCGTCCCAGGTGATGGGCACGTGCCCGTCGCCGCGGCGGAGCATCGGCGTCGTCAGGCGATCAGCGCCGTAGAGGATCTTGCCGACGTGATACCCCTTGACGCACAGCAGGCCGCGATTGACTTCGGCGAGGGGGTCGCCCGCGATGGCGACGACGCGCCCGTCCTGCACGCCGACCTGCACGTGGCAGCCGGTGCCGCAGAAACGGCATGGCGCCTTGTCCCACACGACCTCATCCCCGCCGCTGCCCTGAAGAAGCGGAAGGGAGACCGCCCCGACCGACTCGCCGCGCGCGGCGATGACCGCCCCGGCCGCGGTCAGGGCGCTGCGCCGTATGAACTCACGACGGTCCAGTGCTCTGGCGTTCATGCGTGGCCACCTCCTGGTCGTCAAAGTGCACGAAGACGAGATCGATGTGCTTCACGCCCGGCTGCGCTTCGAGCCAGCGCCACAGCGCCCGGTCCGAGTCCTCGTCGGCGGTGTCCGTCGCGACGGCGAGGCGCTGCGCTTCGCAGCGGCCGAGGGAAATCTCCCGCCGCGCGCTAAGTGCCGCGAGCAGCGACTCGCGCATGCGAGCGTCGGGCGAGATGGTGAGCACGAGGCCGCTGATGGGCATGCGATCCTCCGATCAATGCTATGGCCTCGGCGCGGTCCCGCAAGGCGAGCGGCGCGCGCCGGCGCTGATTTCGGACTTTTGCCGGTGCGGTGGAAAGCGGGCCGCGGGCTGATAGATTTGAGCACGCCCGCAGCGTGCGGCGGGCCGGTCCCCGCGGCCTTGAGCATGAGCGATCCCATCCGGCGAATCATGGTCGTGCTTCTCGTCGGCGTTCTCGCCGCGGCGGGCGCCCTGCTGGTCAGCGCGACTCCACATGCGGGGACGATCGATCCCGCGATCATCGACACGCGCGCCGCCGCGCCGATCGCGCCGCTCGCTTCGGCTTCCCGGCCGGACCGCGAGGCCGCGCTCGCCGCCGCCCGCGCCGCCTTCGACCGCTCTCCCGCCTCCGCGCCGCGCATTGAGACGAATCTCGTCGATGATCTCGGCCGGGCCGTCACCGTCTCCTGCGCCTCGTGCCACGCCAACCTCGAACCCGACGCAAACACGAATCACGCCGCGGACCTCATCGACTTCCACGAAGGCCTCGAGTATGAGCACGGCTCGCTCTCGTGCCTCTCGTGCCACCACGCGGAGGACTACAACGCGCTGCGGCTGACCGACGGGCTGGCGATCGACTTCGCCTCGGTCCAGCGGCTCTGCGCGCAGTGCCACGCGCCGCAGGCGCGCGACTACGAGCGCAGCGCGCACGGCGGCATGATGGGCTTCTGGGACGCGCGGCGCGGCGAGGCGGTGCGCAAGTCCTGCATTGACTGCCACGATCCCCACGCCCCGGCCATGCCGGCGATGGTGCCGACCTTCAGACCGCACGACCGCTTCCTCGCCGCGCCATCGGAATCGGAGCACGGCGACGATGAGTGACGCCCGCGACGAACGCCGCATCCCCCTGCCCGTGCTCGGCGGCGTCTCGCGCCGCACCGCGCTCAAGGGCGCCGGCGCCGCGCTGGGTCTGGCCGCCTTCGGCGCCGCGATCTCCCCTCTCGCTCACTTCGCCGAGAACACCTCCCTCGACGAGTTCCTTCAGAAGCACTACAAGGAACTCAACGAGGAGGACAAGCGCGCCATCTTCGCCCGCCTCGAAGCGGAGACGAAGGAGCGCTACGGCGCCGACGTCCGCGTCCGCGATCCGCAGCCTATCCCCGGCGTGCGCTTCGGCTACGCGATCAACCTCAGCCTGTGCAACGGCAACGGGCGCTGCGTCGAGGCCTGCCACCGCGAGAACAACCACGACCGCGACGCGAACCAGTCCTACATCCGCGTCTTCGAGATGCCCAAGGGCACGACGGACCTGGCGCACGGCAACGCCTCCTACGAGCACGACGTGCCGCAGGAGGGCAAGTACTACCTGCCGGTGCAGTGCTTCCAGTGCGAGAATCCGCCGTGCGTGGACGTGTGCCCCGTCGAGGCGACGTGGCAGGAGGAGGACGGCATCGTTGTCGTCGACTACAACTGGTGCATCGGCTGCCGCTACTGCCAGGCCGCGTGCCCCTACCACGCGAGGCGGTTCAACTGGAAAGAACCGGAAATCCCCGCCGAGGAGATCAACCCCGACCAGGGCTACCTCTCGAACCGCATCCGCCCCGCGGGCGTCGTCGAGAAGTGCCACTTCTGCCTGCACCGCACGCGCGAAGGGCGGATGCCCGCGTGCCTCGAGGCGTGCCCGACGGGGGCGCGCCTCTTCGGCAACCTGCTCGATCCCGATTCCGACATCCGTTGGGTGCTCGCGAACAAGCGCTGCTTCGTTCTCAAGGAAGAACTCGGCGCCCGTCCCACGCTCTTCTACTTCTTCGACTGACGTTCTTTGACCGATGCCATTGACCGGAGCGTCGATGTCCGCCGCCTCTCACCATCCCGCCGCCGCCCGCGCCGCAGAGCCGGTGAGCCACTGGGTGAGTTACCGCCGCTTCGTCTGGCGCTCGCTGCTGATGGCGACGGACGGTCCGCTGAAGTTCTACGCGTGGATGACGCTGCTGACAGCCGTCGCACTCGTCGGCGCCAACGCCTGGGCGCACCAGGTGGCCGACGGAATGATCATCACCCACATGACCGACCACGTCAGTTGGGGCCTCTACATCGCCAACTTCACCTTCATCGTCGGCGTCGCGGCCGGCGGCGTCATGATGGTCATCCCCGCCTACCTCTACCGCGACAAGTCGATGCATGACGTCGTGATCCTCGGCGAACTCCTCGCCGTCGCCGCCATCGTCATGTGCCTGTTCTTCGTAACCGTCGATCTCGGCCGGCCGGACCGCTTCTGGCACCTCATCCCGCCCATGGGGCGGTTCAACTTCCCCGTCTCCATGCTCACCTGGGACGTGATCGTCCTGTGGGGCTATCTCCTGCTCAACCTGCACATCTGCGGCTACCTGCTCTACACGAAGTACCTCGGCCGTTCGCCGACGACGCGCTGGTACCTGCCCTTCGTCTTCGTCTCCATCGTCTGGGCGATCTCCATTCACACCGTGACCGCGTTTCTCTACCAGGGCCTCGGAGGGCGGCCGTTCTGGAACTCGGCCCTGCTGGCGCCGCGATTCCTCGCCTCGGCCTTCGTGGCCGGCCCGGCGTTCCTCATCGTCACCATGTTCATCCTCCGGCGCATCGCCGGCGTCGCCATCCCCGACCGGCCCATCCAGGTGCTCGTGCAGATCGTCCGCGTCACCGTGCTCATCAACCTGCTGATGGTCGCGTCCGAGGTGTTCACGGAGTTCTACACCGGCTCGGCCCACTCGACGCACGCGCGATACCTCTACTTCGGCCTGCACGGCCACACGGCGCTGGTGCCGTGGATCTGGACCGCGATTGCGCTCAACATCACCTCGGCCGTCCTGTTCCTTCATCCCGCGGCGATGCGCAACATGTGGCTCGTCATCGCGGCCTGCGCCGCGGCGTTCATCGGCGTGTGGATCGAAAAGGGCATGGGGCTGATCATCCCCGGCTTCGTGCCCAGCACGCTGCACCAGATGGTCGAGTATCGCCCGTCGCTCGCCGAGTGGCAGATCACCGCCGGCATCTGGGCCTTCGGCCTGATGATCTACACGATCGCGCTGAAGATCGCCGTCCCGATCTTCCGCGGCAACGTGAACTTCGCGCAGGAGTCGCGCTCTGGCGCATCATCGCCAAGTCGCCCGTGAGCGACGCTGAGAAGGAAACAAGGAGCAAGGCGATTCACGAGCCGACCCGACCCGCGGCCGCAACACTTTCTCCACCCGAACCTGCGCGCAGCCGCTGTAATGGGCGATACTGGACTCGAACCAGTGACCTCACGGGTGTGATCCGTGCGTTCTAGCCAACTGAACTAATCGCCCGGTGGACGATGGTAGGGCGGGGGGTGCGGGGGTCAAACTCCGAGTCGGGCCCGTTGGGCGTTGTCCGGGCGGCGGGATGATCGTCGCGGCCGGGCCGTAGAATGCAGCGACGGCGGCGGCCCGGGCCGCCTCCTGACGGTCATCTTCGGAGCACCGCGCGCATGCCAGAGTCGATCACGCATTTTCCACCGCCGGTCAATGAGCCGGTTCACTCGTATGCGCCGGGCACGCCGCAGCGCGATTCGCTTGCCGCGGAACTGGAGTCGCAGCAGCGCGCCACGATCGAGATCCCGCTGATCATCGGGGGGCGCGAGGTGCATACGGGGCGCTTCGCCGAGGCGCTGGTCCCCCACCGCCGCGGGCAGGTGCTGGCGCGGGTTCACCAGGCCGGGGAGGCGGAGACGCTCGCGGCCGTGGAGGCGGCGCGGCGCGCGAAGGCCGAGTGGATGAACATGCCGGCGGCGGATCGCGGGGCGATTTTTCTCCGGGCGGCCGATCTGCTCGCCGGGCCGTGGCGGGATCGGATCAACGCGGCGACGATGCTCAATCAGTCCAAGACGTGCCACCAGGCGGAGATCGACGCGGCGTGCGAACTCATCGACTTTTTCCGCTTCAACGTGAGTTACATGGTGCGGATCGAGTCGCAGGTGCAGCCGGACGCCTCGCCGCGAGGGACGTGGAACCGGGTTGAGTGTCGTCCGCTCGAGGGATTCGTCTATGCGGTGACGCCGTTCAACTTCACGAGCATCGCGGGGAACCTGCCGCATGCGCCGGCATTGATGGGCAACACGGTGGTGTGGAAGCCTTCGCCGCACGCGTTGCACAGCAACTGGCTGGTGATGAAGTTGTTCGAGGCCGCGGGCCTGCCGCCGGGGGTGATCAACTTCGTGCCCGGCGAGGCGGAGGTGGTGACGCGGGCGGTGCTCTCGCAGCGCGACTTCGCGGGGCTGCACTTCACGGGCTCGACGGCGGTGTTCCGCGGGCTGTGGCGGCAGGCGGCCGAGCGGCTCGAAACGTACCGCGAGTATCCGCGGCTCGTCGGCGAGACGGGCGGCAAGGATTTTCTTATCGCGCACGCCTCGGCGGACGCCGACGCGGTCGTCGCGGCGATGATCCGCGGCGCGTACGAGTTTCAGGGGCAAAAGTGCTCGGCGCTCTCGCGGGCCTACCTGCCGCGGTCGATGTGGAGCGCGATGCGCGAGCGGCTCATCGCGGAGATCCGCTCGATCCCGATGGGCGACGTGGCCGACCTGAGCAACTTCATGGGCGCGGTGATCCACCGCGGCGCGTTCGAGCGCTGCGCGCGGCACATCGAGCAGGCCCGGGGCGACGCCTCCTGTGCGATTCTCGCGGGGGGCGGGTGCGACGATTCGCACGGGTGGTTCGTCGAACCGACGCTCATCGAGGCGGTCCACCCGCAGGCGCCGAGCATGTGCGAAGAGATCTTCGGCCCGATTCTGACGGTGTTCATCTATGAAGATGCGGCGTTCGAGGAGACGCTGGGCGTGTGCGATTCGACGTCGCCGTATGCGTTGACGGGCGCCGTGTTCGCGCGCGATCAGCGCGCCATCGCGCTGGCGACGCGTCGGCTGCGCTTCGCGGCGGGGAACTTCTACGTCAACGACAAGCCGACGGGCGCGGTCGTGGGCCAGCAGCCCTTCGGCGGCGCGCGGGCGAGCGGGACGAACGACAAGGCCGGGTCCGCGCTCAACCTGCTGCGCTGGATGTCGCCGCGGACGATCAAGGAGAACTTCGATCCGCCGCGCGACTACCGGATGCCGTACATGGGGCCGGCGTGAGCGCACGATGACGCGGCGGCCGGGCGATGCGGGGCGACATCATGCGCCTCGCCGACGCTTCGGGCTCGCTTGAGGCGACCTGGCACGTTCGGCGGCGCTAGGCGAAGTCGCGAGCGAGGCGCTCGTTCTCTTCGCGGTATCGGCCGGAGAGGATGCTGCGCCACCACGGCTCGTGCTCGCAATACCACTGCACCGTCGCTTCAAGCGCCTGGGGCCAGCGCGATCGCTTTGCCTCCCAGCCAAGCGTGCGGCGCGCGTGGGCTGAGTCGATGGCGTACCGGCGGTCGTGGCCGAGGCGGTCGGTGACGTACTCGATGAAGGACTCGTCGCGGCCGGTGAGTCGAAGGAGCAGGTGAGTGAGTTCGACGTTGGGATGCTCGTTGGCGGCGCCGACGTTGTAGACCTCGCCCGGTCGACCGCGCTGAAGGGCGGCGATGATCGCCTCGCAATGATCGTCGACGTGGATCCAGTCGCGGACGTTGAGCCCGTCGCCGTAGAGCGGCACGCGCTTGCCCTGCATGAGGTTGATGGTGAACAGGGGGATGACTTTCTCGGGGAACTGGCGCGGCCCGAAGTTGTTGGAGCAGCGCGTGATGATTCCCGGAAAGCCGAAGGTGTGGCCATAGGCGAGCACGAGGAGGTCGGCGGCGGCCTTGCTCGCGGCGTAGGGTGAACTGGGGTTGAGCGGCGTGCGCTCGGTGAAGGCGGCCTGAGCGGGATCGAGTGAGAGCGAGCCGTACACCTCGTCCGTGCTCACCTGGAGGAATCGCCGGACGTTGAGTTCGCGCGCGGTGTCGAGGAGGGTCTGCGTGCCGAGGACGTTGGTGCGGACGAAGGGGCCCGAGTCGATGATGGAGCGGTCGACGTGCGACTCGGCGGCGACGTTGATGACGGCGTCGCAGCCATCCATGGCGCGCCGGACGGCGTCGCGGTCGGCAATGTCGCCGCGAACGAAGCGGTGCCGCGGGTGCGCGAGGACATCTTCCAGGCCGTCGAGGCTGGCGGCGTAGGTGAGGGCGTCAAAGTTGACGACGGCGGCGCCGGCAAGGCGCTCGAGGACCAGGCGCACGAGGGCGGAGCCGATGAACCCCGCGCCTCCGGTGATGAGAATGCGCCGCGGCTCGAAGAGTGGATCGGGCATGGCTCAGGCGTCGTCCTCGTCTGAGGAGGCGGGGCGCGCCGGCCCCTTGCCGTTGGCGCCGCGCGTGGCGACGAGTTGGGAGGCGTGGTGGAGGCTCTCGATGGTTCCGGCGTCGGACCACCAGCCTTCGAGCATGGAGTATTCGAGTTCGCCGCGCTGAAGGTAGGCGTTGTTGACGTCGGTGATCTCGAGTTCGTTGCGGGCGGAGGGCTTGAGGCTGCGGATGATCTCGAAGACGGAAGCGTCGTAGAGATAGAGGCCGACGACGGCGTAGCGGCTGGGAGGGTCCTTGGGCTTCTCGATGATCTCAAGGACGCGGCCGGAGGGCGCGCCGTGGCCGTCGAGCCGCTCGAAGCGCGGCACGCCGAAGCGCTGCGGCGAGCGGACCTCCTTGAGGGCGATGCGCGCGCCGCGGCCGCGGTTGCGGGCAAGTTGGGCCTCGTAGGCGGCGGCGACGTCGGCGACGCTGTTCTCGAAAAGGTTGTCGCCGAGGATCACGGCGATGGGTTGGCCGTCGGCGAAGTCCTCGGCGAGCCCGAGGGCTTCGGCGATGCCGCCCGCGCCGCGCTGGTAGGTGTAGGAGAGTTCCTTGAGGCCGAACTCGCGCCCGTTGCCGAGCAGTTCGAGGAAAGCGCCGGGGCTGTTTCCTCCGGTGACGAGGAGGACCTCGGAGATTCCCGCCGTCTGCAGCGACTCGATGGGGTAGTAGACCATCGGCCGGTCGTAGACGGGCAGAAGGTGCTTGTTGGTGACGCGGGTCATGGGCATGAGCCGCGTGCCGTAACCGCCTGCGAGTATGACGCCTTTCATGCGGTTGCGATGGTAGAGTGCGAGGCCGAGTCGATCAAACGGGATACTCGGTCAAGAAACCGGCATCGCCCGGAGATTCATCGCCGCCCCGGCGGGGGGGCGGGCAGGCGAATCAGGGTGGATTCCCGATGCCGCCGGACTGGATCCGTGAGACAATCGGTGCTTGCGGAGTCCGCCCCCCTGCGGCGGCGCCGGAGAGCGGGCGAGGTCCGGCGGCCATTGCCGGAGCCGCCGGGACGGCTCGAAGGAGATGCACACGCGCGCATCGCGGCGCAGGCGCGGACCATCTGCAAAACCCGATCGGAGGCCGACATGAAGACCGGAGCACGACGAACGCAACTGCGGCGACTCATCGCGGGCATCGCGGGCATTGCGGTGTATCTGATGGCGACCGGCCCGGCGCCGGGCCAGATCTCCGGTAGCGCGCACGACTTTTCAAGCGCGGGATGGTCGCGGCACCAGATCTGCCTGCCCTGCCACACTCCGCACAACGCGATGGAGGTGGAGGTGAACGGCTACGGCGCGGGCCGGCTGTGGAACCACGCGCTGCCGTCGCAGGGGCAGGTGTATGGCATGCGCTCGGGCGAACTGATGCGCGATGATGCGCTCGACGCCTACAGCCTGCTGTGCCTGGGCTGCCACGACGGGACGGTGGCGCTGGACAGTTTCGGTGGACGGAGCGGCAGCGTGTACATCTCCGCGGCGAGGGTGCGTCCGTCGGCGCGGGCTTCGACGCTGCTCGGCGTGGACCTGACGGACGATCATCCCGTCGGCGCGGACGCGGTGTGGCCGGAGATCGAGCCGGAAGGGCTCAACCCGCGCGGCGCGTGGGAGAACCAG
Source organism: Vicinamibacteraceae bacterium (assembly GCA_011525805.1). Taxonomy (GTDB): domain Bacteria; phylum Planctomycetota; class Phycisphaerae; order Phycisphaerales; family UBA5793; genus UBA5793. The sequence goes on from WYBR01000013.1 coordinate 107,046, forward strand.
GTCTTCGGCGGCTCGCGCATGGGCCGCCTGCGTCCGATGCGCATTGACGGTCAGGAGCAGTGGGTAGTGAGTTGCGCGACGTGCCACGAGCCGCACCGCCGCGGCGGACACGACGGCCTGCTGCGCATCGACAACTCGGCGAGCCAGATGTGCCTGGCGTGCCACAGCAAGTGAAGCGCCCGACCGGGCGCTACCACTCTCCGATCAGGTCTGCGATCTTCTGGTCGATCCAGTCGCAGACCACGCCGCGGAAGCCCTCGCGCTCGCGCTTTTCGATCGCCGCGGCGCGGGAGGTTCGCGCTTCGCGGATCGCATGGAACTGGCCGCGTTCGAGCCAGACGCCGAAGCACTCGGGACAGATGTCGATGCACTGGTCGGTGTGGGGGTAGATCATCGTGCTCATGGGTCCGTGGCCTTCGGGACACGTTCGCCCCCCCGCCAGCGACGCCTTCGGATCGTCGAAGGTCCACTCGGCGTGCTCGAACGAGCGTTCAAGTTCTCCGCCGTCGAACCAGATGCCGCCGCACCTCGGACACCAATCGACGACGATTCCCCTTCCCTTGACGGGGCGTCGCCTGAGGCCGCACGCGCCGCGCGGGTGACCTTCGGACTTGCATCGCGGGCATTCGAGGTCGTGATCGCTCACGGTGCAATCTCCTACCAACTGCCGCTGGCGCCGCCGCCGCCGGAGGAGCCGCCGCCAAAGCCGCCGCCGAAGCCGCCCGACGATCCGCCGTCGGACGAATAGTCCTCCATGAACTGGGAGGTCGCGCGCAGCGTCTTGACGACATAAAGAAGCAGGATGACGCCCAGACCGATCAGCACCCACCCCCAGCCGCGCTTGCCATTGCGATAGAGGCTGATTCCCACCGGGATCGCGAGGACGCCGAGCGCGCCGGCGACGATCACGGCCCAGTTCGTGCCATAGCGGACCGAGGCGAACTCGCGGCCGAGCGCGCGAATGCCTGCGGAGACGCCGCCGGAGTAGTCGCCGCGCTTGAAGTGGGGAATGATGGCGCCGTCCATGATGCGCTGGGCGTCGCCGTCGCGCAGCGTGCCGTACCCGGCGCCGAGTTCGATGCGGGCGCGGCGGTCGTTGATGGCGACGAGCAGGAGCACGCCGTCGTTGGCGGGGAGATTGCCGACGCCCCAGGCGTTGAAGACGCCGCGCGCGAAGTCCTCGATGGCTCCGGCGCCGGCGTCGGGGTAGTCGCCCATCGAGTTGATGATGAGCACGGCGATCTCGACGCCGCTGCTTGCCTCGGCGAACCAGAGGTACTGCTCGAATCCCTCCTCCTGCATCGGGGTGAGAACGCCGGCGAGATCGGTGATGTAGCCGTTGTCGGGCTGCGGCCACGGGGCGTAGGTGCGCTTCGTCTCGTCGCCGACGCCGCGCTGCGCCGGATCCGCTTCGCCGGCGCCGGTCGGAGGCTCTTGCGCGCCGAGCGGGGCGGCGGCGAGCAGCACGCCCAGCAGCGCCGCCAAACCGCGCCGCCAATCAGGAATCGTGAACGATCGCATCATCAATCTCGTTGGGGTTGTCGGCGCCGGCGGGGTAGTGCTCGGCGAGGCGCGAGCCAATCAGCGCGATCGCTTCGCAAAGCCCCTGCGCCATGCGGCCGGCGCGGAAGTGCTCCGCCATGACATCGCGCAGGTCATACCAGTAGTCGAACCCGACTCTCGCCGTGATGCCGCGATCGCCGTAGATGAAGAACTCACGGTTGGCGCGGACGACGAGAATCAGGACGCAGTTGTGCTCGCGCGTGCGATGGAGGCCCAGGCGGCGAAAGACCTCGACGGCCTTGGTTGCGAGGTCGATCCAGCACCAGCGCAGGACGACAACCTTGATCTCCGCCGTCGTGCCGCGCTCGGCCTGCGCGATCGCGTCCTCGACGCGCTTCTCTTCTTCAGCAGTGAGTATGCCGGCGCTGTCCAACGGCGTGCTCCCGGACAGAATGAGCGGCCGGCCGCGCACCAAACGGAATTCGGCCGACCGATCAGTGTACGCTTCTCCCACCCGCCGGCCCGTGGGCATCGGCCTACGGCCGCGACACGCGAGGCGGCCGCGAGTGCGATTGGTGGCGCCCTGCATTGACCCGCTCTGGGGTCAATGCATGGCGAGCGGGCAAGGGCGCCCGTCGGGTGCCACACATCGACCTGCTTCGGGCGATGTGTGCCGAGCGAGCGAAGGCGATCGTTCGCGCCTGCACGTTCGCCATCGATCTCCGCCCAGAGCGGCGGCGATCGATGCCACCCCGCGAGAAGAAGGGTGCCACTGCACCCTCGCGGCTCTGAGCGAGAGTGCAGTGCGTCGGGCAGGGGCCGTCGATTGATGGTGCCATGCATTGACCCGCTCTGGGGTCAATGCATGCCGTGCGGGCAAGGGTGATCGTCGGGTGCCACTGCACCCTCGCGGCTCTGGGCGAGAGTGCAGTGCGGCGGGCAGGGGCATTCGTTCGCGCTTGCACGTTCGCCATCGATCTCCGCCCAGAGCGGCGGCGATCGATGCCACCCCGCGAGAAGAAGGGTGCCACTGCACGCTCGCGCGCGGGGTGCCACTGCACGCTCGCGGCTCTGAGCGAGAGTGCAGTGCGGCGGGCAAGGGCGGACGCTTGCTCTTGCCCGTTCGCACACAGCACGCTGGCGCGATGCTGTGTGGCACCCTTTGCGATGCTCGCGCGCCTGCCCGCTCTCCATGCTTCGCCCAGAGCCGCGAAGCATGGCGCCGGGCGAGCGGATTCTAATCGTCGGTGCCATGCATTGACCCGCTCCGGTATCAATGCATGGCGAGGGGCAAGGCCGATCGTCCTCGCTGGCGCTTCGGCCTGTTGGCGAGACGCGGTGCTCCCGCCTTCACTGGTCCAACCTCTTGAGACGCTCGCGCACCAGCGCCATCTCGGCGACGCCGGCGCGGTGGGCGGCGCTCACGTCGGGCATGGCTTCGCCTTCGCGCGGCCGCAACAGCACGATCGACAGCACCGCCTCTCTCAGAAAGACGCCGGCCGGCTCGCGCACCGGCTCGGGCTTGAGCGAATCAACGATGCGCACGTCGCCGTCCGCCGCATCATCGGTGACTACCCAGTGCAGTCCGCCCGTCTCCGCGCGGCGAATGAGCAGCAGCGCCGCCTGCCGCCCGTTGACGTGATCGCGGAGCCGATCGGCCGCGCCCGCGGCCGCGGGATCGACCAACCCGTAATCGAAGCCGTCCTGAACGATCACTCGAAGCAAGTCAGGATGGAGCGTGCCGGTGGAAGTCGAGTCGACTGGAATGGCAGCGCGATCGACGCCGAGGCGGAAGCGCAGGTTCTTGTTCCCGGGCGAGAGGCCGTAGGCGGCGTAGGCGGAGGAGAGGCTGAGCAGGCCGCAAGTGTGCGACTCGGTCTGCTCAAGCGGCTCGGCCGGCGCGATCGTTCTTGACTCAGGCACGTCAGGAGAGCGCCAGGCGTCGGACTTGCCGCTGATGCGCCCGGCGATGAAGAGCGCCCCGGCGAGAACGACCAGCAGGAGCAGCCCGAGACCGCCGCCCGCGAGCAGGAGAATGAGACGCCAACGCTTCATGAAGGAAAACCATAGGGCTCTGATCCAGAACGGAGTGCCCTTCGCCAGATCGCTCGCTTGAAGTCCCGCCAGGTGAGGATCACCGTCGCCCCGCGCCGCACTCGGGACAGCCGGCATCTGGATTGCCTCGAAGGTCGTATCCGCAGGCCCGGCAGCGGCCACGGGCAGTGCGGAAGCGAGCACTGGCGCACTTCACGGCCTCGCAAGAGAGGATGACCAAGACACACGCCCCGAGTAGCAGCGCCTGCCCAGCCCAGATCGGTCGAAGCGGGATCACTCGACCGAATTCGCTCAGGTACTGGGATGACCGGCTGCTGCGGCCATCCGGCAGTTGAACACCCGTGGATGCGCTGACGCGCCACGCCTGACTCTTCCTGATCGAAGCGCACCAGAGCAGGCGAACGGGCCAACCGACTGTGTGAACCGCGCACCGGTGAGTTGGATCGTCGGTTGCTCCGCGGAATCGCCCGTCATATACGCGCTTCACGGTCCCCGGGACCGCCTGCTCGATCCCATTCACACTTCCGCGCGACGACGCGATCCACCGGTGCAACTGTGCATCCCCACCGACTTCAACGTCCTGCATGAGATAGACGCTCGCCACGTCCCCCTCGTGCGCGTAGACCAACGTCGCGCGCGAGCCGATCTCCTCCACCATCGAGATGTCCGTCACATCGTGGAGCGCGGCGCCCATCGCACCGCTGGCATCGTACCCGATGGCAAACCACGCCGCCCAACCTGCGTCAATGAGAAGCGCGAGGACCGACGCTCGCATCAGTGTGCGCCGGATAACCACTCGTCGCGGCGGAGTGCTCTGTTGCGTCATCGCGGGTGCCCCGAAGTTAGCTCAAGCCGGCCGACAACCTCCGTCTCGCGCGTCAGAACTCCCCTCCCCGAGCGAGCAAGTCACGGCCCGGCGAGGCGATTGTCGCGCGCCGCGTCGAGCGCGTCAACCACCTGCTGCGACGTGTAGGCGTTGGAGAGCCACGGCTCGTCCTTGCCGGGGGTGTAGATCGCCAGCAGCGGTACGCCCGGCTGACCCAATTCGCTGAGGAGATCCCACCCCGGCGCTTTGGTGCTCGTGACGTCGACGTGAAACCGCGCGACATCAGCGCCGCTGATCTCACTCATTACCGGGTCGGCATTGAAGAACTCCCGCAGAAGCCTATTCGATATGTCCCATTCACCGCTGAAGTAGAGCACGACGATCTTGCCTTGCGCGCGCGCGGCCTGCACCGCTTCGGGCGTCCAGTCATCCCAGGCCAGTTCACGGTCCTTGCGGGCGGCGGCGATGGCGTCGATGACCTGCTGGGAGGTGTACCAGTTGGAAAGCCAAGGTTGATCGACCCCGGGGGTGTAGATCGCCAGAAGGGGAATGCCGGTCTGGCCGAGTTCGGCGAGGAAGGCGTTGCCGGGGGCGGTCGTGCTCGTGAGGTCGACGATGAACTTCACCACGTCGTCGCTGTTCAGTTCGCTCTTCACGGGGTCCTTGTTGAGGACGGTGGCCTTGATGACTTTGCAGTTGAGGCACCAGTCGGCGGTGAAGTCGAGCGCGACGATCTTCCCGTCGGCGCGGGCCTTGTCGAACGCCTCGGGGGTCCATTCGTTCCACACGCCGTGGATGTAGGCGGCCTCGCCGCGGGCAAGCGCGTTCTGGCGGGTTTGCCAGTCTTCGCGCGCGCTGGCGGTGGAGTCCATTGCGTAGAGCAGGGCGAGCCCGCCGATGAAGATCCCGGTCAGCGTGAAGGCGAGCCGCGGGCCCGGGCGGCGGGTGATCTGGAAGGTGCGGACGATCAGCCAGATTCCGGCCAGGCCGCAGAAGAGGGCGATGGCCCAGTTGCGCAGTTCGTGGCCGAGATAGGGCTTCTCATGCACGAGGGCGTTGAGCCCGGCGCCGATGAAGAACGCCGCGGCCGCGAGCAGCAGCAGCCCCATGACCTGCTTGACGAGTTCGCTCGCCGGGCCGGTGCGGGGCAGGCGTTCGAGCAGCCTCGGGTTGGCCGAGAGCACGATGTAAGGCAGGGCCATGCCGAGGCCCAGGAACGAGAAGATCGTCATGATGGTGGCGGGCGGCATCGCGGCCACGCCGACGAGCAGCGCGCCCGCCACAAAGCCGAAGCACGGCAGGCCGAGCACGCCCGTCATCACGCCGAACACGAACGAACCCCATGCGGAGTCGGCGCGCGGGTTGACGGCATAGACCGACTGCGGCAACTGGATCGTGAACAGACCCATGATGCCCACGCCCATCAGCGCGATGACCAGCCCGATGCCCAGCGTGAGCCACCAGATGCCGAAGAGGCGCGACGGGTCGGTTACACCGCTGAAGAACGCCACCGGAACGCCCAGGGCGGACCAGAAGGCCACGACGCCCAGCGCCATCCAGATGCCCAGCACGAGGCTGCGCCCCGGATGATTCGCGTGCTGCATGATCGTCATGATCTTGATGGGGATGACCGGCAGCACGCAGGGAGTGAGATTGAGGATAAAGCCGCCGAGCGCGGAGAGACTCGCAAGAACCAGGAGGTTCAGCAGGCCGCCGCTCTCTTCGGGCAGCGGAATGCCGAGGAAGGTGCGCCGCGCTGCGGGGGCAGCGGCGCCGCTCGCCGGCGCTATGGGGCCGGGCTCGCCGCCGGCATCGGGCTCAGCGCCCTCGCCGCCCGCGTCGGGAGAACCTCCCGCGCCGTCGCCGGGAGGTGTCGGACTCTCGCCCGTCCAGTCGGCCGCGGTCATGGCCGCTTCGAAGGCCGCCGCGAGCGAGGCGCTCGCGTTCGCTTCCACGGGCGCCCCGGGCTCGACGATGCGCACCGAGACGGAGAGGGTCTCATCGCGCGGCAGGTCGCAGGTCATGTCATCGCACGCCTGGTAGCCCACGATCAATGTCGCCGAATGCTCGCCGGGCGCGGCGTCGGGGGCGGCGGTGAAGGGGATGAAGACCAGCGCGCGGCCTTCGTAGACATCGAGCATCTCCTGCGCGCCGGGGGGGCCGAAGAGAACCTTGTGCGCCTTGGGCCACTGCTTGGCTCCCTGCGTCCAGCCGGCGGGGAGGACGACGTCCACCGTCGTGGGGATGTAGGTCTGCGGCTCCTCGGGCGAGCCTTTGCCGGGGTAGATGTGCCAGCGAGGCTCAATGTCGAGGACGACGGCCAGCGCGCCGCGGCCGCCCGGCTCGTAACCGCTGTGCGACCACTCGACCGAGACGCTGACCTTGCCGGGCCCCATCGGCGGCTGGGCGAGGGCGGCGGCCCCGGCGAGGGCGATGGTCACGACGAGCGTCACGAGGCGCCATGCAGTCATTGCCGTGATTCTCCCGGAGGATAAGGATGCGGATGCGCCGCAGCAGCAGTATAGGAAGAAGGCAGGTCTGCTACGAGCGGCCGGGGCGGGGGGTTCAAGTGGACCCTTGAAGGTGTCCGATAAACGCCTTGCAACCGCGCGCTGATTCCGCGCGCCGGCCGGCCCGCCATGAACGACGTCCTCGATCAATCCGACATTGACGCCCTCCTCGCCGCGGTGGACTCGGGAGACATCGAGGAGGAGACCACGGCCGGGCAACTCTTCTCGCGCCACCGCCGCGACCTCGATCAGGTCGAAATCCGCCCCTACGACTTCAAGCGCCCCGAGCGCGTCTCGAAGGAGCAGATGCGCTCCCTTGAGACCCTGCACGAGTCCTTCGGGCGCATCTTCGGCGCGGCGATCTCCGGCTTCATCCGCACCATCGTCGAGGTGAAGGTCGCCACGGCCGAGCAGATGACCTACTCCGAGTTCATCTCCAGCCTGCCCAACCCGACGGCCTTCAACCTGATCCGCGCCGAGCAACTCGAAGGCATGATCTGCCTCGAACTCAGCCCCCTCATCGTCTACCCGCTGGTGGACCGCATGCTCGGCGGGGCGAGCAACGAACTGTTCATCCCCCAGCGTGCTCTGACCGTCATCGAAATCCGCCTGCTCGGCGTCGTGCTGTCCCGCGCTCTCAAAGGGCTGAGCGAGGCGTGGGAGGGCATCCGCAAACTCGACTTCACCCTCGTCGAGACGGAGAGCAATCCGCACCTCGTGCAGATCGTCCCGCCCAACGAGGTCGTCGTCGTGATCGGCTTTGAAATCAAGATGGGCGCGCGGGCGGGGACGATGAATCTGTGCATCCCCTTCAACGTCATTGAGCCGCTCATGCCCGAACTCAGCGCGCAGTCGTGGTTCAACGTGCAGCGCGACGCGGATGATGTCGAGTTCGCCAAGCGGATCGCCGAGTCGCTTTCGGGGGCGGTGCTGTCGGTGGGCGGGACGCTGGCGGAGACGACGCTGACGCTCGACGACCTGATGAACCTGTCGGTGGGCGATCTGGTCGTGACCGACAAGCCGGCGGTGCAGCCGGTGGTGCTGACGGTCGAGGGCGAAAAGAAGATGCTCGCCCACATCGGCCAGCACCGGGGAAACCGGGCGCTGAAGATCACGCGCCCGATCCGGGCCGATGACCGCGTGTAGGCACGCATGCGCAGTGAAGAGAACCTGACGTCCGCGATGAGCGGGTCTTTGTGCGAACCGCGGCGTGCGTTCGCGCCATTGACGTTGCCCGCCACGCGGCGATGATCCTCTGACATGGATGCGACCTACGACCCGGCGGCGCTGAGCGTGGCGATCATCGCCTGCGACAACGAGGCCACCATCGCGCGCACCATCGAGAGCGTGCGCGGCCTCGCCGGGCGCATCGTCGTCGTCGATTCCGGCTCGACCGACCGCACGCGGGAGATCAGCCGCGACCTCGGCGCGGAGGTCATTGAGCACGAGTGGGAAGGGCACGTGCGGCAGAAGCAGTTCGCCCTCGACCAGTGCGACACGCCCTGGGTGCTCAGCCTCGACAGCGACGAGTCGGTGAGCGAGGAACTCGCCGGCGAGATCCGCCGCGTGGTGATGAGCGATGATCCGCACGTGGCAGGGTGCGAAGTGAACCGGCGGGTGTGGTTCGCGGGTCGCGAGTTGCGCTACACCTGGCAGCCGGAGTGGCGCACCCGGCTGGTGCGGCCGCAGTGCGCCAAGTGGGCGGGCTACGACCCGCACGACCGGCTGGATGTTTCGGGGCCGACGAAGAAGTTGCGCGGCGTGCTGCGGCACGACGCCTTTGCCGACGTGCGCGAACTTCTTCGCAAGCAGATCAACCACGGGCTGCACGCGGGGGAGAGTTATCACGCGATGGGTCGGCGGGGGTCGGTGCTGAAACTCGCCTGCTCGCCGACCGCCGCGATTCTCAAGCAACTGGTGCTCAAGTTCGCCTGGCTGGACGGCTGGCCGGGCTGGGCGTGCGCGATCGGCGCGGGGATGAGCACGGCGGCGAAGCAGATGCGCCTGCTCGAACTGGCCAGCCAGTCCCGGCGCACGGGCGGGCGGCCGTGAGCGAACCTGAACAGAGCGGAGCGCTCCGTCGCCCCGCGCCGGATGATGCGCGCGGGCTGATCGAGTGGGGCCGGACACGCGATCCGCGCGGCGACCGGGCGCACGTGGCGCTGACCGCGCTGGCGCTGTTCGCGCTTCCGCTGGGCACGACGACGTTCGCCATCGCGTTCGGCGTCGCGCTGGGATACTCGCTGCTGCGCCTGTGGGCGACGGGGCCGGCGGTCGGCTACCTGCTGTTCCGCGTGCCGCTCGTGTGGGTGTTGATGGCGATGATCGCGTGGACGGGTCTTTCGGTCCTCTGGTCCGTCGATCGATCGCAGGCGTGGGATGAGTTCGCCATTCTGCGATTCCAGGTTCCCGCGCTCATTCTCCTCTGGCCGGTGATCGATCGCTGGCGGTCGCTGGTGCTGGCGCTCGCGGCGGGCGCGGCGCTGGCGGCGGTGATTCAGGTCGGCCAGTTCGCGTTGGGCGAGTCCTGGCCGCTGGCGCTGTGGTGGCACGGCGAGCGAATCGCGGGACGATACCCGGGCCTGCTTCACCCAAACCTGACGGCGGTGCTCGCCCTCGCCGCGCTGTTCATGCTGCCGCGGCTGGCGATCGAACCGCCGTCGCGGTGGCGGCGGGTCTTCCCGCTGTGGCCCGCGGCGCTGCTGAGCCTGATCCTCACGGGCAGCCGCGGCTGCTGGATCGCCGCGCTCGCGGGAACCATCGTCGCCATCCCGCAGATCGGGCTGTGCGCCCGCGCGATTACAAGATCGCGGGCGACGGGACGCCACAAGGGTCCGCCGCGCGACGCGTATTCGATGAGGCTCAGGCGTGTGCTCGGCCTGGTGCTGGCCATTGCGGCCATCGGGCTGGGGTTGCTGCTCGCTCCGCTCGTGACGACTCGCCTCCGCGACGGCGTCGGCCAGATGCGTGCGGCGATCGAGCAGGGCGACTACTCCGGCGACGTCGCCGCGCGCTGGCGGCAGGTCGAGATCAGCATGGCGCTCTGTCGGGAGAGGCCGCTCACCGGAGTCGGCGCCGGCGGCTATCACTTCGCCGCTCGGGAGTACGTCGCGAGACTCGCCGAACCGGAATCGACAGCGCCCCAAGGGACACTCCCCGCCGCGAGAGGGACCACCGGCCTGCTGACGCATCCGCACAGCGCGCTGCTCTATTACGCCGCGGTGCTGGGCCTTCCGGGGCTGGCCCTGATGCTGGGGTTCTGGATCCTGTTGTTCGTCAGTGACCGAACGGGCAGCAGACGACAAGGCACGCGCCTGACCCACGCGCCGGCCCTCGCGGCCCTCTTCGCGGCCTTCACGCTCGATTGCCAGAACCTCTCGGCGCCGGGTACGATCGCGGTGATGCTGCTTACATCCATCATTCTGTACCGCCGCTGCGCCGGGGAACCATCCGGTGCGGCGGGCGGGCGCGACGCTGCGAGCGAGCCATGCGCCTGATCCTCGCCTTTGAGCACGTTCGGCGCTTCGTCGGCGCGCACGCGCAGGTGGTGACGGAACTGGCGCAGCGCCTCGGGCGGCGCGGGCACGAGGTGACGATCCTCTGCGACACGGTGACGGACCCGGCGCTGTACCCGGACCTGCACTTCATCGCGCGGCGGCCGTTTCACGTCGGCGGATCGCACCGGCCAGCCATGCTCCATTTCTGGGCGCGGCGTGTTCTCGCCTCGCGGCCTCACGATCTCGTGCTGTCCTTCCATCCGGCGATCGCAGGGGAGGTGATGGTTCCGCTGTTCGGATTCGACTTCGGGCCGGACCGCGTGCGTCGCGGCGGATGGCGGAGCCTGGCGCAGTGGTTCGACCCGCGCCGGATGGAATCGCGATGGATCGGCCGTCGCTCGCGGCGCGATGGGCGGGTACGTTGCGTGGCGGCGCTGAGCGAGGGGATGCGCGAGTCGCTGCTCGACGCGGCGCCGGAGATCGAGGGGCTGTTGCGGCTCGTGCCGGGGGCGTCGCCGATCGAGCCGCCGGCCGAGGACGCCGCCCGCCGCGCCCTGGGCGAGGAGACCCGGGCGATCCTGCGCCTTGAGCCGACGGACATCGTCTTTCTGTGGGCGGCCAAGGCGCCGCACCAGAAGGGAGGCGCGGCGGTGCTCCGCGCGTTCTCCGAAGTCGCGGCGCTGGGGCATCCTTCCGCGCGGCTCATCATGGCGTGCGAAGACCCCTGGCCGATGCACGACCTCGCCGTCGATCTCGACTGCGACGAACGCCTGCGCCTCGTCTCGCGCACGCGGGAGATGGAGCGGCTGCTGGCGGCGGCGGACATCGGCGTGATGCCGGCGGAGCGGTCGATGCTGGGGCGCTTTGTCTGGGAATGCCTGGCGTTCGGCGTGCCGGTGATCGCCAACACGAAGACCGCGGGCACGGAGCGGATGCGCGATCCGCAGGAGCGCGTCGCGGGTCGCGTCGTCTCCTCGACGAGGCCGGAGGCGCTGCGCGAGGCGATGATCGGCCTGCTCAACGCGGCGCATCTCGATGCCGCCCGGCGCTCGGCCCAGGCGATCGCCCCTTCGATGCGCTTTGATCTCTTTGTGGATCGGATCGAGGCGCTGGCGCGGGAGTTCGCACGGCGGCGGTGATGGTCCCGCGGCCGGCGGGGATGGATAATGTCACGGCCGCGGGGCGCGGCGACGCCGCGCCGGCCTCCTCGAAGGAAAGGATTGTCCCATGAAACTCGGCGTGATGGCAGCGCTCTTCACCGGAATGAAGTTCGAGCAGGCGCTGGACTATTGCGCTGAGATGGGTCTCGACGCCATCGAACTGCCTGTGGGCGGCTACCCGGGCAAGCCCTTCTTCGACCCCGACAAGGTCAACTCCAGCGCCAAACTCGTGGACGAGATCAAGGGTCAACTCAAGGAGCGCGGCCTCGAAGTCTCCGGCCTGGCGGTGCACGGCAATCCCGTCTCGCCCGTCAAGGCCGCCGCGAAGAAGGACCACGCCGACTTCCTCACCGCCTGCGAACTTGCCGGAAAGCTCGGCACGGACACCATCATCACCTTCTCCGGATGCCCCGGCGGGAGCAACCGCGACACGATGCCCAACTGGGTGACGTGCGCCTGGCCGCCGGAGTTCGGCGCGATTCTCAAGTATCAGTGGGAGGAGGTGCTCATTCCCTACTGGAGCGAGCAGTCGAAACTCTGCCGCAAACTCGGCGTGAAGGTGGCGTGGGAGGCGCATCCCGGTTTCAGCGTTTACAACCCCGACACGCTGATGCGCCTGAGCGAGGCGTGCTGCGGCAAGGGCAAGGCGAACCTCGGCGCCAACCTCGACCCCTCCCACTTCTTCTGGCAGGGCATCGATCCCGTCGAGGCCGCCCGCGTCCTCGGCGAGGCGGGATTGCTCTTCTACTGCCACGCCAAGGACACCGCCATCGACCCCCACCAGACGCGACTCAACGGCACGCTCGACACGCGCTCCTACGGCGATCTGCACCGGCGCTCCTGGGTCTTTCGCACGTGCGGCTACGGGCACGGCGACGAGTTCTGGAAGCCCTTCATCTCCATGCTCCGCCGCCAGGGCTACGACGGCGTGCTCTCCATCGAGCACGAAGACTCCTACATGTCGGTCAACGAGGGATTCGAGAAGGCGGTCGAGTATCTCTCGGGCGTGATGATGTCCGAACCGGTCGGGAAGGCGTGGTGGTACTGAGGCAGAGGCATCCAGGGATCGGGGAATTTGGGTAGCCGCGACGCGGAGGCTTTGCGCAGCGGAGCGCTCCGTCTGCGAAGGGATCCCCGAACCGCCACACCGTGCGTGAGTTTCACATGACCCTGACCATCCGCCCTATCCGCGACGGTGAAGATGCGACCTGCGAGGCGATTCTCCGCGCCCTGCCCGAGTGGTTCGGCATCGAAAGCGCCCTGCTCGACTACGTGCGCGACACGCGGACGATGCCGACGTGGCTCGCCGAGCGCGAGGGTGAAGCGATCGGGTTCATCACGACGCGCATTCACTTTCCGCGCGCGGCGGAGATTCACTGCATGGCGGTGCGGCCGGCGCACCACCGCGCCGGCGCCGGCCGCGCACTGATCGAGTTCGTCGAGCGCGATCTCGCGCGGCAAGGCGTGCGGCTCTTGCAGGTCAAGACGCTCGGCCCTTCGCGCCCCTGCGCGCACTACGAGCGGACGCGGCGGTTCTACGAGGCGATGGGTTTCGTGCCGCTCGAGGAGTTCCCGACTCTCTGGCCGGGCAATCCGTGCCTGCTGCTGGTGAAGTCGATCGGCTGAAGGGCCGGCGCGCGACCGGGCTTCGGGCCGCGCGCCGGGTGGTTGGTCCGCCTCACGGAACCTGCACGACATTGCTCAGGTTGCAGGAGCCGCCCTGGATGAGTTGCAGGAACCCTCCGCAGGCGCCGGAAGAGGCCTGGCCGTTGAAGGAGCCGCTGCCGCTATTGCCGGTGCTGAAGAAGCCGGGCGGATCAACGAGCCTCAACTGGTTGCCGTTGAGTCCGAGGACGGTTCCCTCGCAGGGGTTGCCGGGCGGGATGACCTGGTTGCCCGTGCCGCGGGCGAAGAGCAGGCCCTGCTGCTGGCGCGGCGGAGCCCCGCTCCACTCGATGGTGACGCGGCCGGGGCAGACGCCGCTGATGGAGAGCGTGTAGCCGCCGCCGGGGGCGAACTTGTAAACCGCGGCGGGTCCGACGCCGGAAGTTCGCGGATCGCCGCCGCCGATGTACAGCCCGCCGTCGCCATCCACCGTGCAGGAACTGATGGACCAGATGGTCGGGAGCATGGTCCCGTTGAGGTCGGTTTCGAGGAGTTTGGTGACCGTGCTGCCATCGTCGCGCAGGACGATGAGCACGCCGCGCATCGGATTGAGCGAGAGCCCCTGCTTGACGGCGTAGATGTAGGTCTTGTTGTCCGGGGCCCGGACGGCGGAGATGCAGGTGTGCTCGTCGGCGAGGTCGCGGTACTCCCAGAGGAGCGTGGCGCTGGAGACGTCGTCGCGGTAGCAGGCGACGACGCCGTTGGCCCCGCCGCAGTAGATGCGGTTGCCGACGACGGAGGGACGGGCGAAGAAGTTCATCTCGCGGCTGGGGTCTCCGCGGAAGCCTGGGACGCGCCAGAGGATGGCGCCGGTGTTGACGTCGATGGCCCAGAGGGGGGCGACGTCGCTGTCGTTGAAGGTGGTGACGTAGATGCGCTGGCCGTCGGCGCTGAGGGCGCCGCTGCCCCACCAGTTGAAACTGTCAGGCCCGCCGACCCACAACTCGGTCGAGGTGTTGTCGCCGTTGTCGCGGATGGCGCTGCCGCCGAAGAAGGGCGCGTTGCCGAAATGAGCGATGACCTGCCGCCCGTTGCCATCCTCCCACATCGGGCCGACGGCGCCGAGTGGACCAGGCGCCGGCAGACTTCGTGACCACATCAGGTCGCCCGTGACCGAGTCGACGGCGTGCAGTTGGACCGCGCCGTAGTCGGCGACGTAGAGATTGCGGTGACCCGCGTCATTGAGAGCGGTGCCGAGGAGCGGCGTGCCGAGCAGACTCTGGAACGCTGGATTCGTAATCGTCGCCATCACTGCGAGAGTGGACTTGTTGAGCACCTTGATGGAGGTGTTGCCGGTGGAAGTAAAGATGGTCGTGTAAAGTCGGTCGACCCCCACCGCAACGCCGGAGTAACTGCCGTTGACGCCGCCAAGGTTGGCGCTCTGCATGAGGATGCTGCCATCGGCGGGGTTGAGGCGGTAGACGTAGCAGCCGTCGTCATCCATACTCTTGTAGTAGATGTCGCCGTTGGCGGCGACGGTGAAGCCGCCGGGCGCGGGAATGCCGACGTTGGTGATCGTCCAGGCGTGGTTCAGCGCGGGCGCGGCGGCTGCGACGGCGCCGGTCTTCTCGTCGTTGGCACGGAACTGCGGCCAGACGCTGTTGTCGAGTTGGGCGCGGGCTGGGGCGGCGACGGACATCGCGGCCGCGACGGCGATGAGGGTTTGACACGGTTGCTTGACTTTCATTTCCTCACTCCTTGCCAGAAGAGTTGAACAGCGGACCGGACTGGAGAGCAAGGCCGGGTCACGGTCGGCGCGGCGGCGGCGCTTCCTCCCCACGGCCTATTAGACCGGAACGTGGCCGCGCGTGCAACCCCGAATCGCAGAATCAGGGCATTTTTCGCCGTGCCATGCCCGGCGCCAGAGCGGACTCGGCCGCCATCGAAGAAGATCGCGGCGAGCAACCCCTGCCAGAATGCGATCAGACGCCGGGCGGGAGGAAAAATTACCCCGATCCGCGGCGTCGGGCGGTTTGGCGGACCCGGTGGAGGCGAACAAGGGTAAAATGCGCTATCGACGTGCATGAGCACCGTTTCGCGGCCGCTGCGTCCCCGCGGCGCGGCCGAAGGAGAACGAGCATGACCGCGCGATTCCCAGACAGGAGGGCGGGTCGGCCGGGCGCCTCGGGCCGGCCGGCATTCACTCTCATCGAACTGCTGGTGGTGATCTCGATCATCACGCTGCTGATCGCGCTGCTGCTGCCGGGGCTGGCGCAGGCGCGGGAGGCGTCGAAGAAGACGGCGTGCCTCTCGAACCAGCGGCAACTCGCGCTGGCGTTCACGCTCTACGCGCTCGACTTCGGGCAGATACCGGGCTGTACGGACCATGGCCCGCGCGACAATCTGGACTGGTCGGGCTACCGGAATCGCCACCCGCTCAACGAAAAGGCGTTTCCGTATGGGCGCATCTACCCATACGTCAGCCGTGCTGCGGTCGCGGTCGAGTGCCCGAAGGCCAAGCGGCAGGCGAACAAGGAGTATGACTACACGTTCGTCGCGGGGATGGCCGGCGCGAGACTGGACATTCCGTGGCGAACGCTCTACCCCGTCGATCCGAGGTCGCCCGGTCGCGACATGGTCGCCTTCCAAGCGATGCCGGTTTTGATCGAGGAGGATGAGGTGTGGTACAACTACTCCGTGCCGGATGGGACATGGGCATGGTACGACCAGTTCTCGGATCGCCACGGAGGCACCTGCAACCTGGCCTACCTCGACGGCTCCGGCGGGTCGTTCGAGAGTCCCAAGGGACCAGATCCCGCCCGCGAGGAGGCGCAGGATCTCAAGGCGATCCACCTGCTTGTGGAAACCAATGCCAGGACGCGGGTGACCGGACTTTACAAGTCACTGTTCGACAAGTTCGGCTGGATCAACCGACCGCGGAGTTGGTGAGGTGGATCGAGGCGGAAGATTGGGTGTAGTCCAAGTTTGTGGTACTGCGACGTCCAAGGCGGCAGACGAGTTGCAGCCTTCATGCATTCCGCTTCGCGCACGGTTTCGCCCCGGCGGGGCGCGCGAGTGTAGCCACGGGTGCAGCGAGACAAGGCGCAGCCTGGCGAGCGGAACCCGTGGTCAGCGGGGCGTATGAATTTCACCGCCCCGACGGGGCGGGCGAGGCGTGCGATGTTCTCCAGCGCACGATCTTCGAGCCAATCGCGCACTTGTTCATCGCACGCCTCCATCGCCCCTCCCGGGGCGAAAGACAGAATCGGGGCGCTCTCTGCCACGGGTTCCGCTCGCTGCGCTTCGCTCGACCCGCGGCTACATTCGCTGGCCCCGCTGGGGCCCGAGACGCAACCTGCTGTCGCCGGCTGCTCGCCGACCATGATCCCGAATGACGCGCCGTCAAACCGTGCATCGCAAGTGCCACAATCTTGGACTACACCCTCGGCGCGGACGATGCACGCGTCCGCCCGCCGCGGTTGGGCAACCTATGATGCCGCCCTGTTGACGGTTCGACTCTCCGGCTCAAGGACAGGACGGCGACATGCAGAGCATTGACTGGGTGGCGGTTCTCTTTCGCTGGCTGCACATCATTCCCGCGATCGTGCTTCTCGGCGGAACGATCTTCATGCGCTCGGTGGCGCTGCCGGCGATGGCTGGTCAGGGCCACGCGGCGACGTGGCTCGGGGCGGTCCGTGCCAAGTGGGCGATGATCTCCGGCGTGTGCATCGCGCTGCTGCTTGTCAGCGGCCTGTGGAACTTCTTCATGTACCGCATGGAGGAGGTGCGCGACACCGGGCCGCTCTACCATGCGCTCTTCGGCGTCAAGGCCCTGCTCGCGCTGGGCGTGTTTTTCATCGTCTCGGCGCTGACGGGTCGCAGCGCGATGTTCGAGCCGATGCGCGCCAAGCCGGGGAAGATGCTCTCCCTCGCCGCCGCGATGGGACTGACGATCGTGCTCATCTCCGGCGTGCTGCGCAAGGTCGAGCGCGCGGCCCCGGCGCCGGCCGACCTGCCGGGCGCGGGCTCGATCGAGCAGCCGTAGGAGCGCTGGAGGCGACGGGCTAGAGTTGTTCCCGCCGGAGTGGTTTCGATGCCGCACGCCGATCCGCCGACATCTTCGCTCATTCTCACGACCTACTGGCCGATCCTGCTGCTCCTTGGGCTGGCGGCCTCGTTCGCGGTGGTGGTGCTGATCGTGACGCACCTGCTCGGCCCGGCGCGGGCGGGAAGCGTGAAGGGCGGCCCGTATGAGTCGGGGATGAATCCGATCAACACGGCGCGCAAGCGATTCAACGTCCGATACTACCTCCTGGCCATGACCTTCCTCGTTTTTGACGTGGAGATCATCTTCCTGTACCCGTGGGCGACGACGTTCCGGCAGGTCGAGCCGGGCAGCGAGATGAGCGGCCTGTTCCTCGGCCGCATCCTCTTCTTCCTCCTGACGTCGGTGGCGGCGTACGTCTACGCGTGGCGCAAGGGCGTTTTCCGCTTTGACTGAAACAGCGGCCGCGCGGGTCCGGTGGGGCTTATCAGCGGGCAGTTCGTGCAAACGCGTCCGGGCGCGGGGCGGAGCGCGAAGTGCTGGCCACTATTGGCCGATACCCCTGAACAAGCGCTCTGAAGCGGGGGTACGGAGCGCCCGTGCGAGGTCTGCCATGACGCGGGACGCTGAGAGTATCCTCGCGGCTGAGGGGGGCGAGATTCGCCGCGAACTGCGGCGGGTCATCGCCGGCGGTCTGCTCCGGGTCGTCTTCCAACCGATCATCGAGTTCCGCACGGGGCGGATCACGGCGCGCGAGGGACTGATCCGTCCGCCGGCGGACAGCCCGTTCCGGCACGCGGGCGAACTCTTCGAGGCGGCGGAGCGCGTCGAGATGCTCTGGGACTTCGAGCGCGCCTGCCGGGAGGCGACATTCGCCGCGGCCGAGACGCTGCCGCACGGCGAGTTTCTCTTCACGAACGTGACGCCCGCGGTCTTTTCCGATCCGCGCCTCCTCGACGAACTTCACTCGATGTGCCGCAGCAGCGGGCGATTCGACCCGGCGCACGTGACCGTCGAACTCACGGAGCGCAACGAGACGTCGAGCATGGAAGTGCTCGCGGCCCAGGCCGACGCGCTGCGCGAGCGCGGCTTCCAGTTCGCCATCGACGACGTTGGCGCGGGCACGAGCGGGTTGAATCGCATCATGCGCCTGCGGCCGAACTGGCTCAAACTCGACCGCGAACTGGTCTCGAACCTCCACACCGATCCCTTCCGGCGCAACCTGATCCAGTTCTTCGTTCACTTCGCGCGCCTCAGCAGCATGCTTCTCCTGGCCGAAGGCATCGAGCGTGAGGAAGAGTTGCGAACCGCGATCGAACTGGGCGTGGCGTACGGGCAGGGGTTTCTGATGGCGCGGCCGGCGGGGGTCAAGCAGTCGATCGACCCGCTCTGGTACGAGGTCATCCCCAACATCCGCGATCGGATGGAGGCTCGGCGCTTCGAGGATCCCCGGCTGGCGCCGATCGGCGAACTCACGCAGCCGCTGATCACCTGCCCCGCCTCGACGACGCTCGCCGAGGCGATCGCGACCATCGGACAGATGCGCGAGGCGCAGGCGCTGGCGATCGTGGACGGGCCGCGCGTCCTCGGCTGGACGACCGTGAACGCGCTGCGCGAGCGGGCGCAGACGAAGCCGGAGGACCCGCTGGCGCGGCTGTGCCGGCCGGGAGTCATCGTCGCCCGCCCCGACATGACCGTTTCGGAGACGATCGACTGGGCGGTGCTGCGCCCCGATCACGAGATCATGGAGCCGATCCTCGTCGCCAGCGAGGACGTCGTCGGCCTGGTATCGATGCGCACGCTGCTCGTGGCGGCGGGGAAGATGAGGCCGGAAGGCTCGCCGCACACCTCTTCGCTCACGGGCCTGCCCGACCGCGTGCAGATGGACGCGCAGATGGAGCGACGGCTGGGGCGTGGCGAAGCCTCGGCCGCGGCCATGATCGACCTGCGGGTGTTTCACGCCTACAACCGCGCCTACGGCTTCGAGATGGGTGATGCGATGCTCCGCCAACTCGCCGCGCTGCTCATGCTCGAGTTCGGCGAGCGCGACTCGGATGAGTTCATCGCCCACCACGCCGACGATCACTTCTTCGTGCTCTCGAACCGGCGCGACCTGAAAGTGAGACTGAAACTCGTCGCGGCCGAGTTTGACCGGTCGCGCGGCGAGTTCTTCAGCGCCGATGACCTGAAGAAAGGCAGTTTCAGCATCGCGGGAGCGTGCGACGAGGGAGCCCGGCCGCTGTGCAGCCTGCGCATCTTCATCGTGCCGGAGATCACCGGCGTGGCGCGCTCGACGGGCGATCTGCTCGAACTGGCGCGGCGGGCGAGGCGGATCGAGAGACGCAGCGACTGCACGGCGACAAGCACGCTGCGCGTCATCCGCCTGCGGAACCGCACCGGGCGGGGCAAGCGCCGCGCGGCGTGAAGGGGCGGCGATCCCCGCGAAGCGCCGGGCCGCCCGCGCCGGACCCGATTTCTTCCACATTCCGCGCCGCGAATGCCGATGCGCGGTGGAAAGGCTTGCGGCAGGTCGCTCGACGCGCCGCGGCGCGATATCCTCTGGAACGCCTCCCGCCCCCCCGATGCCCGACACCGCCGCCATCCCCGCCGCCGCAGCCTCTTCCACGTCCTCGCGCGACTCGCGCCGCCGCGAACGCCGGAGCCTGGAACTCGGCGCGCTCTTCGACCGCCTGCCGCCGCACTCGCTTGAGACCGAGATGGCGCTGCTGGGCTCGATGATCCTCGATCCGAAGGTGATCGGGGAGGTGATTCTGCTCGTCAAGTCGGCGGAGTCCTTTTACCGCCCCGCGCACGGGGCGATCTTTACGGCCCTGGTCGAGTTGTACGACCGCCATGCCTCCGGCGACATCGCCCTGCTGCACCAGCGCCTCGAGGAAAAGGGGCTGCTGGGAGACATCGGCGGGGTGGAGTACCTCGTGCAGTTGGCCGAGAGCGTTCCCGCGGCGGTGAACGCCCCCTACTACGCGCGCGTCGTGGCGGAAAAAGCGATGGTGCGGCGGCTCATCGGGGCTGCGGGCGAGATTCTCCACGCCGCCTACACCGAGGGCGGGGAGGTGCGCGACGTCCTCGACGCCGCCCAGAAGGCCATCTTCGACGTCGTCCTCCAGTTCGACCACGAGGGCACGCGCTCGCTCAGTTCGCTCCTCGAGGAGACGCTCAAGGCAATCGAGTCGCGCGAGCAGGGGCACATCACGGGCCTGGCGACGCACTTCCGCGAACTCGACGAGATGACCTCGGGCCTCCAGCCGGGGGAGATGCTCATCGTCGCCGCCCGGCCGTCGATGGGCAAGACGTCGTTCGCGCTGAACGTGGCCGAGAACGTGGCGCTGATGGGCACGCCGGTGGGCGTGTTCAGCCTGGAAATGGGCAAGCAGCAACTCGCCGAGCGCCTCCTGTGCTCGCGCAGCGAGGTGGACTCGCACAAGTTGCGGCGGAACATGATCAACAAGCACGACTACCACCGCATCGCCACGGCGGTCGGCCAGTTGAGCGAAGCGCCGATCTTCATCGACGACTCGCCAGGACTGAGCGTCCTGGAACTTCGCGCCAAGGCGCGGCGGATGGTGGCGCGGCATGAGGTCAAACTCATCGTCGTGGACTACCTGCAACTGATGATGGGCCTGTCGCGCGAGTCGCGCCAGCAGGAGGTGGCGGAGATCAGCCGCGGCGTGAAGTCGCTGGCGCGCGAACTGAACATCCCCGTCATCTGCCTGAGCCAGTTGAATCGCGCCGCCGAGACGCGCGAAGACCACCGGCCGCGCATGGCCGACCTGCGCGAATCCGGCTCGATCGAACAAGATGCGGACGTGGTGATGATGCTCCACCGCGAGGACTACTACAACCAGAACAAGCCCGACTTCGAGCCGACCAACATCGCCGAACTCATCATCGCTAAGCAGCGCAACGGCCCGACGGGGACGGTGAAACTCACGTGGGTGGGTTCGAGCATGAAGTTCAAGGACTTCACGTCGATGGCGCCGCCGGTCGAGATGGCGCGGCCGGCCGGCGGCGGGTACGCGGCCCCGCGCTCCGCAACCGCACCTTCGGCGACGGGAAGCGCCGCGTCTTTGACTCCCCGCACGCCCATCCGAAGCGAATTCGACGATGATATTCCAATCTGATCGGGCTCGTTCATTCCGCCCGGATCGAAAGGTCAGATCGGGCCGACGACGATGCTCGTGACACATGGCGAGTCAACGTAGACAGCCTGAACGGTCTTGCCGCAAACGCCCTCAGAGACCTTTCCTCGAACGGAGCCGGCCCCGTCCCGGGTGTCGATGATCGCGTAGATCGTCGGTGCTCCTTCGATGTCGAGAGTCGTTCCCGCGCAGGCCCCCACGTCGATGACCGTTCGGCCGATGCGATCGGCAAAGAGAATGGCCTGCCTGCGGCCCGGCGCGGTGCCGCGCCAGTGAAACTCCATGATCCCCGGGCAGGTCCCGATGACGTCGATCCAGTAGCGCCCGCCGGTGTAAGAGAGTTTGAACGGGTAGTCCCACTTGGCGCCGCTGCCGTTCGAGGCTGTGTTCTCCTCCCATGCCTGTTCCCGCACGTCGTAGAAAATTGAGTTCTCGTTCCCGTCGCGGGGCACGACCGGATTGGCCCAGGGTCCGGAGTAGTCGGCGTCTCTGTCGGAAGCGATCTCAATCCAATACTCCCCCGCTTCGAGCGGACCGATCCAGGAGACGTCGATGTGCAGTCGCTTGACGGCCCTCTCGCACTCATCGCGCTGATTCCACGTTCGATACACGCCTGAGAACGTCGACTCGATCGCGCGGTTCGTTTCCATGTCTCCGGCGATCAGAACGCCGCCGGTCATGGGATTCCCCCGCCAGAGTTGGATGTACGCCGACGAGATGGGCCGTGAAGGAGGGGAATCGGTCTGATAGAGGTACCAGATGAGCTCGACGGGCGACCACGTCTCGTCCTCCGGCACCACGAAGTTGTCCGCCTGATGAAACGAATCGACGACGATGCTGCTTCCAATGACGTTGCTTGGAGCCTCGAGCATGGTGTATCGCGACCCGTTGCATCCACCGCCAAGCGGATTCATGCCTCCGTTGTCGTAGACCTGCCCCGACGTAGCAGCGGCGGGAGCGACGGACAGGGCGGCGGCCAGCAGTGCTCGTTTCATGGATCTTCTCCTCCCGGACAGCCTCCTGAGCGTGCCAGGGCGCGGGCCGCCGGATAAGGGAATGCTCCGGGCGCTTCGATTGTTCCCCGCTTCGTAGTTTCATGACGAGATTATTCGGACGAAGCCGCGGACGTGTTGGGCAACTCTGCCGGTCGCTCAGGTCCGCATCGGCGCGGTTATTGCCCGCCGGTCAAGGCGGTTGGCCGGGTGGTCGATCTTGAAGGAGCCGGCATGTTCCGGTCGAAAGAGCCATTTGAAGGAGTGCCGCGAGATGGTCTACCCGAACCTGAGGCTGACCGAGTCGATCAGCCCCGAGAGCGAGACGGGCTTCGAGCCGCTGCCGTTTCGCCTCGTCGATGACCTCCTCCATCCCTCCCGCGGCTGCGAGGGCGATGCGGGCGACGAGGCCCTACGGGCCATCGACCGGCTGAGCCTGACGCTGGATTCCTTCCGCCGCCAACTCGACGAACTCGACGGCGACGGCCCGCGGCCGGCGGCCTGATCCCCCCTGGACGCACCCCCGATTGCAGCGAAAAACCCCGTCCCGTGGGGACGGGGCTGGTCGTGCATGCCGTCCGATTGCCTTGATCCGCTGAGCCTGCGAAGGTCACGGAATCTGAACGACGTTGCTCGTCGTGCATGGGCTGCCATCAACCACGACAAGTTGAACGTAACCGCCGCAGGCGCCTGGGCCCGCGTTGCCGTTGACCGAGCCGCTTCCGCCGCCGGAGTTGATCACGTTGACGAGTTGCAACTGGCTCGAGCCGAGGCCGAGTTCCGTCCCGGCGCACGGTCCGCCGGGAACGCGGTATGCGCCCGTGGCGCGAGCGAAGGCGATTCCCATCTGGCTTCGAGGCGTCGCGTTGCTCCATGAGATCGTCATCGCGCCCGGGCACGAACCCGTCAATTGAAGCGTCGGACCGACGCGGCAGGCCGTCGTCTCGAACATCATGCGGGCCGCGATCGGGTCGGTCGAGTTGCCGAAGATTGGTGAGTTCCATGCCCGCGACGAATCGGGCAGGCCGGCGGTTGTCGAGATCGCAATGCCGAGCAGGTTGCTCGCGAGATCGATCTGAACAAGCAGATTGCCATTCGCGGGTTCGTAGCAGAATGGCGAAGTGAACTGAAGCGTCATGGAGAAGTGATCCGGGCCTCCGGCATCCACGATGCCGTGAAAGGAAGGAGCGTTCAGCACTTCGGTCAGTGACCCCCTGACGTTGCTGGGCAGATTGGATGAGAGTCCGCCCGGGGCCTTGTCGGTATAGCCCAGGCGGACGACCAACCCGGTAATGATGTAGTCCTCTCCGTGGTAGAAGGAGTCCGGCGCGAAGGACAGGGAGCGAACGAGGATCGGTTCCGATCCGAATTGAGCGGCCGCAAACACCTGCTGATACGAGCATGGCTCGGTCCAGAAGGGGATGCCGTTCCACCCGCCGTGCGGGCGATTGGGGTAGACCTGGCCGAGCGCGAGTGAGGCGCCTGCGGCAAGCGCCGCAGCCAGAGTGGCGACGATGGTCAAGTTCCGTTTCATGACCTGTACTCCTTGAAGGCGCAGCGGACGGCGGCGTCGTGTATCCTGCGCGAACCAGCCGCGCTCGCTGTTACGACCCTATCGCGCGCCGGTGCGATAAGCCCGAGTCGCACGCTCCGGAAGGTCACAATCAGGTTGGTTTTCTCTCGAGCCGCGCCGGGCGTTCACCGCACGTGGTCGCCGGCGCGTTCGATCGGACCGAGTCATGAAGTGGCATTGGTCGGGCAATGCGACTGAATCTCGATCGCAGCCCGGCGGGATGATGGTGCCAACGACGATCGCACGAGCCCCCTCGGCCATCGGCGCGCCGCTCACCCGATGCAAACGCAACAAACGACCCCATCGCGCTCGGGATGGACTCGTCTCATGTTGGTCGACTTTAGCGGCCAAGAGCAGCCGAGGATTCGATCACGGTATCCGCACGACGTTGTTCTTCGTGCACGGGCTGCCGTCCAGAGCGACCATCTGGAGGAATCTGCCGCACGCGCCGGTGCCGGCGTTGTTGGAGGTCTGACCGGACCCGTTGGCGCCGGTGTTGCCTGAATACACGAGTTGCGGGCCGGAGTTGTTCAGACCGAGCTGCGCGCCGCCGAACACGCCGCCGCGGAGCACATCGCTACCGGTGCTGTTGGCGAGCGCGATGCCCATCGGGCGGCTCGGCGTGGCGTCTGCCCGGGCGACGGTGACGCGGCCGGGGCCGTCGACGCTGATGCGCAGGGTGGGACCGCCGCCGGAGCAGGCTTCCTCGTACAAGTCCGCGCGGGTCGCCGTGGTGAGCGAAGCCGAGTTGCCGAAGCGCGTCGAGTGGTAGGCGCGGGACGACTCGGCGCTGCCGGACGATCGGGAAACCGCCAAGTCAGCCCCCGAGACCCACGTTGACGCGATCTCGACGAGGAGGTTGCCCTGCGCCGGGTCGCAGCGCCAGGGAGTGTCGATGCGGATGATGTGGCTGAACACCTCAGTACCCTGGTAGTCGACGACGGCGGAGACGCGGCCGTTGAAGACCTCCGACATCAAGCCGCTCGGGTTGTTCGCCAGAACGCTGTCGAGCCCGACCGCCGGGCTCTGCCCGGGGACTTTGCTGGCGTAGCCGAGTCTGATGATGATGTCGCCCTCGTAAGCCTGCCCGTTGTTGCCGTCCCACGGCCCGAAGCCCAGGGCGGAGACCTCCAACAGTCCGCTCCAGAGGGTCGGGTCGAAGACCTGGTGCATCGTGCAGTTCTGCCCGGAGGCGCCATGGAATGGGATGAAGTTCTGCGCCGCGTGACCCGCGGACGGCCGCCGAACCTGGTCGTAGGCCGCCGGCGCAGAAGGGGTGGCCACGATTCCAGCCACCAGACCCGTACGCGAAATCCATGACATGATCTGCTTCTCCTGAAGGTCGCTTGCCCGTATCTGATGAACGTGCCACGATTGCCACGAGCGAATCGAACCCCCACCGTCGCACTCGCATGGTGCCAGTTTCAAAGTCGATCCGCAAGGGGAATATGTGATTCCGACCGATTCTCGACTAAACTGCTGGCGACGTGATCGACACCCACTGCCATCTCACTTTCCCCCAGTTTGACGGCCGCGTGGAGGCGGTGCTCGAGGCCGCGCGGGCGGCCGGCGTGCTCGGAGCCATCACCGTCTGCACCACGACCGCCAACGCCGCCCAGTGTCTTCGCCTGGCCGGACAGCATCGCAACGTCTGGTGTTCGTCCGGCGTTCATCCCCTGCACGCCGATGAGCCGGCGGATTGGGGGGAGATGCTTCGCGTCGCCGGCGCGGAGCGGTGCGTCGCCTTCGGCGAACTCGGCCTGGACAAGCACTACGACCGCCCGCCGCTCGATCTTCAGCGCCGCATCCTGCGCGAGCAACTCGATGCGATCAGAAGCAGCGGACTGGACCTGCCGATCATCGTCCACTGCCGCGAAGCGTTCGATGAACTCCTGCCGACCTTCCGGGACAGCGGCCTGGCGGGCGGGCGATTCGTCTTTCACTGCTTCACGGGTGATGCGAACGAGGCCCGGGCGGTGCTCGACTTCGGCGCGATGATCAGTTACACCGGCATCGTCACCTTCCGCAACGCGCGCGCGATTCAGGAGGCAGCGAGAATCACTCCGCTCGATCGGATCATGATCGAGACGGATGCGCCCTTCCTGACGCCCGAGCCGCACCGCAAGGTGTATCCGAACGAATCGAAATTCGCGATGGATACGGCGCGGTTCGTGGCGCGCTTGCGCGGCGAGGCCTGGGAATTGTTTCACGAGGCGATCGACGCGAACACCCGGCGCTTCTTCGGGGTCGAGTGGGATTGAGCCCGCCGCCCACGATGAGCGAGTCTTCGAGCGAATCGTGGGATGCGTCAGACGCGCGTGCAGCGACGATTCCCGCATCGCAGAACCATCGCCCCGGCGTGGCGGCGATCCGTTCGATATCATTGACCATGAAGCGGCAGGGATCCCAACTCGATCGCCTGATCGCGCGGACGCGGCGGCGCCTGCTCCTCGCCGATGCCGTGGTCTTCGGCGGGCGGTGGCTGCTCGTATCGACCTCGATCGCGCTGCTCGCGGCGATCGCGGACCGGTTTCTGGCCCTCGGGCTGCCGCTGTGGTCTTTCGGTGCGGCGGGGCTGAGCGCGGCGCCGGTTGCGGCGGCGCTCGCGTGGCGGCGGCGCGCCACGGACCTGACCGCGGCGGCGCGCCTCGATGAGGCGCTTCACCTCAAAGACCTGCTCGGCACCGCCGTGGCGATCGACGCGGAGGAGGGCGCCATGGCGCACGTCGTCCGCGAAGATGCCCGGCGACTGGCCGGACGCGTCGATGCGCGTGCGGCCACGCGCATCGACTGGCCGATCTCGTGGGTCGCGGCGGCCCTCGCGACCGCAGCGTGCGCCGCGATCCTCTGGCTCGTCGAGCCGCGAAACGTCTTCGCCCGACCGGCGCGGACGGCGGAAATCGCCGCAGCCCAGGCCGTGCGCCAGCGCGCGGCCGAGGCGCTGCGGCAGAGGGCGGATGAGTTGCGCGCCGCCGCGGAGAGCGCAGCCGCCGATTCTTCGATCCAGTCCGAGGCGGCGCAGGAGGCGCTCCGCACGCTCGACCGGCTCGCGGAGCAGTTTTCCGCGACGAACGGAAGCGGGATCGCGTCGAACGACGAGGGCGCCAGCAGTGCGGACGCATCCCACGATTCGAGGACTCATCGTGGGGGTTTGGAGGGGGATGCAGAACTGTCGCAGGCGGCGCGCGAGGCGATCGAGGTGGCCGAGCGTCTTGAGCGCGAGGCGCTCATCGCGCGGGAGGCGCAGCGCGAGGCGGCGGAGCGCCTGGCGCGGATCGCGCCGGTGCAGGAGGGCGATCCCGCGGAGGAGTTCACCGATTCGCTGCGACGGGGCGATCTGAGTTCCGCGGCGCAGTGGATCGAGGAGATGGACAAGCGCCTCAGCGAGGCGGACGCGGAGGAACGAGAGCATCTGGCGGAGTCGCTGCGCCGCGCGGCCGAGGAGTTGGCCGGCGCCGCGGAAGATCCGCCGCCGCAGGAGGCCGCGCCGCCCCAGCCGCGCGAGGCGCTGGATGAACTGGACCTGCCGGCGGATCAGTTGCAGGAGTGGATCGAGAACCCGCCGCCGCTGGACGAGATCCGCCGCACCCTTCAGGAGCAGCAGCGCGATCCGATCGATGCGCAGCAACTCGCCGAGCAGATTGAGCGTGAGTTGCTCGAGCGGGCGGCCGAGGAGCGGGCGAAGCGGCAGGTGGAAGATGCGGCCCGGCAGATCCGCGATCTGGCCGATGCGGTCCACCCGCCGCCGCCGGGTGAGACGCCGCCCCAGGGCGAAGCGCCGCAGCAGCGACCACAGGACGAGCCGAGAGCGCCCAGCGACCCGAAC
Organism: Vicinamibacteraceae bacterium; assembly: GCA_011525805.1. Taxonomy (GTDB): domain Bacteria; phylum Planctomycetota; class Phycisphaerae; order Phycisphaerales; family UBA5793; genus UBA5793. The sequence goes on from WYBR01000013.1 coordinate 134,798, forward strand.
CGATCGGAGGAGCAAAGCCGACCCGGCGATCGGCCCGAAGCGCGCCCCGACGAAGGCGGCGGCAACGAGGGTGCAACAGCGCCGCGGCCGACACCCCAACAGGGCCAGCCGCGTCCCGACGAGAACGAACAGGGACAACCGGCGCCGCGCGAAGGAGAATCTCCGGCGCCGCGCGACGGAGAATCACCGGCGCCCGAGCCGGGGCAGAAACCCCGAGAGGGCGCGAGTCGGCCATCCGGTGAACAGACGGGACAAAGGCCCGGCGAGTCACCGCAGGCCAAGCCGGGCGCGAAGCCGGCTGACACCCCCGCGGCGGAGGATGGCGCCAGGCGCGAGGGCGGCGCCGAGGGAGAGCAGCAGGCGCAGCCGCAGGCAGGGAACGATCCGGGCCGCGAAGGGGAACGAATCGCACCGCCCGCCGACGAGCCGACCGGAAAGGGCGCCGCGGAAGGCGAACGGCCCGCCGGCGAAGCGGATCATCCCCCCACCGTCGAGGAGCGCATCAAGCGGGTCCGCGAGGTGCTCGATGAGATTGACCGCACTGGCCGCACTGCCGACGAGCAGCAGGAGATTTCCCGGGAGATGCGCGAGGCGGCGGAGGATCTGCTCGAGCAGATGTCGCCGGAGGAGCGGCGCGAGATTGAACGCTGGGCGACCCAGCGGGCGCAGGAGCAGGGCGAAGAGCAAGGGACGAACCGCGGCTCGCCCGAGTCGCTTCTCAGTCGAACGCGGCCGACGCGGGCGCTCGAGGCGCCGACGTTCGAGTATGAGACGCAGGATGTTGATCTCACGGATCGCGGCGAGGGGGCGAACGATCGCGTGATTGCGGAGATGTTCGGGGGTGACCCGGCGCGCGACGGCGAGGGGATCGATCGCCAGCCGATGAGCGGTGAGCCGGTCCGCCGCGCGGCGCAGGCGATTGAGCGGGCGCTCAACGAAGAGGCGATCCCGCCGCGATACCGCGCGCTCATCCGCGCCTGGGCGCAGCGCCTGCCGCAGACCGTTGAATCGCGAGAAGGGCCGCAGGAGTAGGTCGACGCACCGTGCGAAGTGCGCGAAGCGCCACGCGAAGGCGCAAGCGTCGGTCCAGCGCTCCCGACAACCGCTTGCGTCTTCGCCTTCATCCTCATGCGCATCAACGCTTCACAGCGCGCTGCGCGACTACACTCCCGCTCCGGCGCGGGCAACCCCCGGGGTGGAGCAGTGGCACATGAGCGAAGCGATGGCGGACATCGGACTGATCGGCCTGGGCACGATGGGGAGCAACCTCGTGCTCAACATGGCGGACCACGGCTACCGCGTTGCGGTGTACAACCGCACGACGGCGGTGACGGAGCAGTTCGTCGCGGCGAACCCATCCACGCCCGGCGGCTTGACCGCGTGCCGCACCCTCGGCGAGTTTGTCGCGGCCCTTCGCCCGCCGCGCATTGCGGTCCTGCTCGTGCCCGCGGGCAAACCCGTTGACACGATCACGCAGCAACTCATCGACGCGGGCCTGGCCCGCGACGACCTCGTCGTCGACGCGGGCAACTCGCTCTGGACCGACACGATCCGGCGCGAGCGCGAGTACGCGGACCGGCTGAAGTTCTTCGGGTCGGGGGTGAGCGGCGGGTCGGAAGGGGCGCGCTTCGGGCCATCTCTCATGGCCGGGGGCGATGCCGGCGGTTGGCAGCGCCTCAAGCCGATCTGGGAAGCGATCGCGGCGCGCGTCGATCCGAAGACTGGCCGGCCGATCACCGGCGCCGCGCCGGGCAAGCCGGTCAAGGGCGGGCAGCCGTGCGCCGCTTACATCGGCCCGAACGGCGCGGGCCACTACGTCAAGATGGTGCACAACGGCATCGAGTACGCCGACATGCAACTCATCGCCGAGGCGTACTGGCTACTTCGATCACTGCTGAACCTCGAAGCACCTGAAATCGGCGACATCTTCGCGAAGTGGAACAAGGGCGATCTCGACAGCTACCTCGTCGAGATCACCGCCGACCTTCTCCACCAGAAAGACCCCGGCAAGCGCGGCCGGTACCTCGTCGATTCCATTCTCGACGCCGCGGGGCAGAAGGGAACGGGCAAGTGGACGAGCGTCAACGCGCTGGACCTCGGCGTCGCCGCCCCGACGATCGCCGAGGCGGTCTTCGCGCGCATCGGCAGCGCCCTCAAGGAAGAACGACTCGCGGCGGCGAAGAAACTCAAGGGACCGGCGCCGTTGAGCCGGCGGGCGATCGGCCCGCGCGAACCGCTCATCGAGGCCGTCCGCCAGGCGCTCTACTGCTCCAAGGTCTGCGCCTACGCACAGGGGTTCCAACTGATGCGCGAGGCGCAGAAGGAGTACGGCTGGACGCTGGACTTCGCGACGATCGCGCGCATCTGGCGCGGCGGGTGCATCATCCGGGCGCGCTTCCTCCAGCGCATCGCCGCGGCCTACGAGGAGCACGCGGACCTGGCGAGCCTGCTGCTCGACGGCGCCTTCCGGCGTCAGATGAAAACGGCGCAGGACCGGTGGCGGCGCGTCGTTTCGCTCGCCGCCCAGGCGGGCGTGCCCTGTCCCGCGTTCATGTCGGCCCTCGCCTACTACGACAGTTACCGATCCGCCCGCCTTCCCGCCAACCTCCTCCAGGCGCAGCGCGACTACTTCGGCTCGCACACCTATGAGCGCGTCGAACGGCCGCGCGGCGAGTTCTTTCACCTCGACTGGTCGCATCCCGATCGGCCCGAGCAGCGCGCGTAGCGCGACGGGCGGCCGCGCCGATCACGGCCGGGCGGAGAGTTCGTGCGTGCGGCCGTCTTCGTGGCGGATCGTCACGCAGAGGCGGCGGGCGTCGATCTCGAGGACGCTCCAGCCCTTTCCGAGCGCCTCGCCGACCCGGCGGACTTCCCCATCGATGACGGCGATCGGCGGGCGGGCGTTCATCACGCCGCTGAGCACAAACGACGGAATCGGCGGCGGAGGCGGCGCGGCGGCTCGAGGCGATTCCGCGGACGACGCGTGCGCCTCGGCCGGCGGCTGATAGAACGGACTGGGCAGGGGCGAGGCGGCGCGGCGCACTTCGTCGGCGCGCTCCCACGCGGCCTGCGCGCCGCGCGGCAGGGTGAGAAGCGGTTCGAGGACCACGGGAGGCGCTGGGCGCGAATCCTCCGCCACGCTCGCCTCGGCGTCTTGCGCCTCTTCGACCACGGCGGCGGCGGATGCAAGCGGCCCGGCGCCGAGCGCCTTCACAAGAGCGACGATCGCCAGCGGCAGTCCCAGCGAAGCCGCGGCGGCCAGCCGCCGCGCGTTGGTCAGCGTCCATCTCATGGATCCACCTCCGGCACAATGTGTGCGGCCGCATCCGCGAGGCGGGCGGGGATCAGCACGCGGACGAACTCGACGTCGAGATGCAGCGCCAGGTCGCCGGGGCGCTTGCCCGCTGGGGCCGGGCCCAGGCGCATCGACGCCAGCCGCGTCAGCCCGGGAAGTTCGTGCAGCGAGTCGAGCAGCGCCGTCGTCTCGTCGAACGATCCGAGAGCGATGACGTTCCACCCGAAGACCTCGACGCGATCATCGACCGCCTCGGCGCGGCCGGGCGCGGCGGACTCGATCTCCAGGCCGCTGCGGCGGATCAGTTCCGCGAGGACGTCGTAGGAGGCGTTGGGATCGGCGAGCGCCTCGTTGAGCGCTTGAAGTCGGCCCGTCAGTGGCGCGATCTCGTCGAGTTGGTGCGCTGCGACGAAGTTCGTGGTCGGCGCTGCGTCTTCCCGGTCGACCGCCTGCTCGGTGAGCTGTGCGCGCTCCGCCCGAATCCGCGCGAGGCGATCGATCCGCGGCGCTGTGAGGTGCGAAGCGAGCGCAACGAGCGCAGCAAGCACGACGGCGAGGGTGGGCAGGATTCGGCGAAGGAGACCGGCGTCCATTTTCACTTCTCCTCCCCGCCGGCGCTGACGAGGCTGCGGCCCGCGCCGCGTCCGGCGGCCAAGGGCGCGAGGCGCACCTGGAAGCGGCGCGCCCCGCGGCCGTCTATCTCGACGCGCGCGACCGAGCCGATCGCCGCCGTTTCGACCAGCGGGCTGCGCTGCAGGGCGTCGACGAAGTCGGCCACCAGCGTCTCGCTCCGCGGCCCGAGGGCGTAGCCTTCGAGTGCCAGTTCGGAAGTCGGCCCGTCGGCGCCGAGGGCGCGCTCCATCGTGCGGCCGTCGAAGTCCACGCGGATGAGTCGAACCTCCGGTCCGGCGAGCAGCGCGGCCTCGCGGAGCAGGGCGGCGAGGTCCGGCGTGCCCGTCGCGGCGACGACGGCGTTGCGCACGCGCCGGAACGCGGCGTCGCGGGCCCGCGCCTCGACCGCCTGCTCGGCCCGTCGCTGCGAATCATCGAGGCGGGCGGAGAGATCGTTGACCGCCTGGCGCTCGCTCGCGATCAGGCGATCCATGCGTTGCGCGTCGGCGGCGAGGAGCGCGGCGGCGACGGCCAGCCCCGCCCAGGCGGCGCGGTTGAAGCGCCGCACCGCGTGCCGCGCCACGGCGCGGGGCGGAAGGAGGTTCGGACAGCGCGGCAGCACGCGGAGGATCGAGTCGCCGCTGAGGCCGAAGTCGAAGTCACTCTCCGCAGCGCGGACCGAGGCGCCCTGTTGGGTCTGCACGGGCGCTTCGACTGCATCGCCGATGATCGACGCCAGCCCGCGCACCGCCGCGCCCGGCCCGCAAAGCGAAAGGCGCAACTCGCGCCGCTGCGCCTCCGTGAGACCGAAGCGGAGCGACTGCTTGAGTTCCACGATGAGGCGCTGGAGCACGGGTTGAAGCAGGGGCAGGACGTGCTGGCCGAGCAGGCCGCAGGACGCGTCGAGCACCTGCTCGCGCTCGGGAATCCCGTGGGTTTCAAGAAGACGTGCGGCTCGTTCGCGCGTCAGGCTGAAATCGGCGCGCGATCCGCTCAGGCTGATGGGGCGGGTGAGCACGTCGACGAGTTGGCCCAGGCCCAGCCCGATCGGTCGGAAGAGCAGCAGCGAGCCGGCCCCGCTCACCACCAGCCAGGATTGACGAGGCCCGACGAAGAGGCGGCCGTGCGCGACATCGTTCGAGTCGTCGGCGTCGCGAAGGAGCGACGCGATGAGCACCGCCTCGACGGGAAGCACGCGCTCGAGCGTCAGCCCGGCGCGTTCGAAGAGTTCGTCGACGGCTTCGAGGGCGGCGCGGCGATCGGCGGCGGCGAGGAGATGCCGGCGCGGCGCCTCGCCCCGGAGATCGCGCGCGACTTCGCACGCATCGGCCAGGGCCGTCGCTTCCCCGGCGCCGAGGGAGCCGAGCGCGGCGAGCCGCGCCGCAGCGCACGCCTGATGGTCGGAGAGTCCGGGAAGGCTGGTGAGGCGCGTGGCGACAGTCGGATTGTCGTAAAGGACGACGGCCCGGCGTCCGGCCAGGCCGCGCTGGGCGACCCACGGCCGCAGTGTGTCAAAGAGGGCGCGCACCGCCGCGGGCCAGAGTGATCCACTCTCGGGCAGGTCAATCTGGAGTCGGGCGACCGTCGATCGCGCCGGCCCGCCGGTCGAGACCTCGACCTGCCCGGGGCTGATGACGAAGACCGCCGGTGAGCGTGCGAATGTGAACACCCCTTCTGCCCCCTCTTCGACAATCGCACTGCCATTGCCCGGGCGGAACGCCTCCCTTGTGCGAGATCGCGCTGGCGGGTCCGAGGCCGCCACGGGCGTGAGGCGGCGCGCTCCGCCGGGCGCGCGTCTGCCAGCACTATCGGCTCATCCGTTCAGGGACTTGGCCGCGGCGGGCGAGTTGGGGAGAGCCGATAACGGTCAGACCGCGATTCGGCGGCGCCTTTGAATCGCGCCGGTTCTCCATGGTCGCGCGTGAACGATGCCCATGGCCAGCGGCGACATTGAACTCACGTAGCGACGACCTGTCTCGCGCCTCTCGCGCTACCGCTCGATCTCACGCCAGCGAACGAGTTGAAGCGTGCGCCGGGCGTCGGAGTCCGGGTCTCGCTCGACGGCGCCGAGGTCGGTCAGCGCCCGGCCATCGCCGTCTCCGTCGATCGGACGAACTCGGCCCAGAAGATCGTCGCCGACGGCGGCGCGTCCGCGGCCCGCATCAATCGCCGGCGAGCCAGCGGCCGGGGCGAAGTTCCCGGAGGCCGGATCGATCCACTGCGGTTCGGCGCTCTCAATGAGGCCCTCGATCACGGCATGACCGCGGCCGCGCACAAGCACGCGCACATCGCAGGCGAGCAGGCCGGAGATCGTCAGGCGATCGGTCCGCCCCTCGGCCGCGAGCGCCACGTGGCAGTGAGCGATGACGTTGTCGGCCGCGAGCACGCGGCCCTCTTTCGCTTCGACGTCGATCCCAACGCGGCAGCCGGCGATGGAGTTGTGCGCCACGACCGCGGCGGCCTCTGCGTCGTCGATGCGAACGCGGACGCCGACCGTGCAATCGCTGATGACGTTGTTGGCGATGTGAAGGATGGCGTCGCGCCCTTCGGCGCGGACGTCGATGCCGAAGAGTTCGTCGCTGCCGCGCCTCCGCCCCGCGGCGCCGGGGTCGTGCATGGAACCGGCGAGGTAGAGCGGGCCCGCGAGCGCGAGGCGATTGGCTTCGACCTCCGCGCGAACGCCCGGTCGGGTCGGGTGGTCGCCGCGTCGGCCCCTGCGGGCTGGTCCCTCGCGCGCGTCGTCCTCGTCCGCGCCATCACCGTAGTCGTGGTCGTGGACGTCGTGGCGCGCTTCATCCTCATCGTCGTCGTGACCACCGTCGTCTTCACCTGCCCGGTCGCGACCGCCGCGGTCGTCGCGCGGCGGTTCGTCACTCTCTTCGAGTTGCAGGCTGATGCAGGTTCCGCCCTCCAGATCGCGGATGAAGGCGTTGTGCGCGATGCGGACGCCGGCCGTTTCGCGCACTTCCACTCCCACCTTGAAGGGCACATGAATGAAGCAGGACTCGATCGTCAGCCCGTCGGCGCGGCGGGCTTCGATGGCGGCGCGCGTCTGCCCGTGAAGCGTGAGACCCTCGATGCGCCAGTGACGCCGGTCCTGGAGGCGCACTCCCCGCTCGCGCACGCCGTCGCCCTCGATGACGACGGGGCCGGGGAGATCGCCGGTTCGTGCGCCGCCGGGATCGGCGAGGAGGCGATTGGGGTCGTCGGCCGTGCCGCTGCCCGCCGGCTCGCCACCGCCCGAGCCGATCGAGATCGACTCGTAGTAGACGCCGGGGCCGACAATGATCGTGTTGCCTGATCCGGTTGCGAGCGCCACGGCGCGCTGGATCGAGCGCAATGCGGAAGCGGAGCTGAATCCGTCGTTGGCGTCGCTTCCCTCGGCGCGGACGTAGAGCGTCAGGCCGTCGGCCAGCGCCGCGGGCGCAAAGGTGAGTGCCATCAGGGCGCCGGCGGCCGTCAGAATGCGATTGAACCAATTCATCGTCGGCCCCCCATCGACCGTTTCTGCCCCGCGCGGCGGCGCCGCTGAGCATCTCTGACCCGCCGTCTACTGCACGATCATCTGGACGATTCGCTCCGCGCGGCCGCAGCGGCCGGCGCTGGTGATGGTGATGAGCCCGCCTTCGTGCGAGACGGTCACGCGCAGACGGGCCGCGCCCAGCGCGGGATCGTTGGAATCGTTGCCCTCATCGGAGATCGAGCCGATTCCGCCGTCGCCGTCCTCGTCGGCGTTGAGCATCAGTTCGCGCAAGGCGAGGGCCATGCCCGATTCCGCCGCGTAGTTGGCGCGGATCGTCTCGAAGCGATCGACGGCCACGCCCTGCTCGCTGACGCCGCTCATGAGCAGCGAGGCGACGGCGATCTCGAGGATGAGCAGCAGAACGATCACGACCGCGAGGACGCTTCCCGTGCGGCGGTGGCGCGGCGACGCCGCGGCGGCGAGGCGAACCTCTTCGGCGCTTCGGTCGGTGCGGACATTCACGGCGCGCCTCCCATCATCGCGCAGCGAAGGAAGATCCGCGTTTGCAGCGACTCGGTCAGCCCCTGCCTGGTCAGGGCGAGGCGCAGGGCGAGGCGGCGGATCCGCGGCCGGTCCGCCGGCGCGACTGAGGCGCCGACGAGCAGCGGCCGGTTCGACTCGTCGAAGTAGGCGATGCTGAATTCCGAGACGCCGTTGCACAGGAGTCGCTCGGCCGCGCCATCGGCCGCAAGCAGAAGGTCCGACCCATCGAGCCGCAACCGCGAATCGTCGCCCCACGCAAGCACCGAGGCGGAGGCCTCGGTGATGTGCGGGGCCGGCGCGCCCGCGGCCGGATCGGCGTCGATCTCCCGCAGTTCGCGCACAAGGCGATCGAGCGTCACGCTCGCTTCGCCGTGCAGTTGCATCCGCACGCTCGAATCGACGAATGCGGCGGTGGCGCTGAGGATGAGCGACGACGTGACGCCCCCGAGCACGCCGAGGAGCACGATGACGGCGATCACCTCGACGAGGGTGAATCCGCCGCGCGGCGAGTGGCGGCGAGGCGCAAGGCACTCAATCATGGCCCCCACTCCGTCAGGACGGCGGCGACTTCGAGCGTCCGCGGGCGCCCGCGCGAGTCGGTCCAGGTCACGGCGACGGTGACGGTCTTACAGCCCGCGCCGGCGGTGCGCAGGTCCGGCCCCGATTCGACGATGCGCACGGAGCGGCTGAACGCGGAGTGATCCCGGACGGGCGACTCGTCGGGATAGTTGGCCGCCGCGACGAAGTCGTAGCCGCGGGTGGCGCTGCGCCAGTCGGCGAGGATGTCCTCGAGGCGCTCGGCCGCCAGCCAGCGCGCCTGCGAGAAGCGCACGGGATCGATGCGGTCGATCGTCGCCTGTCGCAGGGCGAGGAGCATCGGCGGGATGGCCACGGCGAGGATCACCATCGCCGCGATCATTTCGATGAGCGTGAAGCCGTTCTGCCGAGGGTGTCGGGGTAGCGATCTCATGGCGGCGATCCGTGCCTTGGGAATTGAGGCGCCCGCGAACTACTGCAGCCGGTGAACGAAGCCCGTTCTCGCGGTGATGCGGATGACGTGGCCGCCCGAGAGGCTGATGGTGGCGTCCTCTTCGAGCACGGTCTCTCCGCCGGCGAGGGGCCGGCCGCGGCTGTCGAAGCCGATCTCGGCGCTTCCCTCGACGTCCACGCCTTCGAGGGCAACGCCGCGCCACTCGCCGCGATCGTATTGAACGACGAACGGCTTTCCGGTGGAGTCGTCGATCATGGGCTGGCGGCCGGCGCGGCCGGCGGGGTCGGCCTGCTCGATGAAGAGGGCGTAGCGCTGGGCCTGCGCGTCGAAGACCACCCACGTGCGCAGGCCGCGGGCCACGGAGCGCTGGCGGGCGAGTTGGAGGTCGCGCACGAGGCGCGAGGCGGCGGCGGACTGGCGCGTCGCGCCCAGATTCGTCAGCGCCGGAACGACGACTGCGCTGATAGCCGCGAGGATCAGGAGAACGGCCAGCAGTTCAGTCAGCGTAAAGCCGCCGCTCCGCGCGCCGGATCGGCGGCCGAGGATCGCCTCAGTGCGACACATCACGATTACCAGGTGTTCTCGCCAACCGTGCCGGTGTTGGCCCAGAACTTACCAGTCGCTTCGTCGTAACACCACCCGCGGTTCCCGGAAACGGGCGGATTCGCGGAATCCCACGTCGCGGCGAGGATCCGGTTGTCGCCGTTGTAGGGATTCTCGGGAATCGCCTCCTGCATGACCGTCCCCACGGTGCGAAGCTGGGCGATGGTGGGATAGACGGGCGTTCCGTTGACGGCGGAGTTGCTGTAGAAGTTGGCGATGGCGCTGCGGACGCCGCCGAGCGCGCCGCGGCAAGCGGACTCCTTGGCCTTGGCGGAGTAGTCAAAGAACCGCGGCAGGGCCACGCCGGAGAGAATGGCGAGGACGACGATCACGGCGATGAGTTCGATGAGGGTGAAGGCGCCGCGGCGTGCGGCGAGCGAGCGGGTTGAAGACATGATCCGGACCTTCCTTTCATCCACCTGAGACACGGGACATTTCCAGACGGCGGCCGACAGGCCGCGAAACCGGGGGGTGAGACGTTCAGCCCGCCACGGCCATTGAGTTCCACATCGGCAGAAAGATGGCCAGCGCCAGGCCAAGCACGACGCCCGCGAGGGACACGACGACGACCGGCTCGATGAGCGTGGAGATGTTGCGGGTGACGTGGGCGAGTTCGCGGTCATAGTGCCGAGCGATGATGCGGCACATCTCGGGCAGTTCGGCGGACTGCTCTCCGGCGGAGATGAGCCGCCGCGCAAAGCCGGTGATGTAGGGACAGTCGCCGAGCACCTCCGCCAACCTTCCTCCCTGCGAAACCTGGGCCGCGAGCCGTCGGGCGTCGTCGAGCATCAGGGGCCGCCCCGCGGCTCGCCCGCCCATCTCCAGGCCGTCCATCATCGACAGGCCGCTGGAGAGCGACAGGCCGAAGACGTGCGCAAACCGCGCGAGCGCCGCCGCCTGCAGGGCCCGGCGGATGACGGGCAGGCGGTGCAGCCATCGGTCCAGCACGCGGCCGCCATGAGCGGTCCGCGCCGCGCGCCGCCACAGGAAGAGACTGAGCGCGATGCCACCGGCAATGATCCACCAGTATGACGTAACGCCCTGGCTGATTCCCATAACCACGCGCGTCGGCAGCGGCAGGTCCAGGCCGCGCGACTCGAACATCGTCACGAAGCGAGGCACGACCGCCACCATGAGAAATGCCACCGCGGCGACCAGCGCCGCCAGCACGCACACGGGGTACATCAGGGCCGAGCGCAGCCCCGCCCGCGTCTCCATCTCGCGATCGAGCATCTCCGCGAGGTGGGAGAGGATGCGCACGAGGTTGCCGCTCTTCTCCGCCGCGTGAATCGTCTCGACGTAGACGTCCCCGAAGACGGGGCGGTACGCACCCATCGCGGCGGTGATGGTGCTGCCGGCGGAGATGCTCGCGGCGATGTCCTCGATCATCTCGGCCATTGGTCCGGAGGGCTCTTCGCGCGCGATCGACCGGAGCCCTTCGGCGATGGGAATGCGCGCCTCGACGAGCACGGAAAGTTGGTAAGTGAACTGGCTGACGTCGCGCAGGGAGAGTCGGCGAGCGGCGAGGCGCCGGCTCCGGCGGGCCTCGCGCACCGCGATGGGCGTGAGGCCGGATGAGGAGACGCGGCGGTAGGCTTCGTCCCACGTGCGGGCCTCGGTCACCCCCCGGCGTGTGCGGCCGGCGGCGTCCACCGCCTGAAACTCGTAGGTCAGGGCCGTCACGCCGACCTCCTCGCCGCGGCGGAGGCGACCTGCTCGGTCTCATCGAGCATGACGACGCGGGCGACTTCCTCGAGCGTTGTCAGGCCGAGCCTCGCCTTGTCCAGGCCGTCGCGCCACATGAGCCTCATGCCCTCGTTCACGGCGGTGAGGCGCACCGCGCCGGTCGTGGCGCCGGCGGCGACGGCTTCCTGGACCGCGGGGGTGAATCGGAGCAGTTCGTAGATGCCGATCCGTCCCTGGTAGCCGCTCTGGAGGCAGCGGGCGCAGCCGCGGCCGCGGCGCCAGCCCTCGGCCGTCTCGACTCCGAAGCGCGCCAGCAGCAGGGCGCCGGGGCGATCCTCTTCCGCGCAGTACTCGCAGATGCGGCGCACCAGGCGCTGGGCGAGCACGCCCGAGAGGGCCGAGTTGATGACAAAGGAGGGCAGGCCGAAGTCGATGAGCCGGGCGATGGCGCCGGCCGCGTCGCTCGTGTGCAGGGTCGAGAGCACGAGGTGGCCGGTGAGCGAGGCCTGCAGGGCGATCGCCGCCGTCTCTTCGTCGCGTATCTCCCCCACCAGCACGACGTCGGGGTCCTGCCTCAGGACGGAGCGCAGGGCCGAGGCGAACGTCAGCCCGATCTCGGGATTCACCTGCACCTGCCGCACGAGTGGCAGCCGGATCTCGACGGGATCCTCGATGGTGATGATGTTGAGGCTGGGCGTGTTGATGCCGGAGATGGCGGTGTAGAGCGTCGTCGTCTTGCCGCAGCCGGTCGGGCCGGTCACGAGCATCATGCCGTTGGGCTGGGAGAGGATCTGCTCGAGGCGCTCGGCGGTCTGCGCATCGACGCCCAGATCGGCGAAGGTCTGGACGCTCCGGCCGACGCTCAGCAGTCGGACGACGGCGTTCTCGCCGGCGACGGTGGGGAGAATGCTCAGGCGGACGTCGACGCTGCGCGCGGCCGGCGCGGGCGTGCTGATCTCTGGTCGAAAGGCGGCGTCGGGAAGGGTGAAGCGGAACTTGCCGTCCTGCGGGCGGCGGGTCTGCGTCAGGTCGAGGCCCGCCATGACCTTCAGGCGGCCGAGGATCTTGGCGTGCATGCTCAGCGGCGGCCCTTGCCGCTTGTGCAGCACGCCGTCGATCCGGTAGCGGATGTGCATCTCGCCGTGGTCGGGGTTGATGTGGATGTCGGAGGCGCCGTTGCGGATCGCATCGGCGAGAAGGGCGTTGACGGCGGCGACGATCGGGCCAGTCTCCTCGTCGACGCGGACCATCTCGGCGGGCCCGTGGCCTTCCACCTCTTCGGCGGTCAGTGCGTAGGCGCGATCGATCAGTTCGCGCAGCGCCTTGGGCTCACAGAGCACCGGGTCCACCTCCGTGCGGACGATCTGCCGGACCTGATCGAGCGCTTCGAGGTTGAGGGGATCCTCGATGCCCAGCGTCATGACGCCATCGAGCACGAAGAGCGGAAAGCACAGATGCTGGCGCGCCAGCGAGCGGGGGATGAGTCGGCAGTTGGCCAGATTGATCTCGAAGCAGCGCAGATCGACGTAGTTCGCCTCGCAGACCTGCGCCTTGGTGAGGGCGATGCGGTCGGCGGGCAGCAGGCCAAGCGTCTCGATCGCCTCGTCGAGCGTGCATCCGACGTCGTCGGCGAGGGAGTCGGCCTGCTCGAGTTGGACGCCGGTGATCAGGCCTTCTTCGAGCAGCGCCTTGCCGAGGAACTCAGCGGTCTCAAGCACGAGGGGCCTCCCCCCGCTCGGCCGCATCGCGCGCCGCCATCACGTGGCGCATCGAGGACGCGATGCACTCGAGCATCTCGCTCAACGCCGACTCGAGACGCTCGTCCGCGTTCTCAAAACTCGATCCGATGAAGAACGAGGGCACGCGGCTGGTCAGTTCACAGCGGCGGAGGCGCACGGCGTGCTGGAAGGCAACGCAGCGGGGCGTCTGGGGATCGCCCGCCGCGCCGCCGTGCGCCCCGGGCGCGAAGATGCGGATCTCGCCGCAGAGCATCCGCGGCAGCCCGACGGGCGAGCAGAACCCGATGCCGCCGGCGCCGATGTCGGAGATGGTGATGCGGATCGTGCGCGGCCCGCTCGCCGCGGCCGTCGCAGGTGAAAACGCCACCTGGTCGGCGTGGGCCGAGGCGACTTCGAACTCGCCGTCGAGCACGACGTCGCTGCGCTCAAACTGCCGGATGGTCAGGTCCGCGCCGCGGTTCATCGCCCCCTCGCTCTCCGGGCGGCGCGCGGCTTGGGCGCACTCCACCCGCGGCGGGTATCGGCCATCGCTGGCGGCGGGTTCATCGGCGCGGTCGAGAAGCTCGGCCGCGGGATGGCGCGGCGCGGCCTCGAGGCGGCGTGGATCGGTTATCGGCGCCTGGCGACGATCGATCAGGTCTGGATGGTCTTGAGTTCGGGCGACCACCAGATCTCGGCGGCCGTCGCGCGCTCGACATCGGCGCGCGTCACACCCGGGGCGAGTTCGGTCACCTCGAAGCGCCGGCGACCATTGCGCTCGCGGCGGTGCATGACGCACAACTCGGTGATGATCATGTCGATGCACGCTTTGCCGGTAAGGGGGAGGGTGCAGGACTTGATGATCTTCGGCTCGCCCTTCCTGGTCGTGTGCTCCATGGTGACGACGACGCGCTTGACGCCCGCGACGAGGTCCATCGCCCCGCCGACGCCCTTGACCATCTTGCCGGGGACCATCCAGTTGGCGATGTCGCCTTCCTCGCTGATCTCCATGGCGCCGAGGATGGCCATGTCGATGTGCCCGCCGCGGATCATGGCAAAGGACGTCGCGCCGTCGAAGAAAGACGCGCCCGGCACGGCGGTGACCGTCTGCTTGCCGGCGTTGATGAGGTCGGCGTCCACCTCGTCGTCGTAGGGGAAGCGGCCCATGCCCAGGAGGCCGTTCTCCGATTGCAGCCAGACCTGCATGCCCGCGGGAACGTGGTTGGCGACAAGGGTCGGCATGCCGATGCCGAGGTTGACGTAGAAGCCGTCGTGCAGTTCCTGCGCGGCTCGCTTCGTGATCTGATCCCGGGTGAGGGGCATGGGGTGCCTCCGTTTTTCTTTCTTCGTGTCGGGCGCCGAAGCCCACGTTCAATGAACGTGGGCTTCGGGGCGTATGTGGATTACGCGCGCGGCGTCGTCGTGCGCTGCTCGATGCGCTTCTCGCTGACGGTTTTGACGATGCGGTCCACGAAGATGCCCGGCGTGTGGACCGAGTCCGGGTCGATGGAGCCGACCGGGACGATCTCCTCGACCTCGGCGACGGTGACGCGGCCGGCCATGGCCATCATGGGGTTGAAGTTGCGGGCCGTCCTGCGGTAGACAAGGTTGCCAACGGTGTCGGCCTTCCATGCCTTCACGAGCGACACATCCGCCTTGAGCCAGCGCTCCATGACGTAGGTCTGCCCGTCGAAGTCGTGGTGTTCCTTGCCCTCGGCGAGCGGCGTGCCCACGGCGGTGCGGGTGAAGAACGCCGGGATGCCCGCCCCGCCCGCGCGAATGCGCTCGGCGAACGTGCCTTGCGGAACGAACTCGATCTCGAGTTCGCCCGCGAGGAACTGGCGGGCGAACTCGTCGTTCTCGCCGACGTAGGTGGAGACCATCTTGCGGATCTGCCTAGTCTGGAGGAGCAGACCCAGGCCCCAGTCGTCGACTCCGGCGTTGTTGGAGATGGCGGTGAGGTTCCTGGCGCCGCTGTCGCGCAGGGCGAGGATGAGTTTCTCGGGAATGCCGCAGAGTCCGAAGCCTCCCACCATCAGCGTGAGACCGTCGCGGATCAGCCCGTCGAGCGCGGCCTGCGGGCTTGGATAGACTTTGTTGATCATGGCAGAGTCATCGTAGGCCGGGCCCCAAAGCCCAGGCATGGCTATGCCTGGCCTTTGGAATGGCTATGCCTGGGCTTTGAGATGCGACGATTCGCCCCACGGGAGGATGAATGACCAGCGCTGCCGTCACCTACTCGAACTACCTGAAGATTGAAGAACTCCTCTCCTGCCAGCAGTGCCGCTCGACCGGGCCGAACGGCCGCGCCGAGCACGACGAGATGCTCTTCATCATCATCCACCAGGTCTATGAACTGTGGTTCAAGCAGATGCTCCACGAACTGGACCACCTGCGCGGCACGCTCGAAGGCAATGACGCCCCCGGCTCGCTGCACACGTTCAAGCGCATCCTCACGATCCTCAAGACTCTCGTGGCGCAGGTGGACATCCTCGAAACCATGACCCCCCTCTCATTCAGTTCCTTCCGCGGGCGACTGGAGAGCGCCAGCGGGTTTCAGTCGGCGCAGTTCCGCGAGGTCGAGTTCGCCCTCGGCCATCGCCAGGCTTCGGCGATCGCGGCGCACCCGGAAGGGAGCGCTTCGCGGGCGCGACTTGAGCGGCGAATGAAGGAGTCGGCGCTCTTTGACTCGTTCCTGCGATTCCTCGCGGCCAACGGATTCGGCGTGCCGCGCGAACTGCTCAACCGCGATGTGACGCAGCGCTGGGAGCCTTCTGAGCGCCTGCAGGAAGTGCTGGTGCGGGTCTATCGCGAGCATCCGATCTGCGCGCAGGTCTGCGAACGCCTCGTTGATCTCGATGAGGGATTGCAGGAGTGGCGCTATCGGCACGTGAAGATGGTCGAGCGCACCATCGGCGCCAAGCCCGGCACGGGCGGCAGCGCGGGGGCCGAGTATCTGCGCCAGACGCTCTTCCGGCCGCTCTTTCCCGACCTGTGGGCGATACGGATTCACCTGTGAGGGGCGCGATGAGCGACGATCGTGAACGACAGGGTGCGATACCGCAAGCGGGGGTTGGGCAACAGCGCACTCCGCTTGCGTCTTCGCTTCCGCCTTCAGACCTTTACGCCGATGACAACGCGCTGGTGCCGCACTATTCGCGCTTCGACGTCGCCAATCGACTTCTGCTCACGGGCCATTCGCACCAGGCGTGGCCCGACTGCTCGCTTGAGGGACAGTTCGAGGCGTGGGAGGATGCCGCCCGGCACGTCGATGACAAGTGGGAGCGGGTCTTTGCGAAGCGCGACCGATTCAGACGAGGCCTGATGGAGCGGCTGGGCGACCGCGACGGCGAGTACGCCTTCGGGTCCAACACGCACGAACTCCTCGTGCGCGTCCTCTCCGCCATGCCGCTGCGCGAGCGGCCGCGCCTCCTCACCACCGACGGCGAATACCACAGCGCCCGCCGCCAGTTCGATCGGCTCGCGGAGGAGCAACTGTTCGAGATCGTGAAGGTCGCCAGCGTGCCCAGCGCCGACATCGCCTGGCGCCTGATCGATTGCATCGACGACCGGACGTCGCTTGTGATGGTCTCGCACGTTCTGTACCGGACGGGCCAGATCGTACCGGGACTGCGCGAAGTGGCGCAGGCGTGCGAGCGCTTCGGCGCCGCGCTGCTCGTGGACATGTACCACAGCGTGAACGTCGTCGATGCGCTCGAACACTACGACGGCGCTGCCCCGCGCGCGAACACTGCCGGCGGCCGCTCTTCGCTTGCGTCTTCGCCTCCGTACGCGCCCTCGCTTCTGGAAGGTCTCGAGAGCGCCTTCATGGTCGGCGGCGGGTACAAGTATCTCCAATGCGGCGAGGGGAACTGCTTCCTGCGCCTGCCCCCCCGCTGCTCCCTGCGCCCCGTGATCACAGGGTGGTACGCGGAGTTTGACGCGATCGCCGACCGCAAACATCCCGGCCGCGTGGCGTACGCCGAGGGGGGCGGCCGCTTCGCGGGCGCGACCTACGACCCGACGAGCCACTACCGCGCCGCCCGCGTGCTCGATTTCTTCGACGAAAGGGGCCTGACGCCGCGACTGCTGCGCGAAGTGAGTCAACACCAGGTCGGCCTGCTCGCCGAGCGCTTTGACGCCCTCGACGCCGACCCGGCGATCATCTCGCGCGACCGGTCGATCCCTTTCGCGCGTCTGGGCGGCTTTCTCGCGCTCGACTCGCCGCGCGCGGGCGCTCTTTGCGCGGCGCTTCGCGCTCGGGGGATGTTCACCGACCATCGCGACGGCGTGCTGCGCCTCGGACCCGCGCCCTACCTCTGCGACCGGCAACTCGCCGACGCGATCGAGGTGCTCGACGAGGCGATCGGCGAAGTCGGGGCCTGCTAAAAATCAGTTTCACAACTGACGTCGAAGTCGTGGAACGGGCCTCCGGCCCGTTCGATCTGGACGGGCGAGACGCCCGTCCCACCGTTGTGAAACTCACTCTCAGCCGCCGCCGGCCGTACGGCCTAGCGATCTTCGTCCGGAGGCGCATCGCCCGGGCGCGCCTCCCCGGCCGGCGCGATGACCACCGTGCGCCCGAGCAGGTCGCCCAGAGCCTGCCGATACTGGTTGATGTAGACGAAGAGGAAGAGGACGGGGACGAGAAGCGCGACGAGTTTCATCGTGTTGCGCACGAGGATGGCCAGAGGCCGGGCCGGCTTGCCGTCGATGCCGACCACGGCGCATTCCATGATCGCCTTGCCCAGCGTGCGCCCCCAGACGAGTTCGCTGAGGGTGCAATGGCCCGCGCACAGCAGGAGCATGAGGAGCATGGGCATGGTCTCCTCGAGGCGATCGACGCGCATAGGCAGCCGCGCGAGGCTGAAGACCTCGAGGAAGGGAACGCGGAGAATGAGGCTGGCGAGGATCGCCGCGGGGAGGAGGTCGATGAGCAGGGCCGCGAGGCGCCGCCGCGGCTCCGCGATCTGCGTCCCCGCGGGCAGCGCCACGGTGACGCGCGCCGGATCGCCGGGCCGCAGAATGAAAAAGAGCAGAAACGCGACGAGCATCGTGCCGACGAGCAGGAGCAGGCTGAAGTCCTGGAAGGCGGGCGCGAGGCGGCGGCGGATCTCGCGCGTCTCCCCCATCGCTCCCTTCGAGATGTCGATGGCCGTGAGCACGATGCCGGCGCGGTCGGCGGTGAGGTCCGCGAGCGCCAGGGTCGATTCGCTGGAGACGAGCCGAGCCGTGCGCGTCGCGGCGGCGCCGGTGACGATCGGATAGGCGCGGCCATTGCGCCACAGCAGAACATCCGTGCGCCGCGCGCCAGGATCGTACAGCGCGAGAAACGTCTGCCCGTCGTGAAGAGCGGCGCTGATCACTCGCGAGGCGCTGAAGTCCGCCTCCTGCGACGTCCACTCTCCGTCCTCGCCGAGCGTGAATGCGGTGCAGGCGCCGGCCGACTCACCATCCAGGTCGGCGAAGATGATCGGCCGTTCTCCCGGCGCAAGGACGAGGTGACTCGACCGCGACGAGTCGGCGGGAAGCGGAACCTGCTCCCATCCGCCCGGGCGCAGGCGGTAGAGTGCGGGAAGCGCGGCACCGGCGCCGGACCCCTGCAGCGCGGCATCGTGCTGCCCGAGCGGCGGGAGCGGCGCGAGCAGAACGAGCGGATCGCGACCCTCGGCCGCGACGCCCGCAACTCGCCCGCCTCCGGGCAGGTCGGCGACCGTGCGCGCCCGAGGCGAAGGCTCGTAGACCCACGCGCGGGCGCGGGGATCCCAGGACTCGGCGCGCACGGTCGAGACGGACCGGTTGGTGAACGTCCCGTCCGGGTTGAGGCGGCCGCGAAAGAAGCAGTACAGCCGCGCGTCCACCGCCACGGCAGCCTCGGGCATCTCTTCGGTGAGCGAGGCCTGCGCCGCGGTATCGGGGTCATGAAATGGCCCGTGGTGCAGCACGAGCACGCGGCGTGAATCAGGGGACGCGGTCGTCTCAAAGAGCCACAAGTGCGTTCCATCGGACAACGCGACGGGCTGCGCGGCCGGATCGTCCTGCGCCCATGCGCCGGCGGCAATGAGCAGCAGCGCCGCCAGCAGCGCCGCGACGCGGTGCGCAGCGCGGCCGCGCGAACAGACCGGACTTTTCGATGGCTCTGATCCCACGAACATGCCTGCCCGGATGATAGCGGCTCGCGGTTCGAGCCGGGGGAGTTCAGCGCGGAGGCTCACGGCCCGGCGTCCAGCGCCGGCCGAGCGCACGCGGCGTCGAGGACGATCACCTCGCGCGGCCGCAGGTTGCGCCGGATCGCGTCAAAGTCGAAGAGAGCCGGATTGAGCCGCGTGTGTCCGGGCGCGACATCGGCGGGACTGAAGATCGTCAGTCGCACCGATCCCTGCTGCTCACCCTCGCCGGCGCGCACCTCCACGCGCGACGGCATCGACGGCTGCCGGCCCGGCGCCACGCCGCGAATCGACATCTCGACATACTCCGACAGCGCGCTGCTCGCCCAGACGCGGCCGCTCGATGCGTCGAAGAGTTCGACGCGCACAGGGAGCATCGACTTCGCATCGACCCAAAGCCGCCGATGGCACCACCTCCCCGGCGCATTGACCACCCACGCCGAGCGCGGCTCATCCGCGGCGACGGCGAGGTCGGCGTCCGGCGGCAGATCGAAAATGCCGTAAAGATCGATCAGTTCCGCGGGCAGAAGCGGAATGGGAAACTCCTCGCACGGCGGCGAGAAGATGTTCTCGTTGCGCGCGATGTGCACGCGCGAGAGGTCGCCGCCCCAGAACATCCATGACCGTTCCGGACCGCCGCCGAGCCAGAGGTACACCTCGCCGAGTTTGCGGAAGGTGAGCGCGACCTGATCGGGTCGATTGAAGATGAGATTGCCCTCGCCGACCTCGCGCTGCCTGTTGCCGTGCTCATCCACCCAGGTGACTTCCACGTTGGCGGTGGCGTAGAAGCCGGCCACGTCGGCGAGCCGGGCGTTGTGGGCGTTGGCGAGATCGCGGTACGCCGGCGGCTCGCCGAGCGCGCCCACCGCTCCGTCATCCACGCCCGTCTCCGGCGAGCGGCAGGCGGAGAGCGCCGCGAGCGCGGCAAGGGCGACCGCCGGCGCCAGGGCCGGACGACTCACAACTCGCCTCGCAGAATCTCGCCGAGTTGATCGGAAACCTCGCGAACCTGGTCGGTTGAGAGGCGCGGGTCGACTACTTCGATCGCGGGGGTTTGTGGATCGTCCCCCTTGAGGCGCATGAGCCACACCACGCGCTCGCCCTCGCGCTGCGTCGATTCATGCCGCAGCAGGCGCTTGCGCAGGAGGATGAGCGCGATGACGAAGCGATAGGCGACGCGCTGCGGCTGCTCGTCATCCGCGAGGCGGTGGAAGAGATTGAGCAGCACCTCGTCGTCGACGAACGGCCTGGACTTGCGCGACGGTTCGGGCATCGTCGTCCGCCAGGAGGAAAAGAGGCGAGGCGGCCGATCGCCTCGCTCCCACGCCTCGAGGGAGAAGTCGAGTCGGTCGAACCCCTCTTCGCCCTCGCGCTCGCACAGCGTCGCCATGTAGGGCGTGCCCGGCTCGATGGGCCGGCCGGTGGAGGCGCATCGCCCGGAAGCGCGGGCGATCTCGTAGGAGGCGTTGGCAGAGAATCGCGTCATGCGGGAATGGTAGACGCGGGTTACGAGGTTTGGGTCGCTCGCGACTTCGCGAACCTCCCCGACCGGGGCCGAGCCGAGTCTCGTCCCCTCGCGAGGCCCATGCATTCACCGCGCCTGAAACATGCGGCGTGCCGTGCCGCCGGGGCCGATGCGGGCGCTGAGGCGCGCCCCGCAGCGCGGGCAGCAGCCGCTGTAGAGGGTCTGCGCGCGGTTGCGGTAGAGCCGGCCGTATGCGTGACAGCAGGCGAAATGCACCATCAGCCAGGGCTTGGACGATTGCGGCGAACCGGCGGCGGAGTCTCGCTGAGGCGTGTCATAGCAGTCGAGCACGCCGGATTCATCGGCCGGGCGCGAGGCGAAAGTTGAGCCGTCCAAGGCCCCCACGGCTCAGGCGAGCCGTCGCCGGCAAGTCGCCTCGGCGCGGTAGGCCGCGGCCGCGGCCTCCAGCAGGCGATCATCGAGGCGCTCCTTGAATCGCTGCCGGTCGCGCGGCGAGGTGAGCAGCGGCAGGTTGACGCGCACGTTCCACGCCCCGCTGCGGGCCGCCGCGTCGGCGAGCAGCGCCGCGATGGCCAGGTCGCTCAACAGCGAGCGGCTGCACCGCTCGGCCATGTCGCACAGCAGCCCCGCCAGGCCGCACGACGCCTCCAGCACCTGCATCGGCGCGTCGATGGCCGACCGCACGGCCGCATCCCACGTCGTGAGGCGCTGCGGGTCGTCCGGGGCGAGGCGCTGCAGGCGGTCGAGTTCGGCGTAGGCCCGGGCGTCGCGCTCGGCAAGGTCGAGCATCTGCCGCCCGAGCGCGACGAGGTGGTCGACAACCCCCTGGAGGTCGCGGCGCTGCTCGTCGGTGCAGCGCCGATTGATGGAGTAGGCGATGGCCATGCGGCCCAGCGCGGCGCCCAGCGCCCCGGTGATCGAGGCCACCGCCCCGCCGCCGGGCGAGGGGGTGCGGGCGCCGATCGCTTCAAGCAGCGCTTCGAGAGTCTGGTCGTGCAAGGGCATGGAGCAACCTCCCAAACAGGACGCGGGCGGGGGCGACTATACTAGTGGCTCTCTCCCCGCCGGCTCGAACGGGCGGGCTTCACTCCCCGCGGCGCGCGACCGCTCATCGCGCTCAAGCGAAAGGAGCGCGGCGTTGCTGACCCACATCAAGGTCGCACTCAAGGACTACTACCACACGGGAACGCCGGTGCCCAGCACCCCCACCTTCGCCCGGCTGATGACGCGGGAATGTCGAGAGGCCAAACCGCCCCGGCGCATTCTCGAAGTTGGCCCCGGCGCCGGGCCGATGACCGAGCAGATCGTCCCCGGCCTCGCGGCTGGCGACGTCTTCGACCTCGTCGAGATCAACGAGGACTTCGCGCGGACGCTCGAGAAGAAGTTCCTCGATCCAGCCCGGCGGCGCGTGCCGAGCGCGACGATCCGCATGCACTGCGGCCCGATCCAGACCGTGCCGCTCGAAGGACGCTACGACTTCATCATCTCCTCGCTCCCGCTGAACAACTTCGAGCCCGAGGATGTGCGCGTGATCCTCGCGCGCCTCAAGTCGCTGCTGGCGCCGGGCGGGCAGATGAACTTCTTCGAGTACGCCGGCATCCGCCGCCTCGCGGGCCCTTTCAAGAAAAAGTCCGACCGGCGGCGCCTCGGCGACATCGGCCGGCTGCTCTCGGAGTTCGACCGGGAGAACGGCGTGAAGAAGCGGGTGTGCCTGATGAACATCCCGCCGGCCCTGAAGCGATCGCTGCGGGCCGGCTCGGTGTCGTGATCGCCTTGGCGCGGCCTTACTCGCCTGCGATGGCGGCCGCGGCGCGCGGGTTCGGTGCGGGAACGGTCCAGTCTTCGCGCGCCTCGTATCCGTATCGCAGCAGAAGCGGCGTCACCCAGGGGCGCATCGTCTCGATTTGCCCGGGCGTGCATTCCGTCGGCCATTTCACGTTGCGGTTCTCGAGGTGCTCGGGGTAGCAGGCCACGGCCCGGTCGTCGCTGGCGAGGCCGAACTGCCGGCACAGGCGGCGCATGATCTCGCGCGTCTCCACGATGAACTCCTCGTACTTGACGCGGAAAACGCGGTCGGGCGAGATGGCGGCGAGATCGCCCTGCACGATCTCTTCGATCCCCGCCCACTGTCGTGCGTGGGCCTCGTAGGGATCGGCTTGGAAATACTCCTGCCAGCCCGGCGGGCGGGCGAAGTCCGCGAGCGTCCGGTCCTGCTTGCCCTGCTTTTCCATCACGCGGATCATGGAGCGCACCACCGCCCGGCCGTCGCGGATGATGTGGACGAACTGTGCGTCCGGAAAGATCGAGAGGAGCCAGGGGACGCGCAGCGTGTTCCGCGGCAGTTTGTTCGTGAAGCGGTGCGCGTTGACGCGCTGGCGCATCGAGACGTAGCGGCAATACCAGTAGATGTTGGAGCGCAGGCGGCGTGCGCCGAAGCGAGTGACGTCCTTTTCGGTCCAGCGATGCTCATTAGTCTGGTTGCGGTAGCGCGGGTCGAAGAGGAAGTGGCCTTCGGACCAGTTGGCGAGTTCGCGGTGCGCACCGAAGAGTCGGCTGAAGACGCTCGTGCCGGAGCGTGGCGAGCCGAGGATGAAGATCGGCCGGTCAATGCGGCCGTGCGGCAGCAGGCCGATGAGCGCCAACGTCAGGGGATTGCGCCCCCAAAGGGAGTACCACAGAACTCGTTCGATCTTCCCCGGAACCCGCATCGAAGCGATCCTCTCGCAGAGATTCGTTGAGTCTAGTCGTGCAAGCGGCACAGGACCGCATCCGGAGGCATCGGCGTCGTCAATCCAGGTAGCCCAGCGCGCGGAGCCGCTCTTCGACGACGGGCGACATCTCCGGGCCGCTGCCCTCGTGCAACCGCTGCTGCACCTCGTCGAACGCCTGCTTCCAACGCGGGCGTCGGGCTTCCATGGCCGCACGCAATTGCTGGGCCGGCTCCGAATCGGGCCATTGCCCCTCGGCGTCCACCAGGTTGCGCTCCTCGCGCGGATCGGCCGTGAGATCAAACAACTCATCCGCCTGCCCGTTGCTGTACGCGATGCACTTGTGCGTCGTGCTGCGCACTGCGAGCACGCCGCGGTCGTACTGCGGCGTCAGGCGGTGCAGCCCCTCGCGCACGCCCGACACGCCGAACGGCTTGAGCAGTTCGGCATACGCCAGGTCGCGCTGCTGTGAAAGGAAGTCGATGCCCTCGCACTGCGCGGGGCGCTCGATGCCCAGAACCGCGCAGAGCGTGGGGAACAGATCGACGTTCTGAATCAACGGCGCCTGATCGCCCTTCACGCCGATGCTCCGCGGCCACTTGACGATCCACGGGATGCGCAGCAACTCGTCGTAGCAGACGAACTGGTGCCCGAGGATGCCGTGGCGGCCGAGACAGTCCCCGTGGTCGGCGGTGATGAGCACCAGCGTGTTGTCGAAGTCCGGCCGGGTCGAGAGGTCATCAAGCAAATCGCCGATCTGATCGTCGAGGTAGGCGATGCACCCGTCATAGAGGCCGGTGAGGATCGCGTAGTCGTCGGCCGTCATCTTCACGAGGCCGAGATCGTGCGGGTTGGGGCGCTGATTGACGGCGGCGACGTTGCGGTAGCGCAGTGCATCGGGCAGGAAGCGGCGGCGGAAGCGGTGCGGCGGGCGATACTCCGCGTGCGTCTCCTGGAGGTGCATGTAGAGGAAGCGCGGGCGGTCCTCGAATCGCTGCCAGAGTTCGCGCGCGTGGTCCATGCACGCGGCGGCGCCGGCGTCGGAGAAGCCGGTGAGCCAGTAGCGGAATCGGTGCTTGAGCGTCTGTCGCCGCGCGGTGTCGGCCTCGGCCTTGATGTCGAGGCCCGCGTCGATGCCCTCGCGGCGCTCGCGGCCGCTGCGCCGCGCCGCCCGGCGCTGGAGGCGCCGCCACGCCGTGCGCATCGCGTTAGGCGGCGGCTCGAACGAGTGGGCAAAACCCCGGTCAAGACCCGAGAAGTCGGAGACGTACGGCACCAGCCCCGTCACTTTGGCCGTCGCGTAGCCCGCTTCCGAGAGACGCTCCGCCAGCGTCGTAAAGCGCCGGCTCAGGCGCTCGCCGTCAATCTCCAACTGGTGCGTTGAGGGGTATGTGCCGGTGAACAGGCCGGTCGTGCTCGGCAGCGTCCAGATCGCCGCGGAGATGCAGTTGCGGTAGACGGCCAACTGCCCGGCGAAGCGCTCGAGGTTGGGCGTGGTCGGCCGGTCGTAGCCGTAGATCGAAAAGTTCTCCGCGCGGGCGGCGTCGAGAACGATGATGAGGATATTTGGACGTTGATCGATCATGCAGCCTGCCTGTCCATCGGCCAATCGGCGCGCGAGCCTGCGGCGCAAGCCGCGACAGGTCGAGAGTGTAGTGCCCTGCGGTCGAATGTGTCGGGAACTGATTCTTCGGTCGCCATGAGCCGACGATTGCCGGGGGCCGCCGCGCCGCGGCTATCATTCCGGCCACGCTTCCGGCACGGCAGAGGCGCTTCTTCGTCGCCGGGCAGGATCACTCGGCTGATGGGGAGGGCGCTTCGTGCGCATCGCCTTTGTCTTCGGTTCCATTCCCACCCGCAACGACCGCGAGACCGACCTTCGCCGCGCCGTGGTCGACAAGAAGGACTGGCTCGGGCAGGAGGCCGAGTCCGTCCGCGCCGCCCTGGACCGGCGCCATCCCGGCTCGGCAGTCTCCGTTCACATCATGTACACGATCGACGGGCGGGCCGAGTCCAGCGGTGTCGAGTGGTTCGCCACGAAGCCCATGTGGCCGATGACGCGCCGCTCGTTCTACCAGGGCAAGCAGTGGTCGCGGCGCTTCATGCGCGGCATCCTTGACTGGAAACCCGACCTCGTTCACTGGCAGATGAACAGTTACGCCTACACCTTCCATCTCGCCGCCCGCTCGCTCGTGAAGCACGGCATTCCCTACGTCTACCAGCACCACGGCCCGCACCTGGCGCGCAAGGGATACATCCGCCGCATCCTTCGTTACCCGAACACCATGGCCGAGCGCGGCATCTACCTCACGAAGTATCACGAGGAGATGTACCGCGAGGGGCTTGGCCTCGACGCAGCGAAGAGCCGCATCATCCGCGTCGGTTACGACGAGCGCTTTCGACCGCTCGATCGTGCCGCGTGCCGGGCGAAGACGGGTTTCAAGGGCGAGCCGACGCTCTTCTGGGCCGCGGGCATCACGAAGCGCAAGGACCCCATCACGGTGCTCAAGGCCTATGAGACGGTCGCGCCGGAGTTTCCCAAGTCCCATTTCTACATCGCGGGCTCGGGTCTGATCGACGGCGAAGTCGATGCGCTCATCGCCTCCAGCCCGGTCCTCCAGCGCCAGGTGACGCGCCTGGGATATGTTAATAACGCCCTTCTCCCGGAGATGGAGAACGCCGCGGACATCTATGTCATGGGCAGCCGCGGCGAGGGGTTCTGCGTCTCATCAATGGAAGCGATGGCGTGCGGGCTGTTTCCGGTGCTGACCACCGTTCCTTGCTTTGTCGAGCAGACGGATGGCGGGCGACTCGGCGAACTCTTCGAGCCGGGCAACGTGCA
The DNA here is from genome assembly GCA_011525805.1 of Vicinamibacteraceae bacterium. Classification (GTDB taxonomy): domain Bacteria; phylum Planctomycetota; class Phycisphaerae; order Phycisphaerales; family UBA5793; genus UBA5793. The sequence goes on from WYBR01000013.1 coordinate 160,912, forward strand.
GCAGTGCGCCGCCTGCCTCCGCCGGGCGATCGGCGATGTGCAGCGCCGCGAACGCATCCGCCGCGAATTGCCCGAGACAGTACGAACATTGACGTGGGGCTATGCGGCGAATCAACTGGTGGATCTGTACGAAGAAGTGCTAAGTGAAAGGGCGGGGCGATAGCGGGCAATCCGGGGCGGCGCAAAGCCTTTGTCCCGGCGTGCGCCCCGGTGTGCCTCGAATAGAATGCCCCAGACCTGACGAGGAACAATGAACAAACCCCGCGTACTCATCATCGGCCTTGACGGCATGACGTACAGCGTCATGAAGCCCCTCACCGAGCAGGGCGTCATGCCGACGTGCCAGGCCCTCATGGAGCGCGGCTCGTGGGGGACGCTGATGAGCACCGTTCCCCCCGTGACCGGCCCGGCGTGGGTCTCTTTCGCGACGGGCAAGCAGCCGGGCAACCACGGCGTGTTCGACTTCTTCAAGCCCACGAAGGCGGACAACAAGGCGGGCATCAGCCGCCGCGTCATCAACGCCCGCGAGGTGGACGGCAAGACGCTGTGGCAGATCCTCACCGAGGCGGGCAAGACCAGCATCGTCATGAACGTGCCGGTGAGTTACCCGGCCAGCCCGATCAAGGGCGTCATGCTCGCGGACATGCTCTCGCCGCACACCGGCGGCGACTTCTCCTGGCCGCGCGATCTCATTCCGACGCTCGAGCCCAAACTCGGCGAGTACACCATCACTGTCAACTGGCAGGGCTACTCGTCGAGCAAGCCCGAGCAGTTCATCGACGATGAGATCAAGTGCGAGTGGCAGCGCACGAAGTACTGCCTGCACCTCATGGACCAGTACCCCGACTGGGACCTGTGCTTCCCCTGCTTCACCGAGACGGACCGGATAATGCACGCGCTGTGGAACTACATCGATCCGGCCGAGCGGGAGAAACTCAAGCAGGCGGGGACGTACCACCAGGCGGTGATGGACAAGGTGCTCGAGTTCTACCGCCAGCAGGACCGGATGATCGCGCAACTGATCGAGAAGGCCGGGCCGGAGACGGCGGTGTTCTTCGCGTCCGACCACGGCTTCGGGCCGCTCTACGGCAAGGTGATGGTCAACACGTTTCTCGCACAGAAGGGGCTGCTGACGGTCAACCAGATGAAGATCCGCCAGGCGCTGGCGCTGATCTTCCTCAAGAAGGCGTGGTACAAGTTCCTCAAGACGATCGGGTTTCAGAAATGGGCGCGGCAGCGCCTGGCGCGGCGGGCCGCGCGCCAGTCCGGCGGCCGCACCTTCTACGACGTCTTCTACGAATCCATCGACTGGGAAAAGACTAAAGCCTACATGGCCAGCAACACCGAGGGCGGGCTGTACCTCAACGTCAAGGGACGAGGCCTCTACGGCTCGCACGTCGATCACGGCTGCATCGAGCCGCGGGACTACGAGAAGGTTCGCGCCGAGGTCATCGAGGCCCTGCGCGAGATCCGCCATCCCGACACCGGCCGGCCGATGCTCTCCTACGTCGAGGTGCGCGAGAAGGTCTACCGCGGCAAGTACGTCGATCGCGCGCCGGACATCGTCTTTTTCCTCGACGACGGCGAGTGGATCGCCGACTTCTCGCTGGGCAAAGGGGCGTTCCGCAAGGCGGACTGGAAAACCGGCTCGGGCATGCACCGCATGGAGGGGTGCTTCCTCGCCTGCGGTCCGGGCATCCGCCACAACCCGAACGTCACCACCGACATCTTCAACGTCGTTCCGACGGTCCTCGCGTACCTCGGCCTGCCGATCCCGACGGACATGGACGGCACATTCATCCGCGAAGCGTTCACCGACGAGTGGCTCGCGTCGCACGAGGTGAAGTACGCCGGCTCATCATCGCAGGACGGCAAGGGCTGGGGCGAGGGGCAGGACGTCTTCGACGAGAGCGAAGAGCAGGTGCTCGTCGATCGCCTCCGCGGGCTGGGGTACCTCGACTAGAGCACTTTCACTTCAGGCGCTGCGGGCCGCGCAGGGTGGCCCATGCATCGACTGCTCTGGGGTCGATGCATGCCGCGCGGGCAAGGGTGATCGCAGGGTGCCACTGCACGCTCGCGGCTCTGAGCGAGAGTGCAGTGCGGCGGGCAAGGGTGATCGCAGGGTGCCACTGCACGCTCGCGGCTCTGAGCGAGAGTGCAGTGCGGCGGGCAAGGGTGATCGTCGGGTGCCACAAATCAGCCCGCTTCGGGCGATCAGTGCCGCAGTGGCAAGGGCCCTCGCTCTCTCTTGCACGCTCGTGTCGATCTCCGCCCGGAGCGGCGGCGATCGATGCCACCCCGCCGTCACATGGGTGCCACTGCCTGACCGCCATGCTTCGCCCAGCGCGGCGAAGCGCGACGGCGATCTACTCCGCTGGTTCGTCGGTGAGGCGCATGGCGCGGCGGAGGGGGCGCAGGCCGTCGCCCGTGGCGAGCCAGGCGAGTCGGAGTTGCTCGCCGCGGGCGCCGAGCCAGGGCGCACGGCCGGCGGCGCGGTCAGTGCGGAGGAGCGCCGCCTCCACGTCGGCCATGGTCACCTCGCCGCGCCCGATGGCCCCGGCGTGGAGGCGCGCGAGCCAGCCCGTCGCGGCCCACATGAGCCAGAGCGCCTCGAGGCCCGTGACGATCGGAAGGCCGTAGTACCCCGGCCCCCAGGCGCGCCCGTTGATGATGCGCGAGCGCAGGTAGCGCATGGTGAGGGCGTCGATCTCCCGGACCTGCCGCTGGTCGCGCGCGGGCGCGACGCGATCGACCATTTCAAAGCGAAGTGTCTCCGGCCAGCCGGCCGCGATGGGTCCGACATCGCCGACGCCCCTTCCGAAGCGGCGGTGCGCGAGGAACTGCCGCAGCGCCCGGCCGCGCCGGCCGCTGCGCCCGACGTCGCCAATCTTCACGTCCTCAATGTGGGCGAAGACGGCCTGGCGAAGCATCTTCATCTGCCGCGCCGAGGGCGGCGGAGGCGAGGCGCCGTCAATCTCCTCCTCGAACGAATCGACGAGCAGATCGAGCAGGTCCTTGAGTCGCTCGTTTCTCACGGCGTCGAGTTTCGCCTTTCGCAGCATCGCGGTCAGCCAGACGCAGCCGTCGAGGCGCTGCTCCATCGGCAAATCAACTCGGCCGATGAGGCGCTCGAAGGCGCCGATGATGTCGCGTTCTTCGCGGCTCGACGCCTCGAGGCGGCCGGTCAGCAGAATGCGGCGCTTCGCCTCGGCGAGTTCCGGCAGCGAGCGCAGGAGGCGGCGCAGGTCGTCCAGGTGCGAATTCAGCTCGGCGCCGCGGTTGTGGATCATCGATGGGCAGGCGTAACTAAGCCCCACCTGCACGCCGTTCGCGCCGGGCATGGGCACGAAGGGGAACAGCTGGCAGGCGAGGGGCTTGGCGGCGAGGCCGAACTCGGCGTGGATGCGGCAGCGTCCGTCGGCTTCGAGGAAGATGCACGAGCCGTCGGCCTTCTGACGCAGCCAGACGCGGCCGCGGAACTCGACGGTCGGCGAGTGTCCGAGGCGTTCGGCCCAGCGCTGCTCCTCCAGGCGCGCGAGGTCATCGGGGCGCAACTCGACGGTGAAGTCGCGGCAGCACCCGGCGCAGCCGTGGCACGAGTAGCGCTGCTCCGTCGTGCGCGGCATCAGGATGGGAAGCGCTCGTGAGGTCATTCATCCGACCGCCGCGCTCGCGCGGCCGGCCAAATAAGTCGCCCCCGAGTATACCTCTCGGGGGCGCGATTGAGTCGGCAGGCGAGGGGCACGGTGATCACTCGTCGAGGCGGCGGACCATCGTCTGCACGCGCTGGTGCTGGTTCGTCCGCACGGGCTTGTCCCCCTCGAAGATGGGCTCCTGGACGAGGAGCCAGTTGAACTCGATCTCGCCGACGCGCTCGATGAGTTCGTTCTGCTTCGGGTCCCAGATGTACTGCCAGTTGCCCTTGATCATGTCGAACTTGGTTTCGAGGACCTTGAGCATGTCGTCGGAGGGCTCATCCGGGGGCTGGAACTCGAGTTCCATCATCATCTTCATGCCGAGCACGACGCGGTCCTCGGTGCGCTGGATTTTCTGATAGTCGCTCGTGAAGGTCCAGGTTCCCATGCCGGGGACGGGCGTCTTCTGCACGTCGGTCCAGGGCTGGTTGATGTCGCGCGTGTAGGTTTCGTTGGCGACGCGCCAGGTGCTGGCGAAGAGTTCGGCCAGGCCTTGGGGCTTGTACTCGCCGGCGCGTCCCTGGACGGGCGTAAGTTCATCCATCATCGCCGCCGCCTCCTCGGCGCCCTTGACGGACTCGGGATCGACGTTGCCTTGCGCGTCGGCCTTGAAGGTGATCGTCGAGGAGACGAGTTTGCGCCAGGCCTCGGTGACTTTCGGATCGGTCTCGGGGTCAGGCGTCTCCTGGGTCGAGTCGAAGAGATACTTGGCGCCGAAGAGGGACTGGCCCTCGGTGTAGAAGCGGTCGTACGTCATCGTGAATTCGGCCGAGCCGTCTTCATGCACGGCGGTGACCGTGAAGCGCATGACGTACTCGGTGTCGGAGCGGTCGATCATCTGCTGGCCGGCGGCGTCCTGGACGCTCATGTTGTCGGCGCGGAAGAGGTACTTGACGACGCGGTCCGGCTGGAACTTCGGGCCGAAGTAGACCTCATCCACCTCCGGCGCGGCAACCGCGGCAGGCCGGGGCGACGGATCCTGAACGACCGGTTGGGGGGCCGCCCCGCAACCCACCAGAAGACTGGCCAAGGCGAGGAAGCGCGCGCGGCGCATCGTCTTCGACGGTGCTTCCATCAACTGAACGAACATCGGATTCTCCTGCTTGCTCAGGTTCTGTGCCTGATCGGTGCGAACGCCGCGGGGCGTCCGAGAACCAATCTCGATTACGTGAGGCCAATGATAGCGCGACGGGTCTTGCATGCCCGGCGCACAAACACGGCCGGCGACCGCCGGGCGCGAATCTCCCTCAAGAGACAGGACGCCGCCGGCGCGTATTCCCGTCGCGCTTTGCGCCCCGGCTCGCTCGGCGCGGCTTCGCCCCGCGAGGCCGCCCCCCGCGGCTCAGCCGCCGGCCATCCTGGCGGCCTTGGCGCGGGCGTCGTCGAGCGTGCCGACGTACATGAACGCGCCCTCGGGCAGGTCGTCGCCCTCTCCGCGGCACAGCGCCGCGAACGAGTCCAGCGTCTCGCTGAGTTTTGAGTCGATGCCGCGCTGGCCCGTGAAGACTTCCGCCACGTGGAAGGGCTGAGAGAGGAAGCGCTCAATCTTCCGGGCGCGGCTGACGGTGAGTTTGTCTTCCTCGCTCAATTCATCGACGCCGAGGATGGCGATGATGTCCTTGAGGTCGCGGTAGCGCTGGAGGATGCCCTGCACCGTCTTGGCGATGTTGTAGTGGCGCTCGCCGACGATGCCCGGATCGAGAATGCGGCTCGTCGAGGCGAGCGGGTCGATCGCGGGATAGATGCCCTTCTCGGCGATGGATCGCTCGAGAACGACAAAGGCGTCGAGGTGGCTGAACGTCGTCGCCGGCGCGGGGTCGGTCAGGTCGTCGGCGGGGACGTAGATCGCCTGCACCGAGGTGATGGCGCCGCGGCTCGTCGAGGTGATGCGCTCCTGGAGTTCGCCCATTTCGGTGCCGAGCGTGGGCTGGTATCCCACGGCCGAAGGCATGCGGCCGAGAAGGGCCGACACTTCCGACCCCGCCTGAGTGAATCGGAAGATGTTGTCCACGAAGAGCAGGGTCTCCTTGCCGGACTCATCGCGGAACTGCTCGCACATGGTGAGAGCCGAAAGGGCGACGCGGAGGCGGGCGCCCGGGGGCTCGTTCATCTGGCCGAAAACCATCGCGACCTTGTCCAGGACGCGGGCCTGCTTGCCGTCGGCATCGGTGTAGACGGCTTCGCCCATCTCGCGCCAGAGATCGTTGCCTTCGCGGGTGCGCTCGCCGACGCCGGCGAAGACGCTGTAGCCGCCGAAGTTCTTGGCGACGCGGGCGATCATCTCCTGAATGATGACGGTCTTGCCGACGCCCGCTCCGCCGAAGAGGCCGATCTTTCCGCCGCGGACGAACGGGCAGAGGAGGTCGATGACCTTGATGCCGGTTTCGAGCATCTCGGTCTTCGCGGAGAGTTCGCTGAACTCGGGGGGACTCTGGTGGATGGGGCGCGTCTCCCGGACGTTCACGGGGCCTTTCTTGTCCACGGGCTCGCCGAGGAGGTTGAAGACTCGGCCGAGGACGGCCTCACCTACGGGCACGCGCACGGATGAGCCGGTGTCGAGGCACTCCATGCCGCGGCTCATTCCGTCAGTCGAGCCGAGGGCGACGGCGCGGACGCGCCCGCCGCCGAGGTGCTGCTGGACCTCGCCGGTGATCTTGATCTCGACGCCGCGGTTCTTGGCCTCGACCTTGACGGCGTTGTAAATGTCGGGAATGTCGGTCTCCGGGAACTGTGCGTCGAAGGTGGAGCCGATGATCTGAATCACTTCGCCCTTGGTGGCCATGTTGGGAGAGTCCTTTTCCTGACGAGCCGGGGGGAGGACCGCCGCCGGCTCGTTTGTGACAGATTTCACAATGTGAGGCCGAGAGAGTGCAACAGTAGGAACGCCCTTCTTCGCTGGCAATGGATGGTCGCCGTGAAACGGGGCAATTCAGGTCTTGATTGGCCCTGATGCGCGCCGATGGCGAGTCTCCTGGTAGGCGGGCGCTCGGCTGCGGCGACGGTCGCCAGCCCTCGAGCCTCGAACGCGCCGCCCCTGAGTCTGGGAGAGTGAGGCCGATCATGCGACTTCATCACCTGACCGCAATCGCACTCGCCCTGGCTTCGTGGGGACCGGCGGGGATCGCGATGGCGGGGATCGACTTTCAGGGCGATGAGGGTCCGTCCTCGCTCGTTCTGAGCCTCGCTGGCGACTGCCCCGGCACGATCACGCTGGAGTGGCGGGGCGCGAAGCCGAACCAGCGCCTCGCGCTCCTTCACGCCGCCAGCCGGGGAGACGCGGCGATTCCCGGCGGTCAGCCCTGCGCCGGCACGCGGCTGGGCCTTGCCACGGATCAACTGAAGGTGATCACGACGCTCAGCGCTGGACGCGAGGGCCGCGGTCGCGCGCAAGGCACTGTCGCCGCCGAATCCTGCGGCACGCCTTTGCAACTGCTCGCCGTCTCCGCCCCGACCTGCGCGACGAGCAACGTGGCGACGATTCCCGGTGAATGAGTCGCGGAAGGAGCGGCTCCAGGCTCGCGCCCTCGAAAAGAGGGCGGGGCCTGTTCCAGCCCGGCGCTTGGATCCGTGCCCTACTCCGCCGGTTCGGGCACGACGAACTTGATCTGGTTGCGCTCCAGGCCGATGCCCATCGAGTTGTAAAGGTTGGCCACGGCGATCTGGTAGTTGACCATGGCGCGGATTTCCTCGAGTTCCGCCTGCGCCAGCGACTCCTGCCGCTGGAACTTGAGATTGAGGAACTCCGGCGTCGTCGAGGCCGTCAGCGCTTCCTCGACTTCGATCGTCCGCAGATTCTCCGCGGCCGCGAGGCGGGCGTCGCGCGTCGGCACGAGCAGCTCGAAGTTCAGCCTCATCGAGCGCAGCGCCGACTTCACGTCGAGGATGACGTTGTCCACGGCCTGGCGGTACCCGACGACCGACTGCACTCGGCTGAGCCGCGCGACGCGGAAGTTCGCCTGCGCCTCGCGGTTGCCGATCGGGTGCTCGAATCGCAACTGGAGGATGTAGTCGATGAAGTCCTGCTCGCCGAGGCGGTTGTACGAATCCTCGAAGGAGTTGTCCAGACCGTTCCAGCGCACCGTGGCTGAAAGGTCCAGCGCAGGCAGGCGCAAGTTGTCGGCGAGCATCTGGCGGATGGAGGCGTCGTCGATGGCGAGCAGCGCCTGCCGCAGTTCCGGCCGGTTCTGAAGAGTCGTGGCGATGATGTCGGCGTAGTTGAACGTGATGCCGTCGGCGATGGCGACGTCGGTCGGCTCCATGACGATCTCGGTCCCCACGCTCAGCCCCGGCGCGTTCATCAACTGCTTGAGTTCATCCGAAGCGCGGAGCACCTCGTCCCGCGCCCGCATGACGTCGACGCGCCGCGTCTGCACGCGGGCCACGGCGTCGGAGACCTGCGAGGGCGTGGCGTCGTAGTCGCCGCGGGCCTTGAGTTTGTCCTCCGTCTGCACGCCGCGCGTGAGCAGTCGCTCTCGCACGTGAAGGGCCTGCCGCGCCGCGACGAGGTTCCAGTACGCCCCTTCGGTGCGCGCCACCGTCTCGAGGAGCGTGCGCCGGTACGTCTCCACCTCTCGCCGGTGCGCGTTGCGGCTCAGGCGGATCTCCGAGAGGTTCGACTCCGAACCGAATCCGCGCAGCAGCGGCTGCTCGAGGATCAGTTCGACGGAAGAGGTGTACGCGGGCTCGGGGGTCTGCTCGCGCTCGGGCGAAGAATCGAAGGCGCGGGTGACGGCGGATTGGAGGGTCAGCCGGCCGCCTCCGATGAGATTCTGCCGCAGACCGCTGCTGAGCGTGCGCTCGTCGCGCTGGACGATGCCGCTGCCGAGGGGGTTGCCGCGGACGAGTGGAACGATGGAGGGCTGGTCGATCTTGCCCCAGGAAAGGTTCGAGAAGAAGACGGCGTCAAATCGGGCCTCCGCCCGGGTGATCTCCGCCTCGCGCATGGCGGGTGTGATGGCGCCGAACTGCACCGAGAGGTTGTTCTGAACCGCCGAGAGGATCGCTTCGCGCAGGCTCACCTGGACAGTCCTGGTCGCTTCGCCGGTGAGGTCTTCACCGAACTCGATCGCGGGGCTGGCGGCATTTGCGGCCGGGCCGGCCATGCGGTTCAGTTCGTCCATGCGATTGGCGGGGATGAAGGAGCCTTCGAGGCGGCTGGGCTCGGCCCTCAGGGGCACGTCGGCCGGACGCGGCGACATCACCTGCTTCTCGACGGCGGCGTTGAGGGCGCGGCGGAGTTCCTGCTCGGAGTTCGTCTTGCGCAGCGGGCCCTCGCAGCCGGGAAGCGATCCTCCCAGGACCGCGATTCCCAGAAACAGGCCCAGCGGCCGCGCGAGGCGACGGGTCGACCGGGACGGCGCGGGACGTTCAGACTGGCGTGGCGTCATGGATCATCCTGTCCGGATTCAGGCGGGTGTCAAGTCGGCCGAGGCGAATCGGCGGAGCATCACCCGGCGTGCGGGCCGATGCCCGGACTCCCGCCGCGGGCGCGTGAGGCCGGCGATCATCGCGCTACGATGTCCATGATGAATCACACCCCGTACCAGGGAGGCCTCATCATGGGTCGATGGCGTACTGTAGGGCGGATGGGTCGATTGGTCGTGGTCCTGATCGCTGTCGCCGGCGCGCTGGGAGCAGCCCAAGCGACGCGCGGACAGGATCCGGGGCGGACTGAACCATGGCATGCCGTGGTCGAGGCGGAGCGAGTCAACATCCACAGCGGACGGGCCGAGCAGTTCGAGCGGATCGGCACGCTGTCGCGCGGCGACCTGGTGCTCGTCAAGAGCGTCAATACATTCGGCTGGGCGGCGATCGCGCCTCCGCCGCGCCTGCACGGCTTCGTGGCGCGGCAGGACGTCGCTGACGGCGCGCAGGCCGGAACCGTCCGCGCCATCGGCCGGGCGCCGGTTCTCTATCCGATCAGCGAAGATCCGGCCCAGTGCTTCCGAAAGTATCGCGTGGCGGCGGACACGGTGCTCAAGGTGCTCGCCGAAGTGCCGACGCCCGACAAGGGCGTCTTCCTGAAGGTTGAACTCCCCGAGCAGGTCGATGTGTACGTGCTCGCCCAGTTCATCCGCAAAGCGACGGATGAGGAGGTCGCCGCGTGGAAGAAGAAGATCGCGGACGCGGCGAAGGAAGCAGCCGCGGAGGCTCCCAAGGCAACGCCGCTGATTCCGATTGAAGCGCCGCCGCAGGAGCCGCAGGTGCAGCCGTCCACGCCGCCGGCCGAGTCGCCCGCAGCGCCCGCCGAAGAACCGGCGCCGGCAGAAACGGAGCCGGCGGCCGAACCTCCGGCCGAAGCCTCGCCGGCCGAACAGCCTCCGCAGGAGGCCGCGCCCGCCGACGGGCAACCGGTCGACGGGGAAACTCAGCCAGCCGAAGCGCCGGCGCCGCAGCCGGAGCCGCCCGTCGAGATCACGCTCAAGGGACTGGAGCAGTTGTACGGCGAACTGATCCGCGTGCCGATCGCCGAGGCGGAGATCGAGCCGCTTCTTCGCTCCTACGAGTCGCTGGCGGCGACCACGGCCAAGGAGAGCGAGCGGCGCGTGGCGGAGATTCGCATCGCGCTGCTGAAGGTGCGGATGGATCACCAGGCGGCGATGCGCAAACTCGCCGATGCCGCGCGGGCCGCCGCCGAGCCGAGCGCCCCGCGGCGCGCGGAGGTCTGGCGGGATGAGCAGGGCCGGCCGGTCTTCACCGCGCAGGGGCTGCTCATCGCCTCCAACGTCTTCGACGGCCGGCGCCTGCCGCTGCTCTACCGCGTGCAGGACCGGATCACCGGCCGCACCGTCGCCTACCTCCGCGCCGAGGGCGAGCAGCGCCTCGAACTCGAGCGCCGTCTGAACCTCAACGTCGGCGTCCTCGGCGAGAAAGTCCACGATCCGGGACTGCGACTCGACGTGATCGAGGTCGAGCGCATCATCGACCTCGATGCGGGGGAATAGACGCTGCCCGCCCGGCCATGCATTGACGCCAGAGCGGGTCAATGCATGGCAACATCGCCGAACTTCGGCCGCCACACGCCACGCCGTTCGCAGGGGTCTTTCAGCGTTCCGCGGCGATCAGGCGGTCGAGCGCTTCGAGGCGCTTGCCGTGCTGGGCGCGCTCGGGTTCGAGGATGGTCAGCGCGACGAGAAACCGCCGCGCCTCCTCGAACGCGCGGGCCTGGATGGCGACGGCCGCCGCCTCCTCGCGCAGCCGGGCGTCGTAGGGCGAAATCGTGACCGCCCGGCGGATGCGATCGAGCGCCACATCAAAGCGCTGCTGCCCCTGGTAGAGGCGCGCGAGTTCGATCGCGTAAGTGTTGTCGTATTTCTGAAGGCGATCGATCGACTCAAGGTACGGGATGGCGCGCTGCGGCTCGTCGGACTCAAGATGAATCGCGGCGAGCATCTGGAGCGGCATCGGGTCGACGGGTCGAGCGGCGGCGTAGCGGTCCAGCAGCGGAATCATGTCCGGGCCGAGGCGGCGCTGCGCCCGCCAGCGACTGATGCGAAGACGAAGCAGGTCGGGGTGGTCGGGGTAGCGCTCCAGCCAGCGGTCGAGGACGCCGTCGCTCAGTTCCGGCGTCGGGGGCTGGACGCGCGGCAGCGAAGCGAGAGTGCGCCGGAGGAGATCGAGGGGATCAACCGCGCCGCGCTGCGCCTCGGCGCGAAGGCGCTGGCCCAGCGCGCGGCCGAGTTGCTGGCTGGCCTGCGCCAGCCGCGCGGCGTATTCCGGATCGTCGCGAAGTTGCTCGCGGACAAGTTCATCCATGCCCGGTTGAGGGTCCAGGCCCCACTGCTTCACCTGGCCGCCCGCCCACTCGAGGAAGGCGTCGTAAAACTGCCCGCGGCTCACACCCAGCGCTCCGGGGATGGCGAGGTCTTCGCGGAAGCCCTGGCCATACTCGTCCAGGAGACGGAGCATGGCGGCGTGGCCGAAGCGCTCGACGAGGAACTCGATCATCCAGTGCCCCTGCGCGTAGGCGAGGGAGCGGTCGTTGGGCCTTCGGGGGCGCACGAAGGCCCAGTTGATCTCGTCGAGATCGAAAAGGTCATCCGCGTGCCAGGCCTGGGCGAGCATGACGCAAGTGGCGAAGTCGCGCGGGGCGTCTTCGAGCCACACCGCCGCCGCCTCGGTGAGCCAGTGCGGGATGCGGTTGCGCGTCCGGCTGAGGGTGATGGTGTGTACGTACTCGTGGCGCAGGACGCGGAGCCAGTTGTAGGAGCCGAAGTGATCGGGCCCGACCCGCGGCGCCTCCATCGCGATGACCGGCCCGGTGCACGCGGCGATCGTGTGCACCTGCGGCATGCCGGTGATGCGCACGGCGAAGCGGCTGTGATTGGGCATCAGTTCGATCCGCGTCGGGCGGTCCGGCTCATGCTGGAGGGCCGTGCTGATCTCGCGGTGCATCGCCTCAAGCGGGCCGAGCATCTCCGCCGCCAGCGCCCGATCCGCGGTCTCGGGATCGAAGCGGACGATGAAATGCTCGGAAGCGATCGTCTCGTAGCGGGCGAGGTCTTCGAGCAGGTGCAGGCTGAAGGCGGCGCGCACGTTGAAGGGATCGAGAGCGCACGCGCGGCGAAGTTGCGCCAGCGCCTCCGCGTCGTCGCCCGACTGGAGGGACATGAGGCCGAGTTCGATGCGCGGGGCGGGCCAGTTGGGCTGGCGGTCGATGGCGCCGCGGAGGATTTCGGCCGCAAGGTCATACTGCCGGTTCCGCGAGAGGTAGACGCCGGCGGTGTGCCAGGCGAACGGATGGCGGCCGGAGATCGCCTCGAAGTCCATGAGCGCGAGGTGCAGGCCGTCTTCGTCGTACCGCACGGCTTCGACGGCCGCGCGGAGCGCGAGGGCGAGCCGGTGGCGGGGCATGTCCGCGAGGACGAGATTCAGCCGGCCCGCCGCGACGTCCGGCAGCCCCTGCACGAGATCGAGTTGGGCGAGTACGAGCCGCGCCAGCGCGCGATCATCGCCGAGTTGCTCGATCTGCTGCACGACGGTGTCCACGCCCTCGAAGTTGAAACTGTCAAGATGAATCTGCGCGAGCAGCATCCAGGCGTCGGCGCAGCGGGGATTGAGGGTGAGGACCTCGAGCAGCGCGGCGGCGGCGTCGCGCGGGTTGTCCTTCTCGTGCAGCAGTTGCGCTTCGACGAGTTTCGCGGGCCAGTACAGGCGATCCACCTGCTGGTGAACGCGGCTCACGGTCTGGAGGATGGCGTTGTACTGCGAGGCCGGCTCGCCGCGCAGGCGGGCGCGCATCGTGAGGCAGCGGGCCGCCTCGGTCAGGTCCTCGGCGCTCTTGAGTGATCCGGTCGCGTTGGCGGCGATGACGGGTTCGAGCGCTTCATCCGCCTCCGTGAAGCGGCCGCTCCATTCGAGCGCCTCGGCCCGCAGGCGGCAGGCCGTCGGCGACAGATCGCGCCCCAGCAGCGCGAGCGCCTGCTCCGTCTCCCCGATCAGCACGAGGCGCTCGGCGCGCAGGAGTTCGGGAAGGGACTCGTCGACAAAGACGGGGTCGCGGAGGTTCCAGACGATCCGCGCCGCCGCGGCGCGGCGCAGGGGCGTCGTCAGGTCGCCCTCCGTCCACACGCCGTGGAAGATCCGCCGGTCGCGCCGCTCCCCCTCGGTGAGCACGGGCGAGTCGATCGCCCTTTGGGCGGCGGGGGAAAGTTCCGCCGTGGGCGCCGCGGGCTCGGCGGGATCGACCTCGATCTGACCCAATGCGGCGGACGAACCGGCCGCGAGAAGCAGCGCCAGCGGAACGGAGAGAGTGCGGCGGCGTTTCATGAAACTCAAGTGCAATGCTCCCTCGTGCGGTTCGGTGCGAAGACGGATCGGGGACGGCATGCTCAGGACCTATCGACCCGGCCGATGCTCCGCCTTCAGGACCGGCCGATGGATGATACGGGACTTCTCCGCCCGCGCCCGCGCCAATCGGCGCGATGGAAGCGGCGCATGCACGACCGGCGCCGCGGCTCAGACCGCGGCGCCGGCGGATGTTCGGCGTGAGTGGCCAGGCGTCGTCAGGACTTTGCCGGCTCCGCGTCGGCGGGAGCGCCCTCCGCGGGCGCCTCGCCCGGTGCGCCCTCGCCTTCCGGCGTTTCCGCCTCTTCTTCGCGTCCGAGGTTCAGTTCGCGGTCGGCGACGACCCAGAGTTTGATCTCGGTGCGCAGGTCGCGGTCGAGTTGCACGGGGATCTCGTAGGAGTCGATGCGCTTGATGGCGGCGCCGATTCGGATGTGGCGATCGGTGATGCGGTTGAAGCCGGCCTCGTTGAGGGCGACGGCGATGTCGTGCTGCGTCACCGAGCCGTACAGCCAGCCCTGGTCGTTGCAGGATCGCTCGAGCGTGATCTCAGCGCCCTCGAGTTTCTCGACGAGTTGCTCGAGTTCCTTGCGCAGGGCGGCGAGTTCGCGCTCGACCTCGGCGCGCCGGGCGGCGAGGGCCTTCTTGGCGCCGTCGGTGGGCTTGACGGCGTAGCCGAGCGGCACGAGGTAGTTCCGCGCGTATCCGGGCTTGACGTGCACGACGTCCCCGACGATGCCGAGGTTCTCGATGTTCTCCGTGAGAAGCAGTTCAACGTTGCGAGCCATGTCTGCTGTCCTTCCTGTGGTGAGGAATGCGTGTGGAAGTTAGCGGCCCGGACCGATCGGGCCGCAACGCGCCGATACTCAGATTCATCCGGCAAGCAGCGGCGGCGTCGATGGCCGCGCGAGCCCGCTTGCGGCTTCACTTCTGCCTTCAGAACGGGATGTCCTCTTCCTCGATGGGCTGATGCGCTCCGGAGGAGTCGCCTCCGCCCGCGGCGCGGGCGGGACGCGGTCCGCCAGCGCTTCGGGGTTCGGATCGCTCTCCGCCGCCCTCTCCGCCGCCGCGCGAGTCGACGAACTGGAACGACTCGATGACGACCTTGTGGCGCGATCGCTTCTGACCCTGCTGGTCCTCCCACTGGTCGAGTTTGAGTCGGCCTTCGATGAAGATGGGTCGGCCCTTGCTGAAGTACTGGTTGATGAGTTCCGCCGTGCGTCCCCAGGCTTCGCAGTCGACGAAGGTGACTTCTTCCTTCTTCTCGCCGGTGCTCGAGGTGTAGTGGCGATTGACCGCCAGGCCGATCTGCGCCACCGGCTGGTTGCTGGCGGTGAATCGCAACTCGGGATCGCGGGTGAGGTTGCCCATGAGCAGGACTTTGTTGTAGGACGCCATGTGGTTCCGCCTTCCGTCAGGTCTTCGGATCGACCGTTGCGCTCACGCCCGGGCCGCTCACTCCTGGGAGGCCGCGTCCCCGCCGGCCGCGGCGCCGACGGGCTGGGCGGCCTCCTCGCGCGGCTCGGCGCTGCGGCCGTCGCTGCGCAGTTTCGCCTCCGTCGCGAGGGTCTGCCGCCCGTCCGTCGCCGCCATCTCCTCGACGGTGAGGTGGTCGGCGCGGATGATGAGGAAGCGCGAGACAAGTTCCGACAGGTTGCAGTCGCGCTCGATGTTCGCCAGGCGCGTGCCGCGGGCGCGGAAATAGACGAGCAGGAAGAGGGCCCGCTTGTTCTTGTCGATGGGCGTGGCGAGGTTGCGCTCGCCCCATTTGCTCAGCGCGATGATCTCGCCGTCGGCGCGGCGGATGATGTCCTCAATGTGGCTCACCGCGCCCGTGAGGTCGCTCGTCTGCGCCTGCGGGAAGACGAACATCGCTTCGTACTCGTAGACCATGTGATCGCTCATGTTCCTGTCCTTCTGGCCGTCGAACTCGCTCGACGGATCGGTTGGCGGCCGCGGGGCGGCCGATGGTGGATGACTTAAGACTCCTGATCGTTGCTGGCGGGCTCCGCGCCGCCCGGGCGCGCCTTTCGGGTGTTGAACCGGTTCATGGCGGCGTCGATGCCCTCGTTGGCCCAGCACCAGGCGGCGTCGGCGGCCCCGCCGAGGCGATCCTGCATGACGGCCGCCTGCTCGGGCGTGAAGCGCCCGAGGACGTAGTCGTGCCTCGGGAGGCGCCCCGGCGGATCGATGCCCACGCGCAGGCGGGGATACTCCTCCGTCCCGAGGCGCAGCGCGATGTCGGCCAAGCCGTTGTGCCCGCCATCGGACCCACCCTTTCGCAGGCGCAGGTCGCCCAAGGGCAGGGCGGCGTCGTCGGTGATGACGAGCAGATCGCCCGCGTCCAGTTTATAGAACCGGACGATTTCGGCCACGGTGGTTCCGCTGAGGTTCATGTAGGTCATGGGCTTGACGAGGAGGCACTTGTCGTCGTCGGTCCGGGTCTCGAGCACCGCCGCCTGAAACTGGCTGCGCACGGGCGACCCGGGCGCGAGGCGCTGCGCCAGACGGTCGACCACCATGAACCCGACGTTGTGGCGGGTGTGCTGGTAGGTCGGGCCGGGATTGCCGAGGCCGACGATCACCTTCATTCCTTCTCCGCACTCTCTTCGACGGCCGGCTCTTCCTTCTTCTCGCCGATGATCTCGGGCTCGGCGGCTTCCGGCTCGGCCGCGGGCGCCTCTTCCTCTTCCTTGACGACGCTGATCTGGCAGATGGGCTCGTCGGCCTCTTCATCCAGATCGAGACCCGGGGGCAACTTGATTTCGCCCGCCGTCAGGAACTCGCCGGCCTCGAGGGCCGAGACGTCCACCGCGATGGCCTCGGAAGGCACGTCGGACGCCAGGCACGAAATGCCGATGCTGTCCTTGATGAGGCGCAGAATGGCCCCCTCGGTCTTCAGGCCGGCGGGCTTGCCGATCAGTTTGATCGAGACGTGAATGCTCACGCGCTCGGTCAGGTCGATGCGGGTGAGATCGACGTGAATGACGTTGGTGCCGAGGAAGTCGAACTGCAATTCGTTGACGAGGCAGGTCTCGGCGCCCGTCCCCTCCACGTCGATGGTGAAGACGCGCTGGCCGTGATTGAGGTGCGTGAGAAGGTCCTTGCTGTTGACGCTCACGGCGACGGGAGCCTGCTCGTGGCCGTAGATCACGGCGGGCAATTCGCCGGCGGCGCGAAGACGGCGCGCATAACGGCTGCCCAGTCGATCGCGCTTCCTGGCTTGTACGGTCGGTGTGGTTCCCATGATTCTGATTCCAATCTCGTCCTGGTGAGGGTGAAAAGTCCGCCTGGCCGCGTACCGAACCGCTTCGGGACGCCTATCTCTTGCTCCCGACACGATTGCGGAAGAGCGCGGACACGGACACGTTGTGATGAATGCGACGGATCGCCTCGCCGATGAGCGGCGCGACGGAAAGTTCCACGAGTTTGTCGGCGATGGGGCTGCAGCGGCCGTCGAGCGGGATCGAGTCGGTGAGGATGATCCGCTCGATCGGGGCCTCGGCCAGGCGCTCCAGCGCCAGGCCGACGAGCACGCCGTGCGTCGCCGCGACGATCACGCGCCTGGCCCCGCGGTCCATGACGACGCGGGCGGCCTCGGTGACGGTGCCGGCCGTGCTGATCATGTCGTCGATCATCAGCACCGTGCGGTCACGCACCTCGCCGACCATGTTGACCGCCTCGACCTGCTTGCCCGAGCGCCGCCGCTTGTCGATGATGGCCAGGTCGCCGCCGAGGACGTTGGCGAACATGTTGGCCACCTTCACGTTGCCCACGTCCGGCGAGACGAGCACGATCTCGCCGAGTTCCTCGCGCACCGACTGGAGGTACTCGACCACGACCGGCGCCGCCGTGAGGTGGTCCACCGGGATGTCGAAGAATCCCTGGATCTGGGCGGCGTGCAGGTCGAGCGCGAGGACGCGGTTGGCCCCGGCGGTGGTGATGAGGTTGGCGACGAGTTTGGCGGTGATGGGCGTGCGGCCCTCGTCCTTGCGGTCCTGCCGCGCATAGCCGAAGTACGGCATGACCGCCGTGATGCGACGGGCCGACGCCCGCCGCAGGCAGTCCATGTAAATGAGCAGTTCAACGAGGTTGTCGTTCACCGGCTGGCAGGTCGAGAGCATCACGAAGCAGTCGCGGCCGCGCACGTCCTCGTCGATCTTCACGATGATCTCGCCGTCGGGGAAGAGTTCGGTCGTGCTCTGCCCCAGGGGAATGTCGAGATGCGCACAGACATTCTCGCCGAAGGCGCGGCTGGAGCGGCCCGCGAAGATCTTGAGCATGTTCGTGTCGGACTGGCTCAATGCACGGCTCCCTCCGCCAGGCGCTTCGCAAGAATCGACGAGACGAACTCCAACTGCTCGACGGTGTTGATGCTGTGCACCTCGTCGGCGCTGACGGCCTCAATCACTTCCACGGGCCGGCCGGCCTCGCGCAGGATGGCGCAAACGTCGGTGAGGTAGTACTCCCCGCTCGCGTTCGCGTTGGTCAGGCGGCCGAGCGACTCGAAGAGGGAGGCGGCGTCGAAGCAGTAGTAACTCGGGTTGATCTCGGTGAGGCGGCGCTCCTGGGCCGTGGCGTCCTTCTCCTCGACGATGCGCTCGAAGCGGCCGGCGGCGTCGCGCACGATGCGGCCGTAGCCGGCCGGGTCGGCGATGCGGGCCGTGGCCAGCGTCGCCGCCGCGCCGGTGCGCCGATGCGTCGCCACCAGCCGCCGTAGCGTCTGGGCGCGAATGAGCGGCCCATCGCCCGCGAGCACCAGCACATCGCCCGCGAAGCCGCGCAGCGCGGCCTCGGCCTGCATCACGGCGTGGCCCGTGCCCAGCGGCTGGGCCTGCTCCACGAACTCAACGTCCCCCTGCCTTGCAAACGCTTCGCGCACTTTGTCGCCCTGGAAGCCGACGACGAGGATGATCCGTCCGCAACCCGCCGCCCGACACGCCTCGACCACCCACTCGACCATCGGCCGATCGCAGACCGGATGAAGGACCTTGACGACGCCGGAGTTCATGCGCTTGGAGCGTCCCGCCGCGAGAATGATCGCGGCGAAGGGTCGTGGTTGCTCGGGATGGGTTTCGTCGTGGATCATGGTACGAGGAAAGTCGGATGCGGCGTCGCGTCGATGCATGTTCGCTCGCGGCTCGTCGGCGCTCCCCTTCGCAGAGCCTCTGGGTCAAGGCTAAACGGGGGAGCGGCAATTGCAGCGCGAGGTCAAACTGGCCCGCCTGGACTCGAACCAGGAAATACAGTACCAAAAACTGCTGTGTTGCCAATTACACCACGGGCCAGTGGCGGGCGATGGCGGATCGCGGGCGGAAAGGCGGCGTCCTGTTCAGATGCTCCTGAAAGCGGCTCGCAGGCGGCACGAGTCGAACGATGCGAAATCGCGGCCTGCCGCAGCCGCCGGCGTGGACGCGCCAGTGGCGAACGGTGAAGTCCGCGGCCAAGTCCCCGTGGACTGGAAGACCGACCGGCCGCGCCGCGGTCCCCCATGGATGGGCCAAGCCACAAGCCAGCCCCATCCGGTCCCGTGTTGGAGACGGACAAGTGTAGACGGGGGGCGATCGCGGTCAACGGACCTCCGCCTCACGGCGAGCGAGGTCGGAAGATGTAGTTCAGATACGCCTTGCCGATCGTCGGTCGGAGGGCGTCGAACTCCGACATCGGGACGAGTCGGCCGCGATGCGGGAAGAACGCCTCGTAGCCCAGTCCGTCGAAGAACCGCATCAGCGTCCCTTCGCGCACGCGCCGATCGTGAATCTCCACGAGCAGCGCCGGGCGGTCGCGCTCGAGCAGCCCGCGCCCGCCCTCGAAAACGGCTGACTCGTGCCCTTCGACGTCGCACTTGATAAACGCGACCGGCGGGCCAGGGCGCGAGGCGAAATACTCGTCCAGGGTGGTGACGGGCACCTCGAGCGTTTCGATCGCGCCGGCCGCGCTCGCCGCAGCCGCTCGATGAGCGATCGCCCCGGTTGGGTCGAGCCTCGCGCCGCCGCTGTGCCCCGTCTCACGGACCAGCCGCATCCGCCCCGGCGCCGAGGAGAGGCCGCTCGCCTCGATCGTGAGCCGGTCGAGGCGAAAGGACCGCTTCAGACGGCCGAGGTGCCCGAGCATCTCCGGCTGCGGCTCGAAGGCGACGACGCGCCCGGCCGGACCCACGGCCTTGTGCATCCACCACGAATAGAGGCCGCGATGCGCGCCGATGTCCACAGCCGTCCGCCCCGCGACATTACACCGGCGCATGAAGGCGAGTTCGTCGCGCTCCGAACGCAACCGGTAGCGCCACGCGCGATGGAGGTGATGCAGCCTCTCGAAGAGCGACAGACGATCGGACACCCGTCAGGATAGCCGCAGCCGCCGGCAGGCGTCTTCCAACGGCGGACTTATGGCGTAGGATTGGGCGGAGCACGTCCATGGTCAGCCAACCTTCACTGGATGAGATCACGCGGACGATCGTCTCAGCGCTCGATCCGCGCTTGGTCGTGGTGTTCGGCAGCCGGGCGCGGGGAGACGAGCAGGCGGACAGCGATCTCGACCTGATGATCGAGATGGAGACGGATCTCTCCTGGTTTGAACGGGTTCGCCAGGTAGACGCGCTCTTCCCGGACCGCCGCCAGCCGATGGACTTCCTGGTATTCACGCCTGCCGAGGTGCGCCAACAGCGCTTGCAGCGAAACTCGATGATTCGCCGTATCGAATCAGAGGGCCGGGTGCTCTATGAGCGATTGAGTAGTCAACGTTCAGCGCATTTCCCGGGATGACGCCATTCACACACGGCGGTAGGCGCTCTTCGGCATCAGTCAAATGGTCTGGCGAGGCCGAAGGCCTCATCGTAAGTAGCCGGGGGTGAAGCGCCAGCGCCACCCCCGGAACGCGACGCCCCCCATTCCGCGCTCCACTCCGAAGGAGTGGTCGTAGCGTCCGGTCAATCGTGGGCTACGAGGACCACCTTCGGGGTCCAGTGAAATCAATGATGCATCGCATCCGGGGGTGCGATCGAAGCGATCGCCACCCCCGGCTACTGACGATCAGACCTTCGGACTGTAGACTCCTTCGCCGCGGTGCGGCGACACTCCGAAAGAAGGTTGAACTCGCTCCTGGATAACACCCGGCGCTTCTCCAAACCACGTTGACGCGGGTCGCTATCCTGTCAATCCATGTACCGCACCCTCGGCGAGTTCCTTGACGCCCTCGATCGCGCCGGCGAACTGGTGCGCATCGCCGCGCCTGTCTCGCCGCTGCTTGAAATCACGGAGATCGCCGATCGCGTCAGCAGGTTGGCTGCGCCGTCGGTCGGCGTCACGGGGCGCATCGTCGATCCCGATCACGCGGCGCTGGGCGGGCCCGCGCTGCTCTTCGAGAACGTGCAGGGAGGCGAGTCGCGCATCCCCGTCGCGATCAACCTCTTCGGCAGTTACCAGCGCATGGAGATGGCCCTGGGCTGCCACGATGCGGGGCACACGCCCGGCGGCTTCGAGGCGATCGCCGACCGCATTGCCTCGCTCGTGCGGCCCGAGCCGCCCTCGGGCTGGCGCGATCTGCTGGGCAAGGCGGCGGAGTTCGCCCCCTTGCTCCGCACGCCGCCGAAGGTCGTGGGCCGCGGCGCGTGCCAGGAGGTCGTGAAGACCGGCAGCGCGGTCAATCTGCTCGACCTGCCGATCAACAAGTGCTGGCCGCTCGACGGCGACCTTGCCGGCGTGGGATACCCGACGCCCGCGGACCAGCCCGACGCGAGCGCGGGCCAGGGGCGGTTCATCACCTTCGCCGGGATGTACACGATTCACGCCGACGACGCGGGCAAGCGCCGGCCCCCGAGCCGCAACATCGGCATGTACCGCGCGCAGGTCATCGACCACACGCGCCTGATCATGCACTGGCACATGCACCACGATGGCGCGCGGCATTGGCGGTCGTGGAAGCGACTCGGCCGGCCCATGCCCATCGCCATCGCCTTCGGCGGCGAGAGCGTCCTGCCCTACGCCGCGACCTGCCCCCTGCCGCCGGGCATCAGCGAACTGCTCATGGCCGGCTTTCTCAACCGGCGCGGCATTCGGCTGGTGAAGTGCAGGACCGTGCCGCTCCACGTGCCGGCCAACGCCGAGATCGTCATCGAGGGCTGGGTCTCGACCGAGGCGGGCGGCGTCGGTTATGACCCGCGCGCGACCGACGAGCCGCTCGGACCCGGCGCGGCCTTTGAAGGGCCGTTCGGCGACCACACCGGCTACTACTCCCTGCCGGACCGCTACCCGATCGTCGAAGTTTCCGCGATCACGCACCGTCGCCATCCCGTCTACCCGACGACGATCGTCGGCCTGCCGCCGCAGGAGGACTACTACCTCGGCAAGGCGACCGAGCGGATCATGCTCCCGCTGCTGCGCACGCTCATTCCCGACATCATCGACTACGACCTGCCGATGTTCGGCGCGTTCCACAACTGCGCCTTCGTGAAAATCCGCAAGGAGTATCCGCTGCAGGCGCGGCGGGTGATGCACGCAATCTGGGGCGCGGGGCAGATGGCGTGGACGAAGTTCATCGTCGTCGTGGATGAGGATGTGAACGTGCATCGGCGCGACGAAGTGCTGTCGGCGGTGTTCGCGAACTGCCACTTCGCGCGCGATCTCGAACTCGTGAACGGCCCGCTGGACATTCTCGACCACGCGGCGCCGCGCCTCGGGGCGGGCCACAAACTCGGCATCGACGCGACGCGCAAGGTGCGCGGCGAGGAGGTGAACGGGATCGCGTTCGATGCGCCGATCGCTTCGCCGATGCCGGAGGTAAGCGAGTTGTACTGCGACGGTGGATCCACGACAATGTTTGCTCCGGAGTTCGGGCGCGGGCGCTGCGCGTTCGTGCAACTCACCGGCGGCGCGCGGCGGCAGGGGCGGCGCGCGCTCGAGCAGTTCATCGATCAGATCGAAATCGCGAAGTCGCGAGCGACGTGGGACTTCATCATTCTCATCGACGATGATGCGGACGTGCGCGATGTGGACGCGGTGCTCTTCCGCTGGTGCGCCAACACCGATCCCGGGCGCGACATGATCCGCCGCGGCAACATGATCGCCTTCGACGCGACCGCCAAGATCGCCGGGACCACGATCAACGGCCACGCCGTGCGCGACTACCCCCCCATCCTCCGCATGAGCGATGAGATCAAAGAGCGCGTCACGCGCCGCTGGTCGGAGTACGGCCTCGATCGCTGGAAGTGATCAGGGCTGCTGAGGCGCGTTGAGCGCAGCCTCGACGGCGCCGCGCTGCTCGGATGGCGCGCAGTCGGAGAGGAAGAGGCGCAGCCACGCGCGGCGGCCGGGTTCGGTGGTTCGCGCCATCTCCACCAGTCGATCGACGTTGCCGTTGAGAAAACCGTCGGCGTCCCACCACATCGCATACATGGCTTGCCAGTTTGGAAGCGTGCCGCCGGGGTCGGGGAGGAACTTCCGTTGCTTCCGATCCCAGCGGTATCGGATGGTCTCGCGACGCGTCAGCAGTTCGCCGCCCCGCTGCGCCTCGCTTGCGCCTCCGAGTTGGTCCCACGCGTCCTTCCAGCCCGCGTCGAAGCGGCAGGTCAGTTCGCATTCGATCATCACACCGCCCGCGTCAGTGAAGACGCGCGGCGGAGAGGACGAGAGCGTCCACTCGACCGGGTAGTGGCGACTTCCGCCCTTCGGGTTGCGCGCGTGGCCATCCGTCGGCGTGTCCACCAGCCCGGCTTCGATTCGGCCGTTTCGTATCGTCAGCCAGGTCTGCCCATGCAGCGCGTAGGTTCCGTCTGAGCCGCCGGTGCCGAGTTCGGTCCGCACGACGATCCACGTTCGGCCGTCCGGGGTCTTCACTGTCCTCGGCGTCGGCTCGCCGATGAGCAACTGTCCCACGTCGAAGTACCCGAGGTAGCGGTACTCATCGCCGCGGCGCAGGTAGACGAGCAGCTGGTGGCCGAAGCCTCTTTCGGCGCGAAGTCGCAGAATGCAGTCCTCGCCAGGCCTGCCGTCAATCTCCAGGTCGTACCGGCGAACCGTGATCGGACCGCCGTCGACGTCGAAAGTCCAGGTGAAAAGCCGCGAAGGGATGCCAAGTTCACGCTGCACAAGCGCCACTTCATCGACGCTCTTCCAGTTGGTGCGGCGCACGACTTCATCCGGGTCGATTCCGCGCGGCCTGACGGTCGCCGCAGGGAGGATCGAAGCGAGATCCTGCGCCTTGAACGCCTCGAAGGCCGTCGGCACCGCGTAGAGAAAGAAGTCGGCATCGCTGCGCCGGGGAGGCGGCGAGTCGAACCCCGGCGCACTCTCAATCGCAGCGATGATCTTCGCACGCGCGGCTTCATTGAGAAAGTGCCTCGACGCCTTGACACCCCACACCACGGTGCCGCGCTGATCGTGCAAGGGATCGGCCAGCAGTGCCGCAAACGCGTCGACGGCGGGACTCACATCGGGCGACTTGTTGAGCACGAGCAGCGCCGCGTCCTTGCGGACCTTGGCGGTATCAGCGGAGAGCGCCAGTTCGCCGCACCGCGCGGTCAGCATGCGCCACTGCCAGTCCCACAGTGCGTCGCGGCGCACCCATTGAATCTGCGTCGGCTCGGGCACGCCGCTGATGCGCCGCTCGACCTCTTCGAGCGGCCAGGTCTGCTCCGTGTGCGGCAGGGCAAGAATGAGCGCGGTCGCGGGAATCCAGTGGCGCCAGCGGCCGCCGGTCATCTCGTCCCAGAGGGCGACGGCTGTGCCGCAGCAGATGAGAAGGACGCCGACCCACGCCCAGCCCCAGCGGCGGCGCGTGCGCCGCAACTGCCGTTCGCTCCTCCAGACGCGGCCGCACTCAGGGCATCGCAAACCTTCGGTGGCGCGCAGGTCATACCAGCAGCGCGAGAGGAAACGGCCGGGGCAGCGCCGCCGGCCCCGCGCCCGATCCCAGAAGAGAGCCCAGACGCTCAGCGTTAGGCCGCCAAGCCCGATCGACGCGCCGGCCATCCACCAGAGCCACTCCAGCATCAACACATCCTCACGGACGAACCGGGTCGCCTTGCGGCGCCTTCCCGATCCCCTGACGATTTACTGCACGACCTCCTCGAGAACCGTCGAAGTGTTGCCCGCCTCGGCAGCCTGGAGCCAGACGGTGCGGCCGCGCGCGTTGACCGGAACGGTTCGCACAAGCGACGCCTCGCCGTTTCCGTTGGCCGTGGCGGCGCCGGCGAGGACCGGGCTGGCCAGGTTCAGGTAGACGCCGAGCGGATTCACCCGTGTCCACGCCTCGCCCGTCAGGCTGTAGATGAAATACACCCGGCCGCTGGGCGTGGCGCCCTGCACCGAGAGCGTGGTGCTCTGCCCGCCGATGAGCGGCGTGGCCGAGAGGAACATCCGCTCGCCGCGCGCCTCGGAGGCGTCGAGGATGAACAGGCCGCGATCCCGGTCGTTGGCGACGACCGTGCCCGACGGGAAGAAGGGCAGCGCCGTCCACACTCCGTGACCGTAGCCCGGCGCATCGTTCTCGGGATACGTGTCGAACCACCCGACGTGCGTCGGGTTGAGCGGATCGGTGCGGGCGTCAAAGAGCTGGAAGCCGCTCGAGTAGTTCCCCTCGTAGATGAAGCCGTCCTTCCAGAAGAGGTTGTGGTCGGTGCTCGTGCGGCCGCTCGTGAATGAAGAGACGTGGCGTGGGTTGGCGATGTCGGAGACGTCGATGACGATTGTGCGCGTCGTCGGCGCATAGCCGTTGAGTTCATCAAGTTCATCGTCGAGGTAGAAGTAGCGGCGGTCGGCGCTGAGCCAGCCCTGGTGGCAGTAGTTCAGGCCGTCGTACACGAGCGAGCCGACGAGGAACATGTTGTTCTTGTCGGTGACGTCGATGACGTCAAAGCGCCAGTAGCCGCTGGGGCAGAAGGCGATCTCGCGGCCGGCGTAGGGGCCGTCTTGGTAGGTCACGACCTGCGCGTCGTGGACGTGCCCGCCCGTCGGATTGATGTGGCCGGCGATGGTCGGAGTGACGGGATCGCTCAGGTCGAGGGCGACGATCCCGCTGCCGTGGCTCGACGCGCACATGTAGGCGTAGCCGCTCTCCTCGTTGAGGGCGAAGTTGTGCGTACGGAAAGGCCGCTCGTTGACCTTCGCGACGACGCCCTCGTCGATGCGGCCGAGATCGAAGACCTGCAGGTTGTAGTAGTCGCCGATGCTGTAGGCGTACTGCCCGTACACCTTCATGTCGCCGGTGATGCTGGAGGAGTGAGGCTCGATGTGAACGATGACCGGATTCACCGGGTCGGTGACCTCGACGAAGGCGGTCGTCTCGTAGAGTCCGGCGATGACGTACTCGCGTCCGGAGGGGCTGATGTAGGACCAGCAGTCGTTGCCGCCGGTGCCGTTCATCTCCTGCGGGGTGATCTGGCGGTAGAGGCGCACGTTGTGGGCGCTGTACTGGCCGCGCGCGGCGCCGGGATGGGCGAGCAGGGCGGCGCCGGCGAACAGGGCCAGCGTGAGGCGAGCGGCGTCGCGGCCGCGGCGATGGGCGAGGGGCTTCACTGCGTTTGCTCCTTGGGGCAGCGCCGCGCCAGCCGCAACAGGCGGCTGCGTGGCGGCGCCAAAGCCACTAGTCTACACGATCAGAACCGCCTCGCACCGGGCAATCATCCAGTATTCGCCGGAAAGCGCGGTTCGCGCGGCTCATGGTGGCGGGCGGGGCGGCCGAATACCATCGATTCGGCCCCTCGGGCGCTTAGCTCAGTTGGCTAGAGCACTGCTTTTACACAGCAGGGGTCACTGGTTCGAGTCCAGTAGCGCCCATTTTGACGCGCCGGGCCGCATTGCGGGGGGCTCTGCAGGGCTCAGCGGCGGCTACGATCACTCAAACAAACGCCCACCGCCCGCGCGGCTGTGGCGAGTCGCGCGGCCCGGAACCCGCAGGAGAACCCCTCCGACCATGCTCACGCGCAGCCAGCCGGCCAGGTCGGCCGAGTCGTTTCTCAAGGACGCCACCGGTGAGATGCTCCGCGCCGCGGAGGAAATCCGACTCGGCGGCGGCCTCAAGGCAATCGAACGCCAGCACGAGCGAAATCGCCTTACGGCACGCGAGCGCGTCGAACTGCTCGTGGACCGGCCGAACCGGGGGCGCGGCCGCTTCGTCGAACTCGGCCTCTTCGCCGCGTGGAACATGTACCGCGAGTTCGGCGGGGCGCCGGCGGCGGGCGTCGTCACCGGCGTCGGCCCCGTCAACGGCCGGCTGTGCATGATCATCGCCAACGACGCGACCGTCAAGGCCGGCGCCTTCTTCCCCATGACCTGCAAGAAGATCATCCGCGCCCAGATGATCGCGCAGATGGCGCGCCTGCCGCTGATCTATCTTGTCGATTCCGCCGGCGTCTTTCTCCCCCTTCAGGAAGATGTCTTTCCGGACACCGACGACTTCGGGCGCATCTTCCGCAACAACGCCGTGCTCAGCGCCGAAGGGATTGTGCAGATCTCGGCGATCATGGGCAACTGCGTCGCGGGCGGGGGCTACCTGCCGGTGCTGTGCGACACGTTGCTGATGACGGAGGGCAGCGGGCTGTACCTTGCCGGGCCGGCGCTCGTCAAGGCCGCGATCGGGCAGGTCGTTGACCACGAATCGCTCGGCGGAGCGAAGATGCACGCCTCGATCAGCGGCACGATCGACTACCGCGAGGCGACGGATGAGGACTGCCTCCGCCGCGTCCGCTCCGTGATGGAGTCGGTGCAGAGCGTGACGCCGCCGGCCGAACCTCCCTGCCCCGCCGTCGGCTCCGCGCGCCCGCCGGAGGAGGTCTACCGCATCTTCCGCGAGAGTCCGGCCGAGCAGTACGACATGAACCAGTTGCTCGAGTGCATCGTGGACGGCGGAACGAGCAACGAATACAAGGCGGAGTACGGCCCGTCGATCATCTGCACGTACAGCCGCATCGGCGGCTACCCGTGCGGCATCGTGGCGAACCAGCGCCAATTGACCAGGAGCGCCAACGTCGGCGCGCAGATGCCCGCGGTGATCTACCACGAGAGCGCCGACAAGGCTGCCCGCTTCATCATGGACTGCAACCAGAAGAAGTTGCCGATCCTGTTCGTCAACGACACGACGGGGTTCATGGTGGGGCGCGACAGCGAGCAGAGCGGGATCATCCGCAGCGGCGCGAAGATGGTCAACGCGATGAGCAACTGCGTCGTGCCGAAGATCGCGCTGATCGTCGGCAACTCCTACGGCGCGGGCAACTACGCGATGTGCGGCCGGGCGTTCGACCCGTTCCTGACCTACGGCTGGCCGGGGGCGAAGTTCGCCGTGATGGGCGCGAACCAGGCGGCGGGCGTGCTGGCGCAGATTCAACTCGCGGCGATGGAGCGGCGCGGCGAAGTCGTCGATGAAACGGAGCGAAAGCACGTGCTCGAGGCGGTCAAGGCGAGTTACGCCGAACAGGCCGACATCCGCTACGGCGCCGCGCGCGGCTGGGTGGACCGCCTCATCGCCCCCCACGAGACGCGCGAGGAGATGATCGAAGCCCTGCGCATCGCGAGCAAGTTCCCGGTGAACCGCGAGTTCAAGACGGGCGTGCTGCAGGTGTGAGGCGAAGCGCGGGCATGGGCCCGCCACTTCAGTGGCGCCCCGGCCGGGGCAAGGAGTCAGCAGGAATGAACAGTCAGCGCCCGGCCCGGCCGATCCACAAGACCTCGCGCTCCCCGCACAAAGTGCTCGGCGGCGTGCATCGCTTCGAGCACTGGTACCGCGACAACCAGGTGTACTTCATCACGGCCCGGTGCGTGGGCGGGGTTTCCGCCTTCGCCAGCGAGCGCGCCAAGGGCGTCTTCTGGAACCGCTTCGAGCATTACGCGGAGGCGCACGGGTTCACGCCCTGGATCACATCGCTTCTGAGCAACCACTGCCACACGCTTGGATACCTCCGGTGCGGACGTGAACTCGGTGAGATGATGAAGCGCCTGCACGGTTCGGTCGCGAAGTTGACCAACGACGTGCTCACCTCGCTCGGTCAACCGCGCCTCGTCCCGTTCTGGCGCGGCGAGGATGGGCACGACTATTTTGACGGCTGCATCCGAGACGAGCGCCAGTGTCGTCGAGCCTATCGCTATGTCCTGAATCAGCCGCGCCGGCACGGCGTGTGTGCGGATCCGTCGGCCTATCCCCACACTCGCCCCCGCATCGACGTCGAGCGCGGCATTCGCCGGGCGCTGCAGATCGGGGCGTTTCTCGAAGGTGTGCCCTACAAGCGGTACGATCAGAGGACCGTCCCGTCGCGCCGCTGAAGCGGCGGGCCCATTATCATTGTGTTTCGACGAGCGTGTACATGATCGGCGCCCGATCAGGAACCAACCAGACGCACCCCATCCGTTCCGGGCGGCCGCGCCGCTGGCTGCGGCGTCTGGCGGGCGCGCTCTGCCTGATCGCAATCATCATCCTCCTCGCCTGGCAGGCCCTGACGAGTTCGTGGTTCCTCACGCCCCGCATCGAGGCCGTCCTCTCGCCGATGGTCGGCGGGCGCGTCATGATCGGCCACAGCGACCTCGGCCTCGACGGCCGGCTGCAACTCACCGACGTGCGACTTCTCGTTCCCAGCGTTCGCGGCCCGGCAGGCGAACTGGTGCACGTTCCGGACCTGACGATCAACCTCGACCGGCGCGACCTCCTCGCGGGCCGCATCACGGCCAGGCGCCTGATCATCGACGACGCGCTGCTCCGGCTGAGCGAAGACCTCGACTCGGGTCGATTCAACGTCGGCGGACTCGCGCTCGCCGCTCCGGGCGCCTCGGCGCCGATCACCGAATGGCCGCAGATCGAGTTGCGCTCGGGAATCGTGCAGATCGGCGAGCACCGGGTCGGCGCCTTCCGTGCGTCGGGCGAGCTCCGGGTGGACGGCTCGCTGCGGCCGCCGCCGGCAGCCGGGGCCGACGCCGGCGACTGGTACTCCTTCGACCTGCGCGAGGTGAAGTCCGCGCCTCCAGGCGCGGCGCCGGCGGGAGAGATGCGCCTCACCGGGCGATTCAACCTCGCGACGGGCGAGGCGTCCTCGATCATCAGCGGCGTGACGTTCGATCCGCAGCAGGCCGCCCTCCTCCCCCGCGTCGCCCGCGAGTGGTGGGAGATCATCGAACCGACCGGCGCCCTTCAGCCGATCGCGGTCCAGATCAAGCCCGGCGGCGGGTACGAGATCGAAATCACGATGGACGGCATCGACTGGTCGCTGCCGGTGCCGTCCTTCGATCCCAGCCGCGACATTCTGCCGCCGCGCATGACCGACGTTCGAGGAAGCGTGGTCATCCACGACGGGGTGGTGGACCTCATCGGCTTGTCGGGCAAGATCGACGGCGTGCACTACCAACTGAGCGGGTTGTTCACGTCGGTGGATCGCTCGCCGGGATTCGACCTGACCTTCGAGGTCGCGCGGTTCGACGTGTCGCGCAACCTCAACGTCCTGACGGCCCTGCCGGCCAACGTGCGCCGGCTGGTGGATGATCAACTCGTGCAGTTGGGCGGGCCCAGCGGCCTGCTCGACGCCCACGTCACGCTCCACCGCGAGGCGCTCGACGCGAGTCTCGCGGACGCCGAGGCGCCGGCGTCGCGCCCGGTGGGGGCCTCGGGCCGCGTCGAACTGCTCAACGCCGAGGGCACCTACGCCGGGTTTCCCTATCCGCTCAGCGGCCTGCACGGCGCGGTGGAGTTCGACGACCAGGAAATCCGCATCATGTCGCTGGCCGGGCGCGGGCCGACGGGCGGGCAGGTCTACCTCTCCGGCCGCATCGCGCCGCTCGACGCCGATCCTCAGGTCGAAGCGGAGATGTACGCGAACAACGTTCCGCTTGACGAGCACCTTCTCGCTGCGCTCGGGCCTTCGCGAGGAAAGGCGATCACCGAGTTCTTCAATCCCCAGTGGATGGAGCGCCTCCACGCCGCGGGGCTCATCCTCACGGAATCCGACGTCGGACCCATCAGCGACGAAGTCATGCAACTCATGCGGCGGCACCGCGAGATCACCGAGTCGGCCACGCCCGACCCGCAGCGTCAGGAACAACTCGAGGCCATCCTCGCTCGCATCGAGGAGATCGAGGCGGACCTCTCGCGCGTCTTTCAACTCGGCGGCCGCGTCAACATCCGTTCGACCATTCGGCGCGAGCACGGTCCGGGACAACCGACGAAGGTCTCCAACTACGTCACGCTCGCCGACCGCGCGCGCCCGCTGGGCGTCATCTACGAGGAGTTTCCCTATCCAGCGCGCCTGGTCGACGGCGAAGTGCTCATCGAGTACGACCGCGTCACGCTCGTGAAGGACCTCGTGCTCGAAGGCGTCGGCGGCGGCCGCGCCGTCATCAGCGGCGAAGTGAGGCGCGTGCGCGAGCCCGTGCGCCGACAGGAGCCGGACCTTGCATTGCACGTCGAGGGCATTCCCGTCAACGAACTGCTGCTGCGCGCCATTCCGGGCGGCGAGGGCGGACGCGACGCCGACGACGAATCTTCGGTGAGCGGCGACCTTTCGCGCGCGGCCCGGATCCTCGCCGGCCTGCGCCTCGTGGGCGACCTCCGCGCCGAGGGGCGCGTCTTCGCCGACGAGCGCGGCAAGGCCGACTTCGACATCAACGTGCGGCTGACGAACGGCGCATCGCGCCAGGCCGACGACCGCCCGCGCTGGGAGACGGGGCTTGACTGGCTCTGGCCCGCAACCCTCCCGGTCAGCGACGCCGCCGCCGAGGTTACCGTGCATCGGCGGAGCGTTGACATCCATCGCTTTGAGGCGCGCAGCGGCGAGCAGGAGTTCGCGGTCAGCGGACGGATCGCATGGGCGGGAGGAGCCGCTGACATCGAACTCGACGCCGAGGCCCGGCGGCTCGACCTCCTGCCGCACCTCATCGATCTGGCCTCGCCGCTGGGCAGCGACGAGGGAATCGAGGAGATGCGCGGCTTCTGGGATCATCTCCGGCCGCAGGGCCTCGCCGACGCGGCGCTGACCTATCGGCAGGTGGGCGGCGAGGCGCCGCTGTTCGACCTGACGCTCGAGCCGCGCTCCGGGTCGCTCCTGCTCGACGGGCGCCGCGTGGAGGCGGCCAACGCGCAGGGCGCCGTGCAGATTCGCGATGGCGCCGTTCGCTTCACCGACCTGCACGCCGACGCATCGTGCGAGGGCGCCGCCGTCGGCCGGATCACGCTCGACGGAGCCATGGGCTATCGCGAGGACCGCGCCTGGAACCTGCACGGCCGGATCGAAGGCGGCCGCTTCGAGGCGCCGGTTTTCGACCGATTCGCCGCGGGCCTCTCCGGCCTTCTGAGCCGCAACGCGGACGAGTCCGTCGCGCCGCGAGGCGCCTTCGACGCCTCCTTTCACCTCACGCGCGAAGTCGACGAGCCGCGGCCGTCCTACCTCATCAACGTGCAGCCGGGCGAACTCGATTTCACGCTCGGCTCGGAGCGCTTCGAGGTCCGGCGGCTCGAAGGCGCGGCGCTCATCACGCCCGATGCGTTTGAACTGCTCAACCTCGCCGGCTCCTACCAGGACGGACTGATCCAACTCGCCGGGCGCGTCGATCGCTCGCGCGGCGTGGACGCGGACCTGCGGCTGAGCGTTTCAGCCGACCGCCTGACCGGGCGCGTGCGGGCCCTGCTGCCCCGGGCCGTCAACGACCTCATCGACGCGATCGACCTCGACGTGGGGCAGAGCGTCGAACTCACCGAGGCGCGCATCCGCTATGGGCGGCAACCCGCGAGCGACGCCGCCCCCGCCGCCCCCGCCGCCTCGGCCGCGACAACTTCCACTGCCTCCGAATCCATCGACTTTGCCGGAATGCTCAACGTGCGCGACGCGTCGATGAACCTCTCGATCCCCATCACCGAACTGGACGGCTCGCTCGACATCTCGGCGCGGCGGAACTCCAGCGAACCGTGGCTGCACGGCGCCGTCGACATGAATGTCTCAAGGATGCTCGTGCTCGGGCGGCAGGTAACGGATGTTCGGGCGAGCCTGTCGGCCGGAGAGGAGCCGGGGCAGGTCGAACTCACCTCACTGGTGGGCGAGTGCTACGGCGGCCGGCTCAGCGCCGAAGGGCAGGTGCGCGTGCCCTGGCTCGGCGAGCCGGGCCGCTATGACGTGCGCGTCGCGCTCGGGCAGGTCGCGGTGGATCCGGTCCTTCGGCGGGTCGCGCCGCGCGCGGCGCCGACGCCGGTCGAGGCGGCCGCGAATGCAGCGCCCAATCCCCCCAGCGCGGCGACCGCGCCCGCGGCGCCCGGCTCATCCGCGCCGGCACGGTGGCGCCCGGGCCGCCTGGCCGCGTCACTCGCCGTCGCCGGCGAGTTCGGCCGGCCCGAGTCGCGCGTCGGCCGCGGCGACATCCGCGTCACCGGGGCGGAACTCTACGAAGTCCCCCTCGCCATGTGGGCGCTGCAACTCAGCGCCCTGACCCTGCCCGTCTCCACCAGTTTCCGCGAGGCGGACATCGACTACTACATCGACGGCAACGAAGTGGTCTTCGAGCGCCTCACTCTCGATTCGCCGGCGATGTCGCTGCGCGGCCAGGGCGTGCTCAACTACCAGTCGCAGCGCCTCGATATGCAGTTTCACACGGCCTCGAAACTCCGCGCCCCGCTGCTCACGCCGATCTGGGAGTCGCTGCGCGACCTCTTCGTCACGATCCGGGTGACGGGGACGCTCGAAAGGCCCGAGGCGAGCCTGGAGCCGCGCTCCGGCGCAGCCGCGGGCCTGCGCCGCCCGGCCCGCGCAGACGCCGAGCCGCGCGACCTCGTCATCGCGCCCATCACCTCGGACTGAATCACTTCCTTCCCATCCGCCGAATGAGAATCCGAGTGTTGTCATCGCGCGCCCAGCGCTCACCACAAAGAGCACAAGGTCACAAAGGGGGCACGAAGCGAGTCGGATTGAAGCCCATGGCCGCAAAGAGGCGCACGATGCGCAAAGAGGTCATGGCTCCGGGGATTCAAGCCTCAGACCTCACGAGTCCGGCTGCGTGCGCCCTTCTTGTGCCTTCTGCGCCTCTTCGCGGCCATTGTGAATTTCCTGGTGCGTGCTTTGTGACTTCGTGTCCTTGGTGGTGAGCGCAGGACTGCCGGCTCGTCATGAAGTGGAGAGGTTCTGAAGCGCCGACGCCCTGAAACGACGAACCGCGCCGTCCTGCGGATGAGCGAGCGGCGCGGTCGTCTGAGATGTTCCGGCAAGTCGGCCCGGCGTCAGCGCGAGGGAACCTCCTGGGCGGCGAAGAGCACCCGCGGCCGGTCCGTCGGGCTGGAGACCGACGATCGATCGAAGACGACGACGTACCGCTGCTCCATCGAGGCGCGCAGGGCCGTCAGTTTCCCGACGGTGCTGTTGGACGCATCGTCCGCCCGGCGGATGTCGTCGGGCGTGAAGCCCACAATCGTGAAGTAGGCGATGAACACGTCGCTGCGCGTCGAGACGACGTTGCGAATGGCGCGGATGAGAGCGAGATGCTCGCTGGGGTCGTCGGTCGGGTCGTAATCCCAGTCGGGATCGGGAGTGGCGACTCCATTGGGGTTGAGGGGAGCATAGTCCAAGTTGCCACCGTTTGGATCGCCAAAGTCATGGCCCGTGCGATACGCCGACTCGTCGACAGACACGCCGGAATCAACGCGGAAGGAGAGTCCATCGGGCACCCACCGTGTGGCCAGGAGCGTTTCTCCAGTCGAAGTAAACCCCGGAACAAGTTGGTTGTTGGGAATGCCCCGCGATGTCGCGTCGTCGCGCAGACCAGAGTTGTTGCCGACCACCAGATTGCTCACTGTATGGCGAGGACCACCACTCTGGCGATCCCAGTCGACCGTTTGCATATCGCCCCTACTGGAATCACGATAAGCTCGCAGGGACTCGGCCATTCGCAGATCGACGCTGTCTCGACTTGGGATAGGTCCGGCCTGGTATCGCGGATGAAGGAAGGGCAGGGTTTCGAGGACCTTGCGCGGCGCGGTGTTGATGTTGATGCGCCCTTGCGCCAGCGGCACGTTCGGGTCCACCGAGACGAAGTCGAAGGCGTCGAGGATGCGCGTCGCCAGCGGCAGCGCCTCGGTCACCAGCGCCACATTGCCCGAGCGCGGGATGAAGCGCGTGAAGTCAAGGCGGCCGACGAAACGGTTCGGCGTGCCGTTGGCGTCGTTGCGGAAGTCGGGCGGGAAGTAGGAGATCCCCAGCCCCGGTCCGGCGGGTCGGATGATGTCGAAGAGGACGGGAAGTTTGCCACCAACCAACGGTCCGATCTTCGATGTCATTTGACTACGTAACGATTGATTCCCGAGAATCTCGCTTGCCGTAACGTAATAATCCGGATTCGAGAAATCGGGCTCAAACCCTGCGGTCTGCTGGCAGTGAATGTGGCCTACGGTTGGAAGCAAGAGCAAATCAACTGATGACCTGAATGATGCATCTGTTGCATCCACATTGCCCTGCAAATCACCGACGTGAAGCTGGAACGGCGCGAAGTCCAAGTCAGGACTGAAAATATATCCCTTGCTCTCGTCCGAATCATCATTATTGATGAAGTCGATCTGCGGGCTCTGAAGGGCGTTCGGAATCAAACCCGCCGGCAAGTTGGATCCGCCACCCGGATCATTGTGAACGCGCTCAGCCGCCCTTCGTCCGCGAGTCGCGATGGTGACGGGGGATTGAAACACGTAGCCAGGGAAACTCGGAGTGAGGCCGCCGTTGGCGGTTTGGCAGTATCGCCGCATCGATGCGACGCGGACATTGAACTCCATGTCCGGTAGATTCCCTGGCGGCGGCAACGGCTCACCGTTCAATCCGATGATATTTGGAAAGTCTCCATTCGGAGTCTCAGGGCGAATTCGATCGACGAGAACTCGTACAGGATTTCCCTGCTGGCCAAAAGCCGATGAGCGCCAGAGCGTAACCTCATCGAACTCCGTTCCATTTTGTTCGAACTCGAGGTATGTCCCATCATCTCCGATGCGCACTACATCCTGGGAAGGGTTGCGATTTCTGACAAACGCCTCCCATGCGGCGGTTCCGTTCGGATCAGGCGGCTGCTGCGGGTCGACACGGAGAGGATCACGCCCAATGTAAAACACTACACTCTTACCGGGAGGGATCGTTATAGACGGCAAGGACCAGCTGTTCTGCAGGTCGTTGCCATATCGGATGTGGTAGTCCTGCGTGCGAATCTCGTCGGGCCAAGGATTGCCGAGCTCGACAGCGAGAATCCTCACCATCCACTCCCGTGCGATCCCCTTATTGAAAGAATAGTCCCATGAGTGATTGTGATCGAGATTGCCGTAGACGTTAACGGCAGCGACTTCGCGAATGAAGGGCTGACGCTCTAATCCGATCACCGTCAGAGTCGATCCCTTTTGGTTGCCAGAGGGGCCATCCAAAGCGAGCGGCACGTTTCCATGCTCGAACTTCCCTGTGATCTCGCGATCAGATCGACCCGGTGCGATCGATACGCGATCGAAGACAAGGGTTCGAATTGTCGGCTGACTGTCATCGTCGTAGTAGTCCATGGCGTTGACGGCGAGTTGGGCGGCTTTCAGGAAGGCGTAGCCGGCGTCGCCGTCGCCGTAGTGCAGGCTCTCGTTGGACCCGGACGGCCACCAGGAGACGTTGGTGCCGTAGATGGTGCGGCCGCTGTCGGAGCCGTCGCCGTTGCCGACGTCGACGGCGTGGGGGGCGAGCGCCCACATGAACGCGCCGGCGACGGACTGGAGAGCCGTCGGCTGATTCGCCGCGAGGATGGAGTTGAGGCTGGCCAGCGTCGCGGGTGAATCGGTGTCGGAGTAGCCCAGGCTCCACGGCCGCACGGGCCGGCTGCCGTTGTAGGTCGTCAGGAGGTGGCGGTAGTCGCGCTGAATCGCGGCAAGCGTCGGCGTTCCGGCGGCAAAGTCGACCTTCTCCCACCAGTCGGGATTGCCCCCGCGCGACTGATTCATGCGTCCGCGGAGCGGGCTGTGCCAGGTCTGGTAGTCGGCCGGGTCGAAGTCGAGGCCTTCGAAGGTGGTCTCAAGGCGGGACTGGGTGCGATCGTTGCCGAGGAACGCGAAGGTGCGGAGTTCGAGTTCGTCCGCGACGCCGTAGGGAGAGAGACCGGGTCCGGCGCGGTCAGGACGGCGGGCGAAAGCGTTCCAGAAGTTCTCGCGATCGGAGCGGGTTGAGCGGTTGATGGGCGAATAGGTGGTTCCCAGGCCGCCCTGGAGGAAGCGGCTCTGGATGCCGGTGGCGAAGATGTGCTCCTTGAAGCCGTAGCGTCCACTGACGCCGCCGCCGCTGACGAAGACGTTGTCGTCGTTCGGACCGCCCCACGCCCGAAAGCCGTCGAAGAGCAGCGTGTAGAGGTCGATGTCGGCGGGGGTGCGTCCGAGGCCGACCCTCGCGGTGGGACTCAAGACGTCGGCCGGGGTAGCGCCGAATTCGAGGTTCGCGTTGAGGTTGAGCATCGCGGAGGCGTCGATGATGCGGGCCGCGACGAAGATGCGCATCTCCTTGGGCAGGCCGTAAACGTCCAGGAGTTCCGTCCAGCGGGCGTCGATGCGGCCGTCGCCGTCGGTGTCGGCGCCAGCCATGCGGTCGGCCCAGGTGACGACGCCGTCGTGCGTGTCGTTGGTGATCTGCCGGCTGATCTGAACGTTGTAGTTGAAGGGCGTGTTCACGCCGCCGGTGAAGGTGTCGAGCGCGTAGGGCGTCGCGTTGCCCCCGGTGATGAAGAGGTCGCTGTAGAACGAACTGTTGCTTCCGAGGCTGCGACGGCGCGTGAAGAAGTTGTCAAAGGAAACGAAGCGGCCCTGCGAGTGGATGTTGGAGATGTGCCGCCAGCGCATTTCACCGGTGCTCGGGTCGTAGACGCTCGGCTCGAGGTCGGCGAGCCAGGTGTCGGCGAGGATGTCGAAGACGTCGGCGCTGCCCGGCCGGGTGTAGGGGAAGTCCCAGCGTTCGGGGACGATGAGGTCGCCGAAGCCGAGGTCCGCCACGCGATCCTGAAAGGGCTTGGTCGCCTGCGCGTCGTTGCCGAAGATGTCGCGCACGAGAATCTGACCGAGGTAATCGACGACCTTGGCGCTGACGGCCTCGCGGT
>WYBR01000094.1 GCA_011525805.1 Vicinamibacteraceae bacterium
ACCGACATCGGCGCTCCTCGCGCGCCTCAGCCAGGTCGAGGGCAGCTGCGTCCGTCTGGCGATGTGCAGCGATCGGAGGACCGGAGGCGACGACTGTTCCAGTGGCGCGGCCGCGTCCATGCGCTGGATTCACTTTCGCGGTGCGGCCCGGGGCGTCGGTCGTGCGATTGGGCAAGTGCTCAGGATCGGGATCGGGCGCGGGATCTCGCAACGCCTCCGGCGACCAGGGCAAACCCGTGAAGAGGTCGATGATCGGGATCTCACGAGGTTGGGCATTCATCCTGGCAGGTCTCGTGGAGGTGGAGAGTGACGGTTCCGCCGGTGGCGAAGACTCTCTCGACCAGACCGCCGGGACAGGGGCAATTGCAGGCGCCCAGCGCGTTGGTGAAGATCAACGGGAAGGCGCTGTAGGATGAGAGGTTGCGGGCGTCGAAAGTGTGGGTGCCGAGGAATAGCAGTCCCGTGGCCAAGCCGCCGGCGCCGATGGGGCTCAGCCAGATCGCCAGGATGAACCGCAGGTTGGCGTGGTCGTAGGCGAGGTTGATCAGTATCGTCGCCGTCGTGTAGAGATCGAAGTTGCCGGTGCAGTTGAAGACGCCGATGTCGGTGTAGCGTGCGATCTGGAGACCCGTGATCGTGTCAGTCGGCAGGGCGCAACTCTGCCACACCCGGCAGCGGCTCGCGTGATTGCACAGGTTCTCGGGCGACGGGATGATCACATCGTTCTCGTCCGTCGAGGCACAGGCGAGTTTCCTGCCCGTGCGCGAGATGTTGGCATTCGTGCCCAGGCCGATCGCCTTGTGCGGGCTGCCGCACTGGATGCAGGTGTTCTGGCAGGGCGTGATGTTCAGGTCGGCCGTGAAGCCGATGTAGCGTGTGGGGAACGGCCCGCACTCGGGCAGATGGACCGTGTCCTGCCCGCAGATGATCTCCTCGCAGCAGTCGCACAGGCCGCAGCAGCAGTTGAGCGAGTACGCCAGGTTGCCGCTGGGCGCGAGGAGGAGGTTGCCGGATGGTCCGAGCACCAGCGCCATCATGGACACTCATCGAGGTTGAGGTCGGAGGTGATCGAGGAAGCGCCGCTCGATGAGACGCCGACGAGCACGCCGCAGGCGTTGCGGTTGAAGGTGACGGTCGCACGGGTCAGCGTGAGGCGGAGTTTCTTGGGCGTGCCGGAGACGATGGAGAGCGAGCCGCCGGTGACGACGGTGGCGTTCACCTGGCTGGCGGTCTGGAGGTCGAAGGCGGGGCAGCCGTTCTCGTCGAACACGAGGCATGACCCGAGGCAACTGACGCCGGCGATGGAGGGCAGACGCACCACCGCGGCGATCCCCGGAGTGACGCTCGGCTCACGCCACAGGATGTGGGCCGCGCCGCTGTGCGCCGTCTGGAGCCGGGCCGTCGATCCGGGAACGACATCGACGTACTTGTGATTGGCGTCGTTGACGTTGATCGTAACGGGCACGACGCCGCCGACCGCGGCGCGGACGATCGCGCCTGCGGCCGCCGTCTCGAGCAGGACGGCAAACCGGCCCGCGTGGCCGGATGTCGGCGTGACGCCGATGAAGGCGATGCGCTCGATCTCCAGCGCATCGCCGGGGGCGATGATCGGGGCGTCGAGGCCGAGGATGCCGAATCGCGCGACGGTCGATCCGCTGTCGTTGCGCACCAGGATGGTGTCACTGTCGCGCCGCAGGCGCTGGGGTTCGCGGGATTCCTCATGCTGGCGCTGGCGCAGATCCACGGCCGCATCGACGAAGGCGTTGTAGGCCGCCGCGGGAATTCGCAACGGGTCGCCGGATTTCACTTTGCGCAGGGTGTCGCCGCTCATGCTTCCGCTCCTCGAAGCGTGGCGGCACTGAACCCGCGGCCCCGCGAAGCCAATAATGACCCACTGTGGGCGCGTTCCCTCCACCACCATTCGAGGACTGGGTCGAGTACTGCTTCACGCGGGGATACGGCGACTTCCACGGCGAGACTGATGATCCGGATGAAGTTCTGGAGGAGTTGGAAGAGCGGTTCATCTGCATGGACCCAACCGCGCTGGCTCAGCACCTGATGCGACTGTTCAAGGCGCCTTCGTTCATCGCGGACAGGTATTCCGATGATCAGATTGGTTCGGCAACGTGGTTCATCTTCGGCTGCGCTTCGAGCTACTTTGGGACCATCCGGTCGTCCCAGATCGAGCCAGAGTTGCAGATCAATTGCATCCGATCGATCGCGACGCTCTACACAGACCTCTTTGACAAAGTCTGCGGGCGCCGTGGTAGCGACCCTGACACGGACCTGCGCGAGGTCTGCAGAGTTGACGGCGCGGTGTACAGGATCTGGGACATGGATCAGCTCGAAGGCGCAGTGATGTTCCCCCGGAAAGGGCCGCATCTCGTGGAGCCGGGGAGACGGGTGCTTGAAACCGTACTGAAGCGGTGCCGGACGAGTGCCTGTCTGGTAAGCGCACTGCACGCGATCAGCAGCATCTATTGCATCCACAGCGGGTTTGGCAACAAGGCGATGGCAGAGCGGATGAGGCGCATGATCGATGAGTTTCTCAATACGCGAGAGATTCCGGATTGGGTGCGCGAGTACGCCGCATGTGCCCGCGAGGGCCATGTGTGGTAGCAACACGAGGATGAGGACTGTGCTAGTCACTGTTCAGATCCCCAAACCCGAGAAGTCGCCGCTCTCGTACACTCGCTCGACGTACACCGCGACAGGCCGCTTCACCAGCGCGCCGGCGGTCGCGTCCTCGGCCTCGGCGTAGCGCACCCAGAGGTACTCCCAGCCCTTCTTGTCGATGCCGGTGATGTCGCTGATAGCCAGGCCGGTGCGATTCGGGCGCGAGGCGAAGCGGAAAGTCAGTTCCCAGTCGCCCTGGCCGCGTTTGGAGCCGCTCACGCCCAGGAACAGGCACTCACCGGCGTTGAAGCCCTTGAAAGGGGCGTCGTTCACCCGGCCCGTGAGGGCGAAGAGCGTACCTTTATATACAGGCGTCACCAGGCTGTCGTCGAGGTAGTGCGTCTCGGTGAACTGGTAGACCGGCACCACGATGTCCACACCCTCGACACTGTCGGCCGTGACTCCGATCGCCCCCTTGAAGTCCGGCGCGGTTTTTCCGGGCGGCGCGTACGAAGCGATGGTGGCCGATGACTGGGTGATGTGCTCGCTGCCGCCGCCGGTCTCGAAGGTGAAGGTGCTCTCGCCGGTGTCGGGCGGATCGGTGGATGAATCGACCTGGTAGATGACGGTCCCGTCGTAGAGATCGGGCCCCGCCTCCTCGACACGCACCTGGTAGAGTGGCAGGCCGCCGTAGAAGGATGGCACCTCGGCTTCGAGTGCGGCCAGCGCCTCGAGATCATCGCTCGTGCCGCGCACCCAGTACAGGCGCTCGGTCGATGGGCTCCGGCCGCTGCTGGTCGTTCGACTGACCCCGCGTTCGTGAACTTCCGTGCTCATCCGAAGGCCAGTCCCTTGCTGCTCGCCTCGACGAGGCGCTTGGTGTGGCGGGCGGTCTGCTCCGTGGCGCGCGCGGTGCGTTCGGCGCTGTCATCGCCGGCGGCGAGGCCGCGCACGGCCGAGGCGTCGAAGGTGCCGCGCACGCTGACGCGGCTGGCAAGCAGATCGAGTTGATCGCCGAGGTCAGCCAGACGCTGCAGCGCGAGCGACGCCGGGTCTTGACCGTCGGCCAGCGCCTCCTCGCGCCGCTGCCGCGCTGTCCCAACCGCCTGCGCCAGTTCCTGCCTGGTGCGGGCCAGTGCTTCCTCGGCCTGGCGGATGCGCTCGGCGGTCTGTTCATCGAGATCAGCCAGCGCCCCGGCGCGCTGGGCATCGACGGCATTGAGCGCCGCTTCCTTCTCCTGCTCGCGCTGGGCGTCGCTGCGACCGCGGCGGCGATCGGCCTCGGCGATGGCGTCTTTGCGCTGCGATTCGATTCCGGCGAGATCGGCATCGAGGTCCTGGCGGTTGAGCGCCTTGGCCCCTCCGACATCGAGCGTCTCGTCGAGAATCCCCATGACTTCGGTGAAGCGGTCGGCAAGCCAGTTCGTCACCCGCGCCCAGATGCGCTGCACACCCGCGGCGAGATTGGCCCAACCCTTGGCGATGCCGGCGGTGAAGTCGGGGAAGTTGCGTTCGAACCAGTCGCGGACTTCGATCCACGCCTTGCGGACTCCCGAGAAGGCGATGATGGCGGCGCGCTGAAAGCCGGCGCTGAAACCGATCCAGGCCTGGCGCAGGGGCTGGATGCCCTGTTCCCACGCGACACGCAGCCCCGCCCACAGGACCCGCGCGGCCAGCGCGATGTCACCGGCGGCGAGCGCATCGCGGATGCCGCTCACCACGGATCCGACGAACTTGCTCAGTTCGCCGAACCGATCACGCAGCCACTGGAGGGCCTTGCCACCCGCGCCCGACCACGCGATGACAGTCCCGCCGAGCACTGCGACGGCGGCGATGAGCAGGCCGATGGGCGAAATGACGGCGCCGATGATCGCGGCTGCGGCGGCGAATGCGACTTTCACGGCTGTAATCACCGACACGAGCCCGCCGATGACGAACGCCGCGGCCTGGGCACTGGCGCCCACCAGCACCAGCGCCACGCCGACAGCGCCGAGCACGGCCACCGAACCGGCAGCAACGACCACCATCGACCTGTTCTCGCGCACCCACTGCGCGATGGCGGTGGTGACTCTCGTGATGAGGTGCGTGGCGATGCGCAGGGGCGCCACTATCGACTCGCCCACGGCGATGCCCAGTCCTTCGAGAGCGCTTTTGAGAATGATGGCCTGTCCCTTGAGGGTGTTGAGTTGCACGCCCGCGATCCGCTCGGCGGTGCCGGTCGCGCCTTGAAGCGCGTTCTGGTAGTCGCGGAGTTTGTCGGCGCCCTGCGAGAGGAGTTCAGCCACACCCGCCGCCTGTCGGGCCTGGAAGATGCGGCCGAGGATTTCGAGTCGCTTGCCCGAGCCCATGCCCTCCATGGCGCGGTTGAGATCATCGATGATGGCCGCCAGCGGCCGCACGTTGCCCTTCGCGTCGAGCACGTTCACGCCGAGTTGTTTCAATGTGTCGGCGGCTTCCTTGCTCGGGCTGGTCAGCGCGAGAATCGCGCCGCGCAAGGTCGTACCCGCCATCTCGCCCTGGATGCCGGCGTTGGAGAGCAGTTGAATCGCAGCGACGATCTCCTCGAAGGCGATGCCGGCGCTCTTGGCAATCGGCCCGACGAACTTCATGGCGTCACCGAGTTGAAGCAGGTCGGTGTTGGCGGTGGTCATCGCCTTGGTCAGCACATCCACGGCTTCGCCGAGCCGGTCGGCTTCGATCCCCATGCCGGCCATGATCTTGGCGGCGATGTCGGCGGACTGGGCGATCTCGAGTTGCCCCGCCGCGGCGAGATTGAGTGTCGGTCCGATGGCCTTGAGGATCTGCTCGACGCTGAAACCCGCCAGCGCGAAGAAGCCCATCGCGTCGGCGGCCTGGCTGGCCGAGAAGACCGTCGTCTCGCCGAGACGCTTGGCTTCATCAGAGAGACGCTTGAAGTCCTTCTCGCTGGCATTGGTCAAAGCGCGGACGCGGGCCATGCTCTGCTCGAAGGTGGCGAAGGCGATGCTGCTCAGGGCGAAGGGCGTGCCGATGACAGCCGCGGTGGCGACGAGTCGCTGCCCGACTGAGCGCACGCCGTCGCCGAAGGCCTTGAGGCGCGCCTGGGCGCGTTTCAAGGCGCGGAGCAGGCGAGAGTCGTCGCCGCCGATCTCGACGAAGGCGCGGCCGGCGCGGATGCCCTGGGTGGCAGCCACTGCTCAGGTCCCCCTCACACTGTTGCGCCAGAGTTCGGGAAGTTTGGGCTGCTCCTTCTCCAGCGCCGGCTGCATGTAGGGGCGCGCCGCGATGCGCACGCGGCGCTCGCTGCGCTTGCCGCGCCGGCGGCGGGTGAGGGTCGTGGTGCCGCCGCGCTCGAGCACGCGCGGCGCGGCCGAGGCCCGGAATCCCACGGGGCCGATGACGACCGAGTCGCTCTGTTTGTCGTAGCCGAAGAGGATGAAGCGGCGCAGCAGACCCACGTGCGAGTGGGGCGGCTGCCCCGGCTTGCTCGTGCCTTTGCGTTTGCGGATGCTCGTGCGCGCCGTCTGGCGGATGAAGGCGCCGGCCTTGCTCAGCACCCTGCGGCGCGCAGCATCAACGGCCCGCTTCACCTTCGGCCGGTCGAAGAACATCTGCTTGATGCGCAGGTCGATCATGGCGATTCCCGGGCCGGTTTCGGCATGCGGCCGTCGATGAACACTTCCTTCAGTACCGACACGTCCGCCTGCATGACGCCGCCCTGGCGGGCGAACGGGTCGAAGTCGCTGGGCCGGAACGCCCGCTGGTGTTTGGCGCTGCGCTGGGTGTTGGCGATGAGGGCCATGATCGATGAAGTCTTCGCCCATTCATCACGCTGGCGCTCTTCGGCCATTGCCAGCAGCTCGCGCAGTGTCAGGCCGGCGGGATCGAGGCCGAGGATGCCGGCGCAGCGCCAGATGAGTGACCAGAGTTCGCCTGAGTCAGAGCGGCCTCGACGATCCTCTCGATCTCGCCGCCGGTGATCTTCGCCTCGACCACATCGCGCGCCTTGTCCATTGCTTGCCGGACCACCAGCAGCACCCGCCCGAGGTTGGCCCGGTCCCTCGGGCTGGGGCAGAAAGCCACCAGTTCATCGAGCAGCGCGGCCGTGGCGGTGTCGATGGCGTCCCCGGCCATCGCCGCGC
The DNA here is from genome assembly GCA_011525805.1 of Vicinamibacteraceae bacterium. Classification (GTDB taxonomy): domain Bacteria; phylum Planctomycetota; class Phycisphaerae; order Phycisphaerales; family UBA5793; genus UBA5793. The sequence goes on from WYBR01000094.1 coordinate 6,738, forward strand.
CGAAGG